>CAZSVM010000006.1:13457-98154 GCA_964610315.1 uncultured Actinomycetota bacterium
TTTTTAAATAGCATCCAGATAATTTTTAAACCATCAAGATAAGGGGAAAGTTTTGTTTGCCTTCTCTTCAGGTCTCCATGTCAAATTTTTAAATAGCATCCAGATAATTTTTAAACCATCAAGATAAGGGGAAAGTTTTGAATTACCTTCTCTTTTATCGTAGGTAATAGGGACTGAAAAAATTTTAAAGCCAAGCTTGGCCATTTTGGTTATCATTTCAGCTTCAATGCCAAAACCATCTGATTTTATATGTGGAGTAAGTTCATCAATAACTTCCTTTTTCCAGGCAAAATATCCCGTGCAAATATCTGTTGTATTTACTAAATATAATCTCCTGGTCAAGAAAGTAAAAAACCAATTGGCCAGTCTGTGGGAAAAGCTTAATGAATTTCCATTAAGTTTTCCTTCAAGTCTGGAACCAATAACTATATCACAAAAATCATTCTCAAGAGGTTCAATAAATCTGGGAATTTCTTTTGACTTATAAGTATTATCTCCGTCTAACATAACAATATAATCAGTATCGCTGCTAACATTCCTAAAACCAGTTCTTATGGCATTACCTTTGCCTTGCTTTTTTTCTGAAACTACTTTATAACCTTTCTCATAAGCAATTTTAATTGTATTGTCAGTTGAGTTGTTATTTATTACAATAATTTCAGTTCGATAGCCTAGGTCGGCTAATTTTTTATCAGGCACACCGTCAATAACTTTACCAATACCTTTTTCTTCATTATAGCAAGGGATTAGAATTGTTATTTTCTTCAAATTAGCTTTTCTTCTATCTGAACTTCTTCTATCTGAACTTCTTCTATCTATAAACGGATAGGATAATCGGTTCCGTAAATCTAGTTCCTCAGCTATTCTATTTTTAACAGTATTCTTTTTAATGGTCTTTAAAGTATCTTTACCTAAATAGTTCATCCTTGGCACTCCTCTACTTAAAAATATTACTTTAAACTTTCCTTCTCTATATAAAAAACATAAAAAAAAACCGACTATTGTTAGCCGGTTACGCTACTCGCTTCATCTTCCCCTAGCGTCCAATATAAAGGAAGACTTCAAAGCTTCTAACTTATAATTTCCTAATATAAAATTTTAAAGAGCTATTATTCTATAATATTGCGTTAATATTGTATAGTATTTTTTATAAATTGTCTAATAATTTTATATTTTTCGTTTGTTCAGGCCGGAACAGGATAAATATCCGGTTTAATGCCATAAAATCAATATTTCTAAAATATTGAAAGATGGATCACTCATACCCATAATCGGGGTACACAGTAAATGGGGCAGTAAGAAATGGGTTAGTAAGAAATTGAAGATAAAAAACGGGGGCAAGTGTTCAAAATATTGGACGCCTACATTCACTCACCCCATTTTTCATTCTATCACAATCTTTCTTTAATTCAATCCAGAAATTATAGAATTCTAATAAATTTATTGTATATCTCTTGTATATCTATTAGAATTTTACAACAAACTGCCTTACCACTCAGTAAACAAACAAATATTAAAATCGGATAAAAGCCGGATAAAAATTTTTACCGGTCTGTAAGTACCGGCCTGATAATTTTCAGCCTTCGGTAAATATCAATCGAGATATGAGTGTGCATATAATATTTTATTGGTGAGGATATCATAAGTTTTTACCGTATTCATTAACTCTTTATCCAGGGGGTCTACAATAGCGCTATCCAGGCCCTGACTCAGCAGTATCAATAGATAGGTCCGGTTGAGAAGGCTTTTAAGCTCCGGAGGAGAAGATTGGGAAACATTACTCAGGCCCACTATGGTTCTGGGGTCATCGGGAAGGGCCATCAGTTCCTTAAGTTCTTTGAATACCTTTAAAGCCTTGACGCAGTTGTATACCTGTTCTTGAAGAACGGCAACCGGCAGTACTACCGGGTCCAGATATAGATTTTCCATGGGTACTCCATACTCCAGTGCGGAATTAACTATATTCATAATTATCTCTACCCTGCTGTCCACATCGGGAGGCACACCTTTTTCAGTCAGGGCAATCCCTACGATTTTGCTGTTATATTTTTTTGCCATAGGCATAAGGATATCAAGCTTATCCTTGTCTCCGGTAACCGAATTAATCATAGCGGTTCCCTTATGAACCTGTAGGCCAGCTTCGATGGCACTTATATTTTTGGTATCCAGAGCAAGAGGTACATCTACTTCGGCCTGTATGCTTTTTACTATCCACTGCATAAGCTCTTCCCCGTTTCTGGTGGCCGGGCCTATGTTTACATCTACATAGTCTGCTCCGGCTTCCTTTTGTTCTTTTGCCATTTTAACAATAGGCGCCGCATTTCTTTCCTTTACGGCAGGCCCTACCACTTTCGATACCACGCTTATATTTTCTCCTACTATTAACATAATTTCTCCCAATCTCTAAGAAATTATAATATAAAAAAATTAAAGGATTCCGGTAAAACAAAACCGGTTATATTTTTATTAATACCTTCAGGAACCATAATCGAACCACTGGCTATAAATTTGATCATAAGTTCCGTCTTCCTTAATTTCCTCCAGAATACAGTCAACCTCTTCTTTTAAAGGACTCCCTTTACTAAAGACAATGCCAAATTCCTTACTCGATTTTACCGTTTCCAGAACATTATAAATTCCGGTATTTCCAGTTATCAGATTAACCCCCATAGGTAGAGAAATCAATATCCCATCGATATTTTTATTTTTTAGATCATCAGTCATCATTACCACATCATCATATCCTGCTATTTTATAGTTAAGTAAATAATCCTCATCCAGATAATTTTTTTCGGTATTCAATATTCCTATAGGTTTTCCTTCCACACTTTCCTTAATCTTAATATCGGTCTCATCTAAAACTATCAGCATATACTCCATAGTAAAATAAGGAATGGAGAAATCAACCATACCTTCTTTTTCGGAAGATATGGGAACTGCAGATATTATCATATCCAGTTTTAAATCCTGGGGAATTTGATAGGTACTTTCCCAGTCTATGGAAACTAACTCTAATTCCCTGCCCATCCTCTCGGCAATTTCCCTGGCAATATCGATGTCAAAACCCTCCACATTTCCATCCTTCATAAATTCGAAAACCGGATAGGTAGGATCGCAGCCTACTATAAGCTTGGTTTCATCCAGGACAGTATTTGAGTTAGCAGTTGCATCCGGGGCAGGAACAGTATCTTCAGCGGGGGCAGTATCTGCGGTATTATTCGTGATCCGGCAGCTTGCTATACCAAGTAATAAAAAAATTATTACAGCAGCCGACAATATATTTATAAAAATTTTTTTATTTTTAAAAATTTTTTGTATAAGATTAAAAAACATTTATAAAATTTATTCTTTGACTTTTATTTCTTCTTCTTGTAGATTTCTTTCCAAATAGATACTAGGTTTTTGTTATAGAGTTTACACTTTTTTGGATAAAAACGGAACAACTTTTTAAAATCAATATCTTTTCACAAAAACAGATAAATTAATTTTCCTCCGGCTTTCCTGGAAGCAGATATTTTTAAACATTTATGTTTAAAATTTAAAGGTTTTTCAACAAATCTTTACCTAAAATCATTTATTTTCTTGACATAAAACTCAATATATTAGAATATAATGATGTAATTACATCATTATGTTTTATATATTGAAAAAACCATAAGAAAGGTACAGATGAAGAAGGTTAAAATTTGTCTTATTGGAGCAGGTAGAGCAGGAGAGGTTCATGGCGATGTATATAATGATTATGTAAAAAATTCGGAAATAACCGCAATTGTAGACAATGTTCCCGAAAAAGCCAAAATGCTGGCAAAGAAATATGGCCTGAAAGAAAATACGGCATTTCGTACCTTAAAAGATGCAGTAGATAAGATTAAATTCGATGCAGTGGTTATCACTACTCCTACCTTCACCCATCCTGATTATACTGTTGAAGCCGCCGAAAATAAAATTCACATTTTTTGTGAAAAACCAATGGCCACCACTGCCAGTGACTGTGACAGGATGATAAAAGTCTGTAAAGACAGAGGGGTAATATTGCAGATTGGCTTTATGAGAAGATTCGATCCGGGATTCATATTTGCAAAAAAGATAATAGATAAAGGTACCATTGGAAGGCCAATCATAATTAAATCCCTGACTCACGGTCCGGGATTGCCAGGAAATTGGGCTCTGGATATTAAAAATTCAAACGGAATGCTGGCTGAGGTCAACAGCCATGATTTCGATACTATCAGATGGTTATCGGGAATGGAATATGAAAGTGTATATGCGGTTGCCAGAAACTTTAATTGTTCCGAAATAGAAAAAGAATTCCCTTACTTTTATGATACCGCAACAGTTTCATTAATTCTTAAAAACGGAACCTTCGGGCTCATCGATTGTATTTGTCCCTGTTTTTACGGATACGATGCCAGAGCCGAGGTTGCCGGAACCAAAGGAATAATGTTCATAGGCAGTCTTAAGGATTCTGCGGCCATAACCTGCACCAGAGAAAACAAGATTGTAATAGATCAGGTAATTAGCTGGAAAAAAAGATTTCATGAAGCTTACATTGCTGAAGACAGACATTTTATTGAGTGTATAATAAATAAAAAGGAACCTGCAGTAGGCGGCCTGGATGGCAAAAAAGCAGTGGAAGCAGTCATAGCTGCGAACTATTCGATTTTAAAAGGTCAACCGGTGAATATAACATAAAAACATAATGATTGCTGTAATTTACAAAGGCAAAAAAAAATTAGATGTAGAAAATGTTCCAGTTCCTGAAATTTCCGAAAACGAACTTCTCTTGAAAGTAAAAGCAGCTTCCATTTGCGGGACTGATTTAAAAATTAAAGAATTCGGACACTTTAAAAACCCCGATGATAAACCTATCATACTGGGACATGAGTTCTCCGGAGAGATAGCAGAAACAGGGAAAAAGGTAAAAAATCTAAAGAAAGGAATGAGAGTCTCTATCGCTCCCAATATCGGGTGCGGCCACTGCAGAGAGTGCCTCAGGGGTCTAACCAACCTCTGTGAAAACTACCAAGCTTTTGGTATAAGTATGGATGGAGCATTTGCCGAATTAGTAAGGGTCCCATTCTCATATATATCCCAGGGAAATATTTTTACCTTACCCCTTAATCTGACTTTTGAAGAAGGGGCTTTGATAGAGCCGCTTTCGGCCGCATTTAACGGTATAGAATCCGCCGGTATTAACCTTTCGGATATCGTTCTTATTATAGGTGCCGGCCCCATGGGAATTTTAAACCTGATGCTGGCAAAATTAAAAGGAGCTCAAAAAGTAATTGTGAGTGAAATGGTTCCCGAACGTATAAAAATTGCAGAAGAAGTAGGAGCCGATTATGTTATTAATCCCCAAAAGCAAAATTTAAAAGATACCCTGATGAAATTAAGTTATAACCGGGGTCCCGATGTAATAATAACTGCGGTATCATCGGTCAGAGCCCAGGAAGAGAGCCTGGATCTTATCGCCAGATGTGGAAGAATAGTGTTCTTCGGAGGTTTACCGAAAGGTATCGAAATCATAAATTTCAAATCTAATATAGTTCATTACAAACAGGTTATAGTAACCGGTACCACAGGCTCCAGCGTTACTCAATATCATAAATCACTGGAATTGGCAGCATCCAAGAAAATAGATTTAAAAAAACTAATCAGTAAAAAATTTAAACTTCAGGAAGCAGAGAAAGCTTTCTCCAGTGCAGTGTCACCGGAAAATTTAAAAGTTTTATTTATTAATAATTAAACAGTGGATTCAGAGGATTAAAAATTGTCAAAAAAAACATACTTAGTAGGTGTTGATGTAGGTACTAATGGTACAAAATCTGCTATTTTCGACAGCTCCGGAAATCTTATATCGGAAGCTTTCGAAGAATCGAAACTTCACTATCCGGAATTGTGTGCAGTGGAGCAGGATTCTGACGAAATTTATGCTTCCGTAATCAATACCATAAAGGAATGTGTTCAGAAATCCAATATAGAAGTAAAAAATATAGAAGGAATTGCCATAGACGGCCAAATGGCCGGTATTTGTTCCATAGACAAAAACTGGCATGCGGCAACACCTTACGATTCCTGGCTGGACACCCGCTGTGCTCCCTACATTGAAAAATTAAAAGAAGAAGAATCCAAAATAATTTCTTTAACCGGAGGCCCCCCTTCATTTACCCATGGGCCAAAAATGCTCTGGTGGAAAAACGAAAGACCTCAGGTTTTTAAAAAAATTGCTAAGTTTATTATGCCCTCCGCTTACGTAGCCGGCAAGCTGGCCGATCTTAAGGCTTCGGAAGCATACATAGATTATACATTCCTTCATTTTAGCGGTTTTGCCGATATATTAAATAAACGCTGGTCGGAGGATTTGTGCGGACAATTCGGCCTGCCTATGGAAAAACTGCCCAGAATTATTAAACCCTGGGAAGTGATAGGAAAGCTAAGCAGTAAAGCTGCCAAGGAGTCCTTATTGATCCAGGGTATACCTATTGCTGCCGGCTGTGGGGACACTGCAGCCAACATGCTGGGAGCTGCTTTTAATAGACCGGGCATGGTATTCGATGTAGCCGGTACAGCATCCGTATTCTCGGTGTGCCTTGATAAATTCAAACCCGACGTGGAAAATAAAACATTATTTACAGCAAGACTGGCTTCCGAAGATCTGTGGTATTCCCTGGCTTATATTAATGGCGGCGGGTTGAACTTAAGATGGTTCAGGGATGAAATAATGGGACTCAAAAAAAATTCTACTGGAAAATCAATCAAAGATCCTTACCGGTATCTGGACGACATGGCATCCAAAATAAAAGAGGGTTCGGAGAAGCTTTTCTTCATACCGCACATGGGAGGGAGAGTTTGCCCAAACTCTCCTAATCTTAAAGGCAGCTGGATAGGCCTGAGCTGGAAACATAATATCGGCCACCTGTACCGGTCCTTATTGGAAGCAGTGGCTTATGAATATGCTATTTACATGAACATTGAAAAAAAGCTGGTCCCGGAAATCATATTCGAAGAAGCCAGAGTTATAGGAGGCGGTGCTAAAAGCAAATTATGGAACGGGATAAAATCGGATGTTCTGGGAATCCCCTATGAAAAATTAAATAGAGAAGAATTCGGGGTGCTTGGTTCTTCGATACTGGCCGGTTATGCCACCGGCGTATTTGATGATTTAAAAAATACCGCGGACAGATTCAATGAAGTCAGATACAGAATCGAACCAGATGCGGAAAAACATAATTTTTACAAACAGTACGTGAACTACTATAAATTTTTACTAGAGGACACCAAAAACATATTTGCGGATATGGAAAAGGTAAGGGGTTAAAAAAGTAAAAGATTAATTATTAATATATTTTATCGACAATGAAAGATTCGGTACAAACAGTAAAAGGTAAGATAAAAAAAGACGATCTGGGAATCATTGATTCACATTCCCATTTATGGATAGATAAGATAAATAGTGATTCTAAAGATAAATATCTCAGGCCGGTGATAAATAACTTCTCCATAATAAAAAAAGAATTAAATAAATTTAAAGATGAAGAAATTAAAAATATATCCGATGGCCACGCCGCAGTTATAGATTGTCAACCGGTAGGCTGCGGCAGAAACGCAAATAGATTACTGGAACTATCCGAACTAACCAGAGTAAACATTATTTCAGTCACCGGGTTTCATAAGAAAATTTATTACCAACCCGATTCACCAATATGGAAAATGAGCAAAAAAAATGCAGCTATTCTCTTTAAAGAGGAAGTAAAAAATTATTTGACAGAAACAGCAGACGCCAATTACAAAAATAATAAGGTAAAAGCCGGTGCTATAAAAATCGCCTTTACCGGCATCCTTAAAGGCCAGTATAGAACACTGACCGAAGCAGCAGTGGAGGCTTCTCTGGCTACTGGTGCTCCCCTGGTCGTTCACACCGATAAAGGTCTGGGAGTAGAAAATCTGGTAATACTTTTTGAAGAAAAAGGAATACCCCTTTCAAAAGTTATGTTATGTCACATGGATAAAAGAGCTGATATAAAATTACACAAACATCTGGCCCATAAATCGATTTATCTGGAGTACGATACCTTTAATCGCCCCAAATATGAACCGGAAAAAAATTTATGGCCCCTTCTGATTGAAATGATTAAAGAGGGCCACAGTAGTTCCATAATGATAGGAAGTGATATAAAAGATAACTTATCCTGGGAAAGTATTAGCAGAAAAAGGGGTCTGGCCGGTTTTTTTAAGGATATTGTAGAGAAGCTTTTGGATTCAGGTGCGAAAAAGGGCGATATCGAAAATATCATTAAAAAAAATACACAAAATTTTTTATGCTTTAATTGATATATTGGCAAAAGGAGAATCATGGAAGAGAAAAAAAGCAGAATTAAACCATTTACTTTCAGAATAGATTTAATAAACAAAACCATTTCAAATCCTGATTCACACATCGTAAGAAAACTCTCTTCAATGGAGAATCAATATCTGGATGAGAACAGCTACCAGGAAATGATTAAAAAAGAAGACAGAGTGTTATATGAGGTATACGAAAAATTAGTTCCTGAAATAGAAGGCGAGCTGATACAGGGATTGACTATCGTACATCCCGGTAAAGTAGGCAGGGAATATTTTATGACCAAGGGCCATTTCCACTCCATACTGGAAACGGCGGAACTTTACCTCTGCCTTAAGGGGTATGGTTATATGATGATGGAAACACCGGAAGGCGAATGTCTGGCCGAAGAATTACTACCGTACACTGCTTTATATGTTCCGGGAGGATGGGCTCATCGCTCGATAAACACCGGCAGTGACGATCTGGTGATGCTGTTTATTTACCCGGCACATGCCGGCCATGACTATGCAACTATAGAAACCAAAGGATTCAGAAAATTACTCATTGAAGATAAGGGCAGACCAAAAATAATCGATAACCCAAAATGGAAATGATTTTAACATTATACATTAGTATTATTACTATAAAAGGAGCAAAGAGAGCATGCAGAGAAAGATGCTGAAAGAATGCCGTATTTTAATAACACCAACCAGTTACGGTAAATATGATAAAAATTTAAAACTAAAACTGGAGGAAATGGTAAAAGAAGTGGTGTATAACACCAAAGGAAAACCGTTGAGTGCGGAAGAATTGGCCCCCACAATAGAAAATTTTGATGGAATGATTGCCGGGCTTGACGAGATAAATAAAACTGTAATCTCCCGGGCCAAAAATCTAAAAGTAATCTCCAGATATGGCTCTGGTTATGATAGGGTGGATATAGAAGCCGCAAAAGAGGCCGGTATTTATGTAACCAATACGCCGGGAGCAAACTCCGTCTCGGTAGCGGAATTAACTATTGGTCTCGCTCTTGCCGCTGCCCGTTCCATCCCCTATGCCAACGTCGAAACCAAAAAGGGGCAGTGGCCCAGATTAAAGGGCATTACCTTGCAGGGAAAAGTATTCGGTCTGATAGGTCTGGGTAGTATAGCTAAAGAAATTGTGTTCAGATTAAAAGGATTCGATTGCAAATTGGTTACCTATCATCCTCACAGAAATTCCGAATTCGAAGAAAAACATAATATAGAATATTGTTCCCTGGACCATCTGCTCGGTAAATCTGACTTCATATCACTTCACCTGCCGGTTACCCCGGCAACTTCCGGAATGGTAAACAAAGAATTTCTGGACAAAATGAAAGAAGGTTCCATTTTAATCAATACCTCACGGGGAGAACTGATAGACGAGGATGCCCTGTATCAGAGTTTAAAAAGCGGCCATATCCGGGCAGCAGCACTGGATGCCTTTTACAAAGAACCCCCTGAACCCAACAATCCACTGCTGTCCCTGCCCCAGGTTGTAGTTACCCCCCATATGGGAGCAGCCACCGATATGGCCGCAAATGAAATGGGAAGAATGGCTATGGAAGACTGTATTGCTGTCTTAAAGGGCGAAAAACCAAAATTTATAGTGGTAGAGCCCAGTAAAGCAACAGGAGACAATTAAATTACAGGGAGTTTTTAAGTGAAAAACAGTGAACCGAAGAATTATAAAATAATAAAAAAAGAAAAACCAACCTTTTATTTCATCGGAGTAACTACTTCGAAATCATCCATAATGAAAATTTTTCCTTCATGGATGAATGAACTGGGAAGGCCGGAGATATCAATAGAAGGTATGGATTTAAAAATTCATGATGACCCTGAAAATTACAGACAGGCAGTGGCACAGATTAAATATGATCCCAATTCCATCGGTGCCCTGGTAACCACCCATAAAATGGATTTATACACTGCTGCAGAAGATATGTTTGATTATTTCGATAATTATGCCCTGCTACTTAATGAAGTATCATCTATTTCAAAAAATAATGGGAAGCTGGAAGGATACGCCAAAGACCCCATAAGTTCCGGACTTTCCTTTGAACATATAGTCGATAAAGGATATTTTGCAAAGACAAAGGCAAACCTATTAATTTTTGGAGCAGGAGGATCCAGTATCGCCACCATACTTTACATGATAACCAAAAGGGAACCTTCCGATAGGCCCCAAAAAATTATTGTGGTAAACAGAAGCCAGCCCAGGCTGGATCATTTAATGGAAATCATCCAGAAAATAAAGACCGGTATCAATATCCAATATATCCATAACCAAAACCCGGAAGTAAATGACAAAATAATGGGTTCACTCCCCCCTTTTAGTGTTGTTATTAATGCTACCGGTATGGGAAAAGATACTCCCGGATCACCGATAACGAATAAGGGATTTTTTCCAAAAAATGGTCTGGCCTGGGAATTTAACTACAGAGGAGAGCTTGACTTTATGCATCAAGCTGAAAAACAGAAAAATCTGCGTAACGTAACAGTGGAAGACGGATGGATGTACTTCATACACGGATGGACACAGGTAATTTTTCAGGCTCTTCATCTTGAAATAGATAAAGAATTGTTCAATCGTCTGGTTGATATCGCAAATTCTTTTAGATAAAAAAATAAAAAGGAGGAAAAATGGCGCAATTCGACAGGATTACTGTTTACAACACCATGATGGAAGACGGTTTGATACCACTCTTTTACAATAAGGATATCGAAAAGACAAAAAAGGTCACCGAAGCTCTGGCAAAGGGAGGCTCGCGGATACTGGAGTTTACAAACAGAGGAGATCTTGCAGCAGAGGTTTTTTCCGACTTAATAAAATTCAGCCTAAAAAAATATCCCGATTTGATCGTAGGAGTAGGTTCGGTGATTGACGCCCCTACAGCTGCCCTTTACATGGGTATGGGAGCAAATTTTATCGTGGGGCCATCCTTTAACAAGGAAATAGCCATGCTGTGTAACAGGAGAAAAGTTGCCTATATTCCCGGTGCAGCTACTGCAACCGAAGTATCTACTGCAGAAGAGTACGGTGCCGAAATCGTCAAAATTTTTCCGGGTTCGACCGTGGGGGGACCGGCTTTTGTAAAAAATATTCTAGGTCCCATGCCCTGGTCAAAATTAATGCCCACCGGAGGGGTTACTGCAGAAGAAAGTAATATAAAAGCATGGTTCGAAGCCGGCGTGGTATGTATCGGAATGGGTTCGAAACTGGTAAGCAAAAATCTGGTATCCGAAGAAAAATATGATGAAATTGCCGGTTTGACTTCCGAAGTTTTAGAGATAATCAAAAAGGTAAGAAAAAAATAGTTTTAAACCAAAAGCAAAAAATATCGAAAAATCGATCTCAGGGTTAATACGCCCTGATAGTTGATGCAATTTTAAGCTGTCTTCAGCGGTATTAATAAGAAAAGGTTAACGTGTAAATCTTCGCCTTAACTGGTCTATTACCACCACTCCGATTATTAGAATACCGGTGAATACCCTCTGAGCAAAATCATGTACATTATGAAGATTCAATACATTTTTCAATACGCTTAATACACCAGCACCAAATAATGAGCCGACGACGCCGCCCTGGCCGCCGAACAGGTCCGTTCCACCGATCACCACAGCGGCAATACTGTCCAGATTGGTAGAATCTGCCATTAAAGCATTAGCAGAGTTCATCCGGCCGATTAGTATTATGCCTGCCAGTGCAGATAACAGTCCCGAAAGTGCATAAATTTTAATTTTGGTAAAATCAACATTTATACCCGATATGGCTGCAGCTTCTCTATTTCCTCCTATCGCATAAATGGATCTTCCCAGCGAAGTATGACTTAAAATCAGCCAGCCTATAACAACCATAGCCAATGAAATTATAAGGGCAATAGGTATCCCAATTACTTTTCCGCTCCCCAGATATATTATCTGCGGCGGTAAATATGCTCTGAGTTTTACTGCGGTTACATGGGAGGGAACCGGCAATCCTCCGGTTAAAATCAAAGCCAACCCACGAATGGTTACCATCATACCCAAAGTAGCTATAAAATCGGGAATTCTTGCTTTGGTGATAATTAAACCGGTAATACTTCCTATTACTAATCCCGACACCAGTCCCAGGCTTATCGATACCAGAACCGGCAGACCCCAGTAGCAGAACGATACCGCAGTTAACGATCCGCAAAAGGCAAGAACGGCACCCACGGAAAGATCGATGCCTGCTCCGATGATTACCAGCGTCTGAGCCACGGCCACAATAATATCAGCCGGCATACGTTGAGCCATATTAACTGCGTTTCCAATAGTTAAAAATCCCGGTGCCGTTAATGTATAGTATAAAAATACGCTGCCTATGGCCAGGATAATTGTAGTAATCAAAATTCTTGCCCGTTTCTGCCGTGATGTTGCCAGTGATTTCCACCATTCTGAATTTAAAAACTTAAATTTTGATGATTTCTTTACCATTCTATATGTCCCTTTCAACTTAAAGATATTATTTAACTACTACACTTCTCAGTAAATCTTCCTGTGATGCTTCTCCTCCCTTAAATTCACCAACAAAGGAGCCGTCACTCATAACTAAAATACGATCAGACATATTTAGTATTTCCGGGAGTTCGGATGAAAGTAATATAATACCGACTCCGCATTTGGATAATTCATTTATCAAACGGTATACTTCTATTTTTGCTCCGACATCGATTCCCCTGGTAGGCTCGTCCAGAATCAGTATCTTTGACTGGCTACAAAGCCATCTTGCCAGAGCAACTTTTTGCTGGTTACCTCCGCTTAAAAATTCCACCTTTTGATCCAGTTTAGGTGTACTTATACCCATTTCCTCGATATATCTGGCGGCAGTCTTTCTTTCATCACCATGCCTGAGAAAACCAAATCTGTTGAATCTCTTCAAGCTTGGTAGAGTAATATTCTGGGGAATAGCCATTCTCATCAATAAACCGCCCTGCCTATCTTCGGTCAGGTAGCCTATTCCTTCCCCGATTGCAATTTCCGGGGAAGATATATTAACTTTCCTGCCATTGACAAAGATTTCCCCTTTTTCTATTTTATCGATTCCAAAGAGAGCCCGGGCAAACTCTGTGCGCCCTGCTCCCATGATTCCAAAAATTCCCAAAACTTCACCCTGATGCAATTTTAAGTTAAGGCTATTTAGCTTACCGTTTATGGTTAAATTCTTTATCTTTAGAATTTCTTTGCCTTCCTTTATTTTCTCTTTGGGAAATTTTTCTCCGAGGTTTCTCCCCACCATCATCTTAATCAAGGTTTCTTCGTCAGCTTTATCGATGGGCAGAGTATCTATTTTTTTACCATCCCTTAAAACAGTCACCCGGTCACATATCTGAGGAACCTCCGACAGGCGGTGTGATACATAAATTATACTTACTCCTGTTTTTTTGAGCGTTTTAATCATAGCAAAGAGCCGGTCCCTTTCTTCATCGGATAGAGCGGAGGTAGGTTCATCAAGCAAAAGAATTTTTACGTTCATGGATATAGCCCTTGCTATTTCAATTAACTGCCGCTCACCCATCCCCAGATTTTTTACTCGTTCTTTTACATTAATACTTACACCAAGTTTTTTTAAAGCCTCTCCCGACTTTTTATAAATTTGCTGCCAGTCAATGGATCCGAATAATTTTTTTCTGGGCCATCTACCCAGGAAAATATTTTCAGCTACGGTTAGATTGGGTATAAGACTTAACTCCTGGTAAACCATACCTATCCCCAATTGTTGAGCCTGATGAGGGTTTGATATATTAACCTCATGACCATCGATAAAAATTTTACCTCCATCTTTAATTACAGAACCATCCAGTATTTTCATAAAAGTTGATTTGCCCGCACCGTTTTCTCCAAGCAGTGCGTGAATTTCCATTTTATAAAGGTCAAAATCTACATTATCAAGAGCATGAACTCCGACGTAACTTTTATCAAGACCTTTAACCTCTAACACCGGTAATGTCATAGTATCTATTATCCTCTCTGGTTAATAAATTATATGTTAATAAATTCGACTCTACTTCTGGATCTGTCAGCTGCGCAAGATTATAAGCCTGGTTTTTATTATCCCTGTTTAACGAAAGGCATACCAGTCTTCTTATCTATTTCATCAACCATCTTAATAATACATTTCCCAATATCCTGTTTTATTGAGCAGTATAGCCTCCATCAATTGATAGTACTGCACCGGTGGCATAGGGGGATTCATCTGAAGCCAGATATAATATCCCGGCAGCTATTTCTTCAGGCCGGCCAAGCCTATCGGCAGGCCGTACCGACTCGAGTTCACGGCGGGCTTTTTTTGAATCCGAAGCCTTAGCCAAAGCATCCTTTACCAGAGTAGTTTCCGTAGTACCGGGACACACGCAGTTGGCTCTTATATTATACCGGGCAAAATCTACGGCCAGGCTTCTGGTAAGAGCTATAATACCGGCCTTGGAAACGTTGTATGCCGTCTGTTTTTTTATACCTACAATCCCAGCTTCGGAACCGACATTTACAATAACGCCGCCTTTCTTATTTTTCATCATTTCCGGGATGGAATACTTGCAGCATAAAAAAGCACTTTTGAGATTAATATCCATAATCCGGTCCCAGTCCTTTTCCTCTGTTTCAACTACATCTGCCTGTATATATATGCCGACATTATTTATCAGGATGTCAAGTTTACCGTAAGTTTTAACAGCAGATTTTACCATATTCTCTATACTATCGGCCTTTGACACATCCACCTGAATAAAAACAGCCTCTCCGCCATTACTTTTAATTAAGTTTACCGTGCCCATACCTTTTTTACGATCAATATCAACAACTATAACTCTGGCTCCTTCTTTTCCGAATAATACTGCTGTTGCCGCTCCAATTCCGGATCCAGCCCCGGTTATTATGGCAACTTTATTATTTAACCTCATTTTTATCTCTCTTTATAAAACTCTTTTATCTGGTTATTCCTCAATTTTTTACTTATATTTTTACTCACTATTTACAGCAGAACCGCCTGTTATCTCGTATACGTAAAGGCGGTTCTGCTCCTAAAAAGCCCGTAAGTCTATAATTACTTACATATTATGGTTACTACATTCTTGGTGATTCACCATTCTTTATGGCATCCCAATCAATTTCTTCAAGGGCAGGAACAGGATAGAACAAATCTGCATTATCCTTGTACATAGTTCTTGGTCTGATATCGAAGATTTCCGGAACCTGTCCGCCATAAACCAGTGTTACTGCAAACTCGGTACCATACCAGCCCCATTCTGGGAATCCATGATGAGTTTCGGCTACCAGCTTACCTTCTTTCATTCTATCTGCTGACTCCGGGGTTACATCATTAGTAAAGATGGCAACATAGGGATCGCCTACTTCACCTTCACCTGCCAGTTCCAGTCGGTCGGCAGCTTCGCATGCAAGCATGGCTCCCAATCCCATTTCATTAGATGCAGCCCAGATTGCATCAAGTTCTCCTGGAGGATTTGCAGTCAGGAAGTCATCGGCTGCATTTATTCCTTTCTCACGGTTCCAATCTGCAGCAAGGGTACCCACTATCTCGATACCCGGATACTGATCAACTACATTGTGGAAACCATTAAGACGTGCCTGTGAGAAAAATCCGCCGGCAACACCCTCTATTATAGCTACTTTGGCATTAACATCTATAGTAGCCGGATCAACATCCTTATATACGTTTTCCCACCAGGCAAGATCCAGATAAGTGCCGGGATCTATAGCTACTTCTTCACCTGTACCTAGAACACCCGGTCCGCCGAAATAGTCAACCAGAGCATAACCGGATATTTCCGCAGCTATGGTATTATCGAACCCGATGTATGAAGCTACATCCACACCTTCAATTGGCTCCAGTAAGTTTACCACTATTACTGGAATCCCTGCCTCATTGGCTTTCTGTATAGCCGGAATTACTACTTCCACCTCTATAGGAGAAATAGCAATAACATCTACATCTCTAGCTATAAAGTCTTCGATGATAGCTACCTGTTCTCCGAAAGCAGTATGGCTAACAGGGGCCTGGGATATAATATCAACATTGATTCCTGCTTTCTCTCTTGCATCAGTAGCAGCCAGAATAAAGTAATCAGTAGCTGTCCTGAATACTCCGGTGATATCCGGCGGTGTCCAGCCGATCCTTATAACATCGGGAGCTTCAACAGATTCTACTACTTCCGGTGCTTCTTCGGCCGGTGCCGCTTCTTCTTCAGCTGGTGTTGTAGTTTCTTGTGGAGCTGCTTCTTCTTTACAACCTATCAACACAAAAGATGTCATCATAGATAAACTGATTATTAAAATTGACATCCATAATAATGTTTTCTTCATCTTTATATCCTCTCCTGTTTACTTTTTAAACAGTTTTTAATAAAATTAGCTCGCGAGATTTGTTTGCTTTTAAGCAATTCAACTATTGTGCAAAAGGTAAACAAATCTCCCCTCTTTTTTAAATTTATTTACTTTTCACCACCTCCTAAAATTTTCTTTTTAAAAATATTTACCTGCACCTCCTTTCGCCATCAAATCTCAAAGATAATAATTCCTTCTCAACCACACCTCTTTATAATAAAAAGACGCCCATTAAATTGTTTACTCCGATTATTTTATTATTTATATCTCTTCTGTCTCATACAAATAGTTAATATTCAATCTGGTATGCCTTCTGGTACTAATTATTTCAATGTCCATTACCCTTAAAACAAGGAACTAATCCTATAGGAATCAAGCTTTCATTATTTTTAAGGTGATACCATACCGGTATCCCGGAGGTCGGAGAAAAATCTATCATTTATTGATGTTTCGGAACGATTTCTAACACGGATAAGCGATACCACAAATTTACTTCGATCTCCCCGGTGAAGAGCACTGAAATACTCTATGGGACGACCGTCTTCAAGGTAGCTTATACTGTTTAATAACATCAGGGGAGCACCAGCTTTTATTCCTAATAATGTGGCTTCTTTTTTATCCGCTGACACTGCTTCCAAAGAACGCCTCCCATTAGAAATTTTGAGAGTATACTTATCTTCAAGAACACCATAAAGTGACCGATTGGTTAAATTTTCCTTAAGCAGTGAAGGACAAATTTTATAAGGGAGGTAAGTAGTTACCAGAGCAATTGGTTCGTTATTAATGAAACGCAGCCTTTTTATTTTAATTACCGGTTCCCCGGATTTCAGCTTAAGTATTTCCAGAATTTCACTGTCAGCTTCCCACTTGATGTTTTCCAGTACTTTGGTATCCAGCTTTATACCCCGTGCCAGCATATCTTCATAGGTTCCGGTAAGATTTTGAAAGAGGTTTTCCGTAATTTTAGGCCTGGTTACAAATGTTCCTCGTCCCTTTTCCCGATTCAAGTACCCGCTCTGCACCAAACTGCTTATGGCCTGGCGAACTACAGTACGGCTTACTTTAAATTGCTCACAGAGTTTGAATTCGGAAGGAATCTGCTGGCCTGATTTTAACCTCCCCTTTCTGATTTCATTGACTAAAAGTTCTTTCAGTTGAAAATAATAAGGTAAAGGACTGGTGTGATCTATAAATTTCTTTTTGCTTATCTTAATTTGCTCTCCCAAAATAACCTCTTAATCCTGTTATCCTGTGATTACATAATATATTATATATGACAAATACTGTCAATAGTTTATTTTAGATTTTTTAATATTTAGACACCAAAAACCGAAAAGTATTCACCGCCACCCTAAATCATCGAATAACCGCCGTCTACGATAAGAGTTTGGCCGGTACACCAGTCAGCTTCCTCGGAGGCCAGGTAAAGAACGGCTCCTACATGATCATCTGGTTTTCCCAGCCTGCCCAGAGGTATATTATCGGTAAGTGCCTTTCTTATAGTGGGATCACGCAGGGCTTCTTCTGCCATTTCCGTATCGGTCGTCCCCGGAAGAATAGCATTCACATTTATATTATAGGGAGCCAGTTCCAGGGCCGCAACACGGGTAAATGAAAGAACTCCTCCTTTGGAGGCGCTGTATGCCGCCAGATTGGGCTGGCCGACAATTGCAGCAATCGATGAAACTATAACAATTTTTCCCTTTCTTTGTTTGATCATTTCTCTGGCAGCAGCTTGGGTGCACAGAAAAGTACCCTTAACGTTTATTTCGAATAATTTATCCCATATTTCCTCAGATGATTCCAGTACCGAGCCTGAAAACCATATTCCGGCATTATTAACCAGAATATCGATTCCGGAAAATCTATCCACGGCAGTGCTGATTAATTTTTCTACCTCTTCTTTTTTACTTACATCCACCCTGACTGCCAGTGCCTTACTCTGTATCTTTTTAATCTCCCCAACAACCTGATTGGCATTATCAACTCCGATATCGGCAATTACTACATTTGCTCCTTCCCTGGCAAAACCAAGGGCGTAGGCTCTTCCGATTCCTCTTCCGGCACCGGTAATTACGACCGTTTTTCCTTCAAATCTCATTTAATCACCTCCACATTAATTAAAATCACACTTTGAAATTAAATTAAAAATTTAAATTAACCACAGGTAAGTAAAATTATATTTCTGCCTCTCCTTAATTTGTATTTTAATTTATAAATTTATAAATACAATTAAATACCCGTTGGTACATAGTATTTTTAATCTTTGGTGAGAAAAATCAGTGAGCCTTACTTAATAATTTTTATTCTTTTTCTATCTATGGTAGCTATACTCATAATTATGGCAATCAGACCAAAAACTATCATCTGGATGTCGCGGCCTATTGCCATCATTAGCATTCCGGCTTTAATCCAGGTAATAATGATCACTCCGAACAAAGTTCTATGAGGACCTCCTATACCTCCGGTAAGAGCAGTTCCACCGGCAACCACACTGGCAAAAAGGGGTATGGCCAAATCCGTTCCAATCTCCATAGAGCCTCCTCCCATCTGTGCCATATATAAAACCCCCGCCAGGCCGGCGTAAAAGCCGCTGAGCATGAAAACATAAATTCTATGCCTCTCCACATTTATACCTGAAAGTCCTGCACCTATCAAATTCCCTCCCACTGCATAGGTGCGTCTTCCAAAAGGCATACATAAAGCTATGAATGTACTTATGATCCAGATTCCTATTGCCCAATAAAATATCGATGGCAATCCCAATATATAGGTGGTGGCAAGAGCTCTAAAAGTCTCATTATATATTATATGAAGAAAACCTTTGGAGAGATACAGCGCTATCCCTTCAACTACGATAGAAACGCCCAGCGTTGCCATAAAAGAGGGAACGTTGAATTTGGTAACCAGTAATCCATTGATGAAGCCGAAACTCACACATGCCGCCAGAGAAAAAGGAATTACCATAAGTCCCATCCTATCTATATACAGCACGCACATGAGTGCCGCAAGCTTTAACAAGCTTACCACCGAAAAATCAAAAGAACCCATCATTATAACGAAAGTCAATCCACAGGCGGCTATCAGAAAATATGACATTGCATAGACCAGCGTTATTGTTCCCTGATAGCTGAGAAATAAAGGATTTATAATCTGGAAGCCGGCTATTATCACTACAGCAGCGATTATAGGTCCTATAGTGACCATATTTCTTCCAAGCCAGGGGGACCGTAGTCTTGTAATTGCCTTCCCGTCACTCATGTTATTGTTACTCCTTTTAATCCCCTGGTGCTGACTACAATGGATATGATCAATAGTAAACCCACTAGCAATTCTATTATCTCCGGGTGCAGTAGTGAAAGATACAATCCCCGGTAAAATACGGTAAAGGTCAGGGCGCCCAGTATAGTTCTTTGGGGACCGCCGCTTCCGCCTATAAGCGGTGTCCCACCCAGAACTATAGCTACCAGAGGCCAGACCATATTGTTTAGGTTCAGTTCCACCGGTGCCGTACTTCCCAGGTGTGAAAACAGAACAATGGATCCAATACCGGTAAACACTCCACTTAAGGTAAAAGCCAGAATCTTGTATCTATCAACATTTATCCCTGCCAGTTGTGCCCCCTCTTCATTTGAACCAATAGCATATAGATAGGTACCTATCCTGGTCCGCATCATAATAAATATAGCAGCAGCTATTATAGGTACAGATAATAGAAAAGCGGTTGGAACATATTTTATCAGCCGCGTGGTTATAACCTCATACTCGCGTACAGAACGGGGATATCCGCCGGAGATCAGAGCGGTTAATCCCCAGTATGTTACCAATAAACTTAAGGTCAGTATAAATGAGGGTATTTTTGCCTTAACCTGCACTACTCCAACCAGGAAGCCGGTAGCCAATCCCAGCAGGGGAATAACCACAATTGAAAATATTCCCAGTACCGGCATGAAAAACCACACCAAGACACCGCCCAGCATCCATATTCCAACAAAAGATAAGTCCAGCGAGCCAGTTACCACCACAATTGAGGGACCCAGTGCAAATAATGTAAGAGTGGTAAATTGCTTTAGAATGGTTGAGAAATTAAGTGGTGATAAAAATCTTTCCGGGTATAAGGCTGAGAACAGTATTATCAGACTCAGCAATACCAGAATCACGGGATGAGTTTTAAAAGTTTGAATTATGGAAGGTAATATCTTTTTTCTATTTATAATTTTCACTTTGATATAACCTCCTTGAATTCTTCAGGATTAAGGATTTTTTGAATTCTTCCGTTCTTCATAAACATTACCCTGTCACATAATACGGAATATTCTTTAGGGTCATCGCTTGCAAGAATCATGGAAATGCCTTTTTTCTTCATCTCGAAAATAGATTCATAAATATCCTTTCTGGCTCCTACGTCTATTCCTATGGTTGGGTCTTCCAGTAAAAGTATCTCGGGGCTTCTTTTGAACCATTTCCCCACAGAAACTTTCTGCTTATTGCCGCCGCTCAATGAATAGCATTCCGTATCTACACCAGGAGCTTTTATCTTCAGTTTTTCCACAATCTCCTCAGCCATTTTTTTCTCCAGGGTGAAATTTATCATGGGGAAAAATTTTCTTAATATTTTTCTTAAATTTACTATTGAAATATTTTTAATAATAGGCCAGTTGAAAAATAGTTCTTTTCCAGTTTCTCCCGAGAAATACCCGACACCTCTGGCCAACCTGGCATGGGGAGGTTCCTTTACTCTGGCCCTTCTATTTCCGACTATCAGAACCCCCTCCTCAAAACTCATAATGCCGGCGATCGTATTTAGTATCTCACTTTTACCAGATCCTGCCGGCCCAAAGATTCCTATGCATTCTCCCTTATGAAGGTCAAATGAAATATCATAATAACATCCATTTTTAATAAGATTTTTGGTTGACAGAACTACTTCTTCGCTTACAATTTTTTTAACCTCCGGTTTATGGATATATCCCGAAGATTCCCTGCCCACTATATCCCTGAATAGATTTTCCTCGGTTATTTTATCTTTGGATAAATCGTAGTGCGCAACTAACTTTCCATCCCTCAGCACATTCACTTTGTCCGTGAATTCCATTACTTCTGGTATGATATGCGAAACGAAGATGAAGGAAGCATTTTTCTTCATTTTTAATATATCGCTGAATAGCTCGCGTCTTTCCTCAATAGTTAAAGGCGCCGTGGGTTCATCTAATATTATCATTGAGGTAATGTCGTCATTTCCATGCTCCAGTTTTATACTAAGAATGGCTCTGGCTATTTCAACCATCTTTTGGGTAGAAAGAGGTAGTTCATACATGAAGTTCTCCAGATCACATTTTATACGGAATTCTTCCAATATTTCACAGGCCTGTTTTTTCATTTTAGCCACACTCAGGCCCAGAACTCTTGTATATTTTTCTTCATGACCCAGAAGCAGGAACTGATATACTTTTAATTGCGGTATGACACCTTTTTCCTGATAAACTATAGATATTCCCCTTTTTGCCGCTTCTTTCGGATCTCTAGGAAAGGGAACTTTCTCACCTTCATGATATAATTCTCCCTTATCCGGAGGATAAACACCTACCAGAATCTTCATCAGCGTAGACTTTCCGGCTCCGTTTTCTCCTACTACACCCACTATTTCATTTTTATGTATTGCTATGTCAACATCATCCAGAGCATGCACAATTCCACCAAAGGTTTTGTAAATACCCTTAACCTCCATCAACGAAGAATCTGCTCGCTTTACCATGTTAATCCATCCTAGTCCCAACCACCAAGAGCGGTAAAAAGGGGAATATAACCGTTTTATCTTATTCCCATATAGGTTCTATTTTTAGTTCAGGTGGGAACTGTTCTGCATATGCCTCTGCTTCATCCCAAGTATCAGCCCAACTGAAGTCAAGGAAGTACTCATGGAGAGCAGCAACGTGTGCCTTTAAGGCATCGATGCTTCCGAATTTATCCAGAGTTGCCGGGAAGTAGTAATCGTGCTGGCCCAGTTCGGTTCCTCCACCGGCATGACGGTCATATGTCAGGCCAAGTTCATCGCATTTGGATATGGAAAGGAGCCTGAAGTCATAGGGATATTCAGGTGTTTCTTCCGTCATTTGTTTCAATATCTGATTCAGGTTATCTTCGGTCGGACCTATTTTGAAACTGGGATGATCCATTATACCGGCAGCTTCTGCCAGCTGTTCGATTTCACCGGGTCTACCGTAACAGTCTATTCTGCCCGATTGAACCATTTCATCCTCCAGCGGATACCATGCTCCCACACACATATCATAAAGCATGGGAACCATTCTTCCTCCAAAGTATGGTATAGCAAACCCGGCGGTAACCAGGAAGTTTCCAGCAAGTATCTCTTCCGCTGTGGTCATCTCCATATCTCTGGACGCAGTATATGGCCCGATGTCCAGACCACGGTCTTCACATGCCGTTAAGGCACCCGTGGTCTGCGAATCATTGGCACCCCACAAGCCTTCATAATCCTGTCGGATTGCCAGTGATGCTTCTGCAGCTTCCCGTCCTCCTTCATAATTCCAATTACCGTACTGGTGACCCAGTAATTCTATTTCCGGATAATTTTTCCAGGCCTGGAAAACTCCGAGGTTAATATAAACCGTTGAACATGTAGCAGCTGTCTTGTGCGCCTGATGGTGCAGCAACTTCGTTTTTCCATCCTCTGTCATCTTCTCAAAAAGCAGCATTAACGGAAGGTAAGTTTGTTCATCCGATAGAGGTGTATTGTCCAGTACCCATCTCGGACCCAGATCCCCGGGGAACATATCTCCAGTATATCCGAAGTGAGTAGCCATGAATACGTTATTCTCGTTGCAGATTCTAGCTAACTCAGGTAAGGTAGCTGCTGATGGACAGTTATAGATTATCGCCTTGGCGCCTGCAGCTATCATACTCTCAGTTGTTTCTATCCACGCTGCATCCGATTCCGCTACTGCACCCATAAACTCCAGGCCAAGCTGTTTACAGGCCTGTTCACTAGCCTGGTAGCACATCATTGTATATTCCTGTGCCAGCTGCCAGGTGATATGACCTATAATAAATTTCTCCCCGGGCTCGGCATTTTTGTATTTTTGGGCCAGTTCAGTTCTCTCACCCGTAACCGCTCCTGCTGCGCCTTCTTCCTCTGCCGCTTTCCCTTTGCATCCGGCAAATAACAAGGTTGCCATGGAAATAATTAACATTAGCATTACTAGCCATAATAATGATTTCTTCATTTTTATATTTTCTCCTTCTTTAATTAAAGTAACCATCCTGTTTACTTTTCAAACGGATTTTAATAAAATTACCAACGAGATTTGTTCGCTTTTGGTTAACCTGGCTGTTTACTAAAAGGTGAGCAAATCTCTTTTTTAAATTTGTTTATTTTTTACCACCTCCTAAATTTCTTATTTTGACAGCTTACTAACCAACACCTCCTTTCTTAATAAAGCTGTATGAAAATATTTTTTATAGCTTTCGATACCCTATTTCAATATTTTAAATATAATCCTAAAATAAGTTTTCATATTCATATGTTTAAGGTGTACCAAACCTATACATCCTAAAAATTAGAAATGATTTTCTTGTATATTCGTGTTGCTGAATAATTATGAATGTAAATTAGATTTGTAAGAGTTAATGCAGGATTACTTTGATTTTTCCAGTTGAGAGTACACGGATACTCTGGCCAGTGAATGCCTCCAAGATAACTTGTGTTTTTCAACCACATCTAAGGAGCACCAACTCCCAATTTTAACCTCTTCTATCAACCACTATTTTATTTAAAAATAAAATGGCAAAATACTGAAGCGATTCCCAATCTTTATTAGCATAATGCCACACATTACTATAATGCCTAATTAACTGCTTATTTAATCTTTTATAATAAATGCCCTCTTAATCCTGTTATCCTGAGATTACAAATATATTATATAAGATTAATACTGTCAATAGTTTATTCTGGATTTTTTAGATTCAGACCACTTAGAGATTAAATAAAATCCCTGATCAGAAATTTTATCAAAAACAAAAAAACTCGGATAATTAATCTTCTAAAAAATTAAAACCATTCACAAAACAATTATTAAAAAAGAAATGCCTTAAATCTGTTTTTGATAAAAGTATAAAAAAAAATTTTATTTCCTACTCATTATATGTTAGAATATATAATATACGATATTAATATTATGTTATAATACCATATTTTTTTTTATTTTTGATTATAACGAATTAAATAATTACTTAAATATTAAGCTAAAATATAAGGTTATAAATCAATTTGATTTTTACTTAAAAATAGTATAAAGTATTTCAAGTTTTATTTAGAAAACATATTTACGGGTTGATAAATTTATTTAAAAAGGTTGGTGAAAAAAATGGCAAAAAGCAGCGAAGTTAAGAAAAAATCAGAAGAGATTGGAATAAATGGCCTTAACAGTATAAGCAATCTGGAAGCTGAAATAATGAAAATAATATGGAGTAAAGGTAGAGTAACCGTAAGAGAAGTACACGAGGATATGCTGAGAAAAGAAATCGAAAATAAAGAACATGGATTTATTCCTTATACAACCGTAATGTCGACCATGACTACCCTGGCAGAGAAAGGACTGCTGAAACAGGATAAAACTTCCAAAACTTATTTGTATTCTGCCGCAGTTGACAAAAAGGAACTCTCCAAGAGAATAATAAAATCGGTTTCCGATAAGTTACTGGAGGAAAGTACCAAGGGAATGGTTTCCAGATTTCTATCTGATAACAAAAATATATCCAAAGAAGGCATAGAGAAGTTACTAAAAGAAATAGACAAATATTAAAAGATTTGTTTATTCCGGTTGAATCTACCTGATATCTTAAAGACCATCAAGAAAGCTTTTTATGGATAAACTTCTAGAAATCCAAAAAATACTTTTATCGTCTATATTCATATCAGGGTAGATTCATATCGGTACATTAATAAATATTTTTTTTATTTCCATATTACAATAAATATAAATCATAATTAACTTTTATTGAAGTAAATGCTTTTTCTGGGAGTATTAATAAACTACATTTTACCCATTATTTACACCAGTTTCGTAAGTCTGGTTCTGGTTTTATTTGTTTTATTCATTTTCAGAATAAAGGATTCGAAAATAAGAATCTTATTTTTATTCATACCGCTAATTAAACCATTTATAGTCATCGCTGAAAAAATTAATATCACTGATACACAACATTTTCAATCAAGACCCTTTATAGGAGCGTTTAGATTTCCGGATCCCAGAAATGTAATTGGCGTATTTAAAATCTTCGAAAAGGGTCCTTTAATTATTTCCAATATCAACTATTTAATCCTTTTACTAATATCCATAAGCATAATTATGATACTGATAATCAGATGGATTAATCTCCTTTTTTTCTATAAAAAACTGGCATATGAAGACAGGGTAGGTAGAAAAGAAGTACCGGAAATTTATAATATTATGGATGATTATGCCAGTAAAATAGAACTGAAAACACCCACTGTAAGCCTCACCCATAGAGATTATTTCTCGCCCTTTGTTGCCGGTATTAAAAACCATACCATTGTTCTATCACCAACTTTAATAGAAAATTTAAATCGGAGTGAAAAGGAAATCCTGATCCAGCACGAACTCTCACATATCAAAAGAAAAGATAATTTTATAGGTTGGATTGCCCTGATATTAAGAGACTTTCTGTTTTTTAACCCCTTTGCTTATATTGCCTATAATTTAATTAGAACCGAGCAGGAAAAGGACAGTGATAAGCTTGTGGTTAAATACTCCGGCAAATCTACCAAAGAAATATCCAAAAGTATTTTGAATATTATTTTAAAAATAAAATCTCTTTCCACTATAAAACACACTTCGACAAATTTTTATAATTTTACCTTCTCCCCATTCATTTTATTTAACCAGATTAAATTAAAAAATAGAGTTAATTCTATCTCCAAAACTGATCCCGCTAAAATTTACAGCCGTTTTTTTCCTAAAATATTAATGTATGTAATGTTCGCTATTCTACTTTTATTCCAGTTTATTTTTATATTTAAAATAAACAATTATTTTATATTCTTGAGATAAATCTTAAAGTCAAACCAAAATATTTAAAAAGCACCTCATTTTCCTGGATATTAATTATTTTTAATATATTATTATTAACATTAATATGCTATAATGTTTATATACTTTGTAATACAAAATTCTAAACGAAAGGAGGTCAGTTTGAAATCCATCAACAAAACCAAGAACCTCTGGAACAATGATTTAACTCTGGAAGGATTAAAAGATGACGTAAGCCCCATGTGCTGCTGGATATGGTGCTGGTACTGGATGAGTAGAGAATGATTACTCGAATAAATTAAAAATGAAATTATTTCCCAGTAATTATAACTACTCAAAGAAAATAAATTCCGAATATACCCTTATAAACAACACTTTAACCGGGGCTCTGGATATTATAGAAAATAATATCTGGACCTTAACGGAAGAAAAAAAATTTAATAACATAAGCTCTGATATTTTATCAAAGTTAATAGATAGGGGTTATTTTTATTCCGATTTAAAAAAAGAAGACTGGATACTGGAGGAGCTTTATAACAATTATATTAAAAAAGCATTTGCAAGACCGGTAAGATTTGTATTCTGCCCTGCATATCAATGTAACTTGAAATGTATTTACTGTTTCCAAACGGACCTGCCCTATAATCCTCATAAATTCATGAGTAAAAAAATTCTTGATGACTCCATCAAAGCCGCCAGAGAAATATCAAAAAAGAAATCGGGTAAAATTAATTCCATTGAGTTATTTGGAGGAGAACCTCTTCTTTTAAAAAATAAAGTACATATAAGTAAAATTTTCAGATTCGCAAAGGAGAATAATGCATCCGTAACTGTGGTTACCAATGGAGTGCTGGTAAAAGATTTTCTGGACATATTATTACCCATTAAAAATAAAATCGATATGCTTCAAATAACTATCGACGGCCCGGCAGAAGTTCACGACAGTAGAAGAAAATTTCACTCCGGTAAAGGCAGTTTTGATAGAATATCCGAAAGTATAGATTTGCTTCTGAAAAATAATATAAATACCAACGTAAGGGTAAATATCGACAACACCAATATAGATTACTTACCGGATTTATATAAATATGTTAAAAAAAAGGGTTGGTTGGAACATCCTCATTTTAAAATAAAACCGGCACTGGTTACCGATCACAGCACTCTTGATTACAATCATGTAATAATCCCCGAAGAAAAATTGTTGAAAAAGCTGATTGATATATATGACCGATATCCGGAACTGGAGGAAACATTTGGTTTTTATGCATTCAAACCCTTGAGGCACATATTGGACATTATAAGTGGCGCACCCAATGTCTCCCCCAAATTCTTTAACTGCGAGAGCAATATAATGGAGATGAACATTTTTTGTCCTGACGGATATATATATGCCTGTGGGGAATCCATAGGTAATCCGGATTGTGCCATTGGCCAGTTCAGCCCGGAATTTCGTTTTTACTCCGATAAGGAGAAATTATGGACCGAGAGAACCATATTGAATATAAAAAAATGCAGGTCCTGCAAATTTGCACCTCTTTGCGGTGGAGGCTGCGCATACTCCTCTATTCTTATATACAAAGATAACAGCCAGCCAATATGCGAAAGATATCAGGAAGTTCTGGATACTTTCCTGGATTTAAGAGGGGAAAAAATATTAAAAAATATATAAACTGCTCTTAAAAATATTTTTGGGTTGATATTTCTTTTTTTTAATTTATTTATTTAATTCCGGCCGCTCTTTTTGCCGCTTTTAAAGTATTTTTAAGCAACATAGCAATAGTCATGGGACCCACTCCGCCTGGTACCGGTGATATGTAGCTTACCCTGGGTTCCACTCTTAAAAAGTCTACGTCACCAATTAATGTGGCCCCCTTCTTTTCAAAGTCTTCGCTTCTCCATTCCAGCAGTTCCTGACTGGCTTTATCCTTTGTTATCCTGTTAATTCCCACATCTATAACCACAGCACCCTCCTTGACCATATCACCTTTGATCAAATAAGGAACACCGGTGGCCACAATAAGGATATCCGCATCCGAGGTACTGCATTTTAAGTCTCTGGTTTCGATATGGCATATGGTAACCGTAGCCCACTCATTCAGCAGAAGAAGAGCCATAGGCTTTCCCACTATTTCACTATGACCTACTACGGTAGCAGTTTTTCCTTTTATGGTTATATTTTCCCTCTTAAGCATCTCGATAATGCCTGATGGAGTTGCCGGAACCAGGCAATCTTGCTGGGCCACCAATCTTCCTATATTCACAGGATGAAAACCGTCCACATCCTTTTCCGGATAAATTGCTTCCAGAACCTTTGCTTTATCTATTTGTGCCGGCAGTGGAAGTTGAACTAAAATACCATGAATATCTTCTCTATTATTGAGCTTTTGAAGCTCCTTAAGTATATCTTCGGTTGATGTATTCTCATCCATTTTTATGGTTTCGGAGTAAAAACCAACCTCATCACAACCTTTCTGTTTGCTGCCCACATAAACTTTGGAAGCAGGGTTATCTCCCACCAGTATTACGGCCAGTCCCGGTACTAATCCCCTGGTTTTTTTTAATTCTTTTACTTCTTCGGCTATCTCGTTTTTAATATCCTGTGATATCCTGCTACCGTTAATTAATTTAGCTATTTTAATCACCCCTGTATTTAAAATTTATAATAATTCACCTGATATTTTGCAGAAAGTATATTTATAAAAAGAACCTTTTACCTTAAAACAAACCTACAATATTTCCATTTTCATCTATATCCACTTTTGTCCCCGCCGGAACTTTGGGTAGTCCTGGCATAGTTCTCATGGTACCCAGTAACGGATATAGAAAACCTGCACCGACCGAAGCCCGGACGTCTCTTATAGGAACCGTAAATCCGGTAGGTCTGCCCTTTAATTCAGGGTCATGGCTGAGAGAGAGGTGAGTTTTTGCCATACAAATGGGTAACCGGTCAAATCCCTGTTTGGTATATAATTCTATTTTCTTTTCTGCCTCAGGCATATAATTTACTTCATCTGCACCATAAATTTTAGTGGCGATAGTCTCGATTTTCTTTTTTATGGGCCAGTCCAGCGGATAAAGGAATTTAAAATCGGATGGCTCCTCCGCTGCTTTGGCCACCGCTTTGGCCAGCTCTATTCCGCCATTACCTCCGTCAAGCCAGACCTTACTTACTACGGCATCTTCAGCACCCGCTTTAATAGATCTTTCCCTGACCGCTTCTGTTTCCTCCTGGGTATCCGTTTCGAAATGATTTATGGCAACCACTACCGGGACTCCAAAAAGTTTCATATTTTCAATCATTTTCTCCAGATTTGCGCATCCCCTAACCACTCCTTCTACATCAGGCTTTTTCATAAGTTCCTTATCCACTCCCTGGCCGGGTACAAATTCGAATACTCCACCGTGCATTTTTAATGCTCTTACAGTGGCCACAATAACTACAGCATCCGGTTTTAATCCCGAATATCTGCATTTGATATTCATAAATTTTTCCGCTCCACAGTCGGCACCAAATCCGCTCTCGGTTACTACATAGTCTCCCAGTTTTATGGCTATCTGATCCGCCAGTACGGAACTATTTCCATGGGCAATATTAGCAAAGGGTCCTGCATGCACAAAGCAGGGTGTATGCTCAATGGTCTGAAGTAAATTAGGTTTTATGGCGTCTTTCAGAAGTACAGTCATAGAGCCGGCACATTTCAAATCTTCTGCGGTTACCGGTTTTCCATCACCGGTAGAACCTACCACCATAGCAGCCAGTCTCCTGCGAAGATCTTTAAGGCCGGTAGTCAATGCCAGAATGGCCATTACCTCGGAAGCAACAGTTATATCGTATCCTGTCTCTCTGGGAATACCATTTAAGGGACCCCCCAATCCTATTATAATGTTTCTCAAAGCCCTATCACTTACATCAACTACTCTGTTTAAAGTAATACTGAATGGATCAATATTAAGCTCATTCCCCTTCATAATGTGGGTATCCAGAAATGCAGCTAAAAGGTTATGGGCAATACCTACGGCATGAGTATCACCGGTCAAATGAAGATTAAAGTCTTCCATGGGAAGAACCTGTGAATAACCACCACCAGCCGCCCCGCCCTTAATACCAAATACCGGACCCAGAGAAGGCTGCCTTATACAGGTTATAGTTTTTTTACCTATCTTGTTTAATGCCATACTCAGCCCAATAGTGGTTACTGTTTTACCCTCACCAAGAGGAGTGGGAGTAATGGCAGTAACATCGATATACTTACCGCTGGGCTTATCCTTAAAATTTTCCAAGACTTCCAGTTTTACTTTTGTCTTATAATTTCCATATAATTCCAGGTATTTTTCATCAAGACCAATCATTTCAGCGATTTCTATTATGGGTTTCATAACCGATGACTGTGCAATTTCAATATCACTTTTCATAAAACTCCTCTCATACTTAAATTGAATATTTAGATATTTGAAAATTTAAAAATACATTAAAGAATTATATAAAAATTACTAACCTGTTACAAATTAATTTAAAAAATAATGCTGGAAACACTCTCCTTATGTAAACACATTAATTTCCAAAAGTATAGCGAGCTCTGGAAACAAGTTAGTTATACAAAGTAAAATCTCTTAAAATAAAATACACCGCTTATTCCTAAGCAGTGTATTCCTTTAAGAATTTGGGGACTTCACCGGCTTCCCTGGGGCCAACAACGACCTTCCATCCATCTCCCAGTTCGTCTTCCAGCTCACCCTGGAGCTGAGCCACATAACCCGGTATTACTATTTCCTTTTTCTTCACTTTATCCGTAATACCGCTTTTCTTAACAAACTGAGCAATTAACTCGGGAACAAATTTCCCTGCGGCCCATGCAGTAAGAACCGATTGGCCTTCGACATCCATAACCAGAAGCCAGGAGGGAACCTTACTATTTTCTATTTCACCGGAGATTATAAAATAGGTAAGGGAGAAATTAGTGGTAATTAATATTGGTGAGCCTTCATTTGGACTTCCTATTTCATAAATCTTTTGCTCTACCTGCATTGGCCTTCTGGGATCGGTATATATATTTTGCCTGTATACCAGGAGCGGAAAAATATTTTGATAGTCAGCATTGGAAAGCACAATAATGGAACCATATTTGGCCACAAAAACAGAGGCAATCAAAGCCTCTTTTAAAGGATTATCGGTCATTTCCCCGGGAAATACTATAGTGGGATAGCCAAATAGTCTGTTCTTTTGTTTTATGGCAGACATTCTCAATATAATCTGGTTGTAAAAGTCGTCTTTAAAATTTCGTGAACCGATATCTATAACCAGATTTTTGATTCCGGCATTACGCATCTTTTCGGTAACCGCTGCTGCATCCTCAAATGTTTTACCCCTGACTGCTATGGGACAACCGGTTTCTTTTCCGACATTAATAAAAAAATCTACATTATCGGTAGTAGCGGCATGAATAAGAGGTTTCTTTTCCTTAAAGGCCGCAGCTGCGGTTTTTAATGTCTCCGCATCCTCTGAAATCAATACCAAAGGTTTTTGGGTAAGTGAATTGATTTTTCCCACAACCTCCATAAATTTTTCCTTACTTTTGGATTTATTCTTGACACAGATAGCATCTACTTTCAAAATCTGTCCTACTCTATCGTAGGCAATGGCGTTTACCTTTTTAACCATCTCTTCGATTTTACCGCTGTCCAGGTTGTCATCGATAGCTACTGCAAATGCATTTTGATTTACAAAGGTCCGGTCATGCCTGAATAATACTGTTTCTTCGCCGACTACAAAAGAATCTTCCCCGGCACCCACTTCTACCTTTAATATGGGAGGCTGGGAAGCTTCCGAAAGTGCTTCCTTTGCTTCTTCGGAAATATGGGGACATTTATCCAATTCTACCTTTCCTGCCGCAAGCTGCATTGCAAATGCCAGACAGGTTGGAAAACCGCAGTCCTTACAGTTCGTCTTTGGCAGTTTCTTAAATATTTCAAGACCACTTAATGCCATACTTTCCTCTCCTTACCTTATTTGATATACATATATTTATACCATATATTTATACCATTTATTTAAATCATTGGTTCCATTTCCAGAACCGGATGGTTTACTTTCTGTATCCATTCCAGCACCTCTTCTTCTGTTTCAGCTTCTTCTTCGGTGGCAATTTTTTCCAAAAAATCATCCATTCCCATTTCTTTGGTCCGCTCTTCCAGTATATCTCTTATCTCCTCTTTTAATGCTTTGGGCATCCATACCAGCCTTTTTAATCCTCCATCCGCTTTTATAAATTTCTTGGAACAAATAAAGAATTTACTTATACCTATAAAACCGGGGGTCTGAATTCCTCCGCCAACCATCCCGGCCATAGTCGAAAATTTCATTCCACTGGGAGTCATACCGGAATATTCTCTGTTTACCGCCATTACACCGTTGGTAGAAGGAAGAATGGTAATAATTACTTCGAAACAACCGCAGGAAGTCATAGGATCCACCATCATAGAATAGGCTGAAAAAGATTCCAGGGTTTGGTTGGAAGCTCTATAAACAAATTCATTTATTCCTTTCCATATACCCAGCTTTTCATCTATGGTCTCCCCTTTCTTTATGGGTTGATTGGGGCCGGTGGGATTAATCTCGTAAGATGCCTTGCAATCCAGCCAGTTATAGGCGCCGCAAAGGCCCGGCCTCTCCGGTGAAACCGCACATACATGATTGGGGGCAAATGACTGGCATAATGTACAGGAATAAAAAGTATCCACTGATTCATCAGTCAGATTCCTCAGCCTTTCATCTCTGGTTCTAAAAACTTCTTTTGCTCTTTTTTTAAGCAGGACCACATCTTCAGGATTGGTGTAAATTTTTATCTGAATCTTATCCATGATATTGCCAAAACTGGAGTGCATCTTGGCATGCAGAATAGTTCCCAGATGTTTTATTTTAAAGCCGCTCTTTACCGCTTCTTTACTGAATCTGACCCAACTAATATCTCTCTGACCCATATGGAATATACCGGTAGCATAATTCATAAAATAATGTATCTGCCTCTCCATAACCGGCTCAAAATCTTCCTGCATCTTTCTCCCATAAACCAGTACCTCAATTCCTAAAGGAAGCACATCGCCTTCTTTTATATCATCCACTTCAGGACCAAATATCTCAATCTTTCCGTCTTCTACTTCCGAAGAATCAGCAGAATGTAGAAACTCCACTGCTTCGCTCCTGTTTCCACCGAATTCAACGTAAGTGTCTTCTTTTCTTACTCTTTCACCTTCGAATGCAGGGCCGAATGCTACCGGAATATCAACTTTATCTATGGTAATCTTTAATCCTCTTACTTCTATTGCTTTTGTAACAATTTCCTCATCGGGAACATTGGAAACTACATGTTCGTAAGTACATACCCCTCTGGGAAGTATTTCGGGAATATTGGTATCAGCAATAGTAGGAAATCCATAATTTATAGCCCCTGCCGCGTTGGCGTATTTTTCTTTATCTACTTCCCCAAGGGCTAAAACAAATGCAAAAACCCTATTTTTATTATAAAGCAGCATTCTCCGGTAATCGCCGGGCTGAACTCCACCAAAACTTAAAGCAACTCTGGCTGCAAACCCCAACGAATAAATAGTAGCACTGATGTCCTTACCGAATGGTACCAATCTGGTGTCCCACCCCAGTTCAACTCCTTCTTCTTCCAGCTGCTCGGCCATCGAAGTACCGTCGGTAGAAGCTGACATAAAAACGTAAATATTTTTTTCCTGAAGTTCCCTGGCAATTTTAACCGCAACCTTGCTGTCTTTGCAGGCTCCCACACAGGCGGCAAATCCAGGTGCCGTTCCATCTACAAACTCGATTCCTCTTTCCCTTATAATGACATCCGTAGCCGCTCCCAGCCAGATGCCGTCAGCAGGCAGCGGGCCGTCTATATATTTTATAACTTCTATTATTTCTTCCGCCCACAGTGTGGCAATTCCAGCATCCAGCGTACTTCCAAGGTAAGGAAGCCATAATTTATCATCGGGAACGGGAGGGAGCAATTTTCTTGCTTCCTTTAAAACTTCTTCTCCGTCCGCTAATTTTTCCACTTTGATTCCGGTCATACTGTATATAATAGGGAGATAGTAACCGGTATTAGGAAATTCCACCTTCTGGTCTCTTCCATGTTTATCGATACATTCCTTTAGAACTTTTTCTGCACGTTCGACAATTTTATATGCTCCTTTTATAGCACTGGCTGCAATGATTTTAGACATCTTTCAACGCCCTCCTTGCTTCCATATCCAGCAAAACTCTTTCCTTTTTGGTATCAATCTTAAGAGCCTTTCTCTTTTCCTGAATTACACTCAAGACTTTGTTAAGCAGTTCTTCTATATCCGGAATATATTCCAGCTGACCGCCGTATTTTTCCTGCCATCCTTTGGTCATTATCTCTTTTACCTCGCTGCTTGACTCCACCGGAATCGGTTCGCCACCGAAGGCTACATAAGCACCGGAGGCGGCAAAATATGACCCTATGGAAAGGGCTTTCTCACTCATCCATTCGGGAGCGGTTCCGGCTATGGGAAGATCGCTGATATCTTCTCCCAGTCCACCTTCCATTACAATCTCCGATACTACAGTCAGTATCCTGGAGTTATCCACGCAGGAGCCCAGATGTAATATGGGAGGTATGCCCACTGCTTCACAAATGGAACGCAGGCCATCACCGGCATATTCCATAGCCCCCGGCTCCATCAAACCACACTTTGCCGTAGATAGGGCCCCGCACCCGGTAGTAACTACCAGGCAGTCTTTTTTAATCAACTCCCTGGCGAGATAATTATGATATTTATCCTGGGTTATTCTGGCATTGTTACAACCTACCACTCCTACCACTCCCTGTATTCTGCCGTCAATAATTGCATCATTTAAAGGCCTGAAAGATTCCCTGAACTTTCCTCCCAGCATATACCTTATATATTCATGTGAAAATCCTGCTACAAGATCGGAGGTAATTTTGGGAATATGAACTTCTTTCTTCCTGTTTTTAAAATTATCTATGGCCATTCTGATTATCTCGGTGGCCAGTTTTACACCATTATTTTCTTCAAACTCCATATGAATGGCTCCCGGTATTTTACATTTGGCCGAAGAAGTTATAAGTTTGGTATGATATTTTTTGGCCAGTTCCCCCAGAGACTGCATAATGCACTGAATATCTACCACCATAACCTCGATTGAACCGGTCAGTATGGCCATTTCCTGAGAAAGGAAATTACCAATAGGCGCTATACCCTGCCTCATTAATACTTCATTTGCGGTACAGCATATTCCAACCACATTAATACCTTTTGCCCCTTTGCTTTTTGCATATTCCAGTAATTCCTTATTATCGGCATATTCGGCAATAATTTCGGAAAGAGTGGGTTCATGTCCATGAACCACTATATTTACCTCATTCTCTTTCAGCATTCCCAGATTGGTTTTAGCTTTTCTGGGTTGAGGAGTAGTAAACAAAATATCGGTAATCTCAGTACCTATCATCGATCCTCCCCAGCCATCGGACAAAGCTGTCCGCAGTGCCTGATCCAGAATATGTTCCGGATCCTGATCCACTCCCATATGTGTTCTGTGCATGGTTTCTACGATTTCTCTGTCAATACCTCTGGGTACAATTTTATATTTCCTCCAAATCTGCTGCCTTTTTGGGGGAGCAATTTTTACCAGGTCAATTTCACCTTCCTGCTGTCCGAAAAGAGACAATGCTTTTTTTGATGTATCCCCGGCAATTTCTTTTATATCCCTGTCACCAACCTCGATCCCCAGATTTTTTGCCAGCTTCATCAACTTAAGTTCATCCTTTATCATTAAACCTTCCGCTTTACCCTCTGCAACCATACCCAGAAGATGGGCCATATCCCTTCCATGATCGGAATGGGCGGCAGCCCCTGCAGCAATATGGCGGGCCAGATTTCTGGCTGCGATGGTTCCCAGAGTTGCGCCGCACAGGCCGGTTTTATCTTCCCTCACCCTGCAGGGTCCCATTGCGCAGTTCTTACAGCAAATTCCGGAAATACCGGAGCCTATGGGGCAGCATTTCATTGACGCGGAACGGTCAAAAATGGTAGTTACTTCATCATTTAGTTTCTCCATGATCTCGGCAACCGCTTTATCTTCGGTTATTTCTTTGTGTATCTCTTCATTATTATTTTTCATTCTATCTATTGCACCACCTTTTTATGGCTTATAAATCACTTTAAATCCGTGATAACTTCTTTAATTAAACTTACTGCTTTAGGATGTCTCATTACCAGAATATTTGCACCGGAAAGCAGCATACTCATACAGGAAATAGTTTCCCAGTTTATGGCCCTTTCCTCCTGGCCGCCCCACTCCGGATAGTTCTCCTCGCTCTCTTTAACTTCTTTTACTTTCCAGATTTCGGGAGCAATATCATTTATAATGGGCATCTGAGTCATTTTATCATCCTGCATCAGAGCGGCGATTTTTAACCTCTCCATGGCTGAATAACAATATTCTATCCCGTAACCCAGGCCGGAACTTGAAGGATCCATAACTATTCGGTCAGAAGACAGACCCAGCTGGGTAAGCAATATGTTCAGCTGCTTTGCAATATTCACATCGAGGGGGTTTAATGCTATCACATTATTGTTATAGCCAATAGCTGCTGCTGCTATGGTTTTATAATTATCTTCTTCTGTCCATCCCATTAGAATATTGCTGTCCTTATTTTTTTCGGATACTTTTTTCATTACTTCGGCAATTCTTTCCAGTGGGCCGGTTCCATATACTATAAGGGGCTTATTTATGGATTCCCTTACTGTCTCGGTTACTTCTGCAGCTTCTTCCGGACTTATATTATCACCTTCCGGATTTATTCTGGTAAGCCGCAGACATATGGCATCTGCTCCATACTGATCAATACTTTTTTGGGCCCATTTTACAGGATCGTCAAAAACATCGCTGTAATATTGGCCGATTATAGGTGACCAATCTGCCGGTTTGCTGTCATAAACTTCTATAGCAACTATGGGACTATTGGGTATTTCAGCTTCAAAGCAGTAAAAAGGAAGAGCAGTTTCCCCGCCTACCATAATTCCGTTACTATCTTTGCCCAATTTTACTATGTTGATCTTCCCCGTATAAGTATTTTTAGGAACTTGAAAACTCAAGTTTTCCTCCTCTCCTTCAATTGATAATGTTCACTTTTACATTCTTTTCTATATAGAACTCCATCCTTTAAACAAAGCACAATTAGGATATTTTATCACTTTTATTAGAAAACTGCAGTTTGTTTTTACAACCAAATTCACCTATACAAAAAACTCCAAAAAATATTTTTTAAAAATTATATTTTGAGTTTTCCCAGCAAATCCTTTATCTGTCTTAGAGCCAGACTTTCTTCAGGTATATCGAAAATGGTTTTTTCATTGATATCCATCTCGTAGATATTATCATCTTCATTTATTAAACCCAGCAGCTCAAACTTCTTTTCCCCTATATAACGCTCAAGCCTCTGGTCCAGTTCTCCACTGACTTTATTTACTACAAGGAATATTTTTCCTGCGTTTATATTCATTTCTTCGGCAAGTTCTCTTATTCTGGATGCAGTCAGAATTCCTTTAGGTGAGGGGTCGGAAATTATAAGCAGAAAATCGATATTGCTGGTTGTTCTCCTGCTTAAGTGCTCCATACCGGCTTCGTTATCCATAACAATGTAGTAATAGTTATCCTGAAGAATATCTATATATTTCTTGAAAAGATTATTGGCGTAACAGTAGCAGCCCGGTCCTTCTCCTCTGCCCATCACCAGCAAATCAAATCCTTTACCTTCAACCAATGCCTGGTGGATGTTCATCTCTACCAGTTGATCCTTATAAATACCTCCGGTAAGACGAGGTGCTTCTTTCTTAAAATCTTCCCGAATCATACCTATGGTATTGGTAACCTCAACTCCCAGGATTTCATTGAGATTCGAATTAGGATCGGCATCCAGTGCCAGAACCGTACCCTTCTTTTTATCAATAAGACTCCTGATAATAAGGCCGCTGGCAGTAGTTTTGCCTGTGCCGCCTTTTCCGGCTAATGCAATTTTTACATTCATTTATGTAATCTTAGCTTTATTTAAACCTGCTTTTTAAATTTATTGTCAAGCGAATATAAACTTTCTTCTACCGATGGAAAATCTTTCATATCGGTATAAGGTAAAAATAATCCAGCCACATATCTATCCATAAATTTCATATTTACACTCAACTCGATATAGGTAATGTGTTCTGCAATTTTAGAACTTTGCTTGTATTTGTCTTCCGAAAGCAGACTGAGATAAGCCCCGGTAACCGATGTATTTCCCAGAAAAAAATATTTATCTGTATTTACATCCGGAAGCATTCCGATAACCACAGCATTTTTAATATAAAGATGTCTACCCAGACCCCCTGCTATATATATTTTATCCAGATCATATACGCTTAGATCAACTTCTTCCAGCAATGTTTTTATCCCTGCATAAATAGCTGCTTTTGCTCTCATCAAATTATCGATATCAACTTCACTAATATATATATCTTTTCCGTCTGCACTATTCTTGCCGTCAACCAGAACATACTGACAGATATTGTCCTCACATCTAAGATATTTGTTACCTATATCTTTATTGAACTTACCCTTTCTATCAATAACTCCCTTAAGATACATTTCTCCGATCACATCAATCAACCCGGAGCCGCAAATACCCCTTGGCTTTCCTTCACCAATTACCCCAATCTGACATTTATAGGTCTGCTGATCAATGGATACTTTTTCAATGGCACCGTCTACCGCCCTTATCCCACACTTTACTCCTCCTCCTTCAAAAGCAGGACCTGCCGAACAGGAAGCTCCCATCATCCATTCGGAATTTCCCACTACCAGCTCCCCATTAGTACCTAAATCCATAAAAAGAGCCAGCTCTTTTTTCCTATACAAATCAGTGGCCAGAATCCCCGAGGTTATATCACCGCCCAGATAACTGGCTACCCCCTGTATATTATACACATAAGCATTTTTAATATGTTTTATACCCACTTCCTTTGCAGTGGAGTTTGAAAATTGGTTGGCCACTGTAACATAAGGTTCTTCCCTTATATATCGGGGAGGAACACCGTAAAAAAGATGCATCATGGTAGAATTCCCGGATACCACCATGGAAACGATATTATCGGCATCTATGCGGGAGGTAAACAGTAGTTTCCATATCAGGTTATTAATGGAATCTATTATTACTTCCTTTAGTTTTCCCAGCCCACCCTTTTTATTGGCATAAATTATACGGTTAATTATATCTTCACCAAATCTTATCTGAGGATTATATTCAGATTCTTTGCTTATTATCTTTCCATTTTCCAGATCTACAAGATAAATAACCAGAGATGTAGTTCCGATATCCAGAGCCAATCCATAACATTTACTGCTTTCCCTGCCCGGCCGGATGTCGATAAGGGTACGATTTTCTTTATCAATAGTCACTGTAACCTCCCAATTCTTCTCCCTTAAAACCAGGGGTATTTTCCTGATTATATGAATTGGTACTATACAGTTTTCTATTCCTAAATTTTCTCTGATACTTTTTTTCAAACGGTACAGATCACTGGTTCCGTAGCTGAGCGATGGTTTCTGCACAATTATAGGCGCCTTTTTTATCCAGGGCTTTATTTCCACCGAAGAGAGCTCACTTCTACTGATATCGGAATATACTTTGGACTCTATTTCCGTAAACCCGCCCTCTACTATTTTTGCCCTGGCTTTATGCTGCGGCGGAATTTCGACAGTCAAATCACTTTCTACTTTAGACTGGCAGGAAAGGACATAACCTTTTTCTTTCTCTGCCGGCAATATAAATTTGGATTTTTTGGTTCCAACTTTTCCTTTTTTTACTCGTACCCGACATTTACCGCAGGTTCCCACCCCTCCGCAGGATGAATCGATATGGATCCCGCAGTCCAGTATTGCCTGTCTTAAATTATAACCAGGAGAAATTTTTATGGATTTTCCGTTGGGGATGAATTTTATTAAATATTTTTTTTGGCCTTTCATTACTAAAATTGCAGCTTTTAAAACTATCCAAGATATTATAAAAATATCAGAAAAAGAAGTTAAAAGCTGAAACAAAGATTACTAATCCTAGAAATTATATTATATACGGATTTAAAAATCAAAATGGAAAGGCAGCCCGATTTAAGCTGCTTTTCCATTTTTTCCTTTTTTATATTTTTTGCCTTTTTAACTGGCCTGTTACATTTATATAAAGGGCAGGTTATCCGGCTCTATGCTACAGTGGCAACCATTGATTATGTAGATATTATATTAACAAGGTCTTATATTACATACCGGTTACTGTAATGGACACTATTGTTCCCTCATCGGATTCGGTAATTAACAATATCAAATTATAAGTGCCGTTATTTGCTGAAATAGAATAAAAATTCTCACCGTCGCTCTGACTGGAAAATTCGTTTTCAATATTCCAGCCGCCAAGTTCGCTTTTATACCAGTTAAATACCGCTTCCTCCGAATCGGCAGTCAATCCGCTAACCGAGAAAGTATCCTTTCCATCTTCCACTGACTTCCAGGAAGATGAAATTTCCATAGGATACACCGGAACCGCTTCCGGAAATCCCTCCGGAAGTTCGGCCCCCTGGCCTATAGTCATTTCTCCCTCATCTGTCTTTATACTGACCTGATCTTCGCTAATATCCACATCTGCCTCGCCGCCCTCACTTTCAATGGATTTTTCTATGTTCTCTTCGGTAATTTTTTCTGCAATCTTTTGCCCGGCATTAAAGCATCCGCTGGCGGAAAACGACAAAAAAACTGCCATACTTATTATTAATGTCAGAGTAATTAATTTTTTCATTCTCTATTCTCCTTACTAATTTCTATATTATATTATTCATCCCGGTATATGTTATTTTATTAAAATAATAACCTTTATAAAATACAAATTTTCGGGCCCAAAAAATAAAGGGGACTAAAAAATCGATTTAAATCAGACAATTGTCAGCATGCTCTCTTTACTCTTGAACGTCCAGTTTATAAAAACTCATAAAGGCTTCTTCCGGTATTTCGACTCTGCCGATCTTCTTCATTTTTTTCTTACCCAGCTTTTGCTTCTCAAGAACCTTTCTTTTTCTGGTTATATCCCCGCCATAAAGGCCGGCAGTAACATCCTTTCTGTAAGGGGCTATTCTTTCCTTGGCAATAATTCTTTTTCCAATGGCAGCCTGTACGGATACTTCAAAATTCTGCCTGGGTATTAATTTCCTCAATTTCTGGGTTATTTCCCTGCCTGTATGATAGGCTTTTTCCCGGTAAATTATGGTAGAAAGATCATCAATTTTATCTCCGGCAACCAATATATCCAGCTTGACCAAATCGGAAGGCCTGTATTCAAGAAGTTCATAATCGAGTGAGGCAAATCCGGAAGTTATTGATTTTAAAAGGTTGAAAAAATCCACAATTATTTCCGAGAGCGGTAAAGCATATTTGATTTCCACTCTTTCCCTGGAAATATACTGCATATCCTTAAAATTACCTCTTTTCTGGTTTGCCAGCTTCATAACATCTCCAATATAATCTTTGGGTGTAATTATAGTAGCCTCCACATACGGTTCTTCTATTTTTAATATTTTCTCCTGTTCGGGAAAGTCTGCAGGTCTCTTTACCTCCACTACCGAATTATCACTCCTGGTTATCCTGTAGGCTACATTGGGCGCCGAGGTAATCAGTTTCAATTTATATTCCCTTTCCAGTCTCTCTTTTATAATTTCCATATGGAGAAGTCCCAGAAACCCGCATCTAAAACCAAAACCAAGTGCACCCGAAGACTCGGGGACAAAATCCAGAGAAGAATCATTAAGTGAAAGTTTACCAAGGGCATCCCTTAAATTCTCATAATCTCCGCCCTCTATGGGAAATAAGCCGGAATAAACCATAGGCTTCGGTTTTTTATATCCGGGAAGACTTTTCTGGGCAGGATTCTTTAAGGTAGTTATAGTGTCACCAACCATTACATTTCCTATTTCTTTGATCCCGGTAATGATATATCCTACCTCACCGGCAGTTAGTATCTCTTTCTCTATCATATTCGGTCCAAATATACCTACCTCTTCTACTTCACTGGTAAGATTCTCGCCCATAAATTTAATTCTGTTGCCCTTACTTATCCAGCCGTTTACCAATCTTATAAGAACTACCACTCCCCGGTAGGAATCGTATTGTGAATCAAAGATTAATGCCTGAAGCGGACTATCGGGATTTCCGCCGGGGTATGGTATATCGGTTACTATTCTTTCCAGTATTTTCTCTATCCCATAACCTGTTTTTGCACTTACTTTAAGTATTTTTTCTTCGCCGATTCCCAGTATACTGCCCAGCTCCATGGTAACTTCCTCAATCCTTGCGCTTTTAAGATCAATCTTATTGATAACCGGGATTATTTCCAGATTGTTATCCACTGCCAGATAAACATTAGCCAGAGTCTGGGCCTGTATCCCCTGGGTAGCATCAACAACCAGTATGGCTCCTTCGCAGGCAGCCAGACTTCTGGAAACTTCGTAACTGAAATCCACATGGCCCGGAGTGTCAATTAAATTAAAAATATACTGCTTTTCGTCCAGATGGTTATTATAAAGAACTCTTACCGAATGCGCTTTTATGGTGATACCGCGTTCCCTTTCCAGATCCATATCATCCAGGAATTGTTCCAGCATTTCTCTCCGATTTACGGTTTTGGTTATTTCCAAAATCCTATCGGCCAGAGTCGATTTCCCATGATCGATATGGGCAATTATGGAAAAATTTCTGATTAATTTGCTATCCGTCATAATTTAATAAAATAACTTTTTGTAAATATTATAATCAGACATTTCTTTTTAGCTTCCTGAACAGCCCCAATACAAATTTTACCTCTTCCATTTTAAACAGGAAGGTGCAGCCTGTATAAACAGCCGCACCTAAAAAAATAGCCAGGAATAAAAATAGTATAAGGGGCCACAAACCTTTATAGGCTATACTCTCCACGTATTTCCATAAAAAAAATAACAGGCCACTCATTACCGCTGCTGCCGTAAAAATTTTCCCATAGGAAATAAAAATTCTCCTTCCCCCAAAATTCCCTACCTTCTTTCGGAATATTACAATCAGTATCACCACATTGCATAATGCTACCAGGGAAGTGGACAGGGCAAGCCCGCCTACACCCATAAATTTTATTAAAATCCAGTCAAGGATTAAATTGGTAATAATAGAAATACCGGCAACCTTGAGAGGGGTTTTTACATTTTTGAAGGCATAAAAGACACGGTTAAGAATCATAAGCAGCCCGAAAAACACCAGTCCCAGGCTATGGAAAATAAGTATATATCCAACTTTTTCCGTATCTGCCGCATTGAAATTATAATGTTGGAACAAAACCTTTATTATGGGATAACTTAAAATTGCCAGGCCTGCAGTTGCCGGTACCATCATGTATCCGATTTCTCTTATTCCCAGAGAAAGGCTCTCCTTTATGCCCCTGATATCATTTATAATTGCCTGGCGGGATATCAGAGGATAGAGCACGGTTACTATGGCCACCGAAAATACTCCCAGGGGTAAATTGGCCACTCTCCAGGACAGCGTTAAAGCAGTAGTATTGCCTTCACCAAGGTTTAAGGCAAAAAAGTAGTCTATGCTGTTATTGAGATGAACCGCACCCAGGCTCAGAAGAATGGGAACCATGAGCGAAAAGATCTCCCTGACTCCTTTATGTTTGAAATCGATAAAATACCTGTATTTAAAAGGCGATACCCTGAGCTGGGGAAGCTGCACCGCAAGATGGGCAAATGAACCGGCCATTATTCCTATTGCCATGCTGTATATCCCCAGCTGCCTGAAAAATATAATCACCAAGATTATGGTAACTATATTCATTACAAAAGGAGCAAGAGAGGGGACCGTAAAAATATTATGGGAGTTTAATATACTGGTAGCCAGGCTGGAAAGAGACATCAGAACCAGTGAAAATATCATAATTCTGTTCATTACTATAAATTTGTATACGTCCATCTGATTGTTTGCCACTCTGGAAAGTAATGATCCTATCTGGGGAGAAAATATAAATATAATTATGGATATTACCAGAAAAGTCAGAGTTAGAATATTAATAATGGAATTAACAAATGTCCTCAGATCATCTTTCTCATCCCTTTTCAAATAGGCTGAATAAATGGGGATAAATGCTGCAATTATCAAACTTTCGGCAAAAAGTACCCTGAAAAGATTGGGGATATAATCAGCCCAGATAAAAGCATCCGTATCATAAGTCACCCCAAAATAACCGGCCATTATCTGGTCCCTTACCAGCCCCGAGATCTTTGATAGCAAAATAGCTATAACTACAAGGAAAGTAGCATTAAAAATTCTTTTTCTGGATAATAAATAGTCTTCATCCATAATCCTATTATATTACAGATACAATTAAAAAAGTTATTATATCATTTATATCATTCAAGCAATAAATATTTTTATTTAATAAAAAAAATGCTAAAATGTACATTCGTTTAAAATTGATAGTTTATGAGAGAGGAAATAAATAGATGCCAAATATAAAATCACAGGAAAAAAGAGACAGACAGAATATTAAAAGAAGAGATAAAAATAGATTCCTTAAAACCAGAATAAAAACCGATCAAAAAAAAGTAGTGGAAGCCGTAAAGAACAAAAATGCAGAAGAGGCTGAAAGCAGTCTCAACACACTTTTTAAACACCTGGATAAGGCTGTAAAGAATGGCGCAGTTCACAAAAATTTTTCCGCCAATAAGAAATCCAAAGCGGCAAAACTGGTAAATTCTATTAAAAAATCCTAGAGTTTTTTCTTAAGATCTAACCTCTATAATTTCCGGAATTAGCCTCTTAACCAGGTTTTTACCTTCAACAATACCGGTTCTAAAACTGATATCGTATTTGTTTAATATTTCCAATATTTTAAATATTTCGGATTCGGTGTAATTATTACTAAACTTGATATATTTGCTTACCATCTTGCCTACAAAATAAGGAGGGGTCTTTGTATTACTTTCGATATAATCGGTAATCGATGATTTGCCGTTGCCGGATTTAATATATAAAAAACACTTAAACATTCTATGAAACAGGGTAACCAGCCCCATTAAATTCTGTTCTTCTTCCATTATGGCTTTCAAAGCCTTTAGACTGTTATCTTTGTCCCTCTGGCCCACATAATCCACAAGATCAAAAATTTTTAATGAATAAACACGATTTACCAAAAATCTGACTGTGTTTTCATCGATTATTTTTTTCGTTTCCGAACTTATATAATCATAAAGTTTCCGGTATTCTTTCTTCAACAAACTCAAATCCATACTTACATTTTCTATCAAAAGCTCCTGAGCTTTGCCGGTGAACTTTATTCCATCCAACCGGGATCTTTCATTCAGCCACTTTTTTAAACTGCCGCCAGGCGGAAGCTTCAATTGGATAACTTTTCCAGCCTTCCTTATCGCATCAGGGAGTACCGGATTCAATCTCAGCCTGGAAGCAGTGATAATAAAAATTATGTTTCCGTTTTTATCACTACTCTCCAGTATCAAATCAGCTACTTTTTTCTGTAGGGTTACCGACGCTTTCTCCATGTATTTAATTACTACTACCTTCGTGGGTGAAAATAAAGAAGGAGTACTTATATAACCAATGAATTCTTGTTCATCGATTTCTTCCATTCCGCTAAAGGTCTTAAAATCGGTATCGAAATTAATCTTTCCCCGGAGAAAATTTTTTATGTTATCGATGGTATCCTCCAGTAATGAGTCGCTGGCGCTGACGTATAAATAACAGGGTAAAAGCTTTTCCAATCTTAGAAGTTCTTTTTTTGAATTATCTGCCTTCATAATCAATCATATACTATCTTTTTCAGGCTATATTTATATCTATACTTAAGTATCTTAGTTCTCTTTTATTTATAATAGCTACTACTACTATAAGAAGCAACAGCAAAGCCAGATCTATATACAATACACTGTTTTTTGAGACATATTCCGATAAATATCCGCTTAAATATTGAAACAGGATTACTCCCAGATAGGAAAAGGCGTGTAATATACTGGAAACAATATTGGTAAACCGGGAACCGATATTTAAACCCATGGAAAAAGTCAGGGAGAAATTCCCGGCTACGTTTATCCCGAAAAAAAATATTAAGATGATCTTTACTAGCAGGTTGGGAGTGAAAAATGCCGAAAGCAGAAAAATAAAGGATAAGGATATGCTGACCAATAGCAATTTTTTTTCTTCCATGTATTTGACCGCATAATTTTTGACAAACATTCCCACCAGAGTAGCAGTAGCATAAATAGCCAGAATCAGGGAGCTGGTGTCCAGCTTGATATTCAGGGATGAAAAATATGAGGTAAACCAGGTATAAAATGTCTGCATGACAGAGACATAAAGAAAGGCTATAAAACCACACAGAATAATATAGGGATGAGAGGCAATAATTTTATTGGCATTGAACAGGCTTTTTAAATTTTTTGGGGCATTATCCTTCCCGGGTATCTTTAAAAAAAATAACAGTAATATTAACAGAACCTGGGGGATCAGAAGATAAAGAAACAAAATCTGCCATCTCATATTAATAAAAACTATAAGGCTCGCCAGTAAAGGAGCAATCACAGCTCCTGTGGTCAATCCAATATTGGATATCAAAATACTCCTGGATTTATTCTTAAAGTAATAACTTCCTACCAGAGACAGAGTGGCTACTGCCGTAGTGCCCACTCCCAACTGTAATACCGAATAAGCTATGGTAAAGATGATATAAGAATAAGAGAATAATAATCCCAGGCAGCCAAAAACAATCAGCACCGCTCCGCTGAAAATTATTTTTTTGAAACCATACAGCTCAAGCAGAAATCCAACTCCGATTACAGTAATCAGCAATACAAAGACACCGATAGATATGGTACTTCCTATATAATCCAGGCCAATCTTTAAATCACCGGCAATAAGAGGAATAATTGGCCCAATAACCGCTGTAGATGCACTAAACAGCAATCGCTGTATAAAAGAAAAAAATAAAACACTTTTTCCCATTTTTATTCTACTATTCCTGGCAAAATCAATTAATTTACTCATGACATTTTAAAAAGTTCTAATTCCGGATAGCAAGCTCTGATTTATACTTCGATTAATCTCTATTAAAATCACCAAGATATAATCTATCCCTTAAAATTTTCCTTTTCATTATCAATTCTTTTCAGGACACCGCAAAATGCAAATAATATGATTAAAAATATCATATAGTAAACTATCACATTTTTTAGTGTAAAACTATCAAAACTTATGATACAAAAATCGAATTTACTTAAAGCTTTAACTACTTTCAGGATATATTCAAAAAAAATTACACTCAATCTTAAAATCGGGCTTCCGACAGGCGGCCAGATTATTACAACAAAAGAAGAAACTATTAAAATAGAAAGAAGAATATAAAATGCCGGCAGTATAAAAACATTGGCCAGCGGGCTGATTAAAGAAACTTCCTTGAAGAAATAAGCAAGAACCGGAAATAAAACTGTCTGTATGGAAAAAGTAATAAGGATAATTTTTATGAAAAAATTAATTACTTTTTTACGAAACACCGAAATAATCCGAACTCCCTTTAGAACAAACGGATAAATAAAAATCAATGCCGCCATAGAACCGAAGGTCATCCAGAACCCTAAATCATAAAGAAAATATGGATTATAAATGACTATTATAATATAGGAAAGATAAAGAATAATTTTAGGGCTGTATTCTCTATCCCATCTTCTGGCCAGAAGCACGAAAATAACCGTAATGGAAGCCCTTAATATACTGGCTCTTTCCCCTACCAGGAAATTATAAACAACCAGGAAAACAATTACCGCCCACCATATAAAATTGGATGATTTTAGATTTCTAAAAATCAAATAAAAAAGGGAGATAAAAAAAGAGAAATGCAGACCAGAAATAGCAAACAGATGATACAGCCCGCATCTTTTAAAAGATTCGGTAATATAAGAAGGAACACTATTTCTGTTACCCAGTATTACCGCTTCAGCTATACCGGCATTCTTGCTTTCCAGATATTTATAAAAAGCATTATTCAAACAATTATACAGCCGGCTTCTAAAAATAAATATTTTATATCTTAAAACCTCGCACTGGATTCTTTCCATATCCCGGCAGCTGCCTGTAAAGGTTATTTCACTATTTCCGATGCTGGTCAGGTTTTTTGAACCGTTCTTTCTTAAGGTCCCTCTTAATCTTATATAATCGTCTCTTAGTATCGGCTGGCCGGTGCCCGAACCGTCCAATTTTATATCTATGTACTCTTCTGCATCAATAAAACTACCTGTACCCTGGCTGTCGTCACCAACAAATATCTTATCCACTGCCATGGTGAAATTCAAATTGCCGTAGTTTACTGCCGGATGGCTCGATACTCTGCCCTCTACTATAATATTATTATCCCCTGCTGGATCTTTATTTTCGTAGAGAATCAAAAATATATTTTTACTTTCTTTTAACTCATGGGTGTAGATAATTAAATTTCCAATAAAAAATAAAATTAAAAAAGGAATTATAGTTATAATAAATAATCTCTCATTATTCTTCCTTGAATCAGATAGTAATCCATCACTTAACCCGAACTTGTAATTTCTCCCTATTTTATTTTGGTAAGAGGCACTTAGAGTTAAAGAATTTACCTTGAATAAAATTCTTCCGGCTGCCACAATTTCCGTAATCAGCAGTAATATAATGGTTATAATTTCAGCTATTACCAGACCTATAGGGTATAAATTAAAACTACCTCCGGCATATACTCCTGTAGTTAAGCCCAGAATCCACAAAAGGTGGTATTGGTGATATAGAAATAATAATATTTTCCTTCTTATATGATTCAAATTGATATAAACTTGCTGATTTCTTCATATTTTTTCTCTCCGATACCGGTAACATTTTTTAATTCTTCTTTTTTCTTAAATAATCCATTTTTATTTCTGTATTCAATAATATTAGAGGCAATTACAGGGCCTATTCCAGGCAGCGATTCCAGTTCCCTTAAATTTGCAGTATTAATATTTACAACTATGCTTTCCGGAGAATTGTAACCAATTGAATAATTGTCTGTATAAAATAAAGAATTGCCACCAGCAATTTCTTCCTCAGATGGAATATAAATTCTTTGACCATCAATCAAAACCCGGGCCAGATTAATAATCTCAAGGCAGGCGTTTTCATCCGGTCCACCTGCAAGCTCCAATAAATCTATTATTCTCGCCCCATCTCCAATCTCATAAACACCGGGATTTTTTACCTTACCGCATATATAAACCTCTATGGTATTAGTTATTTGTAGTGAGTTACTGGAATCATCGCTGCCGATATCTCCGGTACTGTTTCTGTCAGAATAATCCTCTTTATTTTCGGATAATGTATCTGCCCTGTCAGTTTCTCCGCTTACTAAATCCAATTCGGCGTTTCGAGCATTGATTTCAGAATAATAACTTTTAAGAATATTCTCTTTTCTTTTTATTTCCACATGCTGGTTTACATAAATTATTATAAATAAAGAAACCAGGCAAAAAAATAATCCTAATACTGCCAGGTAAAAATGCTTTTCCCTTTTGTATCTAACTCTATCCATAAAGAATCTTATTCTGTTTATTTTTTCTTTTATATCTATCAGGCTCATATATCATTTCTTATCTATTTATATAATTATATATTAGCACTATAGCATATATATATAAAATGTCAAAGGGTGAAAATTGGATTATCAAAAAAGGATAAAATAATATTCACCAAACATTCACTGGAAAAGATAAAAGTATTAAATAAGCACCGGTTCAAAATTAATAGAAAGGCAGTAGTGGATATAATGAAATATCCTGATAAAATGATAAATGTTTACAAATATAGAAAAATCGATAAAAGAATTTATTTCTCTTAATAATTCTATTAAGGTAGGAGTATGAAATGGGGAAAAAAATATTATTACTGATAGAAAATGAATACAGGGATGAAGAAGCAATCTATCCTTATTATAGATTTAAGGAAGCAGGATATGAAGTAAAAGTGGTTGGCCCGGAAAAAGGGAAAGAATACAGGGGAAAATATGGAACATCTTTAAAATCGGAACTTTCGGCTTCGGAAGTGGATCCCGATGATGCAATTGCGGTAATTATTCCCGGAGGAAATGCACCGGATAAAATGAGGATTAAAAAAGATATGGTCGATCTGGTTAAAAAAATTCATCTCCAAAAAAAGATTATAGGAGCAATTTGCCATGGCGGATGGATGCTTGTTGAAGCTGACATTATAAAAGGTAAGAGAGTCAGCGGTTACATATCAATAGCTACCGATTTAAGAAATGCCGGAGCAGAATACCTGGATAAAGAAGTAATAGTGGATGGTAATATTGTAACATCAAGAAATCCGGATGATCTTCCTGCATTCTGCAGGTCAATTCTTGACCTTTTAAAAAATCTATAATAAAGAACAATAATGAGTAAATAATATTTTTATTTATCTTAAATATTTACTTTATTTTACTTTTTTCATTTTACTACAAGATTGACAAGCTTACCGGGTATTACTATTTCCTTAATTATCATCCTTCCTTCGGTAAACTTCTTTACTTTTTCTGATGAAAGGGCATATTTTTTAATTTCATCCTCTGGCGTATCTACAGGCAAATCCATCCTGTCTCTGAGTTTCCCGTTTACCTGGAACACGATGGTAACCAGTTCTTCCCGGGCAATTTCACCATCATAATCAGGCCATTTAACTTTATGAATACTTCCCCCGTTCCCTGACCTAAGCCATAACTCTTCAGTAATAAATGGAGTAATGGGAGAAAGAAGTATCAATAATTTTGCAATTACTTCTTTTATCAGGGGAATATTTTTTTTACTATCTTCCACTTCTTCCTGATATCTGTAAAGCAGATTAACCAGCTCCATAATAACACTTATAGCTGTATTGAAATTGAACCTGGCTATAATATCATCAGTTACTTTTTTTATGGTCTGGTGTAATTTTTTATATAATTCCCTTTCCAGACCACTTAGTTTTCCATTTCTATAATCATTCTTAATGTCTTCCTCTTCATCATATTTTTGGATTTTTTTATCGTTATTCTCTAACTTTAAATCCTTTATACCGCCAGTTAGTTCGATACTCCCGACCACCAGCCTCCAGACTCTTTTTAAAAACCGGTTTGCTCCTTCCACCCCGCTGTCGCTCCAATCCACCGGGCTGCCGGCTGGTCCCATAAACAGTATATATAATCTTAAAGTATCTGCTCCGAACCTGCTGTAAATTTCAGATGGATTAACAATATTTCCCTTGGACTTTGACATTTTCTGGCCGTCCAGATTCACAAAACCATGAGGAAAATATCTGATAAAAGGTTCTCTAAATTTAACCAGTCCGCTGTCATAAAGAACCTTGGTAAAAAACCGTGAGTATATAAGATGCATGCTGGCATGTTCTATTCCCCCTATATACTGATCCACGGGCATCCAGTAATCCACTTCCTTACTGTCAAAGGCACCCGCTTCATAATGGGGGCTGCAGTATCTTAAGAAATACCAGGAGGAACAAACAAAGGTATCCATAGTATCTGTTTCTCTTTTTGCCTTACCTCCGCACCTGGGGCAGGTAGTATTCACAAACCGGTCACAGTAAAAAAGCGGTGACAGGCCTTTTGGCCTGAAATCGACATCATAAGGAAGAAGTACCGGCAGATCCTTCTCCGGCACCGGAACCATACCGCACCTGTCGCAGTAAATAACAGGAATGGGGGCTCCCCAATATCTCTGTCTCGAGATTAACCAATCTCTTAATTTATAATTTACGCTGAATTTACCCAGGTTATTTTTTTCAAGATAGGCCGTAATCTTTTTCTTACCCTCTTCCGAATCAGTACCGTTGAATTCTCCCGAATTTATCATTATTCCTTCCCCACTATAAGCAGCATGCAGTTCCGGATGACTTTTACCATCCAGGGAAATTACTTCTTTGATAGGAATTCCATACCCGGATGCAAATTCGAAATCCCTCTGATCATGAGCGGGAACTGCCATTATGGCACCGGTTCCATACTCCAGCAGAACATAGTTGGCAATCCATATCGGGACCTTTTCAGCACTTACCGGATTTATAACATATCTTCCGGTAAAGCATCCTATTTTTTCAGCCTCGGCCGAACCCCGCTCGATATAGCTCTGCCTGGAAATTTTATCTCTGACCTTTTCGATTTCCGCCCGGTAAACTTTATCCTCTACGATTTTATCTACCAGAGAGTGTTCCGGAGCAAGGATAAAGAAAGTAACCCCGAACAATGTATCCGGCCTGGTAGTAAATACCGGAATACGAATATCCCCGGCATCATCAAGCTTAAAATCAACCAGGGCACCTTCACTTCTTCCGATCCAGTTTCGCTGAATGGCAAGTACTCTTTCCGGCCATCCTTCTTCCAGAAGCTTCATATCATCAAGCAGCCTCTGAGCATAATTAGTTATCTTAAAGAACCATTGGGATAGTATTCTTTTTTCCACCGGACTGTCGCATCTCTCACACCTGCCGGAGATTACCTGCTCGTTTGCCAGAACAGTCTGACAGGAATTGCACCAGTTAACCGGCGCCTTTTTCTTCTCCGCCAGACCCATTTTATAAAACAATAAAAAAAACCATTGTGTCCACCTGTAATAACCGGGATCGGAGGTAATCACTTCGTCATCAAAATCGTAACTCATTCCCATTCGTTTAAGGGCTTTCCTCATTTTATCGATATTGATCATAGTACTGTCACTGGGATGCATCCCTTTTTTTATGGCCGCATTTTCTGCAGGCAATCCAAAAGCATCAAAACCAATGGGGTGAAGAATATCATATCCTTTCCGGCATAGAATCCTGGCCAGAACATCTCCAATGACATAATTTCTGGCATGGCCCATATGAGGCTCTCCGGAAGGATATGGAAACATTTCCAGCACATAGTATTTGGGGTCATCCTTACCGGATCTTAAGGAATATATTTTTTCCTTTTCCCATTTTTGAATTATCTTTTCTTCTATTTCCTTCGGCCTGTATAATTTATTCAGCTTTACTTTTTCCAACCATCAATCCTTTCCCGATTATGGATTACTACTATTCCATTTTACTTCTCTGGAATCTCTCCACAGCCTTTCAAGTTCATAATATTCTCTTAATTCGTTGGTAAAAATATGAATTACAAAACGGTTATAATCAGTTAAAATCCATCTTCCTTCGGCCAATCCGCTGATATTAATGGGAATCAGATTTTTCTTTTTTAGATAGATACGGATTTCTTCTTCTATTCTTTTGGTTAATCTGGTATTTTTTGCGCTGATTATTATAAAGTAATCAGTGATAATAAGTCTTAATCTCATATCCAGAATTTTTATATAATCAGCTTTTTTTTCATCGGCTATTCTAGCAATGGCCTTAACTATTTTTACTGTATCCTTTAATTTCGGTTTTATATTAATAGTCCTTGCTATCCTTTTATCACTGATTTGTATAATCACTCCCCAGAGTTACACTAATATCTACATTATCCACATTATTATCCGAATAATCTATTGTTCCTACACCCAGCCTCTCCTGTATCTTTTGTGCCAGCTCATTTACTCCTTCCCGGGAGGTAAAAACAGTTATTTCGGTCTCGGTATAATTAAAATTATCTGCACTTCTGGGCTCCAGCATTACCACTGTTTCTTCTTCGGAATTAAAATAATCATCAAGTATGTCGGTAACCGTAGCCGCCAGCCTGGTGGTACCTTCTCCGTTTAAAACTATTACTTTCATTAGCTGTTCTCCGGTTACGGTTTCCGCAGAACCGGTAGTCAACGCCAGATAATCTTTTCCTAAAATTATTATAATATCCGAGCTGGTTATCTCATCTTCCCTTACATTTATGCTCCCTGTTCCCAGTATTTGTTTAATATCATCTGCGGCAGCCAATTTATTTTCATCCGGAGTATAAACCAGAATCACCGTATCTTCATATATATTATCGGAATTTCCTACCTCAACTACCTCATATTTATTTCTGCCGTCTTCAAATTTCAAATCCTTAAAGATTTCGGAAGTATTGGCAGCCAGGCCGAAAGCTTCCGGAGAATCATAGGCCCCGTTCAATATGGTAATTTTTACGGTGTCCGTAAAATCGGTAACTGTCTCCTGCGAAGGGATTCCTTCTTTACTAAAGATTTCGGCAAGATTTGAAATATCCTGGGGGACATATACGATGTCCTCGCCCTGCAGCTCGGTAGATGATACATTTAAAGCATAAACATAATTTTTATCGTTTTCTATACTGGCAAATGTGGAAAATATTTTTAATCTGTCTTCCATACTTAAATCAGTATCCATAAAGTCCTTGATTAGATTCAGATTGGCCGACATTTCCTCATCGTCTTTACCCACAATTTTCTTAATAACTCCGTCTATAATTAATTTTTGATTGGTAATATTTTCTTTTGGCGGCACATCCTTTTCCAGGCCGCTGAAATATTTCAGGAAGTTTATGGCTTCCGCTCCATCGATAAGGTTGCTCCCCTTTTCCAGTTTAAAAGTGGAACCATCGTCATAATTTTTTACTGTAACTTCATCTTCCAGTACCAGATCTATCCCTCCCAATTTATTGACTACATTATAGATGTCAAACAGGATATGGTAATTTATCTCCATATCCATACCCAGATTGTTTTCCAGAGAAAGATCCAGCAGATCCATCCCCCCTATATTTACCGATTTACCCACCAGCTCTGCTCCAAAACCGGGAATATCCATCAGGGTTCTGGGGGGAATACATAATGAAATTAATTTATTTTCGCTGCTGTAGTAACTTGAAAATATAATCGAATTAACATCGGGCTCCAGCAGATTTTCACCAGCACAGGCAATGACCATATTAACATCTTCACCAAGTACCAGGGATTCCGGTACATTTATTCTTTCTTCCTCCGGGATTTGAACTTCACTGGGGGATGTTCTGCTTTTCCACCAAGGGACAAGCCAGAAAACTATTCCCACCGCTATTAAAACCAGAATGAACAGTAAGGCAGAAATTCTAAAAATAACTTTTCTTCTTTTTCTTCTCTGCTTTATTCTTTTGCTTCTAAATCCCTCACCTTCTATACCTTCATCCTTATAACCTTCGAATTCAAAATCTTCATCCTTGAAGAAATCATCTCCGGAATCATCTTTCTTTTTATTTCCATTATCCAGGCTATAAAAATCTTCCTGACCTTTCTGATCAGGGCGGTTATTTCTAAACCTTTTTTCCTCTTCATCAAAAGACATATTAAATACCTCCACAAATATTATTCCAAATGCTCGCCGTATCGGGATGCATTAATCTATTTCCCTTTACAATATATATTATAGTATTTTTATAGACCTCTAATAAGCATAAATTTATATTCTTTAAAGCAAGAGCCCTTAAATTTTCTACTCCCTCATAATCTCTGTCTTTCTCAACCTTATCAGCAATGAATAAAATTTTATCTGCAGGGCTCATATTACAATATCCGATGGTGTGAAATTTTATGGCTTTCAGTATTTTTATTTCTGAAATATTAAAATCCCTCGAAACCAGGTAATCACCTATAAAACTATGCAGTATTGGCGGTGTATTTAATTCAAAATCACTGATTTTAAGCTTATTTCTCTTTGCTATTCCAACCATATCCTCATAACTAAATATTCTACCATAATCATGTAGAATACAGGCCACACTGAGACTGAATAAATCAAGATCATCTGAAAATTTTCCAGCAATAATATTGGCATATTCCATAGTATTTATGGAATGCCGGTACAGCGGAAGAGGCATGATATTCTTGATTTTTCCATTCAGCCCCTCAAGATATTTTTTTTGATCACCGGTTAATCTAAGATTATTTATAAAGTCCATGTTTTAATATGTAATTACTCACTCCCTCGGGCAGTAAATAACCTATGGGTCTATTATTCCTTACCCTGTTTCTTATATCAGTAGAAGAAATAGAAAGAGCTGGTATTTCCATTACAAATATTTTTTTATTGGCAGCAGTTCTGCTTTTGAATAATCTTTTTTTTAAATCCTCCAGTCTGGTCAGATTATATCCCGGTCTGGTTGCCGCTATAAATTTACAGAGCGACACAATCTCATTTGTATTCTTCCAGGTAAGTATTTCCAGTATGGCATCGGCACCGGTTATAAAATACAGCAGCGAATCCCTGCCATATATTTTTTTAAGCTGCCGTACGGTATCTATAGTATATGATTCTCCTTTCCTGTCTATTTCCATCCTCGAAACAAAAAAATTACTGTTCGAGGAGGTAGCAATAACAGTCATAATATATCTGTCTTCGGCACTGGCTATCTCATTTTCTATTTTATGGGGAGGACTGCCGGTAGGTATAAAAATTACTATATCCAGTTTGAACTGGCTCAATGCTTCCTGAGCAGTAACCAGGTGGCCATGGTGAATAGGATTGAACGTTCCCCCCATAATTCCAATTTTTTCATAATGCTTGCTTTTCTTTTCCACTTTATTTCCTGATTTGACCTTGACCGAATATTATAAACTTATTGGCAGTAAGTTCTCTTAAACCCATAGGTCCGCGCCAGTGAAGTTTCTGGGTGCTTATACCAATTTCAGTACCCAATCCAAATTCCTCGCCATCAGTAAACCGGGTGGAAGCGTTGACAAAAACTGCAGCTGAATCCACCTCCCCGGTAAAATAGATGGAATTCTGGTAACTGGAGGTTATTATGGTTTCGGTATGATGTGAACCATACTTATTTATATGTGCCACTGCTTCATCGATACCGTCAATAACTTTAACCGCCATCTTGTAATCCAGATATTCCTCATACCAGTCTTCTTCGGAAGCCAATTCTACCGATGGATATATATCTCTGGTACGGGAACATCCCAGAAGCTTTACATTCTTATTCTCCAGTCTCTTAAGTACAAAAGGCAGCACTTTGCCAGCAACTTCTTTATGCACCAGTAATTTCTCGACGGCGTTGCATACGCTGGGCCTCTGAGTTTTGGCATTTATTACTATGGCTACAATTGTTTCCAGATTTATATCACCAAGAATGTCATCTATATAAATATGGCAGTTGCCAATTCCGGTTTCAATGACCGGTACTCTGGAATTTTCAACCACACTTTTAATTAGACTCTTACCGCCTCTGGGTATGAGTACGTCCACATATTGCCGTAACTGCATCAGCCTTACCGCATCCTCTCTATCGGTAGAGGGAATAATTTGTATGATGCTTTCCGGAAAATTATTTTCCTTTAGAGCCCTGCCCATTACCTCGACCAGTTTTTTATTGGTATTAAGCGCATAGGAACTCCCTCTTAAAATAATACAATTTCCAGCTTTAAGGCATAAAACGGTAGCATCGATAGTAACATCAGGTCTGGCTTCATATATTATTCCTACCACTCCCAGGGGTACCCTTATATTTTTCAAAATTAAACCATTGGGGAGATTATAACCGAAAATCACTTCTCCCACCGGATCGGTAAATTTAATAACTTTATCTATACTCTCTGCCTTTTTTTCTATCCTCTCTCGGTCCAGTTTTAATCTGTCTATTAGGCTTTCCGATATCCCTTCTTTTCTTGATTTATCCAGATCCTTCTGGTTTTCCTTTATAATCTCTTCGGCAGTGGTAATGATATGTCTGGAAATATCGGATAATATTTTATTTTTAATTCCGGTGCCTGCATTAGAGATAAATTTTGTATTCTCTTTTGCCCGTCTTGCTATTTCCAGTACCTCATCCATTCATTCCTCCGATTTTTTAAGTTATTATAACATAAAATAATCAATGAAATTATTCATTAAAAACTACCAGGCAGTCTCTGTGGATCACTACCCCGCACATAGAAGCATTAAATTGGGATAGGATTTTATCTCTGTTTTTACCTTTTATTTTTTCTATTTCTTCACTCGAAAAATTACTGATTCCCTTCGCAATCATTTTTCCGTCTATTGAAAGCACCTTCAGAGTATCACCCCTGCTAAATTTTCCGTCTACCTCCATTATACCCACTGCCAGTATACTTTTCCCTTTATTTAAGACGGCTTCTTCTGCACCTCTGTCAATAACTATAAACCCTTTGGTCCTTTTACCGAAAGCTATCCATTTTTTTACGCTTTTAACTTTTTTGGTAGACCGGGGAGCAAAAAAAGTTCCCACATCATCTCCGGAAATAATTTTACCCAGAACATTTTTCCTCTTGCTAGAGGCAATTATTGTTTTTATATCTGAAAAAGAACAAATTTTTGCCGCTTTTATTTTGGACTGCATTCCGCCGATACTATAGGTAGACCCAATTCCACCTGCGGCATCTTCTATATCTTTATTTATCTTATCTACATGAGAAAGCAATCGGGCATCGCTGTAAATTCTGGGATTTTTATCATACATTCCCTCAATATCGGTTAAAATTACCAGAATATCCGCTTCAGCCAGAATAGCTACCAGAGCAGCCAGCTGGTCATTATCCCCGAACTTTATTTCATCAACGGCTACACTGTCATTTTCGTTAATAACCGGAACAATATTTAAATCAATCAAATTTTTTATGGTATTTTTTATATTAAGATACTGTTCCCTCCTGGTGGTATCTTCATGGGTCAGCAGTATCTGGCCTATTTTTATATTATTTTTTGAAAATAGATCACTGTAAAGGCCCATAAGTTCAACCTGACCAATAGAAGCAGCAGCCTGAAGCAGAGCCAGATTTTCCGGTTTTTCCCTGATATTCAAACTTTCCAGCCCGGCAGCGATAGCTCCACTGGTAACTACTATTACTTCCTTTCCCCCCTTAATAAGTGAACTCACCTCATTTACCAATCCGGCTATACTGGCCCTGTCAAGTCCCCCTTTTTTAGAAGTGAGGCTGCTGGATCCTATTTTTACCACCATTCTCTTAATGTCCTTCAAATATTCTTTTCTTTCTCCCATTGGTTACCTGCTCCCAAATAAAATTCATTCCTCAAGCAAAAAAACAAGCTTTCCGATAATGACCGTACTTCCTTCCCGGATACCCATTTTCTTTAATATATCGGCAATACCAATTTTTCCCAGTCTGTATTTCAAATAATCCAGGGCTTCTTCATTTTCCAGATCGGTCATGGCCACTATTCTTTCCAGTTTCTTATTCCTTACTACATATTCACCATCAATATTCTCTACTTTAATTTTTTCCTCTTCAAGACTACTTTTATCAGGCTTATAAACTTTTATCTTGTCTTTCTTTTGGGATTCTGCCGTTTTACCATAGAGTTTTTCCCTGTATCCGGTCACCTTTTTATACAGATGCCGGATTAGTTCACCAAGACCCTGACCGGTAACCGCTGATACCAGAAAAACGCTTTTACCGCTCCTACCTTCCAGAATCTTTTTTATCTTATTTAACTTATCATTATCCCTAATTAAGTCAATCTTATTTATTAAAACTATATAATCTTTCTTATATAAATCCATATTATATAGCCTTATTTCTTCTCTTAAAATATCAAAAGTTTCTATAATATCTTCTCTCTGGTCTATGATCCTCTGTCCATCCAGAATTACCGTCAGCAGGATAGACCGGGTTATATGCCTTAAAAATTTATCCCCCAGACCGGTACCTTTATGTGCCCCTTTTATCAGCCCGGGGATATCCGCTACCACAAAATCTTCCTCATTTACGGCTACCACACCCAGATGGGGGATTAAGGTGGTAAAGGGATAATCTGCTATCTTTGGTCTGGCTGCCGATATACGGCTTATCAGAGTAGACTTACCGCAATTAGGAAATCCCACCAGTGACACATCCGCAGCCAGTCTTAGCTCCAGGTTAATCCAGAAATCTTCCGTTTTTTCACCAATTTCGGCAAATGCGGGGAATCTTCTTGCCGAAGATACGAAACTTGAATTTCCCCTACCGCCTATCCCACCTTCGGCTATGGTTATTTTGTTCCCGGCACCGTCAAGATCGGCAATTATTTCTCCCTGGTTATCCTTTACTATGGTTCCCACCGGAACTTTTACAATTAAATCCCTGCCGTCCTCCCCTTTTCTGTTATTTGACTGGCCGCTTTTACCATTTTCTGCCTTGAAATGTATCTTTTTTTTAAATCCATATAAAGTACTCAGGTTCGAGTAAGCTTTTATTATTATATCGCCGCCCTTCCCTCCGCTTCCTCCACTGGGAACCCTTTTTTTTCCTCTTTTCAAATTGAAAAAGGCAACCATGCCGCTGCCGCCGTCTCCGGCTTTTATATTTATTTTTGCCTCATCCAAAAACATATTTATCCTAAAAATTAAGTCACATTTATAGGAATTTTTATCAAAAACATACCCTGAAAATATCTATTATTGCAATTTAAAAATTGCTTTATATATTTTCCTCCGGAGCATCAAGTCTAGACCTTTTTTAAAATCCGAAAGCGGCATTACTTCCGGTATCAGCGGAAATAAATTTATTTCTTTTTTAATTATTATCTCATAAGCCTTCTTCAGTGTTTGAGGAGTAGCCGAATAAGAGCTGATTATGGCCAGCTCTCTCTTATATACATCTTCAAAATCAACCTCTATCCTGCTTTCTCTTCCTGATGCTCCAAAAATAATAACTGTTCCCCCATCTCTTGAATATCGAATAGCCTGGTTTAATGTATCTTTATTGGTTACCGAAAGTATGACTACATCCACACCTTCGGCAGTAATATTCTTAATCCTGCCAAATATATCGTATTTTGACGGATTTATGGTATATTCCGCCCCCAGCTTTCCGGCCAGAGATAATCTATCATCATCTACATCAATAGCTGCCACTCTGCCCCCTCCCAATTTAATAAGCTGGATAAACAGCATCCCTATAATTCCGGTTCCTACCACGGCAAAAAAATCGTTTTTAAAAAATTTGACCTTATCCAGTGCTCTTATACAGCAGGCCAGCGGCTCTACGAATAATAGTTCCAGTAGATTGGAATCGGGAGGAATCTTAAAGGTAGTGTGTTTGATATGTTCCTTGGACAGCCTTATATACTGGCAGAATGACCCCGGATATATATTTGTTTCTTTAAAATGCCTGCACATGGAATAGCTTTGATGCATACAGTAGTGGCAGTGGTAACAGGGTATGTGATGGGCCGTAACTACCATATCACCGGGCTTGAACCCGGTTACCTTCTCTCCCGTTTCCACTACTTTTCCCACCACTTCATGCCCGAAAACTGCCGGCTTTTTTATCTCTGGATCAAAGATTTTTACAATATCCGAACCGCACAGGCCGGTATATATCATTTCTATTAACATCTCCTCTTTCCCTATTTCCGGTTTATCTATTTCTTCCAGCCTGAATTCATTTTGATTGTAACACAGCAAAGCTTTCATAATACCTAAGTTAAAATATTGTACTTTATTCCTTTTTGCTGCCTCATAAGATCCAGTGCATCAATCAATTTTTCCAGAGGCATATCTGCGGTTATGAACTTAATAGCAGCAATGCGGCGGGAGGTAATCAAGTCAAATGCCTTTCTTACATAATCCGGGGTATGGTGATATACCCCTTTTATGGTGAGCTCTGAGTAATGCAACAATGCCGTATCTATGTTGATAGAAGTACCGGGTATACAGCCTCCAAAAAGATTTATAACCGCTCCCTTCCTTCCCATCAGAATGGTCATTTCCCATACTCCGGGAATCCCGGTGGCATCGATTGCTATATCTGCCCCCCTTTTCATTTCGGTAAGATTTTTTACCGCCTGAACCTGATCACTAACCCTGGTGCCGTTAATAACATAATCTGCCCCCAATTCCTTTGCGTATCTCAGTCTCTCATCCGATAAATCAGTCGATATTACCAGGGCACCTTTCAGTCTGGCCAGGGCAACAAACATAAGTCCTATCGGTCCTGCTCCATTAATCACTACCGTATCACCCGCATTAATGTTGGATTCCTCTATGCCGTGCACCACACAGGCAAGCGGCTCCAGCAGAGCGGCTTCTTTGTATTTTATTCCCTCAGGAATTTTATAGGTATTCTTTTCCAATATATTTCCCGGTACTTTTATATATTCGGCATAGGCACCGTTATTGTAAACCAGGTTCTCGCAAAGAGAATAGCGGCCCAATCTGCAATAATAGCAATGATAACAGGGGGCACTGTTCGCTGCTGTTATTCTGTCTCCTGTCCTGAAATTTTTCACTTCACTGCCTGTTTCCACGATATCCCCTGCCCATTCATGGCCAAAAACCGAGGCTTTTTTTATCATAGTGGGATGGCCTCTTTTGTATGTTTTAAGGTCCGAGCCGCAGGTAAGAGAGCTTTTTACTCTAACCAGTACCTCATTACTTCCTATCTTCGGTATATTTATATACTCATATCTTACGTCTCCCGCTCCGTAAAATAACTGTGTCTTCATTTTAGCTTTCATAATTTATCTCCACTTGTATAATCCAGGAATTTACCAATTAAACAGATTACCTAAATATTACAGAAAGAATTTACCTAGTCAAGTAAATAAAAATCTATACAGGGAAGATACTAAAGAACGTTAAATAAAACTTTATACCAGAGTGAAATTACCGGAGATTTTATAACTAATAATGTTATATATGATAAAATTGTTAAATTATGAAGAAAAAATGGTTATTATTCTGGACTTTCTTTAAAATAGGAAGCTTTACCTTCGGAGGAGGGTTTGCCATGATCCCCTTAATCGAACGGGAGATAGTAAACAAAAAAGGATGGATCTCTCAAAATGAAATGGTAGATATTTTAACTATCTCTCAATCTTTCCCGGGAGCAGTAGCTATAAATTCAGCCATATTTATCGGCCAGAGAATTGGCGGCTACTGGGGCGCTTTATCCGCTCTACTGGGAGCTATACTTCCATCCTTTTTGATCATTCTGGTAATAGCCAGGATATTCTCATATTTCAGCAATATTGATGTGGTAAAAGCTGCTTTTAAGGGAATAAGTTCCGCAGTAATAGCTTTATTGGTTGTAGCAGCCATTCGAATAGCAAAAACTGGCATCAAGGACAAAATAAGCCCATTTATAACCATTGCAGCTCTCCTTATACTCCTGGGAACGAGCATACACCCTATTTATGTTATTATAATGGGGGTTGTACTGGGTCTAACGATTTATTTATTCAGAAAAATAAGGCAAAAATCAAAATGATTTATTTAGAATTATTGATTTCCTTTTTTAAGATAGGATTATTCAGCTTTGGGGGAGGATACGGTATGATTCCCATTATCGAAAGGGAGATGATAGCTCATCAATGGCTCACCAATCAGGAATTCGTAAATATAATCTCTATTTCACAGATGACACCGGGCCCCATTGCCATAAATACGGCTACCTTTGTAGGATACAAGGTTGGAGGAATTTCCGGAGGGGCAGTGGCAACCATAGGAGTGGTTTTACCCTCACTCATTCTAATCCTGGGTATTGCCCGTTATCTGTCGAAATTTCGAAATAACCAACTTACCAAAGATATTATTTATGGAATCAGGCCAGTGGTGCTGGCGCTGATCATACAGGCTGTTATATTTGTAGCCGGAAATACATTATTTAAAGAAGGAATTAATGTCAAAGCCCTGCTAAATGTGAACTTTTTGAAAAACTTTAACCTGCCTGCCGTAATAATAACCATACTAAGCCTTGCAGCACTACTTCTAACTAAAATACATCCTATCCTGATTATTCTGGCTGCAGGTGCAGTCGGGGTAATTTTACATTATGTGGGGGTATTATAAAATTCATGGAAGCTTTCCCTGAAAGAATGAAGCGGGCACCATAATTACTAGTCTATCAGTGAATAATCGGTCAGGTAGAAATGATATTTACTACTTTACCTTTTTTACTTTTTTTAACAAATTCAACTCTTCCATCGACCGTAGCAAAAAGAGTATAATCTCTACCCATACCAACATTAATACCCGGTTTGTATCTGGTTCCTCTTTGCCTTATGATAATATTTCCAGCAACTACCAGCTGGCCTCCCGATTTTTTTATGCCTAAAAATTTTGGATTACTGTCCCTTCCGTTCCTGCTGCTTCCTACACCTTTTTTACTGGACATAATTTTCTCCTGTAGTTGTTACTTTATATTTATTTTATCCAAATGTAATATGGTAAGCAACTGCCTGTGCCCCACCTTTCTTCTGTATCTCTTTTTGGGTTTGTATTTAAAGGCAATTACTTTATCTCCCTTTATCTGTTTTTTTATAGTAGCTTTAACCTCAGCCTTGGATATCAACGGCTTCCCAATTTCTACCTTCTCACCGTCACTGATAAGATTAACTTCCGAAAGTGTAATCTTATCTCCTTCTTTGCCTTCTATTCTTTCTACTACTATATCTTTATTTTCTTCTACTTTATATTGTTTTCCGCCACTGGTTATTATTGCGTAAATCTTAAGCCTCCACAGTTACTTCCAATCACAGAGTGAAATATTAACACAGATATTATTATTCTGTCAATTTGAACGTTTATTATTTCTTAATTATGGATTTCTGCCACAGCACTGGTTTTGGACACGGATTTAATTTCTACTTTAAGCCTCTGACCCATATATTTACTTCCATCGATAATCTGTACCACATATCCATTAACTCTTGAAATAGCATCGCTTTTATTATGTAAATAGGGTTCCTCCACCACCAAATTAAGAATATCCCCTATTTTAAAAGGCCGGGCCGCTTCTTTTATCTGGTTAATAGAACCTTCAGCAACTAACATAAAAGCATCTACAGGCAGTTTTGAATCTCCCTGTATGATAATGTACTTTTTAGTTATATTTTCAAGATGCTTTAGATTTCTGCCGTCGGCACCAATAACCTGTGCCGCTATGGAAGTATTTAATTTTATTAAAAAACCTTTAGCCCTGCTCTCTCTGGCAAGCTTTCTGATTCTTCTCTCCATCTCCAGCCTTATAGTCTCCTCGGACTTCACAAATCCGGAACCGCCACAGTTAGGACAGGTCTTGCACATGGTGCCCAGGATTCCGTCGGAAACATTTTTCCTGGTCATTTCCAGAAGTCCCAGTTTAGAGAATTGCAGGATTTCCGTTTTAGTTCTGTCGCTTTCAAGAGACTGTAGAAACCGGTCATAAACCTTCTTTCTATCTTTCTCACCAATCATATCGATAAAATCAATTACTATTATTCCGCCAATGTCTCTAAGTCTTAGCTGGCCGGCAATGGTTTCGGCTGCTTCAAGATTGGTTCGCAGTATAGTCTGGGCCGAACTTTTACTGGAAGTATATTTACCGGTGTTAACATCAATAGTAGCCATAGCCTCCCCATGATCTATTACTATAAAACCGCCTGATTTTAGCCACACTTTCCTTTCCAGAGCACTTTCTATTACCTCGTTGACATTAAAAGTTTCAAATAAATCTTCACTGCCGTGATGAACTATTATATTATTGAACTTAATTCCAATGGATCTCAGATAACGTTCTATCTCCCTCTTGATTATTTTTTTATCTATATATATAGCATCGAATTCCTCCGAAAATACGTCCCGCATTAATTTTATTATTAATGAATATTCACTGGAAATCAGTCCGGGATTATTTAAATAAGAAGCTTTTTTCCTTATATAATTCCATTTTTTTATAAGCTGTTTCAGGTCCTTTTTCAGTTTGTCTTTTTCTGCTTCTCTAGCTGCAGTTCTTACTATCAATCCATAATCTTCCCTGTTTCTAATATCTTCTACAATCTTTCTTAAATTACTCTTTTGATCATTATTAAGTTTTTTGGAAATACCTATTCCCCTGTTAAAAGGGGCCAGGACCAGATATCTTCCCGGAACCGATATAAAAGTAGTAAGCCTTGCCCCCTTTGTTTTCATGGGGTCCTTGGTTACCTGAACCAATATCATCTGATTGGGTTTAAGAATATGCTGTATTTTCTTTGAAATTACTTCCCCGTTATCAATATCGGCATCAAAACCCACTTCGTTTATATACAGAAAGGCATTCTTATCCTCACCAATATCCACAAAAGCGGCATCCAGCCCCGGCAGGATATTTTTAACCCGGCCCAGATATATATTCCCAACCAGAGATTTTTTACTTTTCCGCTCGAAATAAAGCTGGGTAACCTGCTTTGATTCCAAAATAGCCGCTCTGGTTTCATTTTTATCCGTACTTATTAACATTTCTTTGTTCAATTTCTCTTATTCTCCTTTTCTAGCTGCCTGAATTATCTCCATGGGTGTTTTAAGCCCATCACCGCTTATTATAAATAATTCTTCTTTCTTAACATTTCCTATATTAATACCGTATTCCTTTAACCAATTTTTTAAAAACGGATAGAAATCATTCAATTTAAAAAACTGGTTATCCTTTTCTTTAAAAATTTTAGCATATCCGTATAGTTTTAGTAGAATAATATGGGAAGTTTTTTTGGCAGGTATAATTTCAAGATCGAATATAGAGCGGGAAAAATCAGACTCTGCCTTTAACCAGTTGTTTATAACCTTATAAAATTTCTCTGGCAACGGCCTGCCTGAAGATCGAATATCCAGTTCGAAACTATAAAGACTTATCGCTATTTCATTCATAAGGCTATCCGTTTTTATAGATATCTTCCCGGCTTCGGTGACCTGCATCTGCTGCTTTAATTCCCGGTTAATCCTTCTTTTAAATTCATCATCTCCAATATCATTATCCAATATCACATCCGCATATTCTGCCAGACTTTCTATTCCCAATGGAGTAGGAGTACTGAAGCTTATTTTTGGTTTGGGATTATATCCCCCGCTGTAGGCTACCCCAAGTCCTGCTCTATTTAAAGCGCGAAATATTATTCTGGAAATATCCAGGTGAGATAAAAATTTGAATTCACCCTTCTTGTAAAATTTAAATCTTATGGCGGTACTAACTATATTTTTTTGACTTATCATACTCTTTCAGTAAAAATTTCTTACTGACCCCTATATCGATAATATCCCAGGGTAATATTTCATCATGGGGAAAGTCCCTGGTGGTAAAGAAACCAATATCCAGGTTCGCTTTTTTTAATTCCTTTTCCCAGATATGGAAATTAAAAAAATCAGACCAGTTATCAAATTTTGCACCATTTTCCCATGCTCCCTCTATAACCTGGCCCATTAGTTCACTGCCTCTTGAAAGGGCACATTCAATTATACTTCTGCGGGAATCGGTCCATCTGATATTTACATATCTTCTGGGTATACTTCTTAAAATATAATTAAACTTACGGTCAAGAATTTCGGTACTCTGGTGCCCTGCCCATTGAAATGGGGTAAACGGTTTGGGACAAAACGCATTTATACTGATATTGATTTTTAGTCTTGATAATTTCCTTTTGGGAAGCTCGTCTTTTGCCGTCATTATTATTTTTTCTATAAGATTTACAATCTCACTGATATCCCGATCATTTTCAAATGGCAATCCGATCATAAAATAAAGCTTGATCTTTTCCCAGCCTTTGCTGAAAGCCATTTTTATACATTCAAGCATTTCATTTTCTCCGATGTTTTTATTGATTATATCCCTCATTCTCTGACTGCCCGCCTCAGGGGCAAAAGTAAGACCGGTTTTTCTTCCCCTTTGAATTAGCTCCAGTAACCTTAGATTAAAACTGCTTAATCTCATAGAAGGCATGGATACCGACAGCTTTCCGGATTTTAAAGAGCCGGTTATTCCGTCAATTAAATGTTCTATTTCTCCATAATCGGACGAGGATAGTGATAAAAAAGAAATTTCATCATAGCCAGTATTTTTAATTCCTTTAGTGCTCTGCCTGATTAAAGATTCAACTTCTCTTTTACGTACCGGCCTGTAAATAATACCAGCCTGACAAAATCTGCATCCTCTGCCGCATCCTCTCATAATCTCTACCGTAAATCTATCATGTACCGTCCTGATATTGGGTATTACCGGGTCCAGGACTATTTTGAATTCATCCAGATTTTTGACCACCGCCTTTTTTACTTTTTTTCCGGGTTCGATTTTTTTAATCCGTCCATCCCGGTAGTAATAAAATTTATAAAATTGGGGAACATATACTCCTTCCAGCTTACTTATTTCTTTTAGGAACCATTTCTTTTCCTTACCTGCCTCCCGGTAATTTTTTACTTTCTGCAGAATGGATATAATCACATCTTCGCCATCCCCTATAACCATAAAATCCATAAATTTGGAAAGGGGTTGAGGATTTACCACTGCCGGGCCCCCTGCACAAACCAGAGGGGAATTTTCTCCCCTGTGCTTTGAATTTATATTTATCCCGCCCAGATTAAGTATGTTTAATATATTGGTATATAGAAGCTCATGCTGGACTGTAAAGCCCACCAGGTCAAAAGAGTCAAGAAATATCCTGTTTTCCAGCGAAAATATTTTTACCCGGTTATCCCTGAGTTTTTTTTCGAAATCCACCCAGGGTGAAAAAACTCTCTCTACCGAGAAATCCTTTTGCTTGTTTATAATATCATATAAAATCTGCAGGCCGAGGTTAGACATTCCCACTTCATAAATATCAGGAAATACCAGAGCCATAAAAACCTTACCGGAAAGATTATCCGACAAATCGGGATTCTTGCTCTTTGTTCCTATTTCCTGATTTATATATCTTCCCGGTTTTTCTATATCTTCCAGAAGTTTTTCCAGCAGGTGAAAGCCCAATCTTTTAATTTTATTCATACCTGACTTCGATTCAAGATTATTTTAAATGCTGATAGGCTATTTCATGGTCTTTTCTTACTTCTCTCCATATATAGACATTTTCCACCAGGGCTATACCCAGCAGCATACTTATAAGGTTGGAGCCTCCGGAACTCAGGAAAGGCAGTGGAATTCCGATAATAGGCATGATTCCTATGGTCATACCTATATTTATAATTATCTGGGATAAAATAATAAAACCTACCCCGGAACCAAGAAGCATGGCAAAACTATCGGATGAATTCGAAGCTATGTAAAAACATCTCCAGGCAATAATACCCAGTACTAATATTACAGCGATTGCACCAAGGAAACCCAGTTCTTCCCCGATAACCGAGAATATAAAATCGGTATGATGTTCGGGAACGTAACTCAGATTAGTCTGCTTCCCCAAAAAAAGACCTTTTCCCAGAAGACCGCCGGAACCTATGGCCAGCTTGGACTGAAATAAGCTGTAACCGGCACCTTCACTGGGATAGGCATCCGGCCTAAGAAAAACAAGAATTCTATCTAGCTGATACTGTTTAATAAAGCCGGCGTTAAGAGCCAGAAAAAATCCTCCTATGGTTAATCCCAGTATGGAAATAAAATATAAAAAATTAGCCCCGGACAGGAACAGCAAACCCATATATACTATAAAATATATCAGGGCGGTTCCATAATCCGGTTCCAGCAGAACCAGTACTATAAAAGTAAGAGCCACAGCCAGAGAGAGAGCCACTTTTTTAAATGTCACCCGGTATTCCTTCTCGCCTCTCCATTTCGACATAATTGCAGAAAGGCATACTACCATGGCAATTTTTGCGAACTCTGAGGGCTGAACATTGGTGAATTTCAAATCTATCCAGCTTCTGGAACTATTCACTTCATAACCAAAAATAAGCACGGCCATAAGCGAAACAATGCCTGCTGTAAAAACTAACCACCAGTATCTCTGAATTTTTCTGTAATTTATGAATTGAATCGCAATAAATAAAATGATTCCTATGGAAAGATAAATTGCCTGCCTTTTTAGATAATAATAAGGGTCGGTTACTCCCCCGGGCAGAGTTTCTCTGGTTGCACTGTAAATTACCAGAACCCCGAAAGAAGAAATAGCCAGCACCAGGAAGAATAATACAAAATCAAATCTTATTGTTCTCTTTATTCTGCCGTAACTTTCGAAATCACTAAAACTTTTTTCTCTTCTACTTATCATAACCGTTCCATAATTATTTTTAATCAATATTAAATAAATATCGATATATCTTCTCTATAATAGGTGCCACATTACTTCCGCCGGAACCGGCTTCTTCAAGCATGGCTGCTATTACGTATTCAGGATTACCTACCGGAGCATAACTGGCAAACCATGCATAATCCTGCTTTCCCAAAAATTCTGCGGTACCTGTTTTTGCTGCCACCGGTATTTTATCCAGGGGAAAATCACTAAAAACACTATAAGCCGTTCCGCCGGGACTGACTACCTGGATCAAACCCTTTTCTATGGTTTGGATATAGTCCCCATTCAATTTTAAATCCTGATATTCTTCTACCGAATTATCCGTAAATAAAACGCTGTCACCGTCTCTTATTTCTTTAACCAGATGAGGCCTGTATTTTATGCCATAATCAGCTAGAATAGAATAAGCCTGGGTCAACTGAAGGGGAGTTACCAGCAAATCGCCCTGGCCGATAGCCATGTTGACAGAATCACCGGGAAACCAGATTGAATACTCTTTCTGATCTTTGAAATAATCTTTTTTCCATTCCTTATCCGGCACCAGTCCCTCATATTCACCGGGAAGATCGATTCCGGTCACAGAACCAAAACCAAAAATTCTGGCATATTTCTGAAGAAGTTCTTCCGTATTATCGAATTTATTAAAAAGCCCATACCCTACCTGATAGAAAAAGATATCACAGGAATTTTTAATGCCTCCTATAATATCAAGACTGCCGTGACCTGATTTTAACCAGCAGTATTTGGGGAAATTTTCTCCCAGCCCCAGCCATGTTCCGGTACAGTTTAACCTGCTTTTCTCACTGATAATACCTTCGGCAAGGCCGGCATAAGCGGTAATTATTTTAAATGCCGAACCAGGCGGAAAAGACATAATCGCTCTGTTTATAAGAGGAGAGTGGTTTTCGGGATCTTCCAATTCAGCCATATCATCTTCCGATATCCCTCCCACAAATAATTCCGGATCATAGGTAGGATAACTGGCCATGGCCAATACCTGGCCATTCCTGGGATCCAGTACCACCACTGCTCCGCCCGGTACATTATAATACTCATCGGTATCTTTAATCTTTTTCTGCCTTACCTCCAGTATGGTCTGATAAAGCGCTTCTTCCACAATTCTTTGCAGGTCGATATCGATAGTCAGGTACAAATCATTTCCGCTGATGGGTTCGGTTTCCTCCAGTATATTTACTGGTTTTCCCAGAGGGTCGACTTCATATGTTATTTTCCCTTTTCTACCCCTCAACACACTCTCATAAGTCTCCTCCAAGCCGGTTTTTCCTATTTGATCCCCCCCTTCGTAATTATATTCATATCCCTCCGATTTCAATTCTTCCTCATCGATCTCTCCGGTATACCCCAGTAAATGCGCTGCCAGAAAGCCGAAGTTATATTCCCGCAGATATACATCAATTACTTCCACTCCCGGTAATTTGTCGCTGTTTTCCTGAATATAAATCATGGCAGCAGGATCTATATCCTGCTTTATAATAACCCTGTCTATATAAGATACATTGCTCTTCTCTATTTTCTCCTTTATCTGATCATAGGGTATATCCAGACAGCTACTTAAAATTTTCATAGCCTCTTCATTTTTCAAAATAATATAGGGCTGCACAGCTACCGCTTTAACCGGAATACTTTTTACCAGCAATTTTCCATTACGATCATAAATATTACCACGGGGAGCTGAAACAGTTTTTTCTCTGGAAATGCTTTGAGATGCTAACTGGGCATAAAGGTCACCGCTTATTACCTGCAGGAAGTAAAGTCTTAAAATAAGTAAAACCAATATAATTATCAGCAGATAAAACAGAATCCTAAATCTTGCTCTGGTATTTGAACCCAAATCCAATCTCCTCCCTTGTGCCTGAACTTATCTTTATCAGAGGAAAGATAATAAACATTAAAATAATATTAAAAAGCGGCTTTGTAGTAAATTCCAGGCCCATACTGAGCCAGTTAATGCTGAAATTAAACAAATAACGAATCAAACTTACCACCAAAGTATTAATTTCCGTAATTATAAAAACAATAAATAAATAAGTAAGCCATCTTGATTTAAATTCTGCGGTAATAAGTCTTCTGGCAATAAAGGCATCTATGGAATAAATGAAGGCGCTTATTCCTACCATGTTACCTACCATAAGATCCAGCGCCATACCTATTACAAACCCGAATAAAATCCCCCATAAAGTACCGTCAAATAGAGCAACTGCTATTATAATTACCATAATCAAATCAAAATTTATGGAAAAAACCTTCAGGTATTCGAAAAAAACTATCTGAATCAGCAAGCAAATAATCAATATAAAAAAATGCAGAATTTTAGAAAAAATTTTCATAATCCCAGCCCATATTTATATTTTACTCCTTTAATATCAGGACATATTCTATTTTTTTATAATCAACAAATGGCTCTATTTCAATCATTTTATAGGGGTTGTTGGTATTTTCGGTTACTTTGCTCACCCGCCCTATCAGGATTTCACCCGGTAAATTTCCATATTCCGATGTAATTATTATATCTCCTTTGAATACTACCTCTTCACTGGAAATATAATCCAGGGTAATTCTCCTATTCTGACTGCCTTTCAAAACGCCCAGTTCTCTTGAAGACAGGATTCTGGCCCCGATACTACTCTGGGGGTCGTTAATAAGTCTTACATTACATGAATTGCTGCCGGTTTGTATAATTACTCCTACCAGTCCGTCCTGGTTAACTACTCCCATTCCTTCCCGCACTCCTTTGCTGCTGCCAGCATTTAAAATAATTTCCGACTGCCATTCGTTCTCATAAAAACCTATTACCATTGCCGGTATAGTTTCATAATTTTCTCTCAATTTCATATCCAGCAATTTTCTTAAAGAATCATTTTCAATTTTAAGATTTACATTACTACTATATTCCTTCCTTAACTGGGAGTTTTCGGCCTGAAGATCCAGATATTTCTCCCTTAGATTTATATAATCCCTTATGGAATTAATAAAACGCCTGAAGGGACTGACTAATGAAAAAAACTTTTCCTGGATTGGTTTAAAAAAGTCAACGGTTTTGGCTTTGATATTATTGATTAATTCGGATTGCCTAAAGCTTACGGTAATAACTATCAGACATAAAACTACTATTACGGCAAGAACAATAATGTTCCTGAATCTTCTATTTAATGTAACCATCAGTAAATATTATAGATCAAATGTAAAATCAGTTATTTTGGAAATTTAAGATATCTTTTTAAAGTATTAAAGTCTTCCACACATTTTCCTGCCCCTATGGCTACTGCTGCCAACGGATCATCGGCAAGGTAAACCGGACAATGAGTTTCTCTGCTGATTCTTTCGGCTAATCCTTTGAGTAATGACCCTCCTCCGGCCATAAATATACCCCTTTTCATGATATCTGAAGAAAGTTCGGGAGGGGTAATATCAAGCACCTCCACAATGGAATTTACAATATCGCTCAATACCTTTTCCAGTGCCTTTCTTATCTGCTGGCTGGTAATTATGATGGTTTTAGGAAGACCGGTTACCAGATCCCTTCCATTTATTTCCATTTTTTCTTCATTTTCGAGAGGAAACGCAGATCCTATTTCCATTTTTACTTTTTCTGCAGTCCTTTCACCCAGAAACAGATTGTGTTCCTTCTTTAAATAATAAGTTATGGCCTCATCCATTTCATCTCCGCCAATCCGCAGCGACTGGCTGACTACTATACCTCCCAGCGATATTACCGCTACCTCGGAAGTCCCGCCGCCTATATCTATAATCATACTGCCCCTGGGCTCATCAATGGGAAGGCCGGCGCCAATAGCTGCCGCCAGAGGCTCCTCGATTATATAAGCCGCTCTCGCCCCGGCCTGTTCGGTAGTTTCTATTACTGCTTTCTTCTCCACCGGGGTAATTCCCGATGGTACGCAGATAACTATTCTTGGCCTGGCAAAAGCCACATTTTTATGAACCCTTTGAATAAAATATCTCAGCATTTTCTCAGTAGTTTCAAAATCGGCGATTACTCCGTCTTTCAGGGGCCTGATTGCCATTATATTATCTGGAGTTCTCCCTACCATCATCTTGGCTTCTTTGCCCACCGCCAGTATTTTTTTCTTCTCTTTATCTATGGCCACAATGGACGGTTCTTCCAGAACTATTCCCTTACCTTTGACATATACCAGGGTATTGGCTGTTCCCAGGTCAATACCCATATCTCTGCCAATTACGTTTAAGAAAAAATCAAACATCTGTATTTATCAACTCCTTAACCTAACTAATAACATTAAATCCAAATTCCTTCAATAAATCCACAAATCTGGCAACAGGAAGCCCGGCTATATTATAAAAGCAACCATTTATTTTCTCCACCAATAAACTTCCATATCCCAATACGTTATAGGCGCCCGCTTTGTCCAGCACATTTTCCTTAGTTATGTATTTCCCAATTTCATCAGCAGTCAATTTCCTGAATTTAACCGCGGTAGATTCCGTATTAAAAATATATTTACCGGAAACGCTCTCCAGAACACAAACCCCGCTTATCACCCTGTGAACCTTTCCGGAAAGTATTTTCAAAAATTCCGCCGCCTGTTCCCGGTCAGTCGGTTTGCCCAGAGTTCTCCCGTTTACATATATAATAGTGTCAAAACCGGCAATCAGGAATTCTCCGGTTTGGTTCCGACTATGTTTCCCAAGATTTTGTTCCTTTAAATAATTATAAACATTTTTAGCTTTGATTATACTATTCCGGATAACTGTCTTATAAGGATTCCCAAACTGCCTCTCTTCAAAATTATTTGGTTTAATTATTCTAAAGTCCAGCCCCAGGAGTTCAAGTATCTTTTTTCTTCTGGGAGAAGCAGAAGCTAAAATCAGTTCCTTTTTACGACCTTCTTCTTCCAACATCGGCTAATAAAAAAGCAATAAGTATTCCTATTATAGCACCCAGTGTAATATTTATATGTATACCAAAACTCATATCAATCAAATAAAGACTGAAGCCTAGAGAATCCGTGCCTACCTTCAATCCTTTATCCAAAATGGGAACCACATCCTTTAAAATATGCCCCAAAACAGCTCCTATTATTCCCCCCAGCAGCACTATCAAAAAAACTACTTTTCCTCTTCTTTTGCCCATCGGTCACCTTCGAAATTATATATTACTTACCTTTCAGTAACTACGACTATTATTCTTTTATTCAAAAAACAGTTCAATTTCTCTTCTGGCACTCTCCGAAGAATCGGAACCATGAATTACATTTGTGGTAATATCAACGCCAAAATCACCTCTGATCGTTCCTTCTTTGGCTTTTTTGGAATCAGTGGGTCCCATAAGTTTTCTAACCCTTGAAATAGCATTTTCGCCGCTTACTACCATAACCACCACCGGCCCGGAAGTTATATACTCAATCAATATATCGAAAAAGTCCTTGCTCCTATGATCCCGGTAATGTTTACAGGCGAGATCCCTGCTGATTTTTATCATTTTTAATTCCTCTATGGTAAGGTCTTCTTTCTCAAAACGGGATATGATTTCCCCAATAATTTTTTTCTTTACTCCATCAGGTTTTATAATAACCAGACTTTTTTCCATATTATCGGCACTGGTATCAATATTCCTAAATTTGCTTTTTTCCCGGTAACTCTTACACTTTTCCATTTAAAAATCGCTCCATTTTTATCGAATATGATTACTGGGTATTCTTACAGTAAGGGCAGACTTTCCAGTTTAAATTCAAAGGCTTACCGCAGTTAATACAGGAACTCTTTAATTTCTTCCTGCAGTAAGGGCAGATTAAAAAATCATCCTTTACCGGATTGCCGCAGGCGGGGCAATTGAACTGCTTGTTATCAAGCTGCATCTCCATCCTTTCGATTCCAAGGTCCCTTTCGGTTACATCATCAACGAATTCGGGGGGTCTTAATATCAAATAAAGGATCAGCCCCAAAAAGTTCAGTATTAATACGATCAGTGCCCAAAAAACGGCAGGGACTATGGTTTCGCTTCTTAGTTTTGCATCCCTGTAAGTCCAGTAAACAAAAGCAAGCCAGATAATAATTAAAATAAAAATTATCCCATAAATCAGATACCTCCATATAGGAAGTTTGAAGAAATCAAGAACATCGTTAATATACTGAAATAAATCCATTAATCCTCCAGGTTAAATTTTATATATTTTTTTATACCAATCTGATAATAAAATATTTACTTTAAGATACCTATTTTACGATATTTTCCAAATTAGTTATGGAACCAGTAATGCATATAATATCATTTATACCGGAAATTTTTAAAGCAAATTTTATAGAATCTTCTATATTAGCCTTCCTGTATAATTTATCTGGATGACTGTCCCTGTTTCCAAGTTTTTTTATTTTCCGCTTTACCACTTCTTCCAACCGGTCTGCATCCAGGCTCCTGTCTTTTAAACTTGAAGTTAAAATCAAAACATTGCTTACCCTTATTATTTTTTCAACCATACTTTCATAGTCCTTATCTTTCAGGACAGCAAAAATTATTATTTTCTTACGGCTGCCAAAATAACCGATTAAATTCCTGGCAAAGTTATCTATTCCCTCCGGATTATGACTGGTATCCACTATCATCAATGGCTCTTTCCTTATAATTTCAAACCTCCCTTTTACCTGCAGCCCATCAAGACTTTCCTTTACTTTTTCTTCATTTAATTCTTTCTTTCTGGTTTCCATATAAAGTTCGGTAAGAGCCACAGCCAGAGATAAATTTAAAGGCTGGTACTGACCTAGAAGGGGCAGCCTCAGATTTTTGTAAATATTTTTCACTCCTTTAACATCGAGCATCCATCCTTCAAGTTCCAGATTTACTTTTTTGGATATATAAAAATCCTTTCCGAATAAAAAAAGCCTGGACCCGGTATTTTCTACTTTTTCAGCCAGGATTCGAAGCACTTCTTTACGGCAGCTTGTGGTGGCTACCAGGGTCTTTTGCTTTATAACTTCCACTTTTTCGGAGGTTATTTTTTTTATGGTGTCGCCCAACCAATCGGTATGCTCCAGACTTACTCCGGTAAGACCTACTACTTTTGAATCAGCGATATTGGTAGCGTCCCATCTTCCCCCCATTCCTGCCTCCAGTACCATAATTTCGATACCTTCATTTTCAGCTAGTTTGAATGCCATTGTAGAAATTATCTCAAATTGGGTAAGAGGACCTTCCAGATTCATTTTATTTACCTCTTCAATGTATGGATATATCTGGTTAAAGGCTTGGGAAAACTTTTTTTGGGAAACATCTTCCCCGTTCACCCACATCCTCTCCGTATAACTGTCTATATGAGGAGAAATATGATAAGCGGTTTTAATACCGTGGTATTTTAATATTCTGGCTGTAATTTTGGTAGTGGATGTTTTACCGTTTGTTCCCACAATATGGATGAATTCGACTTTTTTTTGAGGATTATCCAGAAGTTCAAGTATTTTTTTTATTCTTATCAGACCCGGTTTTATTCCAAAAATAAGGCAGCGGTCTAAATATTCACATACTTGCCTGTATTCCACTATTTTTCTCTTTAGTTACAATTTTTAATTATTGGCCGATATTTTCCATTCTGGACAGCTGTTCATTAAGTACTTTCAGGATTTTATCCGCAGACTTAAGTTTATCCTTTTCCTTCCGGATTATTTGAGCTGGCGCTTTGCTAATAAAATCAATATTGGACACTTTTTTCATGCTTTTTTCCGCATCCAGGCTTATTTTTCTAATCTGATTCTTTATTCTCTTAATTTCCAATTCTATATCGACAGCATCAAGAACATAAATAAATATATCTATATTTCCCACAGTAGTTTTAATGTATCCCTTTTTACCGCTGCAATCCATAAATTCCACATCAGCTGCTTTGGCCAGGCTGCAAATATATTTTCGGTTATCTTCGAGCAATCCCCTGATCTTATTATTACCGGTTTTCAATCTGACTTTTAATTTTTTTGCCGGATTTATCTTTAATTCCGATCTTATTTTTCTCATCTCACTTATAACCTTAAAAAGTATCTTTATTTCATCCTCGAGTCCCGGATTTATCCTGGCCGGTTCCAATTCCGGAAAATGCTTTACGATTATGCTATCCCCCCGGTGTGGAATATTCTGCCATATATCCTCGGTTATAAAAGGCATAAAAGGGTGAAGGATTCTAAGATATTGCTCCAGGATATACCATAATACAAATAATGCGTTTTTCCGGTCATGGTCGTCCTTTCCAAGATAAATCCTCACTTTGACCGATTCGATATACCAGTCGCAGTAATCATCCCAGAAAAACCCTATCAGCAGTTTGGAAGCAAAAGAAAAATTATATTTATCCAGATATTTTTCAACACCCTTTATCATCCCGTTTAATCTTGAAACTATCCATCTGTCCCAGAAGCCTAGATCCAGCTGCTCCAGCCTGATATCATCAAAATTCCCGCTTTCACTCAAATTAGATATAACAAATCTGGAAGCATTCCATAATTTATTGGCAAAATTTCTTACCCCTTCGATTTTTTCGTTACCAAGAACTAAATTTCTTCCGGGAGTGGTTAATGAGGATAGAGTAAATCTTAAAACATCTGCCCCCCTCTTTTTGATTATGTCCATAGGGTCCACCACATTGCCCCAGGATTTGCTCATTTTTTGCCCCGATAAGTCGGTTATCAGGGGATTTATGAAAACTTCTCTGAAGGGTACATCTTTCCTGAAATATAAGCTCATCATAATCATCCTGGCTACCCAGAAGAAAATAATGTCATGAGCAGTTACCAGGGTATCGGTAGGGAAAAAATACTTCAGATCCTCTGTTTCTTCGGGCCAGCCTAGAACTGCAAAGGGCCAGAGGCAGGAACTGAACCAGGTATCCAGAACATCCTGATCCTGTTCAAGCCTGGTACTGGCGCACCTGGGGCAACTTGAAGGTTCTTCCTCGCTGACTATCATTTCATTGCAATCCCGACAATACCATACCGGAATCCGGTGCCCCCACCACAATTGGCGGGATATGCACCAATCTCTTATATTTCCCATCCAGTCAAAATATATTTTTTCCCATTTCCTGGGTATTATTTTTACCCTTCCCTCTTTTACCGCTCTCACAGCAGGGCCGACCAGCTTCTTTATAGATACGAACCACTGCATCGAAATCCTTGGCTCTACTACCGTTCTGCATCTTGAACAGATTCCAATGGAGGATATATGAATTTTTTTACCCGTCAGATACCCCTGTTTTTCCAGATCCTGCAGGACTTTTTGCCTGGCAGTATAACGATCCATGCCTTTATATCTACCGGCATTGGAATTAAGGCTGGCATCTTTTTCCAATATATTTATTTCTTCCAGATGATGCCTCCTGCCCATTTCAAAATCATTGGGGTCATGAGCGGGGGTTACCTTTACCGCTCCGCTTCCAAATTCCATATCCACAAAAGCATCTTCTATAATTGGTATTTTACGCCCCATAAGCGGCAGATAAACATACCCTCCTTCATATTTTTTATACCTTTTATCCTTGGGATTTACAGCTAATGCAGTATCCCCCAGCATAGTTTCGGGCCTGGTGGTGGAAACAATTATATACTGACTGCTGCTGGGTCTGCCTGTAGCAGGGTCAATTAAGGGATACTTAATATCCCACAGATATCCCTTTTTTTCGGTATGTTCAACTTCAATATCCGAAATTGCAGTCTGGCACCGGGGACACCAGTTGATCATATAATTACCTTTATAAACCAAACCCTTTTTATACAGGGTCACAAATTCCCTGGTTACTGCCTTAATATACCTATGGTCTAGGGTAAATCTTTCCCTATCCCAATCGCAGGAGCACCCCAGTGATTTTAATTGATTTATAATCCGGTCCCCATATTCTTCCTTCCATTTCCATACTTCTTCAATAAATTTTTCTCTGCCCAGCCGGAATCTATTGGTATTTCTCTTTTCCAATGCTTTTTCTACCACATTTTGAGTAGCGATTCCGGCGTGATCGGTTCCCGGTACCCAGGTGGTATTATATCCCTTCATTCTTTTATATCTTACTATTATATCCTGAAGGGTATTATTGAGAGCATGGCCAATATGTAGATAGCCAGTTATATTGGGAGGAGGTATTACTATACTGAATGGAACTTTTGATTTATCTATTTTTGCAGAAAAATACTTATTTTTAAGCCAGTAGTTATAAATTTGCGGTTCGAATGATGAAGGATTGTATTTACCTTCGATTCCTTTAAAAATTTTAAGCTGATTTTTCCTCATCTTTCAAAAAAATTTTATTACTCGATCTTCCTAATATCTCGGGTTCCATTTTATTTTCAACAACTTCCTTGCTTATAATACATTTACTGATATCATTACGCTCCGGTATTTCGAACATCACGTTAAGCATAATCTCTTCCATAATAGCTCTAAGGCCTCTTGCTCCAGTTCCTCTTTGTAAAGCCAGCCTTGAAATTTCTCTAAGAGCATCTTTGGTAAACTCCAGATTAACATTGTCCATTTTAAACATTTTTCTATACTGTTTTACCAGTGAATTTTTGGGCTCAACCAGAATTTTAATCAGATCATCCTCGGTAAGATTGGATAGAGTGCTTATTACCGGCAACCTTCCAATCAGTTCCGGAATCAAACCATATTTCAATAAATCCTCCGGCATAACCTGGGGAAGAAGTTTATCGACTTTTTCGATGCGGGTGGAAATTTTCCCCGAAACAAAGCCAATACTGCTTTCGTTTATTCTTTTTTCGATTATTTTTTCCAGGCCGCTGAAGGAACCTCCGCAAATAAATAAAATGTGGTTGGTATTAATCTGTATAAAATCCTGATGAGGATGTTTCCTGCCGCCCTGCGGAGGAACATTGGCCTCGGTCCCTTCCAAAATTTTAAGCAGCGCCTGCTGTACTCCTTCTCCCGAAACGTCCCTGGTAATGGAAGGATTTTCGGACTTGCGGCTGATTTTATCTATTTCATCCAGATAAATAATCCCCGTTTCGGCTCTTTTAATATCAAAATCCGCAGCCTGTATCAATCTTAGTAATATGTTTTCCACATCTTCTCCGACATAACCTGCCTCGGTAAGTGATGTGGCATCGGCAATACAAAATGGAACATTCAATATTCTGGCCAGAGTCTGAGCCAGCAGAGTTTTACCACAGCCCGTGGGACCCATCAGCAGGATGTTGCTTTTTTGAATTTCCGTATCATCCTGATTCAGGTTATCATCATAATTAACCCTCTTATAATGATTATAAACTGCTACCGATAATACCTTTTTTGCTCTCTCCTGCCCGATAACATACTCATTTAAAATAGAATATATTTCCCTGGGTTTAGGGAGATTTTTAAAATCGACTTTCCTTTGTTCCTTTAACTCTTCGTCAATGATCTCGTTACACAGATCCACGCACTCATTGCAAACATAAACTCCCGGTCCTGCAATAAGCTTTTTAACCTGATTCTGGGATTTGCCGCAAAAGGAACATTTTAGAAAATCACTCTTTTTCCTATCCTCTGAAGACAAATTTATACACACTCCTTAATTATATGGTTATTTTTAATATATATAGTTTCCTTATTATAAATTATGCTTGATATTATTTTTGATATATTTCCGATAATAGTATCGTTTATTATTATTTTTTATAAATAACCTCGTCTACTATTCCGTATTTCTTGGCTTCCTCTGCATCTAATATAAAATCCCTCTCGGTGTCCTTCTCTACTTTTTTTACATCCTGTCCGGTATGCCTGGCAATTATCTTATTTAGAAGAGTCCGGATTCTTACCATTTCTTTGGCATGGATCTCGACATCAATAGTGGTTCCCGATACTCCTCCTGAAGGCTGATGAAGCAGAACTCTTGAATTGGGCAGCGAAAATCTCTTACCCTTTTCCCCCGCCAGGAGCAGTACTGCGGCTGCGCTGGCTGCCTGACCAATACAGATAGTGGAAACCGGAGATTTTATAAACTGCATGGTATCATATACCGCCAGTGCGGAAGTTATCACTCCGCCAGGGCTGTTTATATACAGCTGGATATCTTTTTCCGGATCTTCTGCTTCCAGATGAAGCATCTGGGCCATAACCACATTGGCAACATTATCATCGATAGCTACACCCAGAAAGATTATTCTTTCTTTTAGCAGACGGGAGTAAATATCAAAAGAACGCTCTCCCCTGTTGGTCTGCTCGATTACCATTGGAATTAAATAATCGTTATTCATTTTAATCATCTCACTTCTTTTATTTACTTTGAACCAGGGGTCCAAAGTCTCTTTACTTTTTTCTCGGCTTCAGCCTCATCTTTATCAGGCGTCCATATCTCTTTATTACCTTCGCCGCCTGCACTTTTTTCTTCTGTTACCTGCGAACTGTTTATCAGCAAATCTATTATTTTTCTTCTTCTTATAGTCTGAACAAGAGTTTCTTTTCCATCGGTACTTTCAAAAAATTTCTTAATTTTATTAATATCCTCTTCTTTATTACATCTGCTTATTATATTATCCTTCTCTTTATCTATTTCATTTTCGGTAGGTTCTACATTTCTCTTTTCCGCCTTCTCCAGAGCTTTAAAGATCAGGTATTCTCTTACTTCTCTTTCCGCTCTTTCCCTGATTTCCCGATTGAATTTATCTTCGGTAATATTAACTGCCTTAAGGTAATTATCCCTGCTTATTTTCTGCTTCTCCAGGCTCTCCTCAATCTCCTGGTTGATCTGTTTTATTCTCCTGGTAATCATTATTTCAGGAACTTTGGACTTCATATTATCTATAATATAGTTCAGGATTTCCACTATTATCCCGGATCTTCTAAAATTTTGCTTCTGTTCAATTAATTTTTCTTTGATACTGTTTCTAAAATCATCTGCATTTTTATAATCGCCCAGGTTTTTCAAAAATTCCTCATTTAATTCCGGCAGCACTTTTCTCTTTATTTCCTTTATAAAAATGTTGAAATTCGCCTCTTTACCAACCAGCTGTTTGTTCCTTATATCTTGAGGCAGGGTAATGGTTACATTTTTACTTATCCCTCTTTTCATTCCTATAAGTGAATTCTCAAAGTCGGCAAACAAAGTATTGGAACCCACTTCCAAAAGATAATCTTCGGCACTACCGCCTTCAAATGCTTCTCCGTTGATTTTGCCATTAAAATCCAGAGTAACGTAATCACCTTTTATTACTGGCCGGTTATCTTCAACCGGTTCCAGCGATGCAAAGCTATTTCTTATATTATTTATCTGACGTTCCAGTTCTTCATTGGATACATCCGTAGAGATACCGGTAACTCTTATCCCTTTATACCGGGGTAGTTCTATTTCAGGTTCCAGCTCCAGTTCCACTTCAAATCCCAGAGGTAAATCCTCTTTAAGCTGGGTAATTTTTATCTTTGGATAATCTATGGGGTTTAAACCAGATTCCGTTATTATATCCGGATATAATTTGGTAATAGAAAGACTGGCTGCTTCATTTAATACGTACTGTTTGCCAAACTTTGCATCTATTACCTGATATGGAATTTTTCCTTTTCTGAAACCGGGAATATTTGCCTTACCGGATAGGTTTTTATAAGCTTTACCAACGCTTTTCTTTAAAAAATTATTGGATATTTCTATATCCAATTTAGCTCTGCTCAGGTCAATTTTCTTCTGGCTCTTTATCTTATAACTCAAATAAATTCCCCCTTAAAACCGGCAGTGAATATCCCTATTTCAATATTAAGACACCTATTATAATAGAAAATAAATAAAATACAAATTGCTTTAAGGGCAGTATCTGAACCCCTGAAAATGAAAGTCCCGACAACATGCATCCAGCATGTTTTCCACCCAGATTACGAATCCATCCTTGACCATCCTTGAGAACAACTCTTTTCTGGTGCGAGAGAGGGGACTTGAACCCCTACAGGTGTTACCCCACTAGA
>CAZSVM010000007.1:0-94424 GCA_964610315.1 uncultured Actinomycetota bacterium
ACACACCAAATATTATATGGTTTGTATACCCTACATTTGCAATTTTGTGGTGGCCACTGGGCACACTATTTACACTACTAAGCATTAAAAAGAAATAAGGCATGAAATGAAAAATAAAAAATATATATTTTCATATATCGCTCCGCCTTTTATACTGGCGTTTCTCTTTTACATTAACTATACTACATCCTGGGGCCATCCCTGGATTATATATCCCACTTTTGCCATTTTATGGTGGCCTCTTGCGCTAATATACAACAGAAACAAGAATGCAGTTGCTTTCTCTGTTGCAGGGAGTACATGGATATCCATTTTCATACTTAGTGTGAACTTGATAATATCTCCAGGGTACTTGTGGTGCATATACCCTATATTTGCAGTATGGTGGTGGCCATTATCCCTGATATTATGCAGAGCGAAAAAGTATAGACTGTACTCTGTTTTAGCGAGTATATACACTATAGGGTTCTTCTACTTAGTGAACCTAATTTCATCACCAAATGTTACGTGGTTCATATATCCTGCATTTGCCATTTTATGGTGGCCGATTGCTATGTTCTACAGCAAAAACAGAAACACTATAGTCTTCTCTATTATAAGTAGTATATTTTTCTCTGCATTTATGATTGTAGTAAATTTATTAACATCACCCTCATATTTATGGTGCATATTCCCTATATTTGCTGTGTGGTGGTGGCCGATATCTTTATCACTTGTAAGAATAAAAAAATATAAACTGCTATCTATAATAGGAAGTGTATGCACTATAGGATTCTCCTACCTGGCGAATCAAATTTCATCACCGAATGTTACCTGGTTTATATATCCTGCGTACGCTGTAATTTGGTGGCCGTTATCTGTGTTCTTTATAAAGAAAAGAACAACAAAGCTCTATTCAATCATTATGAGCCTTACAACGATTGTTTTTCTTATATTGGTTAATTATTTCGTGATTCCCAACTACATGTGGTCACATCGTATAATTTTTTATCTTTTGTGGTTGTCGGCAATTATATACTTTGGTAAAAAAGTCAAAACCATAACCTTCTCAATCATCGGAGCTATAGTTATTATTGGATACTTTATTATGAACTATATCATACTGACACCTGACGCTCATCCCTGGTATTTATATATCATTTTACCAGTGATTTGGTGGCCTGTTTGTACAGCCTTCAAATATAAAGTTTTAAACATTAAGTTTTTGTTCTCGAGTTTGTTGATATTTACCATTTATTATACAACGCTCAATTTGATATTTTCACCTAATTACTTATGGATTCTGTATCTTCTGTACCCATTCTCATGGATATTAATGGGAGTATATTTTTATCGCAGAAAGAAATTCTTTGCATTCTCAATATGGGCTGCTGCCATCACTATCTTGTTTTTCTCAGCTATCAATTATATGGAGAGCCCACATCAAATTTGGGCGATTTATCCATCCTTTGCTATTTTATGGTGGCCGCTTAGTCAATACTACTATGGCAAGAAAAAAAGCCATGGGAGTAGAACAAATCAGTGACTGAAAAATTGTTAGAGAGCGGAATGCCCCTCTTGTTGGTAGGGAGCCTGATGTGTATTGAATTCCACTGGCTCCCCGTATTGGACGCTTTTAGAACTTCTGGAGCATTCAATTCATATATAAATTATAATTATTTACTATGAGAATTAAATATTTTTAAGCATAAGCAGCTTTCTCACTTTTTTAGGCTTAATTACCTCTGATTTGCTTTTGCTACTTCTTCAAGCATCCTATCCAGATCAGTCCTACTAAACCATTTACCTCTTGCCATAACACCTTCGATTTGCTGGGTATTGGTGATATCTTCCAGAGGATTTGCTTTAAGTAAGACAAGGTCTGCCCTTTTACCTACTTCAATAGTCCCGAATTCATCCAACTTATCCAGATACTTAGCGGGATTATAGGTGCTTGTTTTTAAAGCATCATAAGGAGATAAACCAATATCCACCATAGCTGCTAGCTCTTCATGCAATGCAAATCCTGGGACTAAAACTGGAAGCGGAGTATCTGTTCCTGACATCAATGGTACTCCAGCTTCATTTAAAGCGATCAGCATCCTTTCGTGTGCAGCCAGGTAGCCTAAGTAAAAGGACTCATCAAATTGACTGTAAGTATTTTCTCCAGGTAACCATCCCATTCTAAAATGTGCAGGATTTAAATAAGCCACCTCCGGCTGGTTTAATAGACCTTCAAGATCTTTTATCTGTTCACCAATAGACCGCATAATGAAAATTGTTGTAGTGACCCACATACCATCATCAGCAATATCTTGAGCTGCCTTTAGAATACCTTCGTCCGTTGTTGTCCGGTCTGCACATCTTAATGTCTCTTCAATGTGCGCAACTGCTTCCATATCCATATTAATAAACACATTCCAGCAGGCTTCCCGATCCTCGCATATACAAAATTCTTTATTTTCACAAAACCACAGGTCTTCAGGTATATGTCCATCAACTTTTATTTCATGTTTTTTTGCTGATTCAAGGATTGCATTATATATTTCTACGGAGTCCACAAATTTTACCTTTATCCCGTCATACCCTTGAGCAGTAAACTTTGCAACCAGTTTTTCTGCTTGTTCGGGCTTGTTTATATCTACCATGCCAAGTGCTGGAATCAATGAATTTAATGCCTCAAATCCTTCCATCTCTCTTATGGAAGGACTCCACACCCACATAGTCGGGTCTGTTCTGGTCCCTGCATTGATCTCATCTCTCCATTCCAGATAATCGGGCGGGCCATCGCTCTGGTCCCTGATTGTGGTAACTCCATTTGCCAGATATACAAGGAGATCATTCTCACTTCCAAGAAGGTGAACATGCATATCACTAAGGCCTGGAATTAAAAACTGGTTTTTACCATTAATAACAAGTGCATTTTCTGGAGGGTTAATATCTTCGCTTGATCCAATCTCGGCAATCTTTCCATCCTCCACAATGACAGTCTGGTTTTCCAATATGCGCTTGCTATCCATTGGGATAACATTGACATTTACAAATGCAATTGTTTCTTCTATTCCTTCAGGAATTAATTCTGGATCAATAGCTATATTTTTTGCTTCCCGAATCATTGCAGTTCTGTCAAAATATGTTATTACCCCAAAAATGACTACTGCTACCACGGCAAGGATGGCAATTCCAATCCCTACCCATTTCCATACCCTTCTTTTCATAATGATCTTCCTCTTTATTTTTTACAGTGACTTAATTGGATATGTTGTACTCTTTACTGTGCTAATTTATATTTTTTTTCTTCAGTATTTTCCATAGGACTACCTCTAGTTCCCTTTTGAATAGAAGATATTTAGAATGGTAAGATTTGTGTAAAAAAGAATAAGCCTATATATAAGGTTTTCCAAAAGCTAAACTCCCAATATGATAAAGTGTTGTTTTTAATTATACAGATATATTAAGAAATTATAAGGATTTCATTGATAAAACTTTTGAGGGTTCTGATTGGCTCCCCGAGTAGGACTCGAACCATAGTAATCTTCACCTTCCTATGCCTCAATCAGCCTCTTCAAATGATACAACTCGTCTTTCTTATTTTTAATCTTTCCGTCCAGCTTCATTTCAAAAAGCTTTTTAAGGACAATTTTAAATTTCCGGGATGGCCTGTAGCCCATACCTTTTAGTGTCTCTCCGTTAACTTCCAAATGCAAATCACGAAGATCGGTGAGATATTTTTTTATTTTCTTAAAGTATACATCACCCCAGCTGCAGGCAATAACTTGAAGTTCGGGTGGAATTTCTCTTAAAGTATAATAAAGAGTGGAATTTTTTTTAATCTCACCTTTAAGATTCTTTTTAATCCTGTTCCACTTACTGTAAGTCTCAAGCATAACACTGGTATCCTTTTTCCTGACCTTCATTTCGGAACTCCATTTTTCAATCTCACCGGGTTTAATTCCCTTTAGAAGAAGAATAAAAAGCAGCCTCCACTTTTTGATTTCCTGGTCTCCTTTTATATAAAAATCTTTAAGCTGACTGTAACAGTTTAAAATTTTCTTCGCCTGTCTGATAAATTCCGCATTTATTTTTACCTTTATACCTATCTTTTTTAAGGCGCCTAACTCATCCAATCTTTTTACTGCTTCCAGGGGACTGGTTTCATTAAAAATATAAATTAACTCATCCCTTATTCTGACCCCGTTTAATTTCGATACTATATCCATATTGATGGTGGTCCTGGCCAGTTTTTCGGTCTGGCTGTCCATTTTAAATCCCAGCCGTTTCTCAAATCTTACCGCCCTGAAAATCCTGGTGGGATCTTCTATAAAACTCATTTTATGTAAAACTTTAATCCTTCTATTTTTTAAATCTTCCCTTCCCCCGAAAAAATCAAGAATTTCACCAAAATTTTTTTTATTCAGGGAAAGCGCCATTGTATTTATGGTGAAATCCCTCCTGGAAAGATCCTGCCTTATATTTCCCGACTCTACCGTGGGAAGGGCAGCCGGGCTCTTGTAATATTCCACTCTGGCTGTGGCTATATCTATATGCTGCCCGTCTTCAAGTACCAGAACCGAGGTCCCGAATTTCCGGTGGGATTCAAGCTTGCATCTAAATTTTTTTGAAAGTTCCTTCCCGAATTTTATACCGTCACCCTCAACTACAATATCTACATCAAAATTGGGTATCCGGAGCAGTGCATCTCTTACAATCCCCCCCACCAGATAGGTATTATATTTAAGAATTTTAGCAGCACCGGAAACAGCCTTCAGTATTTTCTGAACCTTCGGCGGGAAAAAATTCCATAAATCTTCATAACTCCTGCCGTGCAAAAATCTTAATATATCTTTCCTGGTAACTATTCCTACAATTTTCCTTTTTTCGACAATAGGTATCCTACCTACACCGTTTTCTATCATAAGATTCTGTATCTGGCCAATAGTGGTCTCCGGGCTGGCTTTAACAATACCCCTGGATTTAAAACCCTTAACCGGCGCATGGGACAAGCCATGCCCCACAGCTTTATCTACATCTTTTCTGGTTATTATCCCTACCAGGTTATTTTTCTTATCCACTATAGGTATTCCCGAGTGGCCGTATTTTTTTAACATTTCACTGACCTGGGAGATACTTACATTTTCACCTACCACCTTTACCGGATAAGACATTACATCTTTAGCCAGTATTGGTTCTTTTATGTTTTTCCTTAAAGAGGATATCAGCTTATTTTCTATTTCTTCAAAACTCAAGTCGGTTATAACTGCGGAAGCTGCCTGGGGATGGCCACCCCCTCCTACAACTTTAAGTATTTCGGATACATCTATATCTTTATTATCGCTCCTGGCCACTACATAAATTTTCTCCTTCATTTTAGCCCAGCATATTACAATACTTACATCCTCGATCTGGGACAGTTTCCTGGTAAGTACTGATAATCCCTCTATAAACCTGGGCATTTCTGCACTGGATAGTAAGACTTCCGTTTCGTTAATTTTTATTTTCCGGTAACTCATTATCAGTTTTTCCAGAAGCCTGTGCTGATCTTCAGACAGGGATAGATTCAAAAATCTCAATACCACAAAAAGGTTAGATTCCTTTTTCATAAGAAATGAAGCAGCTTCCAGATCCCTGGAAGTAGTACCGGGGTAGGTAAAGGAACCAGTATCCTCATAAATTCCGAGAGTAAATAAAGTGGCATCCAGAGGGGAGATGTAAATTTCTTTATTTTTAATATCATTTACCAGAATAGTAGTAGTGGCCCCCACTTCCGCAGAATAGTCCTGGGTTGCTTTGAGGTCCTCAGATGACTGGTGATGATGGTCATAAACTATAATTTCGATATTTTTATTATTCAATGCCTCTCTGGCCGGGCCGAGTCTTGAAGCAAATTTTGTGTCTATGACAATAACTCTATTTACCTTTGAATAATCAATCCCTTTTGAATCTGCCAGCGGTGGAAGTTCATCTTCATAGAGAGTAATGAATTTTCTTACATTCTGATTTATAGCAGTGGGCAGTATTATTTGAGCCTGGGGATACAATTTTTTTGCCGCCACCATTCCGGCAAAGGAATCAAAATCAGAACTTAGATGGGTAATAATTATTTCCATTTAACTCCGGCATACAAGTCTTTTAAGTCTTTATTTTAGTCTGTTCACTCTTACTGAAGATGCCGCTGCCAAAATTATCAACCTCGAACTGCTTTCTTTGCTCTACTCAATATATTTATCATAACAGACTACTTCGGAAAGGGATTTTCTCCCTCTGGTTCTGCCTTCCACGGCAGGGTATCCAAGTGGTGTCACAGCTACAACTCTCACCTCTTCGGGAATATCAAGAAGATCTTTTACCAGTTTCTCCTTGAAAGCTCCAATCCAGCAGGTACCCAGTCCCTTTTCGGTGGCAGCCAGGATTAAGTGTTCCAGAGCTATTCCTATATCTACGGGGTAGCTATTCATATAACCCCCCATTACCCCATAAGCTTCATCTTCCTTGGCACAGGCTATAATCAATATGGGAGCCTCTGCCAGAAAGGTTTGATTATTGCAGGCAATAGAGAGATCATTTATTTTTTTCTTATCCTTTACCACTACCAATTTCCAGGGTTGAAGATTTTTGGCCGAGGGAGCTTTTCTAAAAGCCTGCAGGATATAATTTAAATCTTCTTCTTTTATTTCCTGAGGTTTGTAAGCTCTTATACTTCTTCTCTTTTCTATAAGATCCATTAAATTGCTGAATTGTCTCACTGTTCATTACTCCCTTCTCCTAAAATCAATAAACTGGATCTTAAAGACTTATTTTTGTAACCTTTGTAACTTAATACTACTTTTTAATATTTAGATGGAAACTACTTTATATTAACACTATGAATTTCTCAAGTAAAACTTTTTTTACCATAAATTCTGTACATAATCCTTAATGTATTTGCGGTATATTTCATCTACTCCTTCCATTTGTTCATCAGTCAGCGGGGGAAGGTCCGAAGTTTTGATGTTATCCTCAATCTGTGATGCTCTGCTGGCACCCGGTATAACACAGCTTACATTATCATTCATCAGAATCCAGCGCAGAGCATATTCTACCAGTTTTCCTTCCGGAAATATCTTCTTTAGCTCTTCCACTGCTTCCAGGCCTACCTGGTAAGGAACCCCCGAAAATGTCTCTCCCTTATCAAAGGCCTGACCTTCACGATTATAGAACCGGTGATCTCCTTTTGAAAATACCGTATCTTTGTTAAATTTTCCAGTCAGCATACCACTTGCCAGTGGAACCCTGACAATTACCCCTACATTCTTACTCCTGGCCCGGCTTAAGAATTTTTCAGCAGGTTTATGTCTGAACATATTATATATAATCTGGACAGTAGCCAGATTGAGATATTCTATTGCCTCCAGCGCTTCCGATACTTTTTCGACGCTTACTCCATAATTTAAAATTTTCCCTTTCTCCACCAGTTCATCTAGAATACCAAAAACTTCCGGATCATAGTAAACCTCAGTAGGAGGGCAATGAAGCTGGATAAGGTCTATTGTTTCCAGTCCCAGGTTCTTCAGGCTGTCATCTATAAACCTGGTTATATTCTCCCGATTGTATCCTTCCTTATTATGAGGATCCAGCCTTCTTCCTGCTTTGGTGGCTACATAAATTCTTTCCTTTACCTTTTTTAAGAATTTTCCTATGGCTTTCTCACTCTGACCCTCGTTGTATACATCGGCTGTATCAATAAAATTCACTCCGCCATCCACTGCCTTTTTCAAAATCTCTTCGGCAGAATCAAAATTAAATTTCTCACCCCATTTACCGCCCAGCTGCCAGGTGCCCAGAGAAATTTCAGAAACTCTAAAACCTGTTTTTCCTAAAGTTCTATATTTCATAATTATCCTTCCTCAGTTCATTTATTCAGCTAATATGGCTTTAGTAATTATTCTTAAGATAGATATTAATAAAATGCTTATAACACAATTATTGTAACAATAAATTTCCCTGATGCAAATTAAGAGATACCAAAAAACATTTAATCCAATAAATTTACATAATATGGTAGATTTTAAAGCTTTTTTATTATAAAATAGGACGCAATTGTTAGGCATTAACTTAACAATATGAAAATAAAGAAAAGAATTTTTGTATATTTACTGATACCTATTTTTTCCATTACCTTAATGACCCCTGTCAATTTAATCTTCGCTTCCGGCGCCCCCACAAATAATATACTGATGGTAGCACAGGAATCAGAAGAAATTGAATATTTTGACACCGAACGACTGATCCCTTATAAGGAGTGCCCTTTTGATTTTATAATTGATGTAAAAGATAACTTTACCAAAGTTGAAATTCAGCATTATGGTGCAGACGGCAGGGTACATAAATTTGGAGGGTGGCATGCCTGGCTTGAAGTTAATGGAAGCCGGGTATATGAATGGAAAAGTTTCACTGAAGGGGAAGGATCCAGATGGTATGATTATACAGACCAAACATACTATAATGATTATCCACCCACTGATTATACCGATATTACCAGCTATATACATGCAGGGGAAAATACAATAACCTTCTATCATTTTACAGAAGGTGCCGGTTCTGGTATAACTGTAAAAGTTTATTATGGTGATACAGGGGATGAATCCAGCAATGGTGAAGAAAGTGTTCCACAGGAAGAAATACAGGCAGAAGAGCCAACCCAGGATTATACAACAGAAGAGACTTCCCAGCAGGAAGATTTATCCACACTGCTTCAGGAAGAAAAAGATACCTCTACCCAGCAAAATACCACGGTGGTTGCCAGTGTAGAAAACGAGGAAAAATTAATCTTTAACTTTAAAGCAATGTTTGTAAATCCTGATAATCCAGGCTACGTTCTGGGAAGAGAAATACCAGGCCTCACAGAGGAGAATTTAAAAGCTTACCAGAAAACTACACTTTATAAAAAACTGCTTGGACCCGTTGATTATATTACCAGTTCCAACAGCTGGGAAGATGTGGCCAGACTGGCGGTAATCGAATCAAAAGTTCATTATAATTATTCTCAAAATCTGGGGTATTTTAAATCTTTATACAATATTCTCTCTGTCTTTTATACAGTACAATCCTTTAAAGACTCGCTCAAGGAGATTCCCAAACAGTTCAACACTTTAAAATCAGTTAGTTCAGTAAAGGATCTGGTAAAATATAAGGATACTATTATTGGCCTATCATCCAATTTAACAGGAGTTTACGATACCTTTATAGGGATAGATAGAGAAGGAGCAGCTGATCTTGGTTTTCCCGAACTAGATTCAAAAGTAATGTTCGCAATCGGTGCAGTTACCTCAGGAGGATGGAGTGTTCTGGGAGATATATCTAAAGGGCTTTTTATTGAAAATGCTCAGTATTCCATAAATTATGAAGTAAAAAAAGCCGTATTAAACTCATCTCTGGGTTATCACGCACAAAAGGCACATGAGCTTGCAATCAAAGATAAAATCAACGGGGATGAAATAAACGAATTCTTTTTCCATGTAAGAAGGGTAGTTGCCTTAAAGCAATTAGACATGTTACTGAATATGGAAGATTCGGTTTCATTATGGAAGGAAAACAGAGATCTTATAACCAGTGCTTTTAATTTCTTTAAAATAGTCGATGCAGAAGCTGCTCTGGAAGCGGATTTACAGCTTTATAATGAAATATTATCCAATTATGAGAATGCGGAGAATTTTTTACAAGCGGAGATGTCCGATTTAGGATTACAATGGCAATATTAATTTTAAAAATTTATGAAATATAAAATGAATAATGCCGGCAATCTAAAAGAAAATAAAACAAAAAAAATCTTAATGCCGATACTTTGTATTTTACTGATTTCTTTATTGTTCGGTTTATTATTCTCCAGCTGCAGTTCCGAAGAAAAGAAAATAACCGGTGAAAAACTGGGAGAAGCTATAAATAAGATTGATGAAGGAGTGGAGATAAGTCGGGAAAAAGTTGATGAATTTGAAAAATTGGAAAAAGAAGATTTTGAGACAATTTCTCCCTATGATATTCTTGAATTGGTTTCACTCAATTATCAATACAATTACCAGGAACAACCATCAGAAAATTCCTCCATACTTATTGCAGATTTTATAGATGGAAGAAGAATAATGATTATCAGATTCTTTGACCCGGGCAAAATAGAATCTTTTTATCTAAAGTTCCAATCCAATCTATACAATCAGGGATATACCTTTGACCAGAGGCTTAAATATTCAGATCTTTGTAATTCTTTTACAAGCCAGGACGAAGCTACAAAAACATATCTATTGAAAAAACAAAACTATCTTATAGCTCTTATCAAATAAATGAGGATTATATTTCCTCACTGCCGCCACTTTTATTTCTATATGATGGAACTGGTCTTAAATATTTCATCAGCACTTATAAATTGCCTGTAGTGAATTCTTCTTTCCCTAATTTTTATTTTGTTTTCCCTGCATATTTCCGCAGTTTATTTTCAAATCTATGCAATCACTTTCTATAAAAGCAGCGCGATAAGTGCCCTTATTTTTTACCTTCCTTATCATTTTCCTATCGTCTTCTCAATCTGGCCCCCGTTGCACATATAATATAAGTTATAACTGTGGAACTCTGTTTGATTTTACGGTAATATATCAATAATTAGAAGAGCGATATCATGAAAGCATTTAAATATTTATTCGTGTTTCTACTTATACTTATTCTCCTGGCGGCCTGTAAAAAAGGAGAAGAAGTTGTTGCGGAAGAAACTGGTACTGAAGAGACCGCCACAGAGGAGACTGATCTGGAAGAAACCGATATGAAAGATACTATTATTGAAGAGAACATACCCTCACTCAAAGATGTCTTTAAGGATGATTTTTATATAGGCGCAGCAATAGAACCATATCAATTGGAAATACCCGCCCAGAGACAGTTATTAGAGAAGCATTTCTCCAGTATTACAGCAGAAAATGCCATGAAACCTGAAAACATCCAACCCATAGAAGGACTTTTTGATTTCAAGGACGCTGATAAAATCGCCGATTTTGCTAGAGATAACAGGATTGCTCTTCGCGGTCACACGCTTATCTGGCATAATCAGACACCCGATTGGTTTTTCTTAGAAGATGGTAACGAGGTTTCTAAGGAAAAACTAAAAGAACGTATGAAGACTCACATTACTGAAGTAATGCAGCACTATAAAGGGCAAATTTATGCTTGGGATGTGGTAAATGAAGCAGTGGATCCCGATATGCCGGATGGATTACGAAGAAATATATGGTTTGAGATACTGGGTGAGGAATATATAGAGCTTGCCTTCCGTTATGCCAGAGAGGCAGATCCAGAGGCAAAACTCTTTTTAAATGATTATGACACTACAAATCCCAATAAGCGTAAAGCAATTATAGATCTTGTTAAAAAACTTCAATCCAGAGGGGTGCCTATAGATGGTATTGGCATGCAGATGCATATTTCACTTGAAAAGCCCACACTTGATGATTTTGAGGAAACACTGAAGGAATTTTCAGAACTGGGATTAGAAATCCAAATAACTGAAATGGATATTACTGTATATGAAAATAGAACAGATTCTTATCCAACCATAAGTGATGAGCTTTTAAATGAACAGGGATATCGCGTAAAAGATTTGTTTGCCATCATTAATAAATATAAGGAGCATATAACCAGCGTAACTTTCTGGGGTTTTACAGATGAGCACACCTGGCTCAGGTGGTATTTTGTGGAACGTAATGATTGGCCTCTGCCATTTGATGAAGAACAAAAAGCAAAACCTTTTTACTGGGGAATGGTCGATCCCTCAAAATTAACTCCCAGAATCAATGAAGCAAAAGCAATTCGGGGTACAGCTGAAATTGATGGAATAGAGGATGAAATATGGCATTTTGCAGAATATTTTCCCGATCCACTTGTATCAGAAGACCTTAGCGCAGAGGTCAGGGCGCTCTGGGATAAAGAATATTTATATATCTTGCTTAAAGTATCCGATAAGAGCTCCAGGCAGAATGACGCTGTTCTACTTTTTATTGATGAGAAAAACGAAAAGTCAGATTCCCCGGATGAAAATGACAGGATAATTGAATTTACCCTTAACTCCGACTGGAAAGATACCAAAGATTCCATTTTCAATAAGACAGCAGGTGGATATATTTTTGAAACCCGCGTTCCCTTTGAATACATAGAAGGCAGTGAAGACACGTCAATAGGATTGGATATCCAGGTTAAAAACGGAGACCAAGTATCTGTCAAATGGAATGATAAGGATAACATTGCAAGCCAGGTACCAAAATACTGGGGTACCCTTAATTTCGTAATGGCGCCCAGCGGGGAAATAGCATATTACGGAACTGCCGAAATCGATGGCATCAAGGATGAAGAATATAATGCAGGTAATCCTCTGGTTGTAGAGAAATTTATTCAGGGTATAGAAGACGAAAAAAATATATTCCAGGGCGCAACTGCAAAAGCCTGGGTATTGTGGGATGAAAATGCGCTCTATGTGTATATGGAAGTAAATGATCCCGTATTAAGCGCCGCCAGTACGGCTGTTTATATGCAGGACAGTATTGAGGTTTTTATAGATGAGAACAACAACAAAGCAACTTCCTATGAACAGGATGACGGTCAATTTAGAGTTAACTTTAAAAATGAACAATCCTTTGGTTCTACCGGTAGTGTAGATGGTTTTAAAAGCGCAACCCAGATCACCGAGGGTGGATATGCAGTCGAAGTAAAGATCCCATATAGAAGTCTGGCACCACAGGATGGCACGATTATCGGCTTTGACCTTCAGGTTAATGACGACCAGGGAAGCGGCGCGAGAGACAGTATTTCAAAATGGAACGATCCCACCAATGATTCTTGGCAGTCAACCGCGGGACTCGGAGTTTTAATCTTTAATAAATAAAAAAATTTATTTATAAACAGCTCTATTGCTATAATCAATCTTACTCTCATATAATTCCATAAGCTTTGTGGTAATATTACCCGGAACTCTCCCATCCAGCTCAAATCTGTCAACTTTTCTTATTGGCACTACCCCGGCAATGGAACTGGTTTTAAATATTTCATGGGCAGTTATAAATTCCCGGTAATGAATCCTTCTTTCCCTGATTTTTATCCCGTTTTCTCTGCATATCTCCATAACCACTTTTCTGGTTATGCCCGGGAGAATATTCTGGGTAAGTGGCGGAGTATAAACTGTATTTCTCTTTACATAAAAAATATTGCTGGAGGCACCTTCCAGTACCAGGTAATCCCTGGTTAAAAACAGGGCTTCCTTTGCCCCATTATGATAAGCTTCATCTTTTGCATAAAGGTTTTCGAAATAATTGAGAAGTTTATGTGAATAAACAGGGCTGCCCATAGAAGGCCTTCTTATAATCGAAGAAATAATTTTTATTCCTCTTTTGTAATCATCCTCCGGACAAGATATAAGTTTTTTAGCAATTATTATAAGGTTGGATATATATTTACCGCTGAAATAAAGATCTCCACGGTGGATGCCCCTGGTTACTATTATTTTTATGTAAGCATCCTTTCCGCCCAGACCATTTTTATCTATGGTTTTTTTTAAAGCTTCTTTTATATACTGCTCATTAAAAGTAAGATTGTATTTTAAAATTTTAAGTGAATGAAACAATCTCTGCAGATGGGCATCCAGCATAAATAAAAAACCGTTATAACTTTTCAAAGTCTCAAAAAGCCCATCGCCGAATAAAAACCCCCTGTCATTAATCGATATTTCAGCCTTACTTTCTATGACCAGCTTCCCATTTATAAAAATATATTTGAGCATATATCCCCTTTAGTTCAGACTTACATCATTTTTTTTAAATTCTTTGACGTAAAAAATTTCAACGTTTCCTCCAGGGCGATTCCCTTATCCAGAGTTTCTTTATACTCATCCTCCGGCACCGAATCCTCTACAATTCCCCCTCCTACATTATAATAAAATTTATTTTCTTTTATAACAAATGTTCTTATAACAATATTCAGATCTATGGTAGAATCGATTCCCACATAGCCGATGGACCCGGTATAAATACCCCGGGCTGTCGGTTCTGTTTCATCGATAATTTCCATGGCCCTTATTTTAGGTGCACCGGTTATAGAACCACCGGGAAAAGCTGCTTTTATTATATCAGAAATATCTATTCCCTTTTTGACTCTGCCAACTACAGTGGAAACAGAATGGAAAACTTTTGCGTATTTTTCTATTACTGCATGTTCGGAAACCCTGACTGTTCCATAGTAGCAGATTTTTCCCAGATCATTTCTCTCCAGATCAACAATCATATTTAATTCTGCTCTATCCTTTACACTGTTCTTTAATTCAGTCATATTTTTATAATCGCTGGCGGCATCCTTTCCCCTGGGTCTGGTTCCTTTTATGGGCCGTGTTTCTATAATTTCGCCTTTTAAAAACAAAAACCTCTCAGGCGATGAACTGCCTATACTGAAATCCGGGAATTTTAAAAAAGCAGAGAAGGGAGCAGCATTTTTTACTCTTAATATATAATATAAATCCATGGGCTCCACCGGCAGGTCCGCTTCGAATCTCTGGCTAAAATTAGCTTGATAAATATCACCGTTATGGATGTATTCCTTTACTTTAAGTACTTTTTTAATATAACCAGGCCTGGTAAGATTTGAATGAAGCTTTATCCTGGAAATATTTTTGGGATAATATTTTTGGACTATATTCTTTTTTATATCACCGTTTATATCCTCCGATTCCTCCAAAACTTTAAGAGTTTCTTTAAGACTGGAATTAATTTTCTCAACCAAATTTTTATTTCTTATTTTTGAATCTATATAATCATACTCAAAAAAAACGGCCCCAAAAGCATTTCCGTTTTCCCTGTCTTCCTTTATTTTTTTCCGGACAGGAAAGTTTTTTATAAAGTACCACCTGCTGTCTCCATGACTATAAGCCAGCACTCTGTCATAATAACCAAGGTAGAATAAAGGAAGGCTCAAATCGTCTACCGCTCTATATGGAAGTTTTTCGATATAGTTTTTTAAATCATAAGAGAAATAGCCCATAAAGCCGCCCCGGAAATGGGGAAGTTTTTCTTTCATAATTCCGGATACCCTTTTAATTTTGCCACCACTTATATATACCGTACCTATATTGGATGATCTGCCGCCCGGAAAATTATAAATGTATTCTTTAATGTTTTGCTTCAGGAAAGACAGGGGATGCTGATAGGAATAATAATTTAATCCTGAACAGTTGCTGATAAATTTGTTTTTATAACCCTGGCTTTTTATAATTAACTTCGGATTCCAAGCCAGATAAGAAAATCGGGAATATTTGTTAGGGGAAAGACTGCTGTCCAGGAAACATAAATAATCGGTGTTCCTCAGGACATAAGCTGCGTCCTGGGGCTGAATTTTCAAATTCAGGGCTGAAATTGTGGAGAGGATTTTCATAAATTAATGAAATTTTTAAGTATTTGCAATCCTACCGGGGTCAGGAAAGATTCGGGGTGAAATTGTATTCCTTCTAATCTGTATTCCTTATGCCTTACTCCCATTACAATACCATCTTCGGTACTGGCGGTTATTTCCAATAAAGAAGGTATGGTGTCTTTTTTCAAAATAAGGGAATGATACCTTGCCGCTTCAAAAGGATTTTTGACACCGGTAAAAATACTTTTTCCATCATGATGAATTCTGGATGTTTTCCCGTGAATTACCACACCCGAATTAATTACTTCGGCTCCAAATACTTCTCCAATACACTGATGCCCCAGGCAAACTCCCAGTATAGGTATTTCTTTATAAAAATTCTTGATTATATCCCTGGACATGCCGGCATCTTCCGGTCTTCCGGGGCCGGGCGAAATGACTATTCTTGAGGGAGACATTTTTCTGATTTCATCCACGGTCACCTTATCATTTCTCCTTACCTTAATGTTCTCGCCCAGAATTCCCAGATACTGAACCAGATTGAAGGTAAATGAATCATAATTATCTATCATAAGCACATCTATTTTTTTTATTCCGGTTATAGCACTCATTATTCTTATTGATCCTTCCCTGTCTTTACCTGCTTAATTACCTTTATTCTAATTGAATAAATCTTATCTGCTATCTCCTGCTGGTAAAATTATATTAGAAGCCGATTAAAATCTCAAAAGGAATATTCTATTTTTCCTAAAGAAATTTATCTTTTTCAAAAAAGTTTTTTAAAATAAATTCAAGGAATAATTTTTTCCTTCAGATCAATATTTCTTTAGGGCTGCAAATTCAGCTTTTTAATTGATAAAATATCAATTTAAGGCTAAAATTTTTACCTATGATAAAAGTAGAAAATCTTACCAGGAAATTTGGTGATATTACCGCAGTCGAAAATATCTCTTTTGACATAAATGAGAGTGAAATATTCGGATTCCTGGGGCCAAATGGAGCCGGAAAAACCACTACCATAAGAATGCTTTCGACCCTTATATCCCCAACTTCGGGAAAGATAACCATAGATGATAGAAATCCCAAAAGCGGTGGTGAATATATTAGGTCAATAATCGGACTGCTGACTGAATCCCCGGGAATGTATGAAAAAATATCCGCCTATGATAATCTTGAGTACTACTCCAGTTTTTATAATATATCCGCTGCCACCAGAAGAAAAAATATCGAAAAATATCTTAAAATGTTTAATCTCTGGGACAGGAAAGATGATCTTGCCGGTACTTTTTCCAAAGGTATGAAGCAAAAACTGGCACTATCACGTGCCCTTATACATGAACCAAAAATATTATTTCTGGATGAGCCTACGGCGGGATTCGATCCCGAAAGTGCTCATATGGTAAGAAATTTTATAGAAGGATTAAAAAAAGAAAAGACAACCGTTTTTTTATGTACCCATAATCTGGAAGAAGCATCCAATCTTTCCGATAGGGTTTGCATAATAAAAAGAAAGATTATAAGAATTGCCACTCTTTCAGAACTGCAGAATCATGATAAAAAAAAGAGAGCCGAAATTATTTTCAAAGACAAAGCGGAGAGATATCTTAAACTTATGGAAGGAATCGGTGAAATAAATAATATCCATATAGATGATAATAAAGCAACAGTAGTAATCGAAAAACCAGAGGTTTCCAATCCCTTAATTATAAAAAAACTGGTAGATAACGGAGTTGAAATTCTTTATTTCAATGAAATAAAGGCAACTCTTGAGGAAATATATCTGGATTTAATAAAAAACGAAGAAGCCAAATGAAAAAAGCGGTCATTATTTTTAAAAAAGAAATAAAAGAGGTCCTGAGAAACAGGGCAATCTGGCTGCCCATTCTCATAATTATTAGTATATTTTCCATTGCCCTACCAATAGCAGTAATCGTTGGAAGCAATAGTATACTGAATGATCAGGATACTGCCAATTTTATAAATAAAGTATTTGGTTCGGTTAGCGACCCTTTAAAGGTGCTTATCGGATTTGCCTTGAAACAATTGCTCATTTTCCTGCTGATAATCCCGGCAATGATTCCCAGTCTTATAGCTCCCGCCTCCATAATTATGGAAAAGGAAAGTAAAACCCTGGAACCTCTCCTGGCGACTCCCCTAAAAACATCCGAGCTGCTGCTGGGAAAATCGCTTACTGCCATGGTACCTTCTTTCGTTATTTCTACCATCGCTTTTGTTATTCTTACTATAGTAGTGGACGTTTCTGCTTTTATTAAACTGGGTTATGCTCCCCTTCCTACTGTGGACTGGGTAATAGTTGCATTTCTTCTGAGTCCTATACTGTCATTTATTATCACTATGGCCAGTGTTATAGTTTCCTCCAGATCCACTGATATAAGATCAGCCCAGGGAATAGGAGCCACCATTATAATTCCTATTTACCTGGTTATCGGTCTTCAGTTTGCAGGTTTATTTCTATTGAATATTGTCTACCTGCTTATAGCCTGTCTGGTATTGCTGGCAGTGTGCCCGCTGGTTTTGAGGCTAGCAGTCAAGATTTTCGATCGAGAAAATATCCTTACCAGATGGAAGATGAAGGCTTAATTCCTTAATTTTATAAATCTCCTTAATTATAAGAATCTTTTTAGTTTTAAGAATCTTTTAATTTCTTCGTTTAATGGAGGTGTGGGACCTGCTTGTGAGCATACCCATGAGCCAAGCCGGTTAGCTATCTCGCTTATATCTTTAAGACTTCCCTCACCAAGATACCCTTTTACCATTGCTGCCGTAAAAGCGTCTCCGGCCCCGACCGTATCAATAACAGTGACTTTATAACCAGAATGTTCATAATAATCCTTCTTATTTACCAGGAGACTTCCTCTTTCTCCCCTGGTAACACATATCAGTTCTATATGGTAATCACTCATAATTCCCCTGCAAAAATTAATATCATCTTTTTTATGAGATCTACCCATAATTTTTTTTAACGATTCAAGTTCCTCTTTATTTAATTTGAGTATTGTAGCAAGTCGGAGAGACTCAGAAATTATTTCCAGTGAATAAAAGTTCTGCCGTAAATTTATATCCAACACTCTAACTGTACTTTCCCCGGACATTTTTAAAAAACTGATAATGGTTTTTCGGGATTGCGGGGATCTCTGAGCCAGGGTTCCAAAACATATAACTCCCGCTTCTCTGGAAAGTTCCTTCCATCTGTGATTCAGCTCCAAAAAGTCCCAGGCCACAAACTTTTTTATAATATAATGCGGCCGGCCTCCGGCATCCACCTTTACCTCTACCGTTCCGGTCGGATGTTCTAAATCAGTTTGTATAAAATCTCCGGAAAGATTAAGTTCTTTTAACCGACCCAGTATTTCTTTTCCCAGCGGATCACAGCCAATTCTGCTGGCAATCAGCCCTTCCAGCCCCATACTCCTGATAAAATAAGCAAAATTGGCAGGAGCTCCGCCCAGCTTTTTACCATCCGGGAAAACATCCCATAATATTTCTCCGATACCTATTATTTTATATGGCATTTTTATTTCCCGTTAAGAATCGAAATTCACATTTTATTCATAGGTCAATCTTCCCTCCAGGTTTCTGGAAATATTCTGGTTATTTCTCAGATATTCTTCCAGAACCTCCTGAGCTGAGGTGGTTATTACCTTATGTTGACCAGCTTCCAGTAATTCTTCATTGGTTACGTTTAGATAAGCGGCAGAGTTACTGAAATGATATCCCTGAAGGCAGATAGTATAAACTTCCTTATCCATAACCGGGCTACCCTTTAGATCTAATCCTGTAAGCTGACCTTTTGAATCATTATAAACTGCTTTTATATTACTGTTTACCTGATAGCATTCGCCTTCACTGTTTCTATTCTCCTTTCTCATAATATGGGAGAATATTTTTTTAAGAGTGGATCCTCTGACATTATACCGATTTAAAAAGTCATCGTAAGGGAAGCAGGTTTTAAAATCCTTTAAAGTTACCAGAGGGCCCATTTCTTTTACTCTTATGGAACCGCTCCCTACCAGCATAACGTCTGACTGGGAGACTTCCGCAAAAGCATCTGCAATTAAATTTCCCAGAGAAGTTTCTATTTCGCGTGCAGGATGGGTCAATTTCCGGGACAGCTTGCAGATTATAGTATTATATTTTCTGTCCACCACATCTTTAAAAGAATCGATATAATCCTGAAGGTTTTTATCGGGTCCAGCCAGATTATCATCTATGGGAATAAGTTTCCATTTGAAATCAACTATACTATTAGTATCGTCATCCACCACTATATCAAATCTACCCACTTGATCGGAGCCTACCCCTGCCTGGGCTATCAGGATATTGTTGACCTTTTCCGGTTTATCCAGAATAGTATGAGAATGGCCGCCGATAATCATATCCACTCCCCATTCCGGCTTTAGCAGCCTGGCCAATTCTATATCTGATTCAAACCCAATATGGGTAAGCAGAATGGTTAAATCTATATCATCATTTTTATAGGCATTGGTTATTTTACCTACTTCTCTGCTGGCTTCTTCAAGAGAAATGAAGCTGCCGATAAGTTCGTCCTGCCTGATTGAATCCAGTACTTTTTCAGTAATAATCCCGGTAAACAGGATATCGAAACCGGCTTTATTGATAATCAGATAGGGCATCATTAACCTTTTATTGTATTTTTTTATGTACAAATTAGCATTTACCAGCGGAAAATTAGCAATTTTTTCCAGAAACAGCAGATGAGGAAGCCCGTAATCAAGCTCATGATTTCCCAGTGAAACCACATCCGGAGCCAGGTAGTTCATGATTTCTATAGTGGAAATTCCTTTATATTCCAGATCTATCAGCGAACCCTGTACCATATCTCCGGAAATGATATAGAGAACATTTTCTTCTTCCGCCCTGACCTTATTAATATAACCCGAAAGCAGCGCCAGACCTCCGATTAAATTCCCCTGTCCTTCTCTCAATTCTGCCAGGAAATCTCCGTGTATATCATTGGAATGCAGTATGGTAAATTTTTTCGTTTTCATAATGACCCTCCTGATAATTAATTTAATTAGATTATAAACAAAAGCAAATGAATGATAAACCGAATTCTGGAGACTTCCGTTTACTTATCTATTCTCAGACCTCTAAAAATGCAGTAGGCTGTATATCCACCAAAGCCGCTGTTTATTATAAGCCAGGGCAGGCAGAAATAAGCCACTCCCAAAAAAGAGTCGGTAGACTGTGCCAAAGATGATTATAGAATAGATTACGTTTCTACTCTTTCAAAGAGTAAAAGCCCTCCTTTATAAGATAACAGACTATAAATATACCTGCTATGGGATCTGCCTGCCACAGTCCATATAAATAATTCAATCCTATTCCCACTAGTACCGCAATAGATAAAAGCAGACAGGCCAGAGTTTCTTTGGAATCCGCAATCAGGCTTTTACTATTTATTATTACACCTGTTCTATATTTAAAATAAAATAAAACCGGCATAACTATAATAGATAAAATAATTATAGCCAGTCCTAATATACTTGGTGAAGAAATTTCTCTTAAATATAATTTCCTTATGGATTCATACAAGACATAAGCAGCTAAAACGAAGAATGTTGCAGCTACTAATTTTACCGCTCTCCTCTCTATCCTGTCTTCTTCATCTCCGGATATTGTTCCATATTTTTTAAATCTCCAGATCATAACCGAACCGGAGAGTGATTCTACAAAACTATCCAGACCAAAACCCTCCAGAGCTATGCTGTTTGCGACCAAGCCAGCAGCAAGGGAAAATACTCCCTCAAGGATATTGTAACCAACTGTAAAATATGGAAGTATAAGTGCCCTCTTTTTATACTTTAAGATATTATTATATTTCAATACCATTCTCCATAATAGGAATCAGTGTTTATCTAAATAATCCACATTATGTTTCCTGCACTCATCGGCATAAGGGCACCCCATGCAGGAATTTTTCTTCTTCGATTGTCTTATAAAAAATATTACTAAATAGGCCAGCGCAGCCAGCCCTATTATCGATATTACGATTATCTGCCACATACTCATCACCAGTCCAATTTATAAAATAGGTTCCTTCATTACTACCACTAAATAAAAAGTCTTCCTATCTGAAATACCAGAAAAGATACTATCCAGGCTAATAGTAGGGTATACCCCATCTGAAATAACATCTCTTTTGTCCCTGCTTCTTTTCTGAACATAACCATAGCAGCCATGCAGGGAAAATAAAGCAGGGTAAATAACATAAAGTTATATCCAACCAGAGGGGTATAATGTTTAGATAGAGCTGTCTTCAAAGATTCAGACTGCCCATCTGACTCCTGAATGCTGTAAAGAGTACCCATAGTGGACACCACTACCTCCTTTGCAGCAACTCCTGAAATGGTAGCCACTACCATTTTCCAGTCGAAACCAAGCGGTCTGAATACCGGTTCCAGAAAACGCCCAATTCTCCCCGCAGCCGAATAAGCTAGCCTTTCACCGGCCATTTCCGCTTCTATCGTTGATATTTCATTGTTATATTCATCAGTGGTAATTTCACCAGAATGATACTGAAGGTCAATTTCCTTTATTTGATGGTCATAATCCTGGGAATAATTATTTCCAATCATGGGAAAAGTAAAAAGCATCCACATCAGTATCGATATAGCCAGTATTATGGTGCCTGCTTTCTTTATATACATCCACGTCCTTTCCCAGGTGTGAATTAGTATACCCTTAAATGTAGGTATGCGATATGGAGGCAGTTCCATAACAAAAGGATCTGACTCACCTCTGAACCTGGTTGCCCGCAGCACTTTGGCCATAAGAACAGCCATTATTACTCCTATCAAGTAAATAGAAAATATAACATTCCCGGCTACTGCAGGAAAGAATGCTCCGGCAAAGAGTATATATACCGGAAGCCGTGCACCGCAACTCATAAAGGTGTTTATATGCATGGTAACCAGGCGATCTTTTCTATTTTCAAGAATTCTAGATCCCATATATGCGGGAACAGTACAACCAAATCCAATAATCAAAGGTATGAAAGATTTTCCATGAAGGCCTATCTTATGCATTACCCGGTCCATAACAAATGCAGCCCTGGCCATATAACCCGAATCTTCAAGAACAGCTATGGCAAAAAACAGCAGTATTATATTAGGAGTAAATGTTATTACCCCTCCAACTCCGCCTATTATTCCATCTACCAGGAGTGATCTTAATAGACCCTGGGGAATAATGTCCGTAAACAAGTTACCAAGTTTCTCAAAACCTAATTCCATCCAGCTTACCGGATATTTACCCAGGGTAAATACAAACTGGAACATAAGCCAGATTATAAATATAAATATGGGTATTCCGAATATTCTGTTGGTAAGTATCCTGTCAGCTTTCTCACTTCTATCTAATCTGGTAGATTTAACTTCCCTATAGGATTCCAGAAGCGCTCCTTTAATAAACCCATATCTTGCATTGGCTATTACCACTTCGGGAGTTTCCCGCAGTATACCGGTTATATGATTTATCGAATTATTGATTGCTTTTTCAACTTCCGGATATCTCTGAGGCGCTCCTTTTTTTATAGTTTCTATTACCTCCATATCCTGTTCGAGCAGTTTTACCGCAATCCATCTGATATCAAAATTAAAGGTAGGTATTTTTTGTTTTTCTAAAACCGATATGATATTTGAAATCTCATTTTCTACCTCTTCGCCATATTTTATCTCCACTTTTTTGGTTTTTTTACCGCTTACCGTTTCCATTGCCGTTTCTAAAAGCTGACTACTGCCCAGTCCCCTGGAACCCACCGTCTCTACAATAGGTACTCCAAAAAGTCTGGAAAGCAAATTGATATCGATTTTTTTTCCAATTTTTTTGGCTACATCAGCCATATTAAATGCCAGGATAAGGGGTGCATTCAATTCCATCAGCTGGACTGCCAGATAGAGATTGCGTTCCAGATTCGAGGAATCAACAATATCTATAACTACATCCGGTCTATCATTGACAACAAAATTTCTGGCTACGATCTCTTCCTGTGAATAAGCGGTAAGACTATAGGTACCGGGAAGGTCAACTATATTTATACGGTATCCCTTATACTCAACTATACCGGTCTTTTTTTCTACAGTAACACCGGGATAATTACCAACATGCTGCCTCAAGCCAGTTAAATTATTGAAGATAGTGGTTTTACCGGAATTGGGATTACCGGAAAGAGCAACAGTTATCTCCTGTGCTTTCATTAAGTCTCCCTAATCTGAATTCTTTCAGCCATCCCTCTTCCAATAGCAAACTTGGTACCCTTAACTATGACACATAGCGGACCCCCTCTGGAGGCACCGGAGACATAAAAAGTCTCTCCAGGAATAAAACCCATGGCACATAATCTGGAGTTAATTCTGCAGCCTCCGTTAATTCTTACTATTCTGTAGTTTTTCCCCGGAACTGCATCAGCCATATTAAAGAACCTTTTATCTGCCAGTGGTACACCGGTAAATTTTATTCCTCTTCCTCTTCTTCCAAAACCCCATCTTCTCATTTTAACTAGCCTCACAAAATATAATTAGTCTTGTCTAACTTTAATAGGTCTATATATATTTGTCAAGATTATTTTAATGAAAAATTTTAATTAGCAGGTTTTAATTTTATTGTTTGTTACTGGGTGTAGTTTTCTTTTTTACAGCAAATTTTGGGGTGACGTCCATACTTTGCATAATAATTGAAATTTTTAAGCCATTGCGGATATCCTTCTGAGCAGGTGCCCACAAACCTGGTAAATTTTATCATCTTGGTCATGGCTTCCTTGCTTATATAATGCTCTATATTGCAGGCATCTTTCTTTGAAGTGACGCTGCTTACTCCCAGAATTTCATTTAAAAATTTATATACCTTCTGGTGCTTATCATTTACTTCCTTGGCCAGTTTAAAACCCTCATCGGTCAATTCCAGATATCCATATTTCTCATGGATCACCAGACCTCTATCGGTAAGTTTTCCTATAGCATCTACTACCGACGGCGTCTTTACGCTTAAAAATTTTGCTACTTCCTTTACCCTGACCACTTTATTGGTAAGACTTATTACATACATGGCCTCAAGATAGTCTTCCAGACTTTGGGTTAATTTTTTCATATTATTATCACTTCTTGATTTATCTAAAATTGTTAGATTTAGCTAACTATAAGCATAAAATTTATTTTTGTCAAATCTTTAGATTAATGGAATAGTTTAAATACGGTTATAAATTTAAGCTATTACCCTGTCTCTACCCCTGGCTTTGGCTCTGTACAGCGCATCATCGGCATGCTTTACAAGTTCATCTATCCTGGTTGCATCAAAAGGAAAATTGGAAACTCCTATACTTATGGTGAGATTACCTTTCGGTTTTATCTTCTCCTCCCCCTCGAATTTGCTCTTGTTTACCACTTCGCGCAGTCTTTCTGCAAAAATTCTGGCGCTCTCCTTATTGGTTTCACTGCAAATCACCGAAAATTCTTCCCCGCCATAACGATACACCCTGTCCGTATTTCTTTTGTTTTCAAGAAAAATTCTTCCTATTTTCCTTAAAACCATATCCCCCATTTGATGTCCATGAAAATCGTTATATTTCTTAAAAAAATCGATATCTATCATCAGCAGTGACAAACTTTTAACATACCTTATGGCCTCGTTTAAAGTATCCCTTAAATCTACATCAAATTTTCTCCGGTTAAAAACTCCGGTTAATTCATCTATTACGGTTAACTTTTTTATTTTCTCATAGTTTAGTGCCCTTTCAATGGCAATTGAAATTTCATGAGCCAGTATGTTTAAGAAATACTCATGCTTATTGGAAAAAGCATTTGTCTTTTTTGAATCAATGTAGATAATCCCCTTTACTTCCTCTTTTACTATAATGGGAATGCATATCATAGAAGTTGTTTTCTCCCCTTTGGGAATACTGTATTTAAAATAGGAACTTTCGATGTTGCCTATAAATAGTTTATTTTTTGTTGATAATATATATTTTATAAGGGGCATTTCTTTGCTGAATTCTACCTGTCTGATACTGTTTCCAAAACCAATCTCGCTTTGAAGCTTGACTCCTCTTTCGCCTATCAGAATTATGGCACATCCGTTACAATTAATTACTTTAAAAACTTTTTCGACAATTAAATCACAGACCTTCCCTATTTCCAGTTCAGATCCGATAGAAATTGCTATACCGAAAATGGCCTTCAAAATTTTTATATCGATACTATCTTCATTAACCATTAAAATTTATAATTCGAGTATTACAGTCTAATATTTTAATCATTAATTAGAATACATTATTTATTATAAATCTTTAAAAATTTTTATTCTACTTCTCTGATGTCCATATTATTAAATTAGCATAATAATGTAAATATAAATGCAGACAATATTTAATAAATGTTTAAATTATTTAAATTAATAATTTTCGGGTATAATATAGCAATATAAATACATAATTTATTATATAGATATATTAATAGTTTATTAGTAATGAGGGCCGGAAGCTTTAATTCATTTAAAAAAGATAATGGCTTTACTATGGTTGAATTGCTGATAGTAATAATCATTATTGCCGTGCTTACCGCAATTGCCATTCCCAGTTATATAATCATAAATAACAGAGCCAAAGAAACAGCTACCGAAACCGAAATGAATAATATTGCCAAAGCTCTGGAAATATATATTACCGATAAACACCTTTACCCTTCTCAAGACGATTTTCCCGATGCATTAAAAACTGCTGAGATTATGACCAATTTCTCGGGAAACGATACCTGGGGAATTGCTTATAATTACACCTCTGACAGCGGCAGCTACGCACTGGAAAGTTACGGCTTAAACAAAGTTAACGGTGGAAATGATGATATTGTTTTTATAAATGGAATAATGACCGAAGACGGAGCATACCCTAATCATTAATATTTCCGTATTTTCCTGACCACTGCTTCTGCAAATTCACTGGTACCAACCGCAGAAGGATCATCCCGATGCGGTTTTAAATCATAGGTAACATATTTCCCTTCCCTGATGTTTCCTGCTATAGCGGACTCCAGCAGGTCCGCATACTCTTTCTCTCCTATATGCTTTAACATCATCACTGCAGAGAGCATCATAGCAGTTGGATTCACCTTATTCTGTCCTTTATATTTTGGAGCGCTTCCGTGGGTAGGTTCGAACAGAGCAATGTCTTTTCCAATATTCCCCCCCGGTGCTACACCCAATCCTCCTACCAGTCCTGCGGCAAGATCGGAAATTATATCACCGTATAGATTGGGTAAAACCAGAACATCATAGAGTTCAGGTTTCTGAACCAGCTGCATACACATGTTATCTACAATTCTATCTTCTGATTCTATATCACTGTATTCCGTGGCTACTTTCCTGAATACTTCTAGAAATAGTCCATCGGAATATTTCATTATATTTGCCTTATGAACACCGGTAACTTTTTTTCGGTTATTCCTGCGGGCATATTCAAAGGCAAACCTGATTATATTTTCCGACCCCGCTGCAGAAATTGGCTTGATGCTTATTCCGCTATCTTTTCTTATTTGCATATTCTTTTTTTCTTTTATGAAATCAATAAGCTGTTTGGTTTCTGCTTTTCCTCTTTCAAACTCTATTCCTGCATAGAGGTCTTCGGTATTTTCCCTTATTATTACCAGGTCTATATCGGAATATCTGCTTTTAACCCCCGTATAACTTTTACAGGGTCTTACGCAGGCATATAGATTAAACAGCTTTCTCATGGCTACGTTTACGCTTCTGAAACCGGTTCCCACCGGAGTAGTTATAGGACCTTTTATCCCTACTTTATTCTTCTTTAGTGACTCAATAACTCTATCGGGCAGAACTGTTCCTTCTTCCCGGTAAACGTCAGCCCCCGCATTTACCACATCCCACCTGATATTTATTCCGGTTGCCTCCACCACCTTAACAGTAGCTTCGGTAATCTCCGGCCCTATACCATCACCTGGCATCAATGTTATTACATATTTCATAAATTGAATCCTTTATTTTTCTGGATATGTTTTACCAGTCCCCCGTCATTTAAAATTTTTATCATTACTTCCGGTAAAGGATTAAACTTTATTTCTAAATTCCTGGTCTTATTGTTGACTATTCCCTTTTTTAAATCTATCTCCAATATGTCTCCGTCATCGATTTTATCGGTATCACATATTAAGGCAGGAAGACCCACATTAATGCTGTTCCTGAAGAATATACGGGCAAAGGATTTGGCTAAAACTGCTCCTATACCAGCTATTTTCATTATTGCCGGTGCATGTTCCCTGCTTGAACCGAGACCAAAATTGCGTCCGCCAACCACAAAATCTCCCGGTTTTACTTTTTTTACAAACTCCGGGTCCGCATCTTCCAGAACGTGCTTTGCCAGCTCCGATAAATCGGACCTTAAATGAAACAATCTTCCCGGCGCAATCAAATCAGTGGAAATATTATCACCAAATTTAAAACTTTTTCCGGTAATAATCCCGGAACTCTGCTTATCCGCAGTCATCATCCTAAAACCTCCCTTGGATCGGCTATATAACCTTTAATTGAGCTCCAGGCCGCAGTTGCCGGAGAGCACAGATAAATAAAAGAATGGGGATTTCCCATTCTCCCTTTAAAATTTCTGTTCTGGGTGGAAAGACATACCTCCCCATCCCCCAGTATCCCCTGATGTATTCCCACACAGGGACCGCAGCCGGGAGACTGAACCACCGCGCCGCTTTCTACCAGTGTTTCCAGAATTCCTTCTTTTAAGGCTTTAATATAAATATCTCTTGAAGCAGGAATCACAATCAGTCTTACTCCGCCAGCTACCTTTTTTCCTTTAAGTATGCCGGCAGCTATTTTCAGGTCGCTTAATCTGCCGTTGGTACAGGTCCCGATAAATACCTGGTCAATTTTAATTTTTTCCAAACTGCTGACCGGTAAAGCATTATCCACAGTATGGGGCTGGGAAACCATGGGTTCGATAACCGGGCAGTTGATATCAATGGTTTGTTCATATATAGCCCCTTTATCCGCATATATTTTCCTGAAACAATCCTCTCTTCCCTGATTCCTTAAATATTCCAGAGTAATGTCATCTGTTGCAAAAATACCGGTTTTTGCTCCTGCCTCCACTGCCATATTGGAGATAGTAAATCTACCATCCATACTTAATCCAGCAGAGACCTTACCCCCGAATTCCATAGCCATATAAGTTGCCCCCTCCGAGGTAATTTTTCCGATTAAATAAATGATTAAATCTTTTGCAAATACCCCTTTATTTATTCTCCCATTAAAATTTACCTTTATGGTCTGGGGAACCATAAGCCAGGTTCTAGCCAGAGCATATCCCGCTGCAATATCTGTGGAACCCATTCCAGTAGCAAAAGCTCCCAATGCTCCGGAGGTGCAGGTATGAGAATCTCCACCAATAACCACATCACCAGGACAGGTATACTGTTCAAGTAGAATCTGATGGCAGATTCCCTCTCCAATATCACTTATTTTTGCCCCTGTTTGCGATGCAAAATTTCTCAAAACAGTATGGGAGTTGGAAAGCTCTTTTCTAGGACTGGGAGAGGCATGATCAATAAAAAAAATAGATTTTCCCGGTTTTTTTACCCCGCTGAAATCCATTTTTTTAAGCTGGCTGATTGCCAGAGGGCCGGTTCCATCCTGTGACATAACTATATCTACATTGACCACCGCAATATCACCAGCTTTGAATTCCCTGCCGGCATGCTCACTTATTATTTTCTCCGAAATTGTTTTATCCAAAAGATCCTCCCATCTTATTCTTCGGTCTCCGGTTGTTCTTTCTTGTTTTTGTTCTTCCTGGTATATTCATTGTAAATATACATAAGTTCCTTATCGAAAAGATGCCTTTTAAGATCCACTGACATATCTCTGGCCATAGCCAGTATCTCATTTGCTTGTTTATCGGTAAGTTCTATATTAAACTCTTTGAACTTATGCAGAATAGTATGTGAGCCGGAATGTTTGCCCACTACCAGCTGCCTGGTTAATCCTACTTCACTGGGATTAAATACCTCATAATTTTTTGGATTTTTTATAACTCCGTCTGCATGTATTCCCGATTCATGAGCAAATACATTTGTTCCCACTATTGCTTTCCATACCGGAACAGCTCTGGATGAGGATCTGGCCACATATTCGGCAATTTCTCTGAATTTTGATGTTTCTATCCCCAGTTCTATATTCTCAAGATACTTTAAAGCCATCACAATTTCTTCCATGGCAGCATTACCGGTTCCTTCACCCAGACCTCCTACACTGACTACCAGACTGGAAGCTCCGCCTCTTACCGCCGATATTCCATTGGCAGTGGCCATTCCAAAATCATTGTGGTTATAAACCTCAATTGGAAAATCGGTAGCATTTGAAATAGTGCTTATATATAAAAAGGTCCTGAAGGGATCGAATCTGCTTACGGTGTCACAGATCCTGAATCTATAGGCACCTTTTTTCTTGGCTATGGATATCAATTTTAACAGAAACCCAAGATCGGTGCGGGTGGCATCCTCGGCACTGATTATAAAACCTAATCCATTTTGCCGGGCCACTCTTATGGTTTCTCTTAACTTATTTATAACCCAGGTTCTGTTTTTTTTATATTTTTCCTTAATATGAGTATCAGAAGTGGAAATGTTTATAATAACATTTTTTGCTCCGCACTGAACCGCATATTCTATGTTTCCCGGCTCGGCTTCGCAATAAACAAAAAGCCTGGAATTGAAACTATCGGTTAAAATTTCTTTAATTATCTCTCTTTCGATAACTCCCAGTGAGGGTGTACCTATCTCAATTTCGGGAATACCTATCTCATCAAGCATTTTAGCTATTCTAATTTTTTCATGTTTGGAAAAAACCACTCCCGCTGTCTGTTCACCGTTCCTCAAGGTGGTATCTATTATATTTACATATCTTTTACTTTTTGCTATGGCCATTACTTTCCTCCCTTTTTATCCCTTTTACCCGCAGCCGGTCTGCCCTTATATGATTTATAAGTATCGATAATCTCACTGTCGAAAAGAGCTCTCTTAAGAGCTACTGTTTTATCTCTTATAATTTCAGCCAGTTCCTCCGCTTCCTTGCGGTTGATTTTGACACCCAGGGTGTTTAATTTATAAATAATGGTATTTATCCCCGAATATTTACCCAGTATTACTTTACGCTCCAGGCCTACATCTTTCTCATTAAATAATTCATAGGTTTTAGGATCGATAAGTACTCCCGAAGCTTTGCTTTCCGCTTCGTAAACAAATAAATTTCCTCCTACAATTGGCTTCCAGGTGGGAAGAATTCTATTGGAGGCCCTGGCTACATATTCGGATAGCGCCCTAAAAAGGGTGGTGTTGTATCCCATATCCACTCCTTCTATATACTTTAAAGCCATAACCAGCTCTTCAAAAGCTGCATTTCCTGCCCTTTCACCCAACCCGTTTACAGTGGTGTTGACATAAGTTGCTCCCGCTTTAATACCGGCTATGGCATTGGCTATGGCCATTCCAAAATCGTTATGGGTATGCATCTCTATATCTATCCCAATTATATCGATTATATTTTTTACCCTTATAAAGGTTTCAAAAGGATCCAGAATACCCAGGGTATCACAATATCTTAATCTATCTGCCCCCGCATCTCTTGCTGTCCTGGCAAATGATAAAAGAAATTCCATATCTGAGCGAGAGGCGTCTTCCGCATTTACGGAAACATAAAGATTAAACCCCTTGGCATAATCAACACAGGTTTTAACACTTTCCAGTACCCATTCTCTGCTTTTTCTAAGTTTATGCTCGATATGGATATCGGAAGAAGATATGGAAACCGCAACGGCATCGACCCCGCACTCAACCGAAGCATCAATATCCGACTTGACCGCCCGGTTCCATCCCATTACGCTGCAGTTAAGGCCCAGTAAAGCAATCTTTTTAATTGCCTCTTTTTCATCTCCCCCCATAGTGGGTATCCCTGCTTCTATTTGATGAACCCCTATTTTATCCAGCATTTTGGCTATATGCACTTTTTCTTCATTGGCAAATACAACTCCGGCAGTCTGCTCCCCATCTCTTAAAGTAGTATCATCTATTTTTATATCCTTTGGATCAATTTCGGTTCCTGCTTTTTGCGAAAACTCGGTAAACAAATCTATCTCTCTCATAAATAACTCCTCTTATACTCTTCATAAATATTTAAAAAAATGTAAAAAAAATAAAAAAATCATAAATTTTTAAAATTTTAACTGTAATTATATCATTTTTACTAAAATTGTTATATTTATTATGAAAAATTTTAATATTTTATAAAAATAACTTTAATTTTTAATAATTTATTATTTTTTTCAATAAATTAGAACGATTACTTTTAATTTGTCTAGTTCCAGGAAAAGAAATATAATAATATCTACGGTCACAGTTAATAAAAGAAATATAAAATCTAAAAAACATATTTATGAACGGTACTCCTAAAACAAACAAACGTGTAGCTATAAGCATACACTGGATCGCCCGTATCTTAGGTATAATTGTGGGTTCTTTTTGGGTTATGAGCCTGGTTTCCAGTACCATAATGGAATGGGGTACACCTATATCCATGGAAGGATTCATCCTTGCCGGCCTGATCGCAGCCAATGCAGCCGGAGTAATTACTGCCTGGTGGAAAGAAAAAATCGGAGGAATAATAGTAATAATCGTCGCCGTATCCCTGTGTATCTTTGCTTATATCGACGCCGGCCATCATAAAATAATAGCGGTGTTATCCTCTGGTTTTCCTTTCTTAATATCAGGTATTCTATTCATTATAAGCTGGTGGTTACTTAAAAAAGTCCCCGCCCCTAAATAATAGAATACTTTATGATATTACCATGGTAAATTAGAACGGTATGTTTATAGTAAGAATTCTAAAAAACAGAAACTTCATCTTTATTTTAGCCTTTACTCTGGGATTATCCCTGGGAAATATAGGAAACTGGATAAAGCACCTTACGCTCCCTGCTCTGGCTGTAGTTATGATAGTATCCATGACCCAGATTTCCCTAAAATCATTTCTCCCCCTTAAAGACCTTATAAAACCGATACTTCTTTCCGTACTGTTAAATTATTTTATTTTTGCCCTGGTGATGCTTGGCATTGCCCGATTTCTTATTCCCCAGAGAGAACTCTGGATTGGATTTGTGATTATAGCTTTTGCTCCGCCGGGCGTGGCTATACCTCCATTTGTTCATATTATGGGCGGAGATGTAAAATTCTCCCTTATTGGAGTAATAGGATCATACATAGCGGCGTTAATTATAATACCGCTGGCCGGTTTGATTTTAGTGGGGCAGAGCTTCATCCAGCCTGTAAGGCTGGTTATCGTTTTTGCGGAATTAATAATAGTCCCCCTGATTTTGTCCCAGATATTCATAAAAACCAAAATCGACCGCTATATATTAAAATTCAGGGGATCCATCGTAAACTGGGGTCTGTTCGTGGTTATTTTTACGGTGATAGCTCTTAACCGCAGTGTTTTTTTTAATGAGCCAAAGACACTGGGTAAAATTTCGCTAATCTGTTTTATTACCGTAATAGGATTGGGTATATTATACCAATTTATAACCAGAAAACTGAAAATTAACCACAGCCTATCCAGTTGCATCGTTCTTCTGGGAACCACTAAAAATGCCGGTTTTGCCGCTGCCACTGCTCTGGCTCTATTTGGTGACAAAGCGTCGATTCCCAGTGCTATAACCAGTGTATTTATAATACTTTTTTTACTCTACCTCAGTTTTAGCGCCAAAAGGAAATCCTATAAAAAACCTCATAATCAGTAATCTCCGTTTATATTTTATTTCTATAACGGTTAACCATTCTTTTTTAGCTGCTAGCTATGGTTTATTAAAATATATAATTCATCAACAATATCACTCGATTGAATTATTTTATAAACCAGTGTTTGGTACTGTTGGCTATTTTTACCAGAACCAGCATTACCGGTACCTCTACCAGTACGCCCACTACCGTAACCAGAGTAGCACCAGAACGCAGGCCAAATAGAGATATAGCTACTGCCACCGCCAGCTCAAAGAAATTGCTGGCACCTATCATTGCTGCCGGAGCAGCTATGCAATAAGAAAGTTTCCATGCCCTTGCCCATCCGTAAGCAATTATAAATATCAGGAAAGTCTGTATAACCAGAGGTATGGTTATAAGTACTATATGAACCGGGCTGGCCAGTATGATATTACCCTGAAAGGAAAATATTATTACCAGAGTCAGCAGGAGCCCGGTAATGGTTATTTTGTTAAATTTCTTAAGGAATACATCCTCGAAATATTTTATACCTTTATTTTTAATTATAAGCACCCTGGATATATAACCGCCCGCAAAAGGAATAACCACAAATAAAACTACCGATAAAAACAATGTGCTATAAGGAACAATGACCCTACTTATCCCCAAAAGAAGAGCCACAATGGGGGTAAAGGCAAAAAGGATTATCAAATCATTTACAGCCACCTGTACCAGGGTATAAGCGGCATTGCCCTGGCATAGATAACTCCACACAAAGACCATTGCGGTACAGGGTGCGGCACCCAAAAGGACGGCGCCTGCCAGATACTCGGTGGAAAGAGTCTCCGGTATTAATTTTGCAAATACAATTTTAAAGAAAAAGAAGGCAATAGCATACATGGTAAAAGGCTTTATCAGCCAGTTAGTAACTGTGGTTACGGTGAGTCCTTTAGGCTTTTTTGTGGCATTTACAATACTAGCAAAATCAATCTTTAGCATCATGGGATAAATCATCAGCCAGATTAGGATCGCTACCGGTATAGATACATGGGCATATTCAAACCTGCTTAAGAAAGCCGGAAATGCAGGGAGAAATTTTCCTATCGCCACTCCGGTTATAATGCATAAAATTACCCATACCGATAAGAACCTATCAAAGAAACTTAATCCTTTTGATTCTGTCGATTCTTTATTTTTTATTAATTTTTTATCAGTTCCTGCCATAAAAATCTCTTATCCTAAAAACCTTTTATTTTAATACGTTTTCTATTTCTTCTACCGATGGTATCTTGCCTGAAAATTTGACCACTCCATCCACAACCAGCGTAGGAGTAACAGTTACCCCAAAATCGATTATTTGATTTATGTCCGTAATTTTTTCGATAACTGCATCAATTACTAAATTTTTAACTGCTTCTCTGGCATTAGCCTCAGTTTGTCTGCATTTGGGGCAACCTGAGCCTAGAATTTGAATCTTCATAAAACTTACTCCTTTCCTTTAAATTTTTTTAAAAAATTAAAATCAACATAAGATATTTAAACAAAAAAATATCCGAAAGCCATTCCGGTAAAGGTAGCCATTATGACTACCAATGATACATAGACAAAAGTCTTTTTAGCTCCCATTACTCTCCCGATCACAATCATGTTAGGCAGAGACAGTGCAGGACCAGCCAGCAGCAGAGTAAGTGCCGGGCCTTTTCCCATACCTAGTTCCATTAGAGCCTTGATTATAGGTACCTCAGTCAAAGTGGAAAAATACATCAGAGCGCCGAAAACAGAGGCTGTCAGGTTTGATCTTATACTGTTTCCCCCCACCCAGGCCTCCACTATACTCTGTGGAAGGAAATATTTTATAACCCCTGCTATAAACACACCGGCAAGAAGAATAGGAAATATCTGCCAGGCAAGTCTGCCAGTCTCTTTCATCCAATCTTTAAGTTCGGCCCTCCTATAGCCAACTATTATAATTACTATAAGAACGGCAAGGGAAACTCCGGCATATATCCACATTTTTGCCGCACCAAATATCAGTATGGCAAGAAGGGATAGGAAAAATATTATACTTATATACCTGGGTTTTTGATAACTGCTCTGCTCATATGCTTTAAATAAATTCTGATTATCCTCCAGTTTTTTTCTTTCCTCTTTAATCCAGATAAGAGACATTATAAGACCTATAACAATTGAAAAAATGATGGCACCAATAGCCCTGGCTATACCAAGGTCATATCCAAGGAGTCTTGCTGTATATACTATGGCCAAAATATTTATAGCCGGACCGGAATATAGAAAGGCTATGGCCGGGCCCAACCCGGCGCCCCGTTTTCTTATCCCGGCAAACAGAGGGAGAATGGTGCAGGAACACACTGCCAGTATGGCGCCGGACACAGAAGCAACACTATATGACAGCCATTTTTTTGCTTTTGAGCCAAAGTACTTTAGAATTGCTCCTTTGGAAATAAAAACCGCTATGGCACCGGCAATAAAAAATGCAGGAACAAGACAGGTAAGTACATGTGCCGAAAGATATTCTAGAAGTGCATACCATCCGCTTTTAACTGATTCTATAAATATTTCCATTTAATCTTTCAACCCCTCAAGAAAATCTAATATATGGCCTTCGATGTCATCTCTCACTTTTCTGAATTCCTTCAACCTATCCTCCGCTTTCCCTTCCACCAGAGCAGGATCATCGATATTCCAGTGAATATTTTTTACCCGGCCTGGAAATAATGGGCAGGATTCTCTGGCATTATCACAAACAGTTATAATGTAATCAAAATTTTGACTTAAGAATTTTTCCACACTCTTTGATTTCTGGCTGGATATATCAATTCCCTTTTCTGCCATAACCTTAACCGCCATCGGATTTAATCCTGCCAGATTAATCCCGGCACTTTTTACCAACCAATTCTTTTTATATTTTTTAAAGAAACCTTCCGCCATCTGACTCCTGCAGGAATTTTCGGTACACAAAATTAATATTCTCTTTTTCTTTTTTGAATTCATCTTCATATATCAATCAAACTCTTTGAGCCTACAATTTTTTAATTATTAAAATGCATCAGACTCCGCATAATTTTCTACGGTTGACCTTATGAACTCTATCCCGGTCTTTTTTTACTTCATCATCTGTTTTTAGAAATAGTAAAATGCTACTTATTATCTGCTTTATCCTTACATCAAGATAAGAATTTATACTGTAATTCACCCATTTCCCCTCTTTATCAAAGGAAATTAACTCATTATTTTCCAAAATTTTTAAATGGCTGGATATGGTAGGCTGGGAAAGTCCTATAATCTCTCTGATTTCGCAAACACATAAATTTTCTTTTTCCTTCAATAGGCAGAGAATTCTTACTCTGTTTTCGTCAGCCAGTGCCTTTAAAACTCTGGTTATTTTTTTTAAATTACCCATTTTAACCTCCCTGAATCAAAATAAATTATAATTACATATTTAAATATGTCAATATATAATTTAATAAAAGCCCTGCCGCCTGCTTTTATTACTTTAAAATCATTTTTTATTTTTTTAAAAAAGGATGATTTTAATTCAAATTCCGCTTTTTTATGAAATCGAATTTATCTGCTTTTTCTTTCCGAATCTTAAAAATAACAGCATAACAGATGCAGCAACAGAGATTAGCGCCCCGGTTATAAAAGCAGCTTTATAGCTGTATATTTTCCAGATAAAACCGAATATTATGGAGGCAGGAAGAGCAGCAATACCCAGTGATAGGTTGTAAAATCCATAAGCCGTACCCGACAGATTTCTTCGGGGGACAATATCGGCAATAAGAGCCCTTTCCGCTCCTTCGGTCAGTCCGAAATAAAGCCCGTAAACTATAAATAAAACATATACAAGATAATATTTATTAAAATAGGCAAAGCCCATATAAGTAAGAAAATAAACAAACCAGCCTGATATTATCATTGCCTTTCTTCCCATTTTATCGGACAGGTGTCCCCCCAGAATACAAAAAAGAGCTTTGGATACATGTAAAACCGCCCATAAAAGGGGAATTACCGTAATCTGTATGCCCAGTTCCGCTGCTCTTAGCAGTAAAAATGCATCAGTCGAATTACCCAGGGTAAAAATTATAAGGATTATAAGATACAGAGTAAATCTTCTGCCTAATTTTTTAAAATCAGAAAACCTTATTTTTTCCCTTTGACTGTCTTTTCTTTTTTTCGCAGCAGGGTACTTATTCCCAACCTCCCGGTTATTTCTCTGTATATTATCCTTATTATAAATATATGTACTTTTCACCCCAAATATCATAATTAGAACCGCCACTGTACCCGGTATTAAGGATAGTAAAAAAATAGTGCCGAGTTCAGCAGTAAGAAAAAATAAGAGAAGACTGGCGGTAATGGAACCAAGTACCGCTCCGGTATGATCCATGCTGCGCTGGAATCCAAAGGCAAATCCCCTTCTTTCAGCCGGAGAGAAATCGGCTATCATCGCATCCCTGGGGGATGTTCTTATACCTTTTCCCACTCTATCGGAAAACCTCAAAAAAAGTAATACTCCCCATGATCTGGTAAGGCCAATTAAAGGTCTTAATAAATTCGATAGGGCGTAACCGGTAACTGCGAAAGGTTTCCTTTTCTTTATTTTATCGGAGAAGTAACCGGTAATAAGTTTTAGGATACTGTTGGTACTTTCAGCAATACCCTCCAGTATGCCCAAAAATGCCGAACCTAATCCTAAAACAGACTTTATAAAAGAGGGTATCAGGGGATATATCATTTCTGAAGAGAAATCATTGAACAGACTGACCGCTCCCAGGACATAAATATTTTTAAATTTATTATTTTTCAGAGTATTGTCTCTTCTAAAATTGAATAATTTAAACACTTTTTAATTTAACCGCTTTTTCGAAATTCGTAAACCAGGAGGACTATACAGGCCGTAAAAACCGCCAGCAGTATCCCTCCCAGAAGATATATATTCAGATTGGCTACCAGAGTTATGACTTTACTGGATATACTGGCCCACTCAAAAAAGTTCATAAATTTATTCACCACCACCGTAATTAAAAACAATATTATTTTGAATAATACTATAATAACTATTACCCGATTAAATTTGTTCACTGTTCACCTCCTTTTCAGTTATCTTAGAATAGCCATTAAAATCACCCCGGGTGTTTTATAAATTATAATGGTTACCGGTTAATTGACTATAAATATATACTATTACATTCCAAATTTAAACAAGTTTTATTCACACGGCAATCTAATTTATCACTATTTTCGTATGGCTTTTTGCAACAGAAAATATATAATTATTATATAAATATTCATATAGTAATATGATTAAACACTACTTACTAACCCTATAACTGCAGAAACCGGAATGAATTGGAATCTGGTAATTCCAATCAGTAAAAATTAAAAGTAAAAAAGATGTTTTTTATAAAAACCGGTAAAGATATAAAAAGTAACGGCTATAATGTCATTTCTTCGGAAACCAATATAGAGGGTAAAATCTATTCCCCGCGGCCTATTCAAATAGAAGGTACGGTATGTGGGGAGATTATATCCAAAAAAGAAGTGGTAATCGGAAAAGAAGGTAAGGTAAGAGCAAACATCAAGGCCAGGAATATAATAATAGAAGGCAATTTCAGGGGAAATATTATTTTATCCGGAGAAGCAAAGGTTACTTCTACCGGAAAACTGCTTGGAAATGTAATTCAAAAAGAAACTCTTCTTACCATAGATCATGGAGGCCTGTTTATAGGCAAGAATATTATCACAGATAACAAAAAAATATTTAAAATAAATGGTAACGAAGTACTTTCCAGTATAAAAATAAAACCTAAAAAAATTCTGGAATACTGAAAATTCCAATTTAATCAAAGCTCAAAATATAACAATGGCAGCGGTACGCAATTAATTTTTAAAATATAAATTCACTGATTAAAACCTATTACAACCTAAGGTTATCCTCTATATCCCCCAGCTGGAATTCTTCTATTTCGCTGCCCTTTTCTTTTTTTCCGACCTTAACCCTGGTTTCTTCTGCTTCCTTTTTTGCTTCCTCTTTCATTTCTTCTTTTTCTTTTAGTTTGAACTTTTTCTTACCCTTTTCTTCCTCCTGGGTTATTCTGGTAACTTTACCGCTGAAAATTCCTCCTTCGTTTATAATCAGTGAGTCCGTTTTTATATTGCCATTTACTATTCCAGTCTCCGTAATTTCTACCTTACCGGTTCCCTTCAAATTTCCCTCAAACTTTCCTATTACTTTGGCATCGATAGTATTAACATCCGCACTTACGGAACCTTCCTTCTGGATCACCATCTGACCATCAACCGCCAATTCACCTATCACCTCGCATCCAATCTCTATGGATTGGGAAACATCTAACTTACCCTCTATCTTGGCTTTATTTCCCACAATGGTCAGCAATGTTCTGGGTTCTTCTCTGCCTGAAATCCTTCGCTCATCCGAATCTCTGCCTGAGAAAACCATATTCCCCTCCTTATTTTTTTTAACTTTTAATCATTTACCCGAATTGCCTGCCGTTCTTTCAAGCTGAAAAAAACAATTTTATAAAAACAGGTAAAGATTTATTTATAAATAAAAGTTATAAAATATATTTATATATATCTATTAAAACTTTAAATAAAATAATATATAATTTTTTATATTGACTACATTATAATAATATTTTAAGTTAAATGAAAGAATCAATATTATTTTCCTAAATATTTATTTCCGCTATTTTTTAAGTAATGGCAGCCGCAATGATTGTTCCTATATTTTTATGGAATAAACATTAAATAATCAGTGCCTCACTTATAGAAAAGACCCAGCAAAAAAGACCTGAAGTAACAGAAAAAAGAATAAATGAAAGCAGTACTGGCTTTAAAGTCCTTGCTGCCTTAGACTGATTATAAACCGGAAAAAGATACAGCCACTGACAAGAAAGCAGGAAAAATATTAACCCTTTAAAACCCCCAGGGGTCTTAACCGTACCGCTTTTTTGGATATCCCGGCATGGTGAGCCACATCTACCACTCTGCTTACATCTTTATAAGCCTGAGGAGCTTCTTCTGCCAATCCGGACATACTCCCGGCAATAACCACGATCCCTTTCTTATCGAAAAGGTCTTTTTTTAGCTGGCTGCCCTGGATAACTCTTTTTGCTTTTGATCTGCTCATAAGTCTGCCCGCTCCATGGCAGGTTGAACCAAAACTTTCGCTCATGGCTTTTTCGGTTCCCAGCAGTATATAGGAATAACGGCCCATATCTCCCGGAATTATTACCGGCTGGCCAATGCTCTTATACCGGTCAGGAATATCTTTATGCCCCGGCGGATAGGATCTTGTAGCTCCCTTTCTATGCACACAAACTTTACTTATCCTGCCATCGATATTATGTTCTTCAATTTTGGCTATATTATGAGATACATCATAGATAGTACCAAGGCCTAACTTTTCCTGAGACTTTCCAAAAAATCTTTCCAGAGTTTCTCTTACCCAGTGTGCAAGGCATTGTCTGTTCGTCATAGCATAGTTAATGGCACAAATCATCGCACCATAGTACCTCTTCCCTTCAGGGGAATTCAGAGGGGCACTGGCTAATTGCCTGTCCAGCAGCTTTATTCCATATTTTACTGAAGCCTGCTGCATCACTTTCAAATAATCGCTGCATATCTGATGGCCAAGTCCTCTGGAGCCCGAATGAATCATAATAGTTATCTGATCTTTTACAAGGCCCAGAGATTCTGCCGCTTGGGCATCATATATCTCATCCACTGCCTGGATCTCCAGGAAATGATTTCCGGATCCAAGAGTTCCTACCTGATCCATTCCTCTATCCAAAGCCAAGTTACTGACAAAATCCGTATTGGCGCCTTCCATGCAGCCTTTTTCTTCTATAAAAAATCTATCTTCTTCCCACCCATAGCCATTTTTAACCGCCCACTTAACACCTTCTCTCAATAATTGAACCAGCTGATTTCTTGACAATTTAATTTTTCCCTTACTGCCCACTCCCTTGGGTATATTGAATGAAAGAATGCTCATTATATCTTTCAGCTTGTCCCTGATATCGGCTACACTCAAATCGGTTCGAAGAGTTCTTACCCCGCAGGATATATCAAAACCAACTCCTCCCGGTGAAATAATCCCTTCTTCTTCAAAAGCAGCCACCCCGCCTATAGGAAACCCGTAGCCGTAATGTATATCAGGCATAGCAAAAGAAGCCTTTATAATTCCGGGGAGTGAAGCCACATTCATAACCTGAACTATGGTATTCTCGCTAACTGCATGGTCCAGTAGCTGTTTATCTGCAAAAATTATTCCTGGAACTCTCATGCCGTACTGTTCATCTTTTTCTATTTCCCATTTGTAATCATTTATTTTTCTAATCCGCTGATTGTTTATGGTAAATCCCTCCTTTTCTAAACATCAAAAATAATTCTGCCTTTCCAATTATGATTTGATCCCTCCTTTTTGATCTCAAGAGTATGATAGGTTGGAGCTTTAATAGCGGTTTTTATTTTATGTTTGCCAGGGTTTATTTTCTCACCGCCAATTTCGGCTTCCAGTATAGAACCGCCGTTCTTTTTTTCAATTCTGTTAACTTTAAATTCCGAATATAATATATTATTAACTTCATAGCGGTATAGTAATTTTTCCAGCCACGATATCAATAAATCCTCATAATCGGCATTTTTTTCGGATATCTTAATTTTACTTTTCCGGACAGGCCTTATCAGCTTTAAATCACACATAATGGAAAACATACCGGCAGCGGCATTCTCAAACAGCTCCTCCAGCGAATCTCCGTAAAATTCCAGGCCAATATCGGAGGGGTGATCTATATATTTATATTTTTTGCCGGTTATTTTTAGACTCATATCTCGTCCTAAAATTCCGTTCGGTAGAAATTCACTCTTATTCTTTATCATCCCGTTAATTCCTATATCTATAACCACGGTGCTCTCTTGAGTTACTTCACCTTTAATCAAATAAGGAACAACGGCAGCCAATGTAAAAATACCTGCTTTTCAAAAAATCCAGCAGCTTTTGCCTTATATTTTATCAGTAAAATAAAAAAATTATATCGATAAAAAATTTGATGGAAAATATTTCAAATACAGGCTAATTTAATTGAAAATAAATTCTATTTTGTTTAAAATATAACAGATTATTTTTTATAAATTTTTATAATTGATGCTTAAATTCATATACAGGCAAAATATAGAACCACTAAAATCTACTAATTATTCGGAACAATATATTCTACTCTCACTCAAATCAACCCAATTAAAAAAGGAAAGAAAAATAATTTTTTAAGGAGATGGATATGAGTATTAAAAAAAGTTCTGCCATACCAGTTATTAATATTCAGGGACAAAACTGTACCGGTTGTGTTACATCCACTATCTGCTCTGAATATCCTTCCATTAAGAACGTATTACTCCAGGATATCATACCCGGGTTTAAACTCAATTTTATATTCCATCCCAACATTATGACTGCAAGTGGAAATCTGGCTATGGAAATATTGGAAAAAGCTGCCGGGGAAAAGGGCTATGTATTAATTATAGATGGTGCCATACCAACCGGCAGTAATGGAACTTTTTGCATTACCGGAGAAAAAGAAGGTAAAAAAACCACCATACTGGAAGAAACATTAAAGCTTGCTCCAAATGCATCGATGGTAATAGCCCTGGGGACCTGTGCATCATTTGGCGGAATTGCCGCGGCAAATCCTAATCCCACCGGAGCAGAAAGTGTTGGGGATATTTTTTCAGCCAATAATATTAAAACTCCCCTTGTAAACATACCGGGCTGTCCTCCCCACCCCGACTGGTTATTTGGCACCATTGAAGAAATACTTACCCGAGGCTTGGAAAATTTGGAACTGGATGATTTTAAAAGGCCCAAAATATATTACGGAAAATTAATTCATGAAAATTGCCCCAACCGTGCTTATTTCGACGAAGGTAAATTCGCTAAAAAATTGGGGGATGAAGGCTGCCTTTACGAACTGGGATGCAAGGGACCCATAACCTATGCCGACTGTCCCAAAAGACAATGGAATAGCAGAACTAACTGGGTAATCGGAAGCGGGGCTCCCTGCAACGGCTGCACTTCACCCGAATACCCGGACCTTTTGGGGGATTTCTACGAAAGAATCATAGATGTGGAAGTACCGGTAAATGAAAAGAAGGCTAAAATCCAAAAAAAATAATTATTTAGGAAGGTGAAATTGTGAAAAAAATTGTAATACACCCCATAACCAGGATAGAAGGCCACCTGAAAGTGGAAGCAATCATGGATAACGGAGAGGTAAAAGATGCCAATATCAGCGGAACTATGTTTAGAGGCATAGAAATTATGTTAAAGGGAAGAGATCCCAGAGACGCAGTTATGCTGACCCAAAGGATATGCGGTGTATGTCCAGAACCTCATGCCATTGCATCGGTTACCGCCGTAGAAGATTATGCCGGCCTCAGTGATAAAATTCCTGAAAATGGAGTTTTAATGAGAAATCTGATACTGGGTACCAGGAGTATAGCAGACCATATTCTACATTTTTATATTTTAAGCGGGCTGGATTACATAGACCCGGCCAGAGTGCTTGAGTACAACGGTACTGATAAGGATTTAAATACTCTGAAATATTTTCTGCAGCAGGGATATTCCAATCCTTTTCTGCCCAGAGATAACATAGACTACAAGTTTGACGACAAAACTACCAATACAGTATTGAGTCATTACCTTAAAGCTCTTGATATCTATGGAAAAACCCAGCAGGCGGCCACCATTTTTGGTGGAAAATGGCCCCATGATGCCGCTATTGTAGCCGGGGGTGTATCCGAAAAACTAACTGCCGATAAAATATCCCAATTTACGTGGAGACTGGAAGAGATCCTGGATTTTGTTAAGAATTTTTATCTGCCTGATGTTATAGCCGTAGCTAAAACGTACAGTGAATATCTTGAAATTGGAAAAGGGTGCCGGAATTTACTGGCCTATGACTCATATAGAATCAAATCCAATGGAAGTTATAATGACACCCTTTTCAAAGGAGGGCTTGTAAATGATGTCGATAGGTACAGCGAATTAGATATTGGCAATATAACCGAAGATGTAACTCACAGCTGGTACAGAGACTCCGAACCTTTATACCCCGGTAACGGCGAGACCGAGCCGGCACCAAATAAGAAAGAAGGTTACACCTGGCTTAAATCTCCCCGGTACAATGGCTATGTATATGAAGTTGGTCCGGTGGCTAATGTTCTTTCCACCTATCTGGGTAAGAAAGATCCGGAAGTTGAGAAGATGGTTAATAATGCCCTGTTGGAAATCGGAGGGGATATCTCTAATTTTTACTCGGTAGCCGGCAGACATCTGGCTAGAGCACTGTCGGCTAATCTAATAGCCGATCAGCTGTTTAAATGGGCCATGCATTTAAAAGCAGGAGAACCCACCACAGCCGAATATGAACCTCTCGCCGATGGAAAAGGGGTGGGATTATGCGCTGCCCCCAGAGGTGCACTGGGACACTGGTTAAATGTAAAAGAAGGCAGAATTTCAAATTATCAGGTAATTACCCCAACTGCCTGGAATGCATCGCCAAAAGATAAAGAAGGACAGGCCGGCCCTTATGAACAAGCATTAATTGGCCTTAAAGTCAAAGAAAGTGATAGTCCTGTCGAAATTTTAAGAGTTATAAGAAGTTTCGATCCCTGCACTGCCTGCGCAGTTCATCTGATGACGCCGAAAGGAAACCTGATAGGCAATTATAAGGTAATTTAAGATTTAGATCTTTTTAGGAGGTCCAATGATATTAACCGAATTTAAACCGATAGAAGAAATACTTACAAAACTTAAGAATGAAGAAAAAATATTTATTACAGGCTGCTGCGGCTGCCCCGAAGGTGCCAATACCGGCGGAAGAGAAGTGTTAAATGATATTAAAGAAAAGCTTGAAAAAGAAGGAAAAACAGTTACCGGTATTATTGAAATAGACTTCCTCTGTCAGAAGGCATTAATTCGTTCCCGTATAAAGCCCAGAATGGACGAAATAAAAAATGCAGACTCGGTATTGATTTTTTCATGCGGACTGGGAGTTCAGGCAACGGCAGCAATTCTGGATAAAGTCTGCCATCCAGCTTTAAATACTATAACCTTTGGAGGTATAACCGGAATGTGGCAGGGTACCGAAAGATGTGATACCTGTGGTGACTGTATACTGGATTATACCGGCGGTATATGTCCTTATACTGCCTGCCCCAAAAAGCTGGAAAACGGAGCCTGTGCTGGGCAGAGTAATGGCAAATGTGAAACGGATCCTGAAAGGGACTGCGGATGGGAACTCATTTATAAGAATTTAAAAAGAATAGACAGGCTGGATATACTGAATAAGTTTATACCGCCCAGAGACTATTCCAAAATATTGCCGTCAGCAGCTTTAAGAAAAACAAGATTATGGGCGCTGGATGAAGAGGAGTTGATGTAAAAAATGGAGACATTGGAAAAATCAACGGCAGAAAAATCAAAATTCGAAAAATCATTAAAAAGCGGAAAATTCACCATAACCTGTGAAATAGGACCGCCTAAAGGCGCTGATATCAAAGAGATCAAAGAGGCAGCCGAAATCCTTAAGGATATTGCAGACGGAATAAATGTAACTGACCTCCAAAGTTCGGTAATGAGACTGGGGTCGCTAACCACCTGCCGCTTTTTGAAAGAATGGGGCCTTGATCCTATATTCCAGATTACCTGCAGGGACAGAAACAGACTTGCCCTTCAATCCGATTTAATCAGTGCTTATGTTATGGGAATAAGAAATATTCTTGCCCTTACCGGTGATTACACCACCATAGGTGATCATCCTCAGGCCGAACCGGTATTTGACCTTGATTCGGTCCAATTGTTATGGGCTATAAAAAACCTGGAAGAAGGAAAAGACCTGTCAGGAAATGAGTTAACTAAAAAACCTTCTTTCTTCAAGGGCGCCGTAGTGAATCCCGGTGCCGATACCGAAGCCTCTTATGAACTTCAGATCATAAAGATGAAGAAAAAAATAAATCAGGGAGCCCAGTTTTTCCAGACGCAAGCTATATTCGATGCCGAAGTCTTCAAGAGGTTCGTAGAAAGGACTCATAAGGAAAACATAGAAGTCCCTGTTCTCGCCGGTATAATTCTTCTAAAATCCGAAAAAATGGCCAATTATATGAATAAATTCGTACCGGGGGTATTCGTACCGGAACCGCTGGTTAAAAAGATGGAAGCAACGCAGGATAAAATTCCCATGTGCGTCGAGATAGCATCAGAATTAATAGAAGAAGTCAAACCTTATTGTTCAGGGGTTCACATCCAGGCTCTGGGATGGGAAAAACATATTCCTGCCGTGGTTAAAAATTTAAAATAAATACAGTGAAAAACCGGGACAGCATAAAAACCATTATACTGGGTATAGGCAACATTCTGCTTGGTGATGAAGGTATAGGGGTACACACCATAAATAAACTCAAAAAAGAAAAACTTCCCTCTACTGTTTTACTGGTAGACGGTTCGACCGCAGGTTTCAGATTACTGACCATTCTTGAAACCTATAAAGACTGTAAATTTATAATCATAGATGCCCTGGAATTATCAGATACTTCTCTCCATAATTTAGCTTATGATACCATCAGCATTAAAAATAAAAAAAATATTTCTACCATAGGAGATATTTATCTTATACCGCTAGAAGACCTTTATAATATTACTGACTCCCAAAACCACTCTATAGATATCATTTCGTTTCACCAAACCGGGCTCATAGACGTATTAAAATTGTTCAATTTAATACACCATGACAGAATCAACGGATATCTTGTTGGTATAAATATAGGTAAGAATAATAAATTGGATAAAACCCTTGCTCTTTCTATGAAATTATCCCCTGCCATAGAAAGAAAAATTCCTGAAATTATAAAATTGATTAAAAAATATATATGAAATTATCTGCTACGTTATATATGGGCTTCCCATACCTAAATAATCTCTAGCTCCCTATTTTAGTTCCGATTATCAGGGAAGTATATTAATCAGCTATTTAATTAATTATTTATCCAATTAACTACTTGCGCTTGTATAATCCCACCAGCTGAGCCTTTGCCAATATGTTACCTTTCATTTCCCTTTCGATATCCGCTGCCCGGGCGGAAGCGCCAATTTCAAGAGTGGTATTTAAGGCGAAAAGTTTAAAAAAGTAGCGATGAGTACCATAAGGAGGGCAGGGTCCGCTGTAACCTGATCTACCCGAGTCAGTTATCCCTTCCACAGCATTCCGAGGAAAGCTGTTCTCCGGAATCTCTTTAACCCCGGGGTCCATATTCCATATCGTCCAGTGAACCCAGGTTCCTCTGGGGGCATCGGGATCATCGACAATCAAAACCAGACTTTTCGCATTCTCCGGAACATCGCTTATAATCAAAGGAGGGTTTACATTTTCACCATCGCAGGTGTATTTTGGCGGGATTAATTTATTGTCTTCAAAAGCAGCACTTTCAATTTTCATAGTATCTCCTCTGTTTTATTAAGTACAAATCCTTCCTGCATTGATTAATGTTATCACTTTTTATTATCGATTTGTAGCTGATAAGAGGTTTTTGGAATATAAAAAGTAATCAATTCCAATCTGTTTTTTTATAGCCAAGTCATTCTTTTTTTCAGTTAAATATCACATTTTTTCTCAAAAACTTCTTCATTTGAAATTTATAATAGATAAAGAATATGATAAAATTAAAACAAATTAATTACTCAGAAAAACAGGGGAAATATCAAAATGAACAAAGAATTATTGGAAAAAATCGACAAAAAACTAAAAGAAATCAAACTCTTAAGGAATTTAAGCAGCAAAGACTTCAGATTCAAAACCTGGCATGCCAGCACCATAAATCTTTTAAAAATGCTCCCTTCCGATTTTATCAATAATATAAACGATTTTAAAAAATTAACCTTTACCGATACTAAATATCATCGCGGCACCAGACCTTTCAATCCCCTGGACAATACCAGATATGTGGAGGATCTTGACCATGCTCTAAATATCCTTAAGAAAATTACTTCTGTAAAAAGAGAAAGCAAGCCAGTGAAAGTATCCACAGCCAGTAAAGAAAATAAAACCGAAAAAGATACTTCCCCCCAAAAAGAACTCCCTGTTAAAAGCAAAGGCAATAAGATTTCTGCCGGTAAAAAAACAGGCCCCTCCAAAAAAAGTAAGCTGGTTCCCAAACAAAAAACAACTGAAAAAACTAAAACCAAAGAAACCACCATAGCTAAAACAAAAGGAAAAAATTCTTCATCTAAAAAATAACCTGAACTGGCATTGGAAGCCTGCCCGAACCATCTCCAATCAAGAAAATCCATAAAATTTCTCTAAATTACAAAACTTATTACTGGATATAAAAAAACAGTATAATAATCTAAAATTAAAAATAATTGATATAATAATCCTAATTGTTATAATTAACTTAAAAAAGATATTAAAAAAAAATACAAATTTACCCATGGTTTTTATATTTTTTATTGATTAGAGAATAAATTGAAATAGGAAAATAATTTTAAAACTTTACTTTAAAAATTAATAAATTTATTTAAAATAATATAAAAATGTTAGCAAAAAGACCAATTCCATTTCTTGATCTAGTCCTAAGTATTTCAGAAGCTACTGATCTGGTCGACAGAGAATTGAATAATCATAATAAAAGGGTAGCATTTACCTCTCTAAATATTGCCGACAGCATGGGTCTTTCCAATAACTTCAGATACAGCCTGATTATAGCGGGCCTTCTCCATGATATTGGCTCATTTTCTCTTACAGAAAGACATGAAACCCTAAAATATGACTACCGCCCCAAATATGATACCAGTAACCACTCCTATATAGGTTACACTTTACTCAAGGATTTTGACCCATTAATAGAAATAGCACCAATTATTAAATATCATCATCACCTGTGGAAAGACATCGAAGATCTTGAATTACCGGAAAACATAAAACTTTCCACACAAATAATTCATATTGCCGATAGAATCGATGTTTTAATTGATAAAAATAAGGATGTTCTGGGTCAAGTTGACGATATATGCCGGATCATAAGAAATGACTCAAGAATTAGATACAAACCTGAAATAGCAGAAGAAATAGTGGATTCTAAAGATAAAGAATATTTCTGGCTTGATGCAGTGAGCCAGCCGGAAATATCTACGTTTATGGAGAAATTGGGTTATCTGCCTCTTGATTTCGAACTTGATAATATAGGCAAATTTGCAAACATGTTCAGTCATATAATCGACTTTAGAAGTCCCTTTACTGCTACTCACTCCAGCGGAGTCACTGGTGTTGCCGAATTCCTTTCAAAAACCATGGGTTTTTCCGAAAATGAAACCTATATGATGAAAATTGCAGGTTACCTTCATGATCTCGGTAAATTAGCGGTTCCGGTTGAGATTCTGGACAAAGCGGCCAGTCTGAATACCGAAGAATTCAGAATTATCAGAAGTCATACCTATCACACCTACAGAATACTGGAAAATATAACCAATCTGGAAACCATAAATTCCTGGGCAGCATTTCACCATGAAACTCTGGATGGACAAGGATATCCTTTTCACCTGGATAAAAGTGAATTATCTCTAGGTTCCAGAATTATGGCTGTAGCAGATATTTTTACAGCAATAACCGAAGAGAGGCCTTACCGAAAAGGTATGGATAAGCGGGAAGGTTTAAAGATTTTAAATAATATGGCCAGAAATAATAAAATCGACGCCAATATTGTTTCCGAAGTAGAAAAAAAATTTGATGAGATAAATAAAGCAAGAGAGATTGCAGAAAGTGCTGCTAAAAAGGACTATAAAGAATACAGGGAACTCTTTAAAGAATAGATAACTATTGATAACTATTTTCATTCAATCCCCTAATATTCTGTTTGTATTTTCAATATAATAAATATTTAATCCAAAATTCGAAACTGATTTTTATTTTATGAAAAAGAAAGTCAAACTTTTTTTTATACCGGAATAGACGATACGCTAAATACCCCTGCATTGGCAGTATTTTTATTTCCGGTATGTTCTTTTAAAACCAAGCCATACATTTAAATTAAAAAAATAATAGAGTTAATTGCCAAATATTTTTATAATTAAATAAAAACCAAAAGATATACATATGAATAATTTAAAAGAATATAAAAAGAAAAGAGATTTTAGAAAGACCAAAGAGCCCAGACCCTCCATAAAGAAAAGAAAACAAAAGGACCTGATTTATGTTATACAAAAACACAAAGCTTCCAATCTGCACTATGATTTAAGATTGGAATTAAATGGAGTTCTCAAATCGTGGGCTGTACCGAAAGGTCCTTCCACAGATCCCTCCCGGAAGAAACTGGCTATTCCGACCGAAGATCACCCCATAGATTATGCAAATTTTGAAGGGACAATTCCGGAAGGCCAGTATGGTGCAGGAACTGTTATAGTCTGGGATAGAGGCACATACAGAAACATTAAGGATAACATTTCATTGGAAGAAGCTTATGATAAAGGTAAATTAGAAATTTTTATCGATGGGGAGAAATTAAAGGGAAATTATGTTCTGTTAAGGACCGGAAAAAAAGAAGACAAAAATCAACGCTGGCTGTTTATAAAAATGAAAGATAAGTATGCAGATACCTGGAGAAACCCGGTTAAAACAGAACCCAATTCGGTAATAAGCAATAAAAAAATCGAAGACCTGTAAAATGAGTAACAGGAGCAGAGACGGGGATAAAAATGGTTTCGGTTGTTATTACCCAAAATTATAATATAAAAACTGCCATAAAAGAAAATCTGGATTATCTTGATCTATCATTTATGGAAGGTAAAATAGTGGCCATAAAACCTAATGAGACCTGGGCCTCTCCCTCCGATATCAGCGCCGTTACTCAGGCAGACACCCTGCAGGCAGTTATCCAGCAAATAAAAAAGTACCGGCCGGCTAAGATAATAGTCAGCGGAGGAGCCGGGGCAGCCGAAACGGAAGACGTTTTCAGATATACGGGAATTATGGATGTTATCAGAGAAGAATCGGTTGAATTTTTCGACCACAATAGACCTCCCTTTAAAACCATAGAATTGGAATATGAACCTGAAAAAGATTTCATTGGCCCCCAAAAAACGGTAGTAATCAATCCCAGGATACTGGAATATGAAGTATTAATTTCTCTAAGTCAGTTAAAAGTACATAACACCGCAACCGTTACCCTGGCCATGAAAAATATTGCCATGTCTTTCCCGGCAGCAGATTATTACGGCCATCCCAGAGTTTCAATGAAAAGAAGGCATCATTTCTTTGAAGATATGCATTCCTTTATACTGGCTATGAATAAAAAATTCAATATTTCCCTGGCTATTACAGCGGGGCATCCAGTAATGATAGGTACCGGTCCCATAGGAGGCCGCACAATCGAAACAGGACTGGTTATTGCTAGCACCGATGCAGTAGCTGCCGATGTCGCAGGAGCAAAATTACTGGGGTTTAAAGTTCAGGCCGTTCAATATCTCTGGAAAGCAGCAAAAATAAACCTGGGAGAAACAGATATAAATAAAATGGATTTTCCTGCTCTATCTTTGAAGGAAGCACAAAATAGATTCAATGAGGCTGTTTACGGTAAAGAATAGGCATCAAATATTTATTTTAAAGTTTTTAATCTTATATTATCTTTCTTTACTTTTAATCCAAATTACACCGGAAACATTTTCCGATAGATTTTTTTTAGCCTGATTTTATATGGCTGCTTATATCAACCTTATGTTTGAAAAAATTTTCCCAGGGATCATCTCTCATGCTCATTCGCCTGAAAATATTTCTAACAGTCCAAAAACGGGCAGCCATTTTATTATTTTTTAATTCATTCCACTCCAGAGGTGTAGCAACCGGTGCCTCGGGCAGAAGCCTTACAGAATAGGGGCAGACACTGGTAATCCCGTAAGAGTTTCTCATATAATCCATAAAAAGACGCCCTTTTCTCTTAATTATGGATTGTTCCATGGTTAGTTTTTCAGGATATTTTCTTGATAGTTCCTCTCCTACCCTCCTTGCATATTCTCTAACTTCATCAAATTTACTGTTTGTAGTTATGGGTATAACTACATGCAGGCCTTTCGAGCCGGTGGTCATCACAAAACTCTCCACAGATATTTCTTTAAAATATTCTCTCAGCTTAAAAGCCCCAAATCTGACCAGATCAAAACCACCATCTTCCGGTGGGTCCAGATCGAATATCATCTTGTCGGGACATTCGATATTTACAGTTTTACTTAACCATATATGTATGGTAATGCAGGCCAGATTGGCCATAAAAATAAGTGTTTCTCTATTATTACACACCACATGAGTAATGTTGCCATCATCTTTCTTTTTAACTTCTACTTTGTCTACCCAGGATGGAAAATAATTTCCCGCGCTCTGCTGATAAAAAGATTCCCCTTCGATTCCGTCGGGGGCTCTTTTCATATTTAGGGGCCTTTCTTTTAAATGCGGCAGCATATAAGAAGCTATTTTACCGTAATATTCAACCAGTTCATATTTACTAAAACTAATTTGAGGAAACAGTATCTTATCAGGGTTTGATATCTCTACTTCCTTTTTGCCTATTTTATATACTCTCATCTATTAATAAATCATCCCGCAGCAATAAAAATATTTCTGATTCTTAAACGTATTCTTCAACTATTTTAGCTTTTCTTACAAAACTTTCATAGAATTTACGGAATCTGGTTGCTTCGACCGGCATGCTGGATAGTTTTGATTTTTTTTCTGATTTTTTCAGTAATTAATCATCTTAAATTCCTGAGTAATACAATCATAGATAATTAATGATTTTTAAATTATTATAATTATAATTAATAAATATCATAAATATAAAAGAGAAGGTAAAAAAATGGAAAAACCAAAAGTAATCGAACTAAAGGTAAACCGGTTGGATAAAAAAGCTTTTGAACCCTACGGGGAAATAATCGGTCCTCAAAAAGGAAAACCCGAATTGGAAACTGATGATATTGATTTCTATCCCCAAATAGGCAATATGGAATTATCGAAACCGTTTGGCGGATTCTGTTGGCTGGAAGTAAAAAGGCCGAGGCAATTTATTTGTGAAAATTTAGAAAGACACTTAAAATGCACCGAAGCATTTATTCCGTTTAGCGGGTCTACGATATTTGTGATTGCACTATCTGAAAATATGAAAGATCCCAAATCACCGATAGCTATTGACAGTATAAAAGCTTTTTTTATGGATGGCTCACTTGCAGTAAATTTAAAAAAAGGTGTCTGGCACTGGATACCCTTTCCGATTTCAGATAAAGCATCTTTTATAATAGTTTTCGAAAAAGAAACTCATAAAGAAGATTGTGAAATAGTTGATTTGAAGGAGAAATATAACCTGTCTGTAAAACTTATTCTGGAAAAATAAATATATGTATATATAAAAGTTTAAATATATATTAAGATGGTGCCCGAGGCCAGAATCGAACTGGCACGAGGTAAAACCTCAACGGATTTTAAGTCCGTTGCGTCTACCAATTCCGCCACTCGGGCAGGTTAAATTTGCTGATTTATATTATCAAAAATCAATCAGAGTGTAAATAATTCCATTCAGAATATCCTTTTCACTGACCCGGATAAATTTACAATTCAGCATTTTTAAAATTTCAATTGCAATTGCGGTGCCACCAATAATAATATCCGCTCTTTTAGGATTAAGTCCCACCACCTTTTTTCTGTCCATGAGATTCATCCCACATAGAAAATCATAGATTTCCTCAATTCTTTTCAGGCTTAAAATATGGCCGTGTATCCTTTCGCTGTCGTATACTTCCAAATTCAAATCAATGGCAGTAAGAGTGGTTATAGTACCGGCAACTCCCGTTACAGATATAGAGCCGAACTTTTTTATCTCTTTAATGGTGCTTTCCAGCTTCTCTTTGATATAGCGCCGCATCTTATTTAAACTTTTTACATTCGGTATACCGGAATCAATAAATCTTTCAGTTAAACTTACACTTCCCACATCTACACTGCCTGTAAATTCCGGACAGCAGCCATATTCTCCCAGTATAAATTCACAGCTTCCTCCTCCGATATCAATAACCAAAATCCGAGAAGCAGGCCTGATTTTACCACCCTGGCTATTCGAATCCATACCTTTTACGGCACCGTAAAAACTTAAACCCGCTTCTTCTTCTCCGCTTATTACATCAATATTTATTCCCAGAAATTCCTTTGCCGAAGATATAAACCGGCCGCTGTTGGATGCTTTCCTTAAGGCATTGGTCCCTACCGCCCGATATTTTTTTACCTTATATTTTTCAATCAGATCCCGGTAAGATGAAAGAACCTTAAAAGTTCTTCCGGCAGAATCATCGGAAATGATATTATTCCTGTCAAGATCCTTACCCAGGCGGGTAATTTCCATTTTTCTCTCCAGAGTAAAGAATTTATGACGGCGGTAATCAGATATTAGTAATCTGGTGGAGTTGGTACCTATATCAATAGCTGCTAATTTCATTTATAATTGTCTGTATGCTTTTTAACCCGGAATTAATTGCCTTTTATTTCGTTATTGTAAAAAATCTTTATATTTCCCCATAAATCGGAATTCGAATATATATTGTCATCCGATGGTAAATTGCCACTGTTCCCAGAACCATTCGCGGATGGGTTATCTTCCACAATTACCGAAATATTGGTTTCATTGCCGGTAGTCATATTGAACTGCTTTCTTGCTTCAAGTTCAATGGCTTCTTCTTCATAGAGGCTTTTTTCAAGGGCTAACAGTTTGATATTTTCGTTTCTGTACCAGTTCAATTTTTCTTCCAGTTCAACAAGCTTCTCTCTTTTCTCAACGATATCTTTTATCTGGTTTATGGAGGTTAGGATGGTAATGGTAATAAAAATCAGGAAGACAACGATAGAAATGTTTATTTTAGCTTTTCTGGATAATCTGCTAACAATTTTAATGTTATCATTCATTTTTATATTTCTTGCTATGTTTTTACTACTTACAACTGACTATATTATAGTCACCATAACTGCAGCTCGCTAAAATTAATTTTCTGTTTATATAAATATAACCTATGTTAGAATAATACCAATATATCTAAATCCTGTTAATATTGTACAAACTAAACCAGAAAAAAGAAAGTTGTTGTTTTTAACCGGTAATTTTATTAAAATATCAACCTGTATATTTATATTACCCGATAATTTGATTCAAAAATGTAATGAAAGATATATCTTTATTTTCTTCCAGGACACAAAATAAAATCGCCAAACAAGTACTGCTGGGTTTTGCTACAGCTATAATAATCGGCTCGCTTATTCTTTTAATTCCTCAAATGACTCAGAGTGGAAAAATCAGTTATATAGATGCAGTTTTTACCTCAACCTCCGCCATTTGCGTAACCGGTTTAATAGTTCAGGATACCCCAACTTATTTCACCGATCTGGGAAAAATCGTAATACTTATTATGATTCAGATTGGCGGCCTGGGGATTATGACCATTGGTTCTATCTTTGGATTAATTCTGGGAAGAAAAATAAACATCAAAGATAAATTTTACATCAATACCAGTTTCGGTTCCAAGCAGCCGTTCAGTGCATCCAAGTTCTTCATGGTAATAGCAGGGACCACTTTTACCATAGAATTCATTGGATTTATTATTATGGCTTTAATTTTTCATTTTAAACATCTCTACCCCATAAAAGCATCAATGACTTTCAGTTTATTTCATACCGTAAGCGCATTCAATAATGCCGGATTTTCCTTATTCTCAAATAGCCTGCAAAGCTTCAGCTCCGACATTCCTTTGAATCTAATATTCATGGTTTTAATTATAATCGGAGGAATCGGCTTTCCGGTAATTTCCGAAATTATTACTTATAGAAGAATAAGGCATTTTTCATTACATGCAAAAATAGTAATGATTGCTACCGGATCTTTGATATTGGTTGGAGCAGTTATGTTTTTCCTTCTTGAATTTAAAAACCCGGAATCCATTGCCAAGGAGCCGCTCTCAACCAAAATTTTAACCAGCTTCTTTCAATCGGTTACAGCCAGGACAGCCGGTTTTAATACTACCATTATTAGCAAACTAAATCCTGCCACCTTATTCTTCCTTACCCTTATGATGTTTATAGGTGCCTCCCCCGGCGGTACCGGCGGCGGTATAAAAACCACTACCTTCGCCACGGTAACTGCAGCCGGTTTAAGTTCAATCAGGGGAAGAAATGAGGTTACCCTGCTCAAAAGAAAACTTCCTTCAAGCCTGATATACAGAGCGCTGACCCTGACCATTGCCGCAATTGCATTAATTATAATTTCGACCATCTGCATACTGGTGTTTGAACGGTATTCCCTGAGAGAAGTTTTTTTTGAAGTAATATCGGCATTCGGCACAGTGGGATTGAGTACCGGAATAACACCGGCACTTTCCACCCCCAGCAAGATAATATTGATACTGACTATGTTTATTGGTAGAATTGGTATCAGCACTTTGTCTGTAGCCATTGCTATAAGGGGTGTGGTAAATAAGATGACATATCCCGAAGAAACCATAACCATCGGATAAAAAAATGAAAAAACAATTTTTAGTAATAGGATTGGGAAGATTTGGAGCAAGTGTAGCCAGTACGTTGACCGAAGCCGGGCACAATGTGGTAGGATTGGACCAGTCCGAAGAAAGAATTCAGAGAGTCTCTGAAGAGATAGCAGATGTAATAAAATGCGACGCCACCGACGCGGATATACTGGAATCTATGGGTATTCCGGATTATGAAGCGGTTATCGTGTGTATCGGAGAAAAATATATCCAGAACTCCATACTGGTAACCCTGCTGCTTAAAGAAAAAGGAGCCAAAAAGATAATCGCCAAGGCAGGCACTAAAACCCAGGGCAGAGTCCTTTTTAAAGTGGGTGCGGACACCATAGTATACCCCGAAAAAGATATGGGAGAAAGGGTGGCTAAAAGTCTTATAAGTTCCAATATTATCGATTTTCTGCAGGTCAGTTCGGATATCAGTATAATTGAAATACCTACCCCGGAAATGATGTTGGGAAAGAACTTGATGGAACTGAATTTAAGAAATAAATACGGTGTAACCATAATAAGCATAAAAAATAAAAATAATGAAATTATAGCCCCTCCCGACGTTAACTATAAATTTCAAAAAGATGATGTTCTGACCCTGATCGGAGAAAACAGACTACTTAAGAAACTGCGATTTACCGAAGATTAAAAGAAAATTAAGTGGGTTAACAAATCCAGGCCGTTAAAGCTGAAATTTTATTCCACTTCTTTAACATTTATAAGATTGGTGCTGCCCGGTTTATTTACCAGAACTCCGGCCGTAATAACCACTCTGTCTCCCTTGCTTATATATCTGAGTTTCTTTGAAACATTTATGGACTGGTCAATCATCATGTCGATGTTTTTAACTGGTTTTGTTTTCATGGGAACCACACCCCAGCTGATCATCAATTGTCTGATTACCCAGGGATTGGCACTGGCTCCGATTATTATACTTTTTGGCCTGTTTTTGGAAACCTGTCTTGCCGTATGTCCCGATTCGGTGGAAGAAATAATAGCCTTTGCATTCAACATATCGGCAATTTGACAGGATGCAAAACTTATTGCTCCGGTAATAGTATCATTATCTATTCTTGATTTCCCTTTTTCCAAAAAATTATTACGCAATAATAAATCATAATCCAGAGAAATTTCGGTTTTATTTATTATTTTAACCATCATTTTTAAGGATTCCAGGGGATATTCTCCTGCAGCAGTTTCCCCTGAGAGCATAACCGTATCCGAACCATCTATTATGGCATTGGCTACATCGCTAACTTCAGCCCTGGTGGGCCTGGGATTCCTTATCATAGAATCCAGCATCTGGGTGGCAGTGATTACCGGTTTACCTGCTATATTAGCCTTTCTTATAATCTCTTTTTGAAGATGAGGAATATCTTCGGCACTAATTTCAACCCCCAGATCCCCTCGTGCTACCATAACAGCATCTGCCGAATTTAATATATCGTTGAAATTTTTAACCGCCTCATGCTTTTCGATTTTGGCTATAACCATGGCATGACTTTTTTTACTCATTATTACCTTTTTAATTTTTTCCACATCATCGGCATTTCTGACAAAAGATTGAGCTATAAAATCCACTTCCAGCTTTATACCCAGATCAAGGAATTTCAAATCTTTTTTGGTAACCGAATCCGCACTTATGGTTATACCGGGCAGGTTAATTCCCTTATGGGATTCAAGAAATCCCCCGGTTATGACTTCACAAACAGCTATCTTTTTAGGCAAATCGATTTCCAGTACCTTGCATTCGATCAAACCGTCATCAATAAAAACATGGATACCTTCTTTGATATCTTCTATGAATTTATCGTAGGCAACTTTAATTATCTTCTTGCCGTCCGAATAATCCAAATCAAGACTTTCATCCGTGGTAAAGATAACTTTCTGTTTCCTGGACAGTTTTATTCCCTTCTTTAACTGCCCGATTCTGATTTTTTGGCCCTGAAGGTCCAATATTATCGCCGTATTTTTATCGAACTTCTGTGAAAGTTTTCTTATCTTACCGACTATTTCGGTAACTTCATCAAAATCACTATGGGAGGTGTTTATACGAGCTATGTCCATCCCCCCGGTTATCATTTTTTTCAGGATTTTTTCATCTTTACTTGCCGGGCCAATGGTGCAAATTATTTTGGTCTTTTTCATGGCAGTTCTTTTTTTGCGGTTTCCCACAATTCATCTTTTTCCTTCAGCGATAGCTCTTTGAAATTTAAATTATTTTCCTCTGCATATTTCTCCATAAAATTAAATCTTCTTACAAACTTCCTGCTGGCTTCATACAAACTCTCTTCACAATCTATACCCAGATGTCTTCCAAAATTTACCATGGTAAAAAGAACATCTCCCATTTCACCGGGAAGATTTTTTTCTTTACCTTTTTTTATTTCTTTTTCTAATTCAGCCAGTTCTTCTTTCATTTTATCGAATATACCGGCGGTGTTATCCCAATCAAATCCCAGTCTAGATGCCCTATTTTGTATTTCATAAGCAAAATGCAGCGAAGGAAGTGATTTTGGAATTCCCCCAAATATAGAATCGGATTTTTTAATTTTCTCTTTCCTTTCTTTTCTTTTTATATCCTCCCAGTTTGCCAGTATTTCCTTACTGCTTTTTAGAGCCACTCCCTGAAATACATGGGGATGTCTTCTTATTAATTTCTTTATGATACCCTTAAGAACTCCATTTATATCGAACTGTTTGCTGTCAGCCGCAATCTGACTGTGAAAAACTATTTGGAGCAGTAAATCACCCAGTTCTTCTTTTAAATCGCTAAAATCATTATCCTCTATGCTCTCCACGACTTCATAAGTTTCCTCTATCAGATTTCTTTTAATGGTTTTGTGATTTTGTTCCCTATCCCACATGCAGCCCTGGGGAGATCTGAGTTTTGCCATTATATCTACTAAAATGGAAAAAAGTTTACCGCTGTTATTTATTTTATCTATATTCTTAAGATCCCTGCTGTTCAACTGAAGTTTCACTGCCTTCCTCTTGGGTAGGAATTTCATTACCTTGTTCTTCGGTGCCGGTGTCATTTAGAGTACCTTCCACATCCGTAAAATATTCGATATCAACTTTATCTATTAATGAATAAATAAAATCCTCCCATTTACTGGACTTGTATGAATTCAAAAGATAGCTATTTATGGATTCCTCTACCTCATCGAATTTTTGAATATATGATTCTTTGCGATCATAAACTTTAATAATATGGTATCCGTACTCTGTTTCCACAATACCGCTTACCTCTCCCACATCCAGAGAAAATAAAGCATTATCAAATTCTTCAACCATCTGACCTTTGCTTATATAGCCTAAATCTCCACCATTTTCGGCAGTGGTTTCATCATCCGAATACTGCCGGGCCATATCCTCGAAATTTGCGCCGGCCTCCAGCTTCTGCTCTATCATTTCTATTTTTTCCCTGGCTTCTTTTCTGCCTTCTTCACTCTCTTCTACCGAACTATCTTTTATCCATGGAAACATAACCAGAATATGACTTGCCTTTACACTGACCGGAACTAAAAATAAAGTATTTTTATTATCATCATAATATTGTTTTACTTCTTCGTCGGTTACGGTAACATCTGCAGTAACTTTATCAATAATTTTATTCCTTAATAATTGACTCTTTAATTCACTTTCCAGAAATTTTTGATCTATCCCGTTTGCCTTTAAGTCATTTTTAAAATCTTGTTCCGAAGAGTAACTGGTTATTATTTGAGTTATCTGCTGGTTAACTTCTTCATCGGTTACCGTTATATTATTTTCTTCCGCATACTTTTCAAGCAGCTTTATCACGATTAACGAATCGATTATGCTGGCTTTCAGCGTATTTAATTTTTCCTCATCCGAAGCTATTTCCCCACTGGTATCCTGATTTTTCAAAAAATTAATATAAATATCCACTTCCTTTTCTTTTATGTCCATCCCGTCGACTCTGGCTAGGGTTTTGCTGCAGCCAAAAAACAGGAAAATAATTACCGATAATATAAGTACACATACTATAGTTCTCTTCAATCCTTACCTTCCTTCTTTTTAATAAATATTACATAAAGCTTATTATATCATTTAGGCTGTCTAAGACTAAATCTAAATTAACATTTTTATCAATTTTTTTTATTATTACCCGTTTAATAGCCGGTTCATATAATAAGTTTTTATTTTCTCCGGTCATCCCCAGGGCTTTATCCCGGGATATATTCACTTTCTTAAGGTAAACCCCCGAATCACCCGAAAAAACCAGCTTTTCTATTTTTGCTTTCTTCAGCAGGTATTTTATTTTAGCAATATTTACCAGATTATCCACCACCTGAGGCGCTTTTTTATATCTAGAAATCATTTGCTCCCTGACTTTATCTATTTCATCCAGGCTTTTTGCATTTCCCAACATTTTGTAAATATTGATCCTGTCTTTCTCACTCCTGATATAATTCCTGGGGATATAGGCACTGACTGGTAAATCTATTTGAACATTGATATCCTCTTCCACCTTTATACCTTTAAGTTTTTCTATTTCCTCCTTTATTATCTGACAGTACATGTCAAAACCCACACTATTTATATGCCCATGCTGTTTTGCCCCCAATATTTCTCCCGCTCCTCTAATCTCCAGATCCCTGGCTGCTATATTATACCCGGATCCAAGATCGGTATACTCCGCCAGTGTCTTAAGCCTTTGAAATGCTTGAAAACTAAGGTTTCTCCTTCCCGGATAAAAAAAGTAAGAATAAGCTATCTCGGAAGACCTGCCCACTCTTCCCCTTAACTGATATAACTGTGACAGCCCAAAAAGATGAGAGTTCTCCACTATCAGCGTATTTACATTTCCAATATCCATTCCGGATTCTATTATGGAAGTAGTAAGCAGCAGGTCATATTTTTTATCCACAAAATCACTCATTATCTTTTCTATTCTGCTTCCTTCCATCCGGCCATGAGTTAGGGCAATTCTTGCCTGCGGAATCAGGTGGCGCAGCTGAATTTTTTTATTTTCTATACCCGATATTCTATTGTAGACATAATATACCTGTCCTCCTCTGGCCAGCTCTCTTTCTACCGCCCTTCTTATAACCTGATAGTCAGTCTCCCCCACAAAGGTTTCTATCGGATTTCTGCCTTCCGGATAGGTTTCGATTAATACCATATCCCTGACTCCGGCCAAGGACATATATAAAGTCCTGGGTATGGGGGTGGCGCTTAAGGTCAACACATCAACTTCGGTTTTTAGCAGCTTTATCTTTTCCTTGCTGTTAACCCCGAATCTCTGTTCCTCATCTATAATTATAAGGCCAATGTCTCTGGGCTTTATATCTTCCTGAAGAACACGATGGGTGCCGATTATCATATCGATTTTTCCTTCATTGAAATTCCCTACTATGTCTTTCTGTTCTTTTCTAGTTTTAAATCTGCTTAAAACTTCCAGAATAACCGGATAATTTTTATATCTCTCACTAAACGTCCGGTAGTGCTGATCGGCAAGAATGGTGGTGGGAACTAGCATCATAACCTGTTTTCCGCTTTCGATTGCTTTAAAAGCTGCTCTTACCGCCACTTCCGTTTTACCGAATCCCACATCTCCGATTATTAAAATATCCATAGGTCTGGGGCGGCTCATAGCGTCTTTTACATAATTGATTGCTTTGGTTTGATCGGGGGTTTCACTGAAGGGAAATAAATCTTCTATCTCTTTCTGCCAGGGGCTGTCAGCAGGGAATGCATAGCCTGTGGCGGAATCCCTCTCGGCATATAATTTTGCCAGATCCACGGCAAGCTTTTGTACTGATTTTCTTACTCTCTTTTTTATGCTTTCCCACTGCCTGGAATTAAGGGTGGTTATTACCGGTTTTTCTGCTCCAATATATCTGGTGATGCGGTCAGCCTGCCAGGTAGGGACATACAATTTATCATTACCGGCATACTCTATCAGAAAATATTCCCTCTTGCAGCCCTCGACCTGTCTGGAAATTATATCCATATATACACCTATACCATGATTTTTATGAACAACGTATTCTCCCGGTTTGAAATATTCAAGATCACCTCGAGCAAGAACTTTCTCTTCCGGTATCTGATGCTGCATTTGCTCATAAATATCCAGTTCCCCATACAGGGAAATATTTTTGGATTGATAACCTCTATACAGGCGGCTGCTTGAAATACCAGCCACGCCGGGTTGGAGTAAATTATACCCGGTGCTATTCCCGGTTTTAAGGTTCTTGGTTTTCAGATAGCTGCAGGATATGGAATTATTCAAAAATAATTCTTCTATTTTTTTCCTTCTTTCCTTTCCGTCAATGGATATAATGACTTTTCTACCGCTTTTAAAATCATTTTTGATATTATGTATAAAATCGATGGAACTCCCGAAACTCTTTTTCTGTCTTACTATTTTATCCAGATTGAATTCAGTTCCGGCCGAAGCTTCTTTCCTGGTAGAAATTATATTTAATTTCAGATAATAATTCCCCTTCTCCGGAAAATCTTTTTCCGTCAGGTAAAAATCGGTAATGATCTTACTACCGGTTACCAGGATGTCCCTATCTCTATCAAAGATTTTTTTAAGAATGTCGATGTCGCTTCTTACCTTTAAATCAATCTCTACCGGATCGCACATCACCAGGGAGAATTTCGGGTTATTTTTTCTCAATATATCGATAAAGGAAATCGTTTTATCGGTCAATCCGGCACCATTTGTTTCTTTTATTTCCCAGGGATTTATATTCGGAAATATGGATATGCTGTCCAGTTTTCTTATAAGCTTCTGACTTGTAATATCATATGAAAAAATTTTTTCCGCTTCATCTCCCATAAAGTCGATTCTTACCGGATATTCGCCGGTTATATCAAAGACATCCATAACTTCTCCCCTTACACTAAATTCTCCGCAATCGTAAACCTTATGCACCTTTTCATAACCATTGTCGACAAGTTCCGATATCAATCCATCCCTGCTGTATTCCGCACCTGCGGATATTCTCATGCTTTTTATTCCACCGATTACCGAAGCAGGCATCAGATTAAGTAAGGAATTACTGGTGGCAATAATTAAGGGCGAACCGCCGGAACTTCCATTATCCAGGAGATTCTTAATAACCTTTAATCTTCTTATCAGATTTTCGGCAGGCGTAATTTTATTTTTATAAAAAATATTATTTCCCAGGCTGGGAAAGTTGAATATTCCAACTTCCGGAATAATACATCTTACTTCCTGCTCCAGTTCAAAAGCTCTCTCCACAGTGGAGGTAACCACCAGAACCGGTAAACGGAAACACTTATAAAAAGCACCTATTACAAAGGGCCAGATGTTTTCATCGGCAATCAAGGTATCAAGCTTTGTACCCCTGCCTTTTTTTTCTCCGGTATTTGCTTTTTTATATTTTTTTACAAATTGTTGCCACTGATTTTCAAGTAAAAAATTATCTAAAAACATTTTCTATTTTCACCATTAATATTTTAAAACCATTGTCAAGAATGATTATATAAGAAAACAATTAAAATTTCTTACCGCCCCTATCGTCTTGAAGCTCATTAGTTTACCAAGCGGGATCTTGTTTTTTGCCTGATTAATATTTCCATATCCAATGTTTTTTAATTTGAGGTTTTTTAGTCAGGAAGATTAAACGAAGGATTAAATGAAAGTGATAAATAAAAATAAAAATTTTTCAGTTATACTTATTCATGGTATATTCGGTGCCTTCCGTTATATAATCCTTTATAATATCCACTGCTTTCAGCACTCCAATTTCAATTTCTTCCTTTTCATTTTTGTCAAATTCCTCGAGTACGTAATCTGCCGGATCCTGCTTTCCGGGAGGTCTTCCCACACCGAACCGCAGTCGGTCAAAATCATTTCTTCCCAGACTGGTCATTATGGATTCCAGCCCTTTATGTCCACCAGTGCTCCCCCCTGCCTTAAGCTTAATCTCCCCAAACTCAATATCGATATCATCATGAACTATTAGTATCGAACTTATCTGATTTTCAAAATATAGGTAAACTGAAGCTACCACACTGCCGCTGCTATTCATAAATGTCTGGGGTTTCAGGATTATTATTTCATGGTTGTTATAAAAAGATTCGATAACTGAAGCATTAAATTTCCGGTAACAGCTTTTCTTTTCGAGACTGTCGGCAAACTTATCGATAATTTTAAACCCTATATTATGCCTGGTGAACTCATATTCTTTACCGGGATTGCCAAGACCAGCAATTAAAATCATAATAATTATTTTTCTTTAGAACTTTTTTCCTCCGGCTGTTCTTTTTCTTCCGCCGGCTCTTCTTTGCCCTTACCAATTACTTCAGGCTCAGCAACCTCTTCTTCAACTTCCTCTTCAGTTACTTCTTCTTCTTTCAGCTGGGTGGGGTGAATTATGGAAACTACTACTTCATCGAGGTCATTTAATATTTTTATCTGTTCGGAAACATTGATATCGGAGACTCTGATTGTAAAACCCATATCCAGATCCTTAATATCGTATTCGATATAATCGGGAATATCTGCCGGCAAACAGGAGATATGCAGTTCCCTCAGGCCGTGCTGCAGAACACCGCCCTTCTCTTTAACACCTACGGATATTTCCTCGTTAATTATATGGATGGGAACAGTGGTCTCGATTTCTTTTTCCATCTGTATCCTTAAAAAATCCAGATGTAAAAATTCTCTGGTAATGGGATCTCTCTGAAATTCTTTTATCAAAACCGTTTCTTTTCCGCTCTTCTTTGTGCCATCAATCTGCATATCAAAAATCACACTATATATACTTTTGCCCTTAAGCAGGTCTTTAAACTCCTTTTCTTTTACCTTAATGCTGACCGGTTCTTTTTTTAAACCATATATAACCGCCGGTATATAATTATTATTTCTTAATCTTTTTGGAGCTTTATTTTTAATTTCTTTTTTTTCTCTTTTTTCAACTTGGATTACGATATTCTCCATCTATTTGCGCACCCGCCTTTTATTTTTATAAATTAAACTAAATTCTCACCCTTGAATAATTCGCTTACAGATTTGCAATGATAAACTTTCTTTATGGTTTTTGCAAGCAGAGGAGCGATGGAAAGAACTTTTATTTTTTCACACTTCCTGCTTAAGGGGATGGTATCTGCCACTACTATTTCTTCCACTTCTGAATTTTCGAATTTCTCCACTACATCACCGGAAAAGATGGGATGGGTAGCACCAACATAGATTTTCTTTACATTATGCCTTAACAACATATCAATAGCTTTAAACAGCGTACTGCCTGTATCAATCATATCATCAAACAGTATAGTTTCCCTGCCTTCCACATCTCCCACAATATGTTCCATCTGAGCCATATTGGGAGCAGGCCTCCTTTTATCCAGTATAGCTAACGGAAAATGAAGCCTCTTGGCAAAAATGCTGGCTCTTTTTACCCCACCTACATCAGGGCTTACTACCACACCATCTTTTATATTTTTTTCATTGAAATATTTGGCTATTATGGGTATGGCAGTTACATGATCTACCGGAACGTCAAAGAAGCCCTGGATAGTGGCAGAATGTAAATCCACCAGTATGGCCCTGTTCATTCCTGCCACCGAAAGCAAATCAGCAAATAATTTTGCGGTTATGGGTTCCCTTCCTTCTGCTTTCTTATCCTGGCGTGCATATCCGTAATGAGGAATTACAGCATTTATCATTCCCGCAGAAGCTCTTTTCAAGGCATCTATCATTATCAGCAGTTCCATTATATTGTCATTTACCGGTTCGCAGCAGGTTTGCACTACAAAGACGTCAGCACCTCTTACACTTTCATCGAACTTTATATAAATTTCACCGTTTTTAAATTTAGTTCTGGTAATTTTACCGGTATTTATTTCCAATTCCCTGGCAATCCTATCGGCCAGATCAGGATAAGATGAACCTGAAAAGAGCATCATTCTTTTATTATCTTGGCTTTTTTTCATATCCCCTACCTTAAATTATTTATTCTTTTTGTTATTTATTTTCCTTCTGTTTTTGTATCTAACCGCACCATTTTTTATATTTTTTTGCTTTCCCCGCTCTATGGCTAGAGAGTTTGAAGGAACGTCCTGGTATATAACCGAACCTGCAGCCACAATAGCTCCTTTCCCTATTTTAACCGGGGCTATAAGCATGGTATCGGAGCCAATAAATACATCGTCCCCGATAATAGTTTTACTCTTTTTAAAGCCATCATAATTAACGGTAACCGATGAGGCCCCTATATTTACTCCGGATCCAATCCTGGTATCCCCTATATAACTAAGGTGAGGAACTTTACTGCCGCTGGCAATATCGGATTTTTTAATTTCACAAAATGCTCCAATTTTAACGTTGTCTCCGACTACGGTATCAGGCCTTATATAACTGTAAGGTCCTATATTATTATTCCTGCCAATATGGGAACCTATTACTATAGAGGCATTTATCCTGGTTCCTTCACCTATGGCCGTATCGGTAATCTGGCAGAAAGGGCCTATTACTGAGTTCTTCCCGATCATGGTTTTACCCCTGATAAAACAGGAGGGTTCTATGATTACGTCCTTTTCCACCATTACGGTACTCTCGATATAACATGAATGCGGATCCCTTATGGTAACCCCATTTTTCATCAGATTTTCATTGATTCTCTTTTTCATAATATCTTCCAGCTCGGAAAGCTGCAGCCGGTCATTAATACCCATGACCTCTGTATAATCCGGAACCTTAAGACAGTTTACTTTTTTACCAGCCCCTACCAGCATTTCGATAATATCGGTAAGATAGTACTCATTCTGGGTATTTTGAGTTTTGATTTTCTGGATATTCTCAAACAAAGATTCTGTCCGGAAACAATAAATGGAAGAATTTACTTCGGATATCTTTTTTTCCCGGGCACTGGTATCGGTTTCTTCTATGATTTTTGCTATATTGCCCTGCCTGTTTTTTACTATTCTTCCGTATCCCCGGGGATCGGGAAGCAGTAAAGTAATTAGAGAAGCTTCACTTTTTGATCTGTCTTTACTTTTTATTAATTTTTTTAAAATCTCCGCACCAATCAAAGGAGTATCAACAGGAAGTATAAGGATATCCTTTCCAAAATTACCCTTCTTTTTTTTGGCTGTATAAACAGCGTGAGCGGTACCAGACTGATCTTCCTGTACTATAATCTTAACTCCGGGAAAATTATTCTTTATATAATCACCCACCATTTCCTTTTTATGGCCGGTAATCACAAAAATATTTTTGGGATTTAATTCTCTGGCAGTGGATAATATGTAATATAGAAGGGGCCGTCCCAAAATTTGATGAAGAGCCTTGGGAACTTCTGATTTCATTCTTTTGCCTTTGCCGGCAGCTAAAATAAGTACCGTTAAATCTTTAGAAAGGTCCATTTTTTAAAGATTCCTACCAAAGACTTTGTTTATTATTAAATACTATTAGATTGTAACATAAAAAAAATATTTATCTAAGTACTATCATCCTTCTTTTCAAGATTTAAAAGAAATTCCTTCAACTCCGGCCCACCGGCAAATCTGCCCACAGTACCATTACTTTTTATCACCCGGTGACAGGGAATAACCAGCATTGCCGGATTCCTGTTCAAGGCAGACCCGGCTGCTCTCCAGGCTTCCTTATAGCCGGAAATATTTGATAGTTCCTTATAGCTTATAGTTTTTCCATAGGGAACCGAAATTAACTTGCTCCAGACACTTTTTTGAAACTTCGTTCCCAGCAGGAATTCAACTTCAAAATCGATTTCTTTGATATTTCCGTTAAGATAATCGTTAATTGCTTTTTCAATCTCAGTTGATTTCTTAGGGATAAAAGAAATTAGCTGCGGGCCCTTGTAAATTTCTTTGATTTTATTTAAAAACACTTGAAAATCCTGCTTACTATCTCCCAGATACAGAATTACTATCCGGCCGGCTTTTTTCTTCCATAAATAATACATCTTTCCGATGCGGGTTTTAAACTCGGATTTGTTTATATAATCTGTCATAAAGCTTCACCTTAAAACCTTCCACCCATCATCAAAGCAGCCTTAAAAAAGGAGCCTTAACTGTTTAATTTAATAAAGTATTCTATGGATCTATCATAAGTTCTTTCGGCTCTGCTGTCGAAATAACAGGCCGGAAGCTCGCCCAATTTCCGGTGATAAGCAATGCAATCACAACAGACACCTTTTCTGGAGCAGGGTTCATAGGTACAATTACAAATTTTTAGATTTCTTTCCTTGTTGCATTCCATATTAATAGTCCCCTTCCCAATTAAGATAATCCTTTTCTTTTATCTGTTTTAATTCATTTGTTTATTTCATCTGTTTTAACTTGCCTGACTAACCGTAGGGCCCATAAAAACCAATTAAAATCAGTAAATTCCAGTAAATCCCACAGTCAGTATTCAATACCTTTTCTGGCTTTTATACCCCTGCCGAAAGCATGCTTTATTTCTTTCATTTCAGTTACCGTATCGGCAATATTTATCAGTTCCGCAGGGGCATTTCTCCCGGTCAGTACTATACAGATTTCTTCCGGTTTATTTTTCAAACAATTTATCACATCTTTTATTTCTAAAAATCCATAATCGATAAGATTATTTATTTCATCCAGTATGACCATATCATACTGTCCGCTGTTAATCTTATCCCGGGCATATCCGAAAGATTCTGCTGCATTTTTAGCCATTTCTTCCGTAATTACTGGTTTTCCTTTTTCAAATCTTATAAACCCCATTCCCAGCTGCTCTATTTCAATTAAGGGTTTTAATTTTTCTATAATCTCCACCTCGCCCGATTTCCAGGGTCCCTTTATAAACTGCAGGATAAGAACCCTCAAATTATTTCCGGCCGCCCTGAGGGCCAGCCCCAGCGCAGCGGTAGTCTTGCCTTTGCCGTTGCCTGTATTTATAAGTATGAGGCCGTCTTTAATATTTTTATCAGTATTATTTTTTTTATCCATTGCCAGTTAAATTCTCTGATCAAGCATTATATGGCTTTAATATTTTATAATTCGGAATTATCCCTTGACATACAACTAGTTTTTAATATATAATATTCTTATCATAAGTACATGATAGGAGTATAAATGAATTATAAGGAGTTTTTAAAAAAGTTTCCAGACAATAACGCAATAATAAATTACTTCGTGGGAATAAGGTATCCAGAAGGCGTTATATGTCCCAAATGTAAAAGAAAAGAGGTGAAAAGAAGAAAAGATAATCCCAAATTTTACCATTGTAAATTTTGCAACTACTCTTTTTCTGTGTTTAAGGACACAATATTTGAGCATACCTCTACTGACTTACAAAAATGGTTTTATGCCATTCATTTATTCTTAAATGCAAAGAAAGGAATATCTGCCAAACAGTTACAAAGAGAAATCGGAGTAACCTATAAATGTGCTTGGCGTATTCTTCACCAGATTAGAAAAGCTATGGAAGACAAGGACAATGATAAATTCTATGAAACCATAGTGGAGATAGATGAAACATATATCGGTGGAAAGCCGAGAAAGTCAAACAAAAGAGATGATGACAAAGGCGGTAAGGGTCTTAAAAGGGGAAGAGGTACAAGGATGACTCCGATTATCGCGGTATTGGACAGAGAGCATAGAAAAGTATTTGCAAAAGTAGCACTAAGAGATAAGAAAGGTCATAGGTTATCGGGAAGACAGTTAGTTGATATTCTAAATCAGGTCTGCAAGGGTAAGAATGTTGTTATATCAGATGAATATAGAGGATATAACGAACTCAGATATACTGATTATATTCATTTAAGGATTGACCATAACAAGATGTTTGTAGATGGTGATATCCATACAAATACTATAGAGAGCTTTTGGGCAATAGTTAAAAGGGCAATTTATGGAATATATCATAGGGTATCAGTTAAATACTTACAGGATTATATTAATGAATTTCAATTTAGGTATAATCATAGAAATATAGATGATAGCTTTGATTTGATATTAGGGAATTCTATCTTTGTTTAAGTTAAATGGAAAAATTAATTAATGAATATGAATGGTATCTCTGCAATAAAAAGAAATTGCTAAAAAAATATTTAAATAAATATCTTATAATTAAAGATAATACTATAATTAATTCATGTGATAATTATGATGAAGCAAGACAAAAAGCTCTTAAAAAATATAAAATAGGAGATTTTATAATTCAGCAGGTATTAGCTAAAGAACCAATAATATTGGTATCGTGTTAGTTTATGTATAATCCAGGGGATTACCACATAATAACTAAAAAATATTCCTGCCTTGTTGATAGACCAATAACTAAAGTCAGGATTTATTTCATTGATAATGATTTATGGCTAGAATGTAATGCATTATGGGATACAGGTACAAGCCATACGTTGGTTGCTGATAACCTTGTAGAGAAATATCAATTAAAATCTAATGGTGTAAGGAAGGTTTTACAAGCTGGGGGAAAGGAACCGGAATCTAAAGGCTGTTATCTAATCAACTTATACTTATCAAAGAATTTGTATTTAAATAAGATAAATATCTCCAGCATTAAATTGACAAAAGCAGATATTCTTATAGGTATGGATATTATTAAATGGGGTAACCTATTAATTGAAAATATTAATAATAAAACAGTTTTTACATTTGCATACCCAAAAGTGAAAGAGTAAGAAAGAATAAAATCGTTGATTATCTTTTCTAATTAAATGAGAAGATTTATTAATTTTATAAAACGTAAGTTAGCCAGTTTTTTATATCCAGAGATAAATATTCTTATAGCTAGAGATATTAGGGAGGCTTTTAGAAAATAGACTATTTAATCTTAATTCTTAATTTATCTATTTCTTTAGCCATAACCAAGATTATATATTCAAGCATATTTATTGTTGTGTTGATACTACTATATGGATCTGTAGACCTATCAGATTTCCGTAAACGTTCATCGGCATCATATTTTTCTTGGATATAATGCTCTAAGAGCTTAATTTCTTCAACCATAATATTTCCCTTCTCTTGTTATATATATGCTATATTATAGGTGATATTAAAAAAATTGTAGCAAATTGTATAAATTTGGATTTTACATATATTTTGGTATTAAATATATATAATTATAATTATTATAATTAATATATATAATATAATAGGTAAAGTAAGCAAATATGCCCATTATAGTGGGATTTTATATATTTATAGATTATTGTAGATAGTGGGATAATTCTCTTATAATTTATTACCCCGATATTTCATAACTTATTATCCAGGATATTGTAAAATAATTCCATATCTATATTCTCTCTAAATATATCTGCCAGTCTGTTATATTGCTTATCTTTAAAATCACTGTATGACAACTCCTCTCCGCCATCATTATCGGATATTATATTATTCTTTTTCTCAAGTATATGTAAAATAAACTCTCTGATATGGTAATTGTCGAAAATACCATGAATGTAAGTTCCCAGTACCATACTGCCCGTATTGCTATCAAAGGTCAGAAATCCGTCATAAAAATCCGTGCTTTTATTTCTTCTTGAGCAAACTCTGAAGAGCGGTATCAATTTCGGAGAACTTCCTGTTAAAGCACCGGACTGGCCCATGTGTATTTCGTATCCTTTCATAGTCCCGGTTTTATTTCCAATCAGCTTTCCGGATACGTCTTTTAAAGCAGGGTGATCGAGCACATCCTTGCTAATCTTAAATTCTATCTGGCGGATGTTTTTAGACTGCAAGAAATTTGTTTCTATATCCATAAGCCCGATACCTTTTATGCTTTTGATATCTTTCGATTCACTCCTGAACTTATCCGTTATTTTCCTTCCCAGCATCTGAAATCCGCCGCAAATACCCAGTATTACTACTCCCCTGCGGTACTGTTCTTTTATCTCCTCTTCCAGCCCTGATTTTCTTAAATATAACAAATCGTTAATGGTGCTCTTAGTTCCGGGTATAATAATCATATGAGGCTTTAAATTCTTTAGATCCTCCCTGTCTTTGATATAGGCCAGGTTAACTTCCTTTTCCAGCTCAAAAGCATTAAAATCAGTGAAATTGGAAATATGCGGAAGATATATTACGGCAATTATTATTTTTTTCCTGCCGCCGGACATTCCGGTATTATTTAAAACATGTCTTCTGCCTTTTTCCTGTTCTATATTTACCGAATCTTCCTCCTCAATATATATGTCTTTAAAAAAAGGAATAGTTCCTATCACCGGAATCTTTAGCTTTTCAGCTATATAGTCATTACCGGGTTTTAAAAGATTTATATCCCCCCTGAATTTATTTATCAGCAGGCCTTTTATGTATTTCCTATATCCGGAGGGAAGAAGCTTCACCGTACCGTAGAAACTGGCAAACACTCCTCCTTTATCCACATCCCCCACCAGTATCACACCTGACCCGGCAATCTCTGCTACCCGCATATTTACTATATCATTTTTCATAAGGTTTATTTCTGCGGGGCTGCCTGCTCCCTCTATTACTATATAGTCGAATCTTTTCTTCAGATCATCCAGTATCTCTCCTATTTTATTTAAATAAAAACCCTTTTTTTCGTTGTACTCAACCGCACTCATATTTTTGACAACTTCTCCCATAAATATTATCTGTGCCTCTGTATCAGCCGTGGGTTTTATAAGTATGGGATTCATATAAACCTGAGGCTCCAACCCGCATGCTTCCGCCTGAACTACCTGGGCCCGGCCCATTTCCCCTCCCGAAGCGGTTACGTATGAATTCAGTGCCATATTCTGGGATTTAAAGGGGCACACGCTGTATCCGTCCTGTTTAAGGATCCTGCATAGGGCAGCAACGGTTACGCTCTTTCCCACATGCGAGCCGGTACCCTGAATCATAATTGACTTGGATCTTTTTTTTATCATATGATATCCGACTGTAAGTATTCCAATATTTGATTTATCTTTTTTACCGTTACCGCCCCCTGTTCTATTATCTCTTTATAAAGCTTTTCCGCTTTACCGCCGGTATGATCCCTCTTGCCGATATCTTCATAATCCATGACTATTACTTTTTTTCCCATACCGGCAGCTTTTTTTACTGAAACCAGATTTAAAAAATTGCCATTTCCGAATTCTATTCCGGGTAAAATCACTATGTCGCTTGACTTAATGAACCCGAGATTCTTGTTCTGTGTATCTGTGCTTATCGGAGAAAACGGTGCTTCATTTACATAGGGTATACCCAGCATTATTGCCGTATCCATATCGGTATCAAAGGTATTTACCACCCCACAGGATATTCTATAACCACCGTTATAAAGCAGATTAAGAATCTGAGACGCCGCTCCTCCGCCCCCTATAACATGTATCCTGATACTTTTGCTTCCGGGCCTACTGGTAATACTCCAATCTATCTCAGGGCTGAAAATAGGGCTGACATAGAGTTTTCCGGTCACCGGATTCCTGCCCACAAACACATCACTTCCGAATATATTCCTTATGTTAGCCCTGTTTACTATCTCCTCTCCGCTGCCAAAGCCAAAAATGCTGCCTTCTTTAAGCAACATTATTTTTCCGCCGCTCTGAAGTGCAAGGTTTATGTCATGAAAAATTCCTATTACGGTTTTATTTTCTTTTTTATTTAAATTTAAAAACAAATTCATAAATTCAATCTGAAAATTTATATCAAGATGAGAAGTCGGCTCATCTAGAAGCAGTACGGAGCTTTTCTGGGCCAGAGTCTGAGCCACGATCACTCTCTGCTTTTCACCCCCCGAAAGCTCGGTGAACTTTCTTTTTGCCATGGGCAATATTCCGGTTCTTTCCATGGCTTCATTTACCGCATCAAAATCTTCTCTTCCGCCCACTTCAAATCTGGAGACATAGGGGTGCCTTCCCATCATAACCATTTCCGCTACCGTAAAGCTGAAACCCGGATTGGCATACTGGGGTACCACTCCCACCATTTTTGCGATATCCCCGGGAGCCAGCTTTCTTATATCCTTTCCCCCGATCTCGATCTTTCCGGCATATCCGCTCAGAACTCCGCACATGAGATTTACCAGGGTACTTTTTCCCGCCCCGTTAGGGCCCAAGATTGAAATAAAGTTCCCCTCTTCCACATCGAAATCGATATTATCAAGAACTTTCCTGTAGTTATAGGAAAAGCTCAAATTTCTTACGGAAATTATGTTTTTATTATCGATGTTTTTACTATTCATGTTTCTGCTGCTTTTCATATCATATAAACATAGATCAGGCTAAATAAAATCAGCCAATCAAATCAATCGGGCCAGGCCAACGGAACCGCAGGCCAGTAAAAAATTAAATCAAATCGAATTAAATTTAAAATTTAAAAAACCTCTTTTTTTGATTTCACCAGCAAATACAGAAAAAAGGGAACCCCTATAATGGAAGTTATTATTCCCACCGGAATCTCTCTGGGAGCAAGTATGGTTCTTGCCAGGGTATCCGAAATAAGCAGAACTATTCCCCCGGCAATAACAGAGGTCGGATACAGTACCTTATGATCCGGCCCCACGATCAGCCTTAAAATATGCGGGGTAACAAGTCCCACGAATCCTATAATCCCGCTCATTGATACCGCCACCGCGGCAATTAGCGAGGCCATGACCAGAAGTATTTTTTTTACTCTTTCGGTCTGAACTCCCAGTTGAATTGCCCTTTCCTCTCCCAGGGATAATATATTCAAATCTCTCATAAAAAAACCAGATACCGCAACCAGAATGGCTACAACCGGAGCCAGAATAAAAAATTTGTTCCAGGAAGCGGAAGTCAGACCCCCCATGATCCAGAACACTATTCTGGCCATGTCCTGTGTCTTAAAGACCATTATAAGATAAGTTATTGCACTTAACATGGCACTGAGGGCAATACCGGCAAGAAGGAGAGTAATCACGGATACTTTTCCCTTGATTCTGGAAATGCCGTAAACCAGGAATGTGGTACCTACCGCACCCAGCAGGGCAAAAAAGGCAGTGGTGGAAATACCTACAAGGCCAGCGCCGGTAATAAATACCAGTCCTATGGTCGCTCCCAGAGCAGCTCCCGACGAAACCCCGATTACGAAAGGATCCGCCATAGGATTTCTGAAAAGGCCCTGAAAGATTACACCTGCGCTGGCAAGCGCCATTCCTACGAATATGGAAAGGAATATCCTGGGCAGCCTTATCTGTGAAATAATAACAACATCCTGGCTGTCAAGCAGGCCGGTATCCACGAAATGGCCGATTCCGGGTATGTAGCTTGCCAATATCAGGCTGCTGTCCCTGATGCTGATAGCTGCCGCGCCCGTGGATGCAGCTATTATTATCATTACTATAAGTACTGCCAGCAGTATAAGAATATACTTTAATGTCCTTATTCCGGTCCCCATAAATTTTGGAATAATTTAAATAATAAAAATAATTTAATGCTCCGGTAAAAATTATACCGGATCTTTCCGTCTACTTGTTTACTTTACTCCATTATCTCAAATTCTCCAAAAATTTCAGGATGAATTGCCCTGGATAACATGGGCAGACCCTTCTCTATCAGGTTCTGGCTGGGCCGGAAAATAGGATTGTCGGGAACTATATAGATTCTGCCCCTGCTTACCGCAGCCAGACTTGAAAATCTTGCATCTTCAGTAATTATGGAAGGATCCGAAGCCAGGCTTATGGGGACAATCATTATATCCGGATCTATTTCTATCAATCTTTCCACACTGTATTCCGGCCATCCGGTCAGATTATCTTCGGCTGCTATGTTTACTCCGCCTGATTTTTCGATAAGGTCACTGATATAGGTGTCCCCTCCCACGGTCATTAATGGATCACTGTTTATCTCCAGAAAAACCCTGGGTCTCTGTGCATCACTTAAATCCCTGACCTGGCCATAAATCTGGTCAACTTCCTTTTTAAGTTCTCCTACCATTTCCTCTCCCTTATCTTCGAGACCTATTATTTTGCTTATATTGGTTATTTCTTCATAAACACCCTCTATGCCTTCAATATCGATGACTCTGTAGATCTTTATTCCAAGCTCGCTTATCTTCAGAAAATCATCTTCGGGGCCGCCGGTTGGGGTTATCAATATATCCGGATTAAGCTCGGCTATTCTTTCTATATTCGGGCCGTATGAATCCCCGGCACCTTCGAATCCTTCGGCCAGCGGATCACCTTCCGTTACGCTCCAGCTATCAACTTCGACTACCTTCTCCATGGCTCCCAGGCCGTCAATTATTTCCAGTGCACTGGGTGCCAGTACTACTATTTTTTCTGCAGGCAAACCCAGCTCGACGGTATTTCCATCGCCATCCACCACACTTATGGATTCTTCTTCCAGCCCTCCTATGTTAACTTCATCCCTGCATCCCGCAAAAAATACCAGAGTCACGGTGAGCAGTAAAATCAGAATCATACTTGAGGCCGCCAGAAACTTCTTTGTCATTTTTTTCTCCTTTAATCTTTTTGTTAAAAAACAAAAAACTCCCGGCCTCTTCAGCTGGGAGTTTTCTTTTAAAAATGAAAAATCTCCCTCTTTCTACCGAAGAGAGACAATTTAGAATTACTCAGGTTTCCTGGCTTAGGGGACTTTACTCTCTGCCTTCCCGGCAGTTTTCTGCCAGTGGCTTAACCAGAGAGCACACACCTTATCACAGTGGCGGGACCGCTCCAGATTCTAACTGGATTCCCTGATTGGAAAATATCGATTATATAATAAGCCTTATAATAACTTTGCAGTCTATTATTTATTATTCAATCATTCATAATTTACGCGGCTTACTTCTATTTCAAAAAAACATCTTGAATTATCTTCAACACTCTATTTTATAATATACTATATCCTGCCGGTAAATTGCAATTATTTTATGTTCATAACCATCGCGCTACAAAAGCTTAATTTATAAAAGCCCCGGTTTACCGGAATTGCGATCTATAAAAAATTATTTTCCTTGAGCCACTTTAAGGTGTCCCTGATCGATTCCTTAATGGACCTGGGGTTATAGCCCAGTTCCCGGCTTGCTTTCTGATGGCTTATATACGAATTGGATTGAAGCGTATTTATAGAATATGCGGTAAACCTTGGAGTCTTATTTGCCAATTTATAATACAACGGGGTAACCATACCAGCAGTTCTTGCCAGCCAGATAGGAACTTTATATCTGGGCTGCCGGACACTGCATACCTCAGAAAGTATGGACATTATTTCATCCATGGTAATTCTCTCACCGGATAATATATAATACTGACCGCTCCTGCCTTTTTCCGCTGCCCGGATAAGCCCTTCTGCCACATCCCTGACATCCACAAAGTCATAGGCTCCATCTATAATCATATTCATCCTGCCTCCGGCGAAGTCAATAAATGTTTGAGTTATCAGAGACCCCCTGAAATCATAGGGGCCCATAACGCCGGTGGGGCAAACCACTACCGAATCCAGGCCGTTTGCGGCCGCTTCTATTACTTCCAGACTGGCATTGGCTTTGGACCGGTCATACTCACCTCTTCTGCAGTTCGGATTGAAGGGCATGCTTTCATCGATAACAGTTCCCAGAGGCGGTTCTTCCAGAGCATGTATGCTGCTGGTATAAATCAGCCTCCCTACTCCGCATTTCAGACAGGCACTTATAACATTTCTGGTGCCTTCAAAATTGACATTATGGATTAATTTTCTATCTCCGGGCATTATGGATATTATAGCTGCAAGGTGATAAACGGTATCAGCACCTCTGAAAGCTCTTATCAGGGAATCCTTATCCAGGATATCCCCCTGAATTTTTTCAACTTCCAGGCCCCCAAGCGAGGATAAGTCAGAGGTGCTGCGAACCAGGGTTCTTACTCTTTTACCCCTGTCAAGCAGCTCTCTTACCAGTACATTTCCGACGCATCCGGTGGCGCCGGTTACGATTTCCATATTTAAATTCTCTTATAATAAATATACTTAAAAATAAATTTTTCTAAGGCTCCAACCTCTTTATATCCTCCAAGCGGTCATAATCCCTATCAAAAGAATAGACTTTATTAACATCATTTGCTTTCATAAAAGAATAATTATAGGCATCGATAAAGTCTGTATTCTTTTTTTTAAAAAGATTTATCGCCTCTACCAGTATACCTCTATCTTTAAACCTTATATTGGGGGTCCTTAAAATTAATTCTATATTATTGCATATTTCTTCTTTATCCCAATTATAGAATCTTTTTAGTACCCAAATTACCTCGGTTATAACCAGACTTGTAGAAATACCTGTAACTTTACCATCAATTATTTCAGAAAAAAGCTTCTTTATCTTTTTATAGGTAAGTTCATCTTCTTTCTCGAAATACCTCAAGAAAATATTGGTATCGATAAAAATCATTTCATCTTCCTCATAACGTCTTCTGAAATTTCTTTTTCCATCTGCTCTCTTATCTTTTTAAAATCAATTTTTTTATCCGATTTTCTGGTTATGGCATCCAGTATGGTTCCTTTTTTTACCGTGAAAACAATTTCTCCTTCCTTTACCTTAAACTCGCCGATATCATGAGATTTTATATTGAATTTATCTCTTATTTCTTTTGGTATGGTTATTTGTCCCTTTGAAGTAATCCTTGGCATCATACAATCCCCTCTATTTATAAATATTTCCAAATCGGATTTTGGTAATATCAATATTGAAGTATTACTTTTAATATAGTAATACTTTTTATAATATAATACAACATATTTTTATTTTCCAAAATTCCGGCTATTTGTTTATCAGGGACTTTTTTAGAAATTAATACAAGCAGAAATTTGTCTTTTTTATTTTAAATTATAGAAGGCATCCAGACCAAGATATTTTGCTTCGCTTCCCAGATCTTCCTCGATGCGTAACAGTTGATTATATTTGCAAACTCTGTCCGTTCTGGAAGGAGCACCCGTTTTTATCTGACCGGCATTTACTCCCACTACTATATCGGCAATGGTGGTATCTTCTGTTTCTCCCGACCGGTGCGAAACCACAGCCGTATATCCCGCTGTTTTAGCCATCTCGATGGCATCCAGTGCCTCGGATAAGGTTCCTATTTGATTTACTTTTATCAATATGGAGTTTGCTACCCCCATTTCCAGTCCCTTCTTAAGCCTGTCGGTATTGGTAACAAAAAGATCATCTCCTACCAGCTGAATTTTTTTACCGAGCTTCCCGGTCAGCTCCTTCCATCCCTGCCAGTCTTCTTCGTCTAATCCGTCTTCTATGGAAATTATGGGATATTTTTCCACCAGTCTTTTATAATAATCAACCATTTCCGTGGAGGTTAACACCTTGCCTTCTCCTTTAAGATTATATTTCCCCTTCTCATAAAATTCGGAGGCTGCCGGATCAAGAGCTATGTAGATATCTTTCCCCGGCTTGAATCCGGCTTTTTCAATGGCTGTAATTATATACTTTATGGCATCCTCATTGGAATTAAGATTGGGAGCAAAACCTCCCTCATCACCTACTGCCGTGCCGTGCCCGTCTTTTTCCAAAACGCTTTTAAGGTTGTGAAATACTTCCGAACCCATTCTTAAAGCCTCACTGAAAGCAGGCGCGCCAAGGGGCATTATCATAAATTCCTGCAGGTCGACATTATTATCGGCATGCTTACCGCCATTTAGTATATTCATCATTGGCGAAGGCATAATATAAACATTGACTCCACCCAGATATTTGTATAGAGGCAGGTCAAGTGCAACAGCAGAAGCTTTGGCCACAGATAATGACACTCCCAGTATGGCATTGGCACCTAATCTGGATTTATTATTGGTACCATCCAGATTAATCATGGCACTGTCTATTTCACGCTGATAGATGGCATCCATTCCCTCCAGTTCGGGGGCAATAATGGAATTTACATTATCCACCGCTTTCTGAGTACCTTTTCCCATGTATCGTTTTTTATCACCGTCCCTCAACTCGACCGCTTCGAATTTACCGGTAGAAGCTCCGGAAGGTACGGCCGCTCTTCCCATTGCCCCGCAGTCAAGAATTGCTTCCACTTCGACAGTGGGATTTCCTCTCGAATCCAGAATTTCTCTGGCAAAAATTCCAACGATTTCAGTACCATTACTCATTGTTACTCTTCCTTTCCTCTTGCTTAATCTTTTATTCTCACATTATTTAAATTCACCCGGGTATTTTGCAGTATAGTACAATAACACCATAAATATAACTCATTATATTAATATTTTTTACATTTTAAAATTAATTATTAAAATTTATGTTTAAAAATAAAATAAAATCTGGTTAAATAGTATCCAGTTTGCAGGATTTTGGTTGTAAATATTTTAAATAAATCTTAAATAGATATTTTTATTAAGAATATTTAGGGACAGGAAATAAAATGACAGTTAAACTAATAAGAAAAACTACTTTAATAATTACCATTATTGTTATTATTATAATGATCATACCCGGTCTGTTTTCATGTAAAAGCCTGGGAAATATTTCAGATATCCTGGATACGTTTACAGTAACCAGAGGAGATATCGTTGAGACTATTTCCACCAGCGGCTATGTGGAAAGCAGCCAGCAGAACGATTATTCCCTTCCCCTTTCGGGAAAGGTATTAAAAACCCTTGCTGCCGGTGATACTTTTAGCCAGGGTGATATCTTAATAGAAATAGATACAACCAGGCAAAAGCTCCTCATCCAGCAGGCCGAAGAAAATCTTAACCTGGCAGAAAACTCTCTGGCACTGGCAAAAATAAGCTACCAGCAGGCACTGGATGCCAACCATGTTGCACTGCAGATGGCTCAGGATAATACCAGGCTTTCCGAACAGTCAGCACAGAACGCCTTAACTGCCCTGGAAGATGCCAATGAATACCTGAGTCTGGCACAAGAATCAACACTGGCCACCGATCTTCAAATATCCGCGGCGAAGTCTCAATCCCATTCAGCAGAAGGAGCTTACAACCAGGCGCTCATAAGCCAGTCATCCACATACTGGTCAAATATATCCAGTACGGAGTCTGCCGCAAGCCAGATCCAATCGGCCGCTAAAAATATAGAACAGGCGGAAATACAGCTGAAACTATCGCAAATCAACCTGGAGCTGGCCAAAATGGATACTGATGACAGCACGATCCTTGCGCCTTATAACGGTATAGTATTATCTTCAAATTACGAAAAGGGACAGTACGCCAGCCCGGGTGTGCCTGCCATTTCCATAATAAACAGTGATTTTGTAATAAAGGCGGATATAAACGAGGTCGATGTTATAAACCTTGAGGTGGGCCAGGATGTGGATATAACGCTTGACGCCTACTATGAAAACAATTTTAAGGGTGAAATAACCGAAATATCCCCGATATCCACCAATATCGGTGGAGTGGTTTCCTTCGGGCTCACCGTAAAACCGGAGACCGAAAATGCCCCCAAACTTCTATACGGCCTCTCTGCCAGCCTGGATATAACCTTATCCGGTGCGGAAAATGTCCTGTATGCCCCGGTACAGTCAGTAGTGGAAGAAGATGGGAAATCATATGTCGATCTTGTTGCCGAAGACGGAACTATAGTAAGAACAGAGGTAACTACCGGGATATTCAATTACGATTATATCGAAATAAAATCGGGGCTGAGTGAAGGAGATAAAATTTTAGTTACACCAACCGCCGATAATTCTACCAACTCTTTAAGTCTTGAAGTTGACTGATAACATGATGGAAATAAGTAACGATACCATAATAAATACAACCGATATTGTAAAAATCTACAAAATAGGAAAAGTAAAAATTAACGCCCTGCGGGGAATAAACCTTGAAATCAAAAGAGGCGAGTTTGTGGCCGTAATGGGTCCTTCCGGTTCGGGTAAATCGACTCTGATGAATATCATCGGGTGCCTGGATGTACCCACTTCCGGAAAATACTACCTTAACCATATGGACATAAGCAAACTGAATGATAATCAGCTTGCCGGTATTAGAAATAAGGAAATGGGCTTTGTCTTCCAGACCTTCAATCTCCTATCCAGAACAAATCTCTATGGAAACGTCGAGCTTCCTATGATCTATTCCGGGGAGAGGGTAAGAAATAAAAAAAAGAAAATACTGGATGCCATAGAATCGGTAGGGTTATCAAAGTTTATAAGGCACAGGCCCAATGAACTTTCAGGAGGAGAGAAGCAGAGAGTGGCAATTGCCAGAGCACTGGTCAATCAGCCTTCCATAATCCTTGCCGATGAGCCCACCGGAAATCTTGATTCCAGAACCGGCGAGGAGATAATAGCCATATTTCAAAAACTAAATAGGGAGGGAAAAACAATAATTGTGGTCACCCATGAACTGGAAATAGCCAGGCACACTCATAGAATAATTTACTTAAGAGACGGCATTATTCACGGGCAGGAAGAAGTCAAAAATCAGATCTCTGCAGAAGAAAAACTAAAGGAGATGCCCAAACTGGAAGATAAACTGACCGTAAATTGAAGCTCATAAAAAATATGAAAAGATTCCTCGAAAATATAAAAATTGCCTTCCAGGCCCTGTTTTTAAATAAACTGAGGTCCTTTCTTACCATGCTGGGAATAATCATAGGGGTAGGGGCAGTGGTGGCCATGCTGTCAATCGGCACCGGAGCCCAGCAGTCCGTAATCCAGAGCGTTGAGGATATCGGCTCCAATCTGATTATAGTAACTCCGGGCAACCCCGAAGGAGAACAAAACATCGGGGCACAATTAATGTCAGGCGGACAGCAGGCCAAATTAAAACTGGGTGACCTGCAGGCAATCGAAAGGGAGGCAACCCTGATAACCGGAGCCGCCCCGGTTGTATTTAATTCCTCCATTGCTTCTTATCTTAACAACGGTGCCCAGTCCACCATTTATGCTTCAACCGAAAACGGCCGGGAACTCTACAACATGGACGTGGAAAAAGGCAAGTTCTATAGCAGGAGCGACGTTTCCAATGCCTCCAACGTTGCTGTAATTGGCCAGACCATCATTACAAAATTATTCGGAAAGATTGATCCCATCGGAAAAATAATTAAAATCGACGGTAAGAATTTCAAGGTAATAGGAACACTGGAATCCAGGGGGACTGACATGTTCGGTAATGACCAGGATGATTTTATCAGCACCCCGGTGACCACCGCCCAGGATAAATTATACGGAACTGATTCATACAATATGATACTGGCTCAGAGTGTAAGCGAAAAAGATATAGATGCCGCCTCTAAAGAGATAGAATCGATACTCAGAAAACACCGGAACATAAGATTCGGAGAAAAAGATGACTTCAGTGTTCAGACTCAAACCCAGATACTTGATATCATAACCGTAATTACCGGCATCTTCACCGTGGTTATTGCCGGTATTGCCAGCATATCGCTACTTGTGGGCGGTATAGGAATAATGAATATAATGCTGGTCTCAGTTACCGAAAGAACCAGGGAAATCGGAATTAGAAAGGCCATCGGGGCAAAGAACAGAGATATACTGGTTCAGTTCCTGGTGGAAAGTACCGTGCTCAGCATTACCGGCGGTATTCTGGGGATATTGTTTGCAGTACTGGTTTCTACATTACTGAACAGGTTTACGGTTCTTGATACATCAATAACGCTTATGCCGATAGTTATCGCCTTAAGCTTCTCTACGGTAGTGGGGCTTTTCTTCGGCATCTACCCGGCAATGCGTGCCGCAAGACTCAATCCCATAGATGCATTGAGGTATGAATAATCTTGTTATTTTAGCCAGTCTCATTAAAAATTTTATCCAGATTTTGATAAATACTTGTTATTCTCAAACTGGCTGTAATAAAGGTTTGCGTAAAAACCATTTTTTTCAAGCAGTTCTTTGTGACTTCCCTGCTCTACAATATCACCATTATCCATTACAAGTATTAAATCGGCATTGCGGATGGTACTGAGCCTGTGAGCTATTATAAAACTGGTCCTGCCTTTCATTAAATTATCCATTGCACCCTGTATAAGCAGTTCCGTACGTGTGTCAACCGAACTTGTAGCTTCATCCAGAATAAGAATCTTCGGATTTGCAAGTATTGCCCTGGCAATTGTTAAAAGCTGCTTCTGCCCCTGCGATATGTTGGAAATTTCCTCATTGATCTCCAGGCCATAACCATTGGGAAGTGTATGGATAAAATGATCGGCAAATGCAATCTTTGCGCTTTCGATTACCTCATTATCTTTTGCATCCTGCCTGCCGTATCTTATGTTTTCCAGTATTGTACCGTTATAAAGCCAGGTATCCTGTAAGACCATCCCGAATATCGAACGCAGGCCCTGACGGGTAAAGTCCTTAATATTGTTTCCGTCAATCAGTATATTGCCGCGGTCCACATCGTAAAAACGCATCAGAAGTTTGACCATTGTCGTTTTTCCCGCCCCGGTGGGGCCAACTATGGCAATCTTCTGGCCCTGCTTTACATTCGCTGAAAAACCTTTAATGATAGCCTGACCCGAATTATATCCAAAGTGGACATCCCTAAATTCCACATTTCCCAAAACAATTCCGGGCTTTACGGGGGAAGTTGTCTCGGGTACTTCTTCCTCCTCTTCTAAAAAATCAAACACACGCTCCGCTGCAGCCACAGTCTGCTGAAGGATATTCGATATATTTGACAGTTGTGAGATTGGCTGGGTGAATGAGCGTACATACAGAATAAATGCCAGAATATCACCAACAGCCATTTTACCCTGAATTACCAGCCACCCGCCAATTACCACCACAGCTACATAACCAAGATTGCCGACAAAAAAGGCTATGGGCATCATCATTCCCGAAAGAAACTGCGATTTCCACGCTGCCTGGTAAAGAACATTATTATAGACGCCAAATTTTTCGGCGCTTTTTTTCTCCCCGTTAAATGCTTTCATTACATTATGCCCGCCGTACATTTCCTCGACATGGCCGTTAACATGCCCCAGGTAATCCTGCTGCTGCTTGAAGAACTTCTGAGAGCGTTTGATGACTACCATTATTATTCCAAAGGAAAGGGGGATAACAAGAAGCGCTACCAGAGTCATCATCCAGCTTATGGTAAACATCATTATAAGTACGCCCAGAACTGTAGTAACCGAGGTGATAATCTGAGTCAAACTCTGGTTCAGCGTCTGATTGATTGCATCAACGTCATTGGTAACCCGGGAGAGAACCTCACCATGGTTCGTACCGTCAAAATATTTGAATGGCATCCGGTTAATTTTTTCCGATATATCCCTTCTCAGGCGATAGGTAATTCTCATTGAAACGCCTGACATAATCCAGCCCTGTATGTATAAAAATAATGCCGAGATCACATACAAGCCCACTGCAAGCAATATAATATTGCCGATATATGTGAAATCTATACCGGTGCCTGTTCCGGCTATCTGGCTTATAACACCTTCGAAGAGTTTGGTTGTGGCTTTACCGATAATTTTAGGGCCGACGATTGAAAAAACAGTCGATATCGCGGCAAAAATAATGACTACAATTACCGGTTTTTTAAATTCACCGATATATTTTATAAATTTTTTTAATGTACCTTTAAAGTCCCGGGGTTTTTCACCCTGCATCTGAAAGCCGCGCGGGCCAAAACCCATCGGACCTCCCATAGGCCGCCGGCCGCCGCTTCTAAAGCCGCCGGAACCGGCAATACCGGTACCCGGGGACTTCTTATGTACAGTTTTTCCGGTATCTTTGCTCACGCCAACTCCTCCTTACTCAGCTGCGAAAGGGCAATTTCCCTGTAAGTTTCACAACTTTCCATAAGCTCCTTATGCGTACCCTTACCTGCAATCTTTCCATCATCAAGAACAACAATTTGATCAGCATTCATAACCGTTCCGACACGCTGGGCAACGATAATTATTGTGCTTTTTTTGGAATATGTTTTAAGCGCACTGCGGAGCGCCCTGTCTGTCCTGAAATCAAGTGCGGAGAAACAGTCGTCAAGAATTAGGATATCAGGATTTTTAACAAGTGCCCGTGCAATGGAAAGCCTCTGATTTTGGCCGCCCGATACATTCTTGCCGCCCTGTGAAATTTCCGAATCAAATCCCTGAGGTTTTTCACTGATAAAATCCATTGCCTGTGCTACCTCTGCGGCATCTTTTAACTGCTGATCGCTCGCATTTTCATCAGCATACCGTAAATTGCTTTCGATAGTGCCACTGAAAAGAACGCTTTTCTGGGGGATATAGCCAATTTTATTTCGCAGATCATATTGTGTTACTTCTCTTATATCGATATTGTCGATAAGTATCCTGCCACTACTGACATCATAAAACCGCAGTATAAGGCTGGCAACTGTCGATTTGCCGGAACCGGTGGGTCCTATGATTGCCGTAGTCTGGCCCGGTTTTGCATTGAAACTTATATCATGCAGCACGTCTTCCTCGGCCGCAGGGTAGCGGAATGAAACGTTCTTAAATTCAACCACGCCGCTGGCAGAATCGCCGAATTTTTTGGGACTACGGGGATCATTGATAACGGACTCCATTTCCAGGACTTTTGCAACACGGCCCGCCGAAACCGAAGCTCTCGGTATCATAATAAACATTATGGACAGCATCAAAAATGCCATAACAATTAAGATTGCATACTGCAAAAATGCCATCATATCGCCAACCTGCATCCGGGATTGAGCTACCTGGTGTGACCCTATCCAGATAATGAGAAGGGACAGCCCATTCATTAAAAGCATTATAAAGGGCATCATGGTAACCATTACGCGGTTTATAAACAGGGATGTGCCGGTAAGATTTTTGTTGGTATCGTCAAAACGTTTCTCTTCGAACTTCTGCCTGTTGAACGCTCTTATAACCATCATCCCGGAAAGATCTTCGCGCATAACAAGGTTGAGCCGGTCAATAAGTTTCTGCATAATTTTAAATCTGGGCATGGTTATCGAGAATACCACAAGTATCAGGGATATAAGAACGATAATCACAACGGCAATGATCCAGGACATTGACGTGCTTTTCCCAAGTGCACGTATTATTCCGCCTATACCCATGATAGGCGCATAAAAAACCATCCTGATCATTATGATCACAAGCATCTGTATCTGGGTGATATCATTGGTTGAACGCGTTATAAGGGAAGCAGTCGAGAATTTATCAAACTCCGTGTTTGAGAAATTTTCCACTTTATCAAATACCTTTTCCCGCAGGTTCCTGGACAGGCCGGCAGCAGTTCTTGCAGAAAAATAGCCTACTGAAACCGCGCAGCCTGCCGATAGAAGCGTTATAAGGAGCATCAATAGGCCGGTATGCAATATATAGTCACTCTGGATTTTACTGGTATTTATGCCAATAGCAGAATATTCCGCTTTTACTGACCCCACAGACATCTGGATTATCATTTTTTCGCCGAGGGCTTCGAACTGCTCGCTGATTGCGCTCCGGATTTTTGAAAGCTGATCGGCGGGCAGCCCGGTAATCATAGCAAAAAGCTGATCCTCCGTTATACCCTCAGGCAATTTTGACAGGTCAATACCCAGCTGGCTGCCAGCAGCTGCCGCTTTGGACGGATCGGCCAATATTTGTTTGATTCCCGCTACGGCAAGAAACGCTTTTCCGAGTATGGGATTAATTTTATTTATTTCATCCTGGTTAATTTTACTTAAAACATAAATGGGTTCTTTTTCCAGCAGCGGGTAATCTTTTAAATATTTTTCATAGTCGGGAGAATTATTATCTACAAGCGTGTAATCATCCAGTACTTCCGTTTTATCACTGGCATCCATAAATATGATCAGCTTGTTCATTTCACTCTGACGGATTGCTTCCGGCACGGCATTTTCTATCCCTCCCTGCTGTATTCCATTGTCCACTATTCTTGACATATAATCGGGAAGAGCAAGGTCAGCCATTGCCTGAACAAACAAAAGGACAATAGCAATAAGAATTATGGGAATGAAAGGTTTTAGGTATCTCGCTAATCTGATCATATAATTATTTTTTTCTCCCTCTGGCCTGATCCTCGGTTAAAATTCTCTTTGTGATCTTACTATTAAGTTCACAGTATTCTGCAAGCTCATCATTACTCAGAACATCAAAGAAAGAAGATAATGCGTCAAAATTCTTTTTTTTAATCGAATCAAACTGGTTATTTGCCTCTTCGGTTAACGCTATTTTTAAAAACCTGCGGTCCTCAGGATTTCTTTTTCTCTGAAGCAAACCTTTGTTCACCAGACCATTAACAATCTGGGTAGCTGCACTGCTGGTTATATCGAGCAGTTTGGCAAGTTCCTTAATGTTTATACTTTTATGTCTTTTCACAATACCTAGAACAAGCCACTGCGAATGAGTCGCCTGTATCTCATTAAAAAAAATCAGCATATGGCCAAATATTTTATTTTTAATTACAGAAACATTTTTAATAATTTTTTCTATAAGTTTTTTTCTGTCATTATTCATGGCAATTCACTTAGTTTAAGCAAATCTAACCTGCAAATTATAATTAAGTTACTTAACTATTAAGTTATTAAACAGATAAGTATCTTAATCAAATAATTTATCTTTGTCAAGATATTTTTAAGGGAAATTAAAAAAGTGGTGTGATTAGTCATTGTATCATAATTTTTTAGAAATAATCTATCTCCTTGAGCAATTCAGCAGGGAATTTTTTTGGAGTTAGCCTGTAAGCCGAGAACTATACCGAATAGGATATAATTTCTTAGTTTGTATTGCAAAAAGAGAATAAAAAGGACATGAGAAATTATATTGATAGCTTCTTAGCTTACATGAAAACCGAAAAAATGGCCTCTCCTTCTACAATTTACGATTACAGTAAGGAAGTTAAAAAATTCATTGATTATATATATTCTATAGATATTTCAGACATAAACTTAATTAGTACAAGAATAGTCAGGCAATACTTCTATTATACTAAAGAAAATAGAGGTCTTTGCCAGAGTTCAATATCAAAAATAATTGCCACAGTAAAAAGCTTTTTTAATTACCTTGAAGAAGATGATGTAATAGCTAAAAATCCAACCAGAAAAATTAGAGTTCCTAAAAAGGTATGCAGGATCCCATCTGTAATGTCTAAGTATGAGGTGGACCTGATTATTAAATCCGTAGACTTTGCCCCTTTAAGATGCAGGAAAAATAACACAAGAGATAAACTGGTGCTATCCCTGCTCTACTATACCGGTATAAGAAAAAGTGAGTTGCTTAATTTAAACTGGACTGACATTAATCTATCCAAGAGTACTCTGATTATAAGACGTGGCAAGGGAGGAAAGGACAGGCTAATCCCCCTTCATAAAGAAGTTACCAAATTACTTGATAAATATTTAGATGAAAGGCTTCCACTCAAAACAGAAGCCCTTATTATTGGTGAGCAGGGTAAAAGGATGAGCAAAGGCAGTTTTGTAAATCTACTTAAAATGTACCTTACCTTATCCGGACTTAAGAGGAAAGGCTATTCTGCACATACCTTCAGACACAGTTTTGCTACTCACCTGGTTGAAGCAGGAGTTGATCTATTTAAGGTTCAGAAGCTACTGGGTCATGCAAGCCTGGATACTACAAAAATTTATATTAATTTTAATAGCTCTCAGATGGCTAAAGCTATAGATAGGTTGTAGACAAAGATATAACCAATTATACAAATTCAAAAGTTGATGATGGGTACCAGTAAATCCCAAGATATTTCTATATTAAAATAGTAAGTTTGGAATTAAAAAATTTTTTATATATTTAGATTAAAACAATATAAAAAATACAATTCTTGCACTTAGATTAGAATTAACAAGCTTCTAATTATGTTCCCAAAGCTGGCAGCAGATTTCAGAAAATACAATGTTTTATTTTAATAAGCTAAAAATAAACTCGTCTAATAAATAGGAAAGATATCATTATTATCACTGCTGAACAAACCCCTATTATTAGAGATAAATACGTTAGGTTAAGAATAGAAACTTTAACAACTAATCCCACGATTGCTGTTATAATAGCACTTGAAATTAGTGTAATTATTGGAACAGCTATGGGATTAAATCGGTCATATTCTATAATACCATTTAATTCTTTCTGAGATTCTAATCCTTCTTTTTCCCAAATAACAATTAATTCGTCTTGGAACCTGAGTTCTACGTATTCTACTGATTGAGGCGATTGAAATTTTACTAATTTATAATCAGAGGGTAAATACATTCGTGTCTCAAGTTTGAATGTAGGTCTAATAGCTTTATAGCTAAACTGATACTTCCATCTTGAATAAAATACTCCTTTATTTGTCCTTTCCATATAATTACTGATATAGTATTCGAGTGTAAGTAGTATTATCTTCCCTTTTTCTGAAGATGGTATCTTAGCAGTAATAATCGCTGTTCTGGCGCTATCTAACGAATCAACCCATGAGACAGTATAAGGTATAGGTAGGTCACTAATTCTAATAGTAAGACCTTTTAATATTTTTTCATTACTTAGAAATGGAATAAACCATTGAAATTTATTTTCCGCTTTGTTTAGTAAATGAATCTTAACTTCAACTTTTCGATGCACACAACCATCTTTTGAAATTTTTGTAATAAATAGAATATAAGGAATAATATAATCAACTGAAGTTGGTATTTTATACCCTGCACCAAAAGTTTTTTTAATTTCATAAATGCCATTTAGATTATTGTTATTTTCGTTAAGCTCATCCTTATTTTCTTGGTTCATTCGCTAATTATATTAATTTTTCCTTAAATTTATAAATTGCTTATGTACTTTTTATTGTTTGTTCTTATTTTTTTTAATAAATTATAATATTAATACATATTTATTTAAATAATATTATAGACAAGTTTCAAAATGGAATTAATCATTAGAAATTGTAATTTTAATGATATCATTAAAATTCATGATCTATCTAATACTGTAATAAAAACAAAATTTAGCATAGGTCGATTTAAAAGAATATTAAGTAAATTTCCTGAACTTTGTTTTGTTGCTGTTTTTAAAAAAGAAACTATCGGTTTTATAACCGCAACATTAAGTGATGATAATAAGAGATGCATTATATTTGCTATGGGTGTAGATAATAGATTCAGGAAAATGGGCATAGGGACAAATTTATTAGATAGGCTAATTTCTTTTTTAAAAAATGAAAAAGTTGAGATAATCAGTTTACATGTTAGAGATAGTAACACAAATGCTATAAAATTTTATGAACATTTTGGATTTCATAAGGTTAAGAAGGTAAATAATTTTTACTCTAATGGAGAAAATGCAATTGAAATGATCCTTAACGTTTCATGAATTTAATTTGGCACCAAGAAAATAAATTAGTATTTTTTCATTCCCAGTTCTTTATCCATTATAGTTAAATAATCATAAACTAAAGGACTTACCTGCTTTGCAAAACTACCAAAATCTGCGAGGGTGAATAATCTAGCCAAAGCTCTTGCAAATTTTTCTAAAACTATAACTAATTCACGATTGATTTCTTCATATACATTACCCAGATCATTATCATTCATTTTTTGTACAAGATCCTTTCTTTTCTGAAGAATGGTTGATTCTATTCTACTCCATCCTTTAATAGGATCGTCATATCTTGAATTTCCTTTTAAAACCATGTCCAAGTTATAATACCGGCCACCCTGGGCAAAATCTGAAAGAAGAGAGATTATCTTTCTAAGATACTCGTCTTTGTTTAGAAATTCTATGTCCTTTTCTGCAGCAGGAAATTTAGAAGAATAATTCTTTTGCCCACATATCAACAGAAGTCTATCCAGTAAATAATCTAAGTTATGCCCTTTTCTTTCTGTTGTTTCAAAAGGCTGCTCTCTAAAATTCATATTATCATCCATTAATGCAAGACAAAGGAGGCACTTAATTAATCGTTCATAACCACCTGAAAGCATTAAGATCGGAGTATGGTAAAAGTCATTCTTACCACTTATATTCTGCAGGTCGCTCATTCCTTTCTTCAATAATTTAATTGAAGTATCTACCTCATTTAACAAACAAATTTTTCTTAGTGTTGGATTGCTCATCGTAAACCTTTTTCTTAGTTATTTTTAAAGTTTTAATAATAAATCATTTTTTATGGAATTATATAATTTATCCTTCAGGTTATTATTATTTCTTATGTCTATTGCTGAGAATATTTTATTTAGACCAGAAAATTCCCTATATTTCTTTATAGGTTCTCTCATATTGCTTCTAATATACTTCAGTGCCATTTCTCTACATAACTCTCTATATTCTCCATCTATGTAATAAGTAATAGAATTATAATCCCAGCAGCCAAAGGACTTTGACTTACCAATTTTATCAAATTCAAGTCCTCTTCTCCTTTTTATAAGCCCATCGTATACTTCTTCAGGTGTTAATTCGAGGTAATAACATATAGGATTAACTTTTTTGTAAAAATATGACCACTCCGGTTCCCTAGTAACTAGAAACGGACCAGGGGCAATTATATACGGTATATTACTCTCTAGACAATCATTGGCTAACTCAACTAATAATTCTCTCTCTTTTCTTTCAATATAATCCAATGCATCTTTAATGTTTTCTTTACCGTCTCCTCTTTCTTTGTAAAGTGATATGTAAATATTATAAATATGGACTTTTCTTCCAGATATTTTTTTATCGGTATCTAAATCTTTAATCTTGATATTATCATTGTCAAACCGTTCTATGAATTCTCTTAAAATTCTTGATTTACCTGCTGTGCAAAATCCAAATAAAATGACTACCTTTCCCATGTATTAACCTCTTTGAGTAATAATTTACAATAAATTAATTCCTATTAAACACATAAATTATACTAAAATTACTAAACCCTAATTAACAAACCAATTTGATTCTAACAAATATATTCAAACACACAAAATCCATCTGAATTCAACATTTATGTATATCAAATACTGAAAACTAATATAACATCACGCTAATAGGGCTACCTACAGTTGCAAACAAATCTCATATATTTAGTTGTCTTACAATTTGTGTAACGCTTTTAGGTGAGGCATTTGCCATGCATTCTAAACATTTTTGTATTAATAACAAACCCTCGATCTACTACATCAAAATCTATTCTTTAATAATCCCCTAATTTTATTCTTCTCAAGAAACCGGTGCTTTTTATAACTATTACATTTCTTACATGATAAAATAAGATTGCATTCATTATTTGATCCAAAACTTTGAGTTTTTACTTTTTTCCCCTTCTCATTATTTAATTTTCTTAATGTTTTATTTAATATATTTGAAGATAGAGGAATAATATGATCAATGCTAATACCACTCCTAAGATCACAAATATTAGGGAAACTTAGTTCACAAATTTTACCTTTTTGTGTTATAAATTGATCTAAGATTTTGTTTCTAATTGAAGCAAACTCTTTTCTTTTTTGGTAAGGATTTCTAAAATCAAACAATTTAGAAAATTTTTCTATTTTTTCATCTTTACCACATAGTAAATTTTCAAAAAATAATTTATCTTCTTCATATTCAAATCCCATGACACCTCAAATTAAAACAGGACTATTTTAGCTAACATTTCGTGAATATCTAAAGTTGGTTATAAGGGATAACCAACTTTATAGCGTTAGTAGAGAAGCTAATCCATGTTGAAGCCATCGTTATATCCTTATGCAATAAACCTCTCAGCTAGAATGTCGGCAGATTCCCAAGATTATCCGACTTTATCTTATTTGCATCGGTTCTTAAAAACTTTTCTCCATCAACGGTAATAACATGAACATCCTGACCTTTTT
>CAZSVM010000008.1:0-92300 GCA_964610315.1 uncultured Actinomycetota bacterium
CCGGCGATCCGACTTGAACGGACAACCTGCTGATTACAAATCAGCTGCTCTACCAGTTGAGCTACACCGGCAATCTAATTTGCCTAATAATTATTATCATACGACCTCATAATGTCAAGCTGTAAGAATCTTATGATACTCAACGGGCAGAGTAATTTGGTTTACTTACTTGAACCTTCTAACTTTTCAATAGCTAATTTAATAGCCCCTTCTACCGGATCAATCAACAGGGGTATGAAATTAATTTGTGGAAACTTACTTTTAAGCTTATTTATCATAACATTTTTAAAATACTTTTCACATTTAAATAAACCGCCGACAAAAACAAGATCAAAACTTTTATTTTCAAATCCAAGTTTTTTTGCCACGGTACTAACTGAAATAGCAGCCTCTTCAGCTTCTTCAGCCAGTATATCTATGCTTGTTTTATCTCCCATTTGTGCATTTATGCAAACTGTTTTTGCCAGTGCTCCGATTTTCACCTTTGAAAACGGTTCATCGTATGCCCACTTTATTAGATCAAGCACCTTTTCCAAATTTAATTTTTTTAGTATTGCTTCAGAAAGGAGAGTTTTTCTACCCCTGCCGTCATAAGCCCTCATGACTGCTTTTAAAGCTTTGAGTCCCACCTGATAACCACTGCCTTCATCGGCAAGAATATAATCCCAGCCGCTTGCTCTTATTTGCTTACCATCTTGGTTAATTCCCAGACAGTTAGAACCAGTTCCAGCAATAACTATTATTTTATTTTTATTTTTACTTCCTACTTCAATTCCAATTCTGGTATCATTGTAAATAATGGTCTTTTCAGGATTAAGGTAACTGCCCAGTTTATCATTAAACACAATTTCTTTGTAAATCCTGGAATCCTCTCCAGCATCATTGCCCGCAAAACCAAAACAGGAACTTATAAAATGAACATTCTTTGATTCCTTTAAACTTTCTATGGCTTCAAATATTCCTTTATTTAAATTTTCTATGGCTTTGCTTTTTCCGATGCTTTTATAACTACTGGCCCCGGAAACCGCACGAGAAACCACATTACCGTCAATATCTGCAATCAGAACAGTGGTTTTTGATCCGCCTCCGTCAACTCCTAGAATATATTTCATCTAAAACTCCCTGCTCATAGATATTTTATATATAACCGCTTCAATAAAATGACTTTTACAAATTACAGCCTCAATCAATACTAATCATATAGTAATTTATATCAAAAACAATTCAAGAAAATAACCAACAGTATCTTCCTGCAAATGAAAATCTTAACAAAAACTTAAAAAAGTTTATAGTAATAAATACTAAAAAACAAAGTTAATTTTATAATTGCTTTTTATGTTACTTTTGGCTCTAAACCTTCCATATTCTCAAATTCATAGTATACTTTCATAACATTTACAAACAAAACCTACTCCCTTTCACTCCCGAAATATTGATTTGTTTGTCGAAAACATAACCCTAGCCTTTTACTGAACCTGCTAGAAGCCCCTGAATAAAATATCTTCCCAAAAACAGGTAAACCAGTAGTGGTGGTATGGTAATAATCAAAGCCCCTGCCATTTGAACGTTCCATTCCACGTATTGACTTCCGGCCAGGTTAGCCAGTGCCACAGTAGCCGGTTGGACGTTGGGATTCTGGGTTAGAACTATGGCAAAAAGGAACTCATCCCATATTGAGGTAAACTGCCAGACAATAGCCACCACAAAAGCCGGTATTGCAATCCGGAGCATTATATGAAAATAAGTTCCAAATATATTGCTGCCGTCTACCTTTGAAGCTTCCACTATCTCATTTTGAACTCCAGCAAAATAATTACGAAAGATAAGAGTAACAATAGGTAAACCATAGATTATATGGGTTATGATAAGACCGGGTATTGAACCATAAAGCCCGATATACTTCATAACTATTACCAGAGGAATCAGTATGCTCTGATAAGGGATAAACATTCCAAACAGTATCAGAGTAAATATAATATTGGAACCGGGGAATTTCCACTTGGAAAGGATATAGCCATTCCAGGAACCGAGCAGCGCGGAAATAATAGTAGCCGGAATGGTGAGATAAAGACTGTTCAGAATATTTTTTTTAAGTTGACCAAAGGCACTTATAAAGCTCTGAAAATTAAGGCTCTTAGGTAGATTCCACATAGTGGCAATATTCACATCTTCAAAACTTTTAAGTGAAGTGACGCTTAGAACATATACCGGTACCAGAAATAAAATAAGAAATATAATTAATAGTAGATAGGTTATAACCAGTCTTCTCAATCTCCAGTCTCCTTGCGTAAACTAATTGCTAAATAGGGAATAATTACCACTGCAATCATTACCAGCATTATAAGGGAAATTGCACTACCTTCGGCGTATTTACTGGCCCGGAAGGTTGTTTCATACATAAAAATAGAGGGAATATCGGTGACAAATCCGGTACCACTACCGGTCATAACATAGAATAGGTCAAACATTTTTAGTGATATATGTCCCAAAATTATAAGTGCACTTAAGGTAATGGGCTTTAAGTTAGGTAAAATTATTCTCCGATAGATAGTAAATTCACTTGCTCCGTCAACCCGTGCTGCCTCTCTCAACTCGGCAGGAATCCCTCTGAGTGCGGCAAGGTACATGGCCATAACATATCCAACATATCGCCAAGAGGCCGCAATAATGAGAGGAATCAGTGCGATGTTAAAGGGACCGAGGCTGGCAGTGGAGGTATACCAGCCAAACCCTACAGTATGTTCTACGCCCATTTTTAATAAGATATTGTTCAGTAGTAAATTGATTCCGGTACTGGGAGCAAATATCCATTTCCATACCACTCCGGTAACCACAAAGGAGATAGCCAACGGAAGAAGATACACAGTTCTAAAGACACCTTCTCCTTTGATAGATTTGTCCAGCAGAACAGCCAGAAGCAGACCGGCACCTACACAAAGGGCCAGAAAAAAAATAGAAAAGAAAATATTATTAAAAATATCAATAGAGAATCTCTCATTTTTAAACAGGGAAAGAAAATTTTTAAATAAGGGACTGGCAAATGAATAATCGGGTAGTATTCCTTTCCAGTTGGATAGAGAAACCGTAATGGACCAGGCAATAAATCCGTATACGAATAAAGCAATAGCAGCTACCGAAGGAAGAATGGTTAAAATTACAATCAGTCTTTCTTTTCTTGTTTGTCTCACTTTTAAATAATTTACCCTTTAATTTATATAGTTTACCCTTTAATTTATTTGCCCATAGATTTCAGAATCTATGGGCAAATAATAAAACAGTAGCTGTATATACTCAAAGTCTTATCTACTTTAGATTCTCATCAGCTGCATTCTGGAAAGCGGCAGCGGCTGCTTCCACGTCTTTATTGGCAACCAGTAGAGTCATGGCATCATTTATAGCCTGTGACCAAGTTTGAGATACAGCTGCCCCATGAGCAATACTTGGAGTAATAGCATTGCTACCGAAGTCCGCAATAGCACCCTTTAGATATACATCATAAAGATTAAGGTCAGGATCAGTTCTGGCCGGAATGGAGCCTTTCAGTGGATTGAAGGCGTCCTGTCCTTCTTTTGATCCACAAATCTTTAACCAGGCTATTGCATTATCACGGTTCTTAATATCTTTGGGTAGGCAGAATGTATCCGATAAAGCCATAAAACTTCCTGCTGTTCCAGGTGCAGGAACATATCCAAATTCTACGTCGGGAGTTAGTCCTTTTGATTTAAAGTAACCTTCTGCCCAATCACCCATAACTGTCATTGCAGCAGTACCATCAATTACATACTGGGCTGCTTCATCCCATCCTAGCGCAGAATGGTCATCGTTAACATAATCCAGTATGTTTACAAAAGTTTGTATTGCTTCTTTAACTTCAGTTGAATCCCACTTTACAGAACCATCGAATAATCCTCTGTAATCATCAGGGCCTAAAGTTCCCAGCAGTACATTCTCAAACAAATGAACCGAAGCCCATATACCAGTATCTCCAAGAGCCAGCGGGGTTATACCGGCAGCTTCAAGAGTATTGGCTGCTGTAAAGAAATCGTCAAATGTTTCTGGTGCTTCAATGCCATTATCTTCAAAAATTGCCTTGTTGTACCATAGAACATTGGAACGGTGGATATTAACCGGTACTGACAGAATATCATTTCCCATGGACAAGATGGAGATCATATCATCGGGATAATAATCGTACCAGCCTTCTTCCTCAAATATGAAATTAACCGGTTCCAGAAGGTCTGCAACTCCATAGGTGTCGATAAGTTCGTGTCCGGCGTGTACCTGGAATGAATCGGGGGGATCACCTGCTGACATTCTGGTAGCAAGTACAGCCTGGGCATTCATTCCTGCTCCACCGGCAACCGTTGCATCTATAATTTCTACATCAGGATATTTCTCATTATAGATTGCAAATAAAGCTTCCTTTCCTTCACCCTCTCCACCGGCAGTCCACCAGGAAAATATCTCAAGCTGTCCACTTAAAGCAACCTCTTCTGCTGGTGCTTCTTCTGCTGCTTCCTCTTTTTTACAACCAACAAATGAAAAAGCCGTGATCATTGATATAGTTAACACCAAAATCACTATCCATAATAATGATTTTTTCATTTTTATATCCTTTCCTGTTTTACTTTTAAAACAGTTTTTAATAGAATTACTACGAGATTTGTTTGCTTTCGGCCCTCTTAACCGGTGCCTAAAAGGTAAACAAATCTCCTTCTTTAAATTGGTTTCTTTCTTCTTTTCTTACCACCCCCTAAAATCTTCTCATTTAAAAGTAAGTTAATCAACACCTCCTTCCTTCTGACTTTATTAATCACCAATTTTTCTACAGGATTGTCTGATGACTAATTCTGGTCTTAAAATAACTCTTCTTAATTCTTTATCTAATTTATTTTCTATTATTTCCAATAACTGTTCCGTGGCTAACTTACCAAGTAAATATTTTGGCTGTCTGATAGTAGTGAGAGGCACTCTAATCATGGATGAAATTTTGATATTATCATAACCAATAACAGAAATATCCTCAGGTATCTTAAAACCGTTATCAATAATTGATTCAATTGATTTAATAGCTAAATAATCATTCCCCGAAAATATGGCTGTAATATTTTCCTGTCTGTTTAATAAATAGCTGATTATACCATTAATATCATACACACCGCCTGTTTCGATAAATTTTGTGGGTACAAAATTATTGTCATTATCAATTTTGTAGCGTTCAAGTGTATCTTTAAATCCTCTGAACCTCTCTTTCAAGCTAAGTAACTTTCTATTACCAAGAAAAAATATTTTCTTATGACCAAGTTTAATAAGATACTCCGTAGCTAACTCTGCTCCATAATAATCGTCATTTACGACATAATTTACACCTGGGATATCCAGTTTGCAGTCTATCAATAAAAAGGGAAATCCTTTATCTCTCAAATTCTCGATTGTTTTCATTTTTAATTCAACAGTGGTTAGAAGAAGACCATCCACTCCTCTTTCTATCAATGTCCTTACATCCCTCTCCTCCAGATTTATATCGTTATTAGAGTTGCATAATATTACATTGTAGTTTTTTTCTTCCGCAGCATCTATGACTCCTTTAGCGACTCTGGAGTAGAATGGATTTTCTACATCCGCCAAAACCAATCCTATTGTTCTAGTTCTGTTGGTTCTCAAACTCTGGGCTATAATACTCGGTTTATATTTCTTTTCCTCGATAATTTCCATTACCCTGTCTTTTGTATTCTTTCTCACAAATTTACCACCAGATAAAACTCTTGACACCGTGGTTCTGGAAACTCCGGCTAGTTCTGCTATCTCTTTGATGGTTACTTTTTGGAAGCTTTCTTTTCTTGATTTTTCTAGCATCGATACCATTTATTTAAAAAAAAAAATTGAATATAGCTTTAATTTGTAGCTTAAGTAAGCTCTCATTTATTGTTATCGATTCCAATAAAATACCATAACAATATATGCATGTCAATAATTTCCGGATTTTTTTAGTCTAAAATAACGCTACTTTTAAAAAAATATAATTTAAATATAATTATTATAGATAATGAATTCTGGTACAATAGGAAAAAGGCTAAGGAAGGTTTTATGAAATCGGATAAAATCATCAGAGAAAGTATAGCAGCAGGCAGTTTTTATCCCGGCAATCCGAACAGCCTCCGCAGACAAATAAACAATTTCCTTAACAATGCAGAATCAGCGGATATAAATAATATTAAATCGATTATATGCCCCCATGCAGGATATATTTATTCCGGTCAGGTGGCTGCTTATTCATATAAACAAATTTCCGGTAAGAAATTCGACAGTATCTTCATAATAGCACCATCTCACTCTGAATATTTTGATTTCATTTCCATATTCGACGGAGATGCTTACCGGACCCCATTGGGCCTGGTATACATTGACAAAGAAAGGTCCGGAACTCTTGCCGATAAAAGTCCGTATATTAAATTATCCGGGCATGGTCATTTAAATGAGCACAGTCTTGAAGTACAGCTTCCATTTCTGCAGGTTTTATTTGAAAATATAAAAATAGTACCCCTGGTAATAGGGCAGCAGAACAGTCAGAATATAAATGAACTTGGAAATAGCATAGGAAGTCTTTTTAAAAATGATAATATTCTAATTATTGCCAGTACGGACCTGTCACATTATTATCCCTATGATACTGCAGTAGCTTTAGACGGCAGGGTAAAAGAGTTGGTAAGTAATTTCGATACCGAAATTCTGATGTCGGAATTTCTTAACCTTAATATAGAAATGTGCGGCGGCGGACCGGTAATTTCTGCCATGACTGCTTCAAAAATTCTGGGAGCAGATAGTTCCAAAATTCTTGATTATAAAAATTCCGGTGATGTTACCGGTGATAAAAGTGCGGTAGTGGGTTACCTGTCAGCTGTGTTTTATAAAAAATAATAGCAGCCAATCCCGTAATAATATTTCTAGTAATATAAATAATAACTATAATTCAATAATAATATTATGGAAAAAGAGCATTAAGATATGGAGAATATCGAACTTACCAGGGAGGACAAAAAAACACTTTTAAAAATAGCCAGAGAGTCTGTCACCAGTGTGGTTTACCATAGAAAGATCCCGGAATATAAAATAAAGGATAAGGTGTTAAATATTAAATGCGGTGCTTTTGTTACCTTACATATCAATGGTAACTTAAGAGGGTGCATAGGCAATATCACTGCCGAAACTCCCTTATGGGAAACTGTAAGGAACATGGCAGTTGAATCGGCTTTAAGAGACCCCAGGTTTTATCCTCTTACTCCTGATGAATTGGAAGGCGTTGATATCGAAATTTCCGTTCTTTCTCCCTTAAAAAAAATAAAAAACCTTGAAGAAATAAAAGTGGGAAAACACGGAATATTCATAAAAAAGGGTTTTTACCAGGGGTTGCTTCTGCCGCAGGTAGCTACTGATTACCGGTGGGACAGGATTCGATTTCTGGAACAAACCTGTTATAAAGCCGGCCTTAATAAAGATTGCTATAGAGAAGAAACCACAGAAATTTTCATTTTTTCCGCTATTATTTTCGGGGAAAAAGATCCGGAGTGGTAGTGAAGTCAGATAAACAAATCCACAATCTCCCGATTTAATTTACTGACGATTATGCCAATCAGGCCGGGTCCGGTATGAGCCCCGATAACCGGGGTACACTCCGTGATCATAGTATCCACATATTTTAGAGAAGACTGGATCTTTCTCATAATTCTTTTTGATTCCTTAAGAGAAAGGGTGTGAATTATGGAAACTATTACCCATCTTTCTTTTTTAAAATCTCTTATGACTCTCCGGGTTATCTCCATTAAAGAACCGTACCTGGTGATGGAAATCCCAATCATTTCCACTAATCCATTTTTTATTCCCAGAAGGGGTTTTATTTTTAAAATTCTGGATATCAGGCTGGCAGCAGCAGGAACTCTTCCACTTCTTCTTAAATATTTCAAGGTGTCAATAGTTCCATATAATTTAATGTTATCCCTTAAGAAATCAAGCATGGGTAATATTTTTTCATAAGAGTATTTTTTTATAACAGCTCTGGCCGCAGTCAAAACCAGAAAACCGGTTCCCATAGCACCGGATAGTGAATCGTATATCTTTATCCTCTTTTCCGCTTTAAGTAAACCCCTGGCAATCCTTGCCGACTTTATAACTGCGGACAATTTCGAACTTATATGAATTGAAAATATCTTTTCGTATTTTTTGAGCAATTCTTTATAAACCAGTACAAAATCCTGCGGAGAAGGAGAAGAGGAAGTAAAAATAGCTTTCTCTTCCTTCTGGAGAGTGTAAATCTGATTTGAATCGATATCAATTCCGTCTTTAAATTCTTTGCCATTATAATGAATATAAATGGGAATGACATTTATATTGTATTTTTCTGCAAGTTCTCTGGATATATCGGATGCACTGTCGGTAACCAGCGCATATTTTTTTAAAACATCCGGTTCTTTTTTCATTTTGCTATTTTCCCGGTACTTTATACCAGTCCTTAATTTATAGATTAATTATACGCTATTATAAACCAGTATTAATAATAAGCACTGTTAATAGATTTTATAACAGCAACTATTGGCTGGCAACAAAGATTTTAATCCCTGTTAAAGAGCATAATTGCTTTTACTATTTTAGAATCCTCAATTTCTTTAAAAGTCTCCAGCCATTGATCGATTTCAATAATTTTGGTTATCATAGGTTCCATCAAAATTTTACCCTGACTGATTAATGACAATACTGCTTCCCATGAATTCCAGGTATGACTGAAAGTTCCCTGCAGCCTGGCACCTTTGGTTAAAATAGGATCCAGACTGAAGTTAATAGGTTCAGGTCCCCAGCCTATTTTAGTTATTTGACCCATACGGGCCACCAGGTCAATTGCCAGTTTTAGGGCATGCTTATTCCCTGCTGCATCAATTACTAAATGGCACCCTTCTTGTTTTGTTGTTTTCAGTACTATTTCCCTTGCTTCTTCTTTTTCCACATTAATAATCAAATCTGCTCCCAACTTCTTTGCCGCATCAAATCTAATTTTATCGACAGATGTACCTGCCATAATAATTGGACCTGCACCCGACAGCCTGGCTATTTGCAGACAAAACAAGCCAATAGGTCCTGGACCGATAATCAGTACAGGCTTACCGGGTATAATCCTGGACATATAAACTAATGCATTATAAGCAACACAAGCCGGTTCTGTTAACGCCGCATGGTTGAAATCAACATTTTCTGGTATATTATGAAGACACCTCTCCGGGACTTTAACAAAGCTTGTAAATGCGCCATCAACTCCGTATCCAAATCCCTTTCTTTTTGCACATAGATTATAATTTCCAGCGAGACACTGATTACATTTACCGCAAATAAAAGCTGCAGTTTCACTAACTACTCTGTCATTAACTTTAAAACAGGTGACTTTTTCCCCGACCTCTTTTATCACTCCTGAAAATTCATGCCCCTGCACAACCGGAACTTTTACCGGGTTTGCCATAGTATGTCTCCACATTTCAATATCCCATCCGCAAATACCCGCTGCCTTAACTTCTAAAAGAACATCTTCTGGCTCAATTTTAGGTATTGGTATATCCCGGATTTCTACTTCTCCATCTTTATTACCGTATTTAACCAGTGCTTTCATATTCTTAAGTCCCGGATCTTTAAGGTTTTAAAATTACTTTCAGCAGTCCCGATTCCAGTTTATACAATCTATTAAACCAAACCGGACCTTCTTTCAAAGGTGCTATTTTGCTTATTAATACATCTAAGTTAATAATCCCTCTTTCTATCATTTCTATACAGGTATCATATTCTCCAGCAGAAGCACATGACCCTTTTATTTCTATCTCTCTGGTTACTAAAAGCTGCAAAGGAATCTTAACCTCAGGGGACAGATTTCCAATCAAGGTTAGCAATCCTCCTTTTTTTAAACATTCAATGGCAATCTTAACAGTTTGAGGTATACCTACTATTTCAAATGAAATATCTGCACCCCTATTTTTAGTTAAAATTAATATTTTACTTTTAACATCTGTTTCATCTGACTTTATTACACTATCGGCACCCAATCTCAATGCCAGATCCAGCTTAAACCGGTCGATGTCTATTGCTATTATCCTTCCGCATCCGGTGTTTTTAAGCAACTGAACAATGAGCAGTCCTATCATTCCGACACCCATTACCGCAGCAGTGTCATTTATTTTAATAGATGTATTATTCACGGCATGCAGGGCCACGGACAGCGGTTCTATGAAAGTGGCATGTTCATAAGAAATATTATCCGGCAGCCGGTATAATATATGCTGTGGAACTGCTATATATTCGGCAAATGCGCCATCCTTATGATATTCATCACATGAAACTCCAAAAACTCTCCTGTTTTCACATAAATTTATCTTCCCCAGGCAACAGTAATAACAATTACAGCAATAAATTGTTGAATTAAAAGTAACCCTATCTCCTTTTTTGAAGTTCTTCACTTGCCTTCCAATTTCTTCAATTATACCTGAAGCTTCATGGCCCATTATTATAGGAGGGATCCTTCGGCCGGTACTACCATCCATACCATGGACGTCACTTCCGCATATAGCGCATGCTTTTACTCTAACCAATACTTCATCTGGTCTAATTTGCGGTTTAGATACATCCTTATAGACAAATTTACCGTATTGTTCTAAAACCAGTGCTTTCATAAAATTTATACCATCTAATTATTTTATACTGCCGGCAAAAATAGAATTTAAAAGTTCTATTCTTTCCTCAGCAGTGGTAAGTCTTGGCTGGCTTAAATTTTCCAGCATGGTGGTTATCATTATCGTATTTATATGCCTGCCTTCATAGAATATATGCTTTGCTATGATTCCCTGCTTTAGCCCCAGAATATTCCTCATATTGTAAAATAAATTTCCCAGTCCGTAATTTATAAAACCGTTCCCTCTTATTTCGACTCCCATAGGCCAGTGGGATTGACTTCCGCTTACTATATCCGCCCCGGCATCAATAATTCTTTCAAAATCCCTGATCTGGCTCTCAGTGGGGTTGTAACTTTCCGTTTCCTGATACTGAAATGTAAAAATAACTATATATCCTTCACTTTTCAATTCCTTGATTATGCCTTCCACTTTTTTAAAATCTTTTTCTTTATCCTCTTCGTTCCATATATTTAAACGGGCAGCTCCCGGCGAATCCTCCCTGGCCCATTCATTGGGATTAGCCAGACCATAGGCATTAACACCCAGAAAAGCAATTTTGTTTCCATTTACTTCAAAAATAGCAGGAAGATAAGCCTCTTCCAGATTTCTACCGCCGCCAAAATAAGGCCAGCCTTCCTTATCATACATTTCCAGAGTATACAGCATCCACTGGGGGCCATAATCATTCATATGATTTCCGGTAAGTTCTATCACATCGGTGTCCACATATCTTAGAAGTTCTATATATTCTGGGCTGCTGCATAGCAGCGGAAATTTATTCTCCGAACTGCAGCCTTCTACAAAGCATATTTCATTACTGATATGGGTTATATCAGCATCTCTTAACACCTCTACAATTTTTTCGGCAGGATAAAGAACCCCCAGCTCATCCATTCTTCTCCCGATTGTTTTTCCCCGGGCAAGGGCGGTAACCCCGGTCATTATAACCGAGGCCATTTTTTCAACATCTCTGTTGGTTATGGTAATTCCATTAAAACATTCAGCCACTTCACTTTCAAGTTCCGGATTATCACTGCTCACCTTTATACCTACAGTCAGGGGATAACTGTTAGTATCCAGCTCTTTGTCAAAAACAGATTTATTGTCCACATTAAGTACCTTATATTTTTTATCAATACTGTCAAAAGGAACAATGGAAAAACTATCGTTATCTTCGATATCGGTCATAAGTTCTTCTTCGCTTACTATTCTTATATTCTCATTTCCGCTTTCCCCTAAAATTATTTCCAGAACCTTAAAAACTCTTTCGGTCAAAATAAGCCTTGGTTCGGAGTTATCCGTTGATATATAATTCAAAACTTCACTGTTTCCAGCCCAGAACTCTTTAAAATTATCATAAGACAGGTCATCGAAGTTTCTAAAAAAAGAAACCACCGGCGCCAAAACCCATGTTGCTGCCGAACCGGCAGAATTTACATCAATTTCAACCCGGATATCGGAATCTTCTTTTTTATCCACTATTTCTATTGCATTAAAAGTTTTTGTCAGTTCGTTTCTAATTCTTATACTTATATCCTCCGGGACAGCTTCATCTATCCAGAGATTTACTGGAGCAATTTCTTCCTCTACACTTGGGGATTCTTTTTCCTCTCCCTGCTGGAGACTCTCATTTGTACTTGTATTTACGGTTTCCTCAGACCCAGAGGTAGTTTCTCCAGTAAACCATTCCATTTGACAGGATACACCTACCACTGATATTAATATAAAAATTAAAACCGGGATAAAAATATATGTAAATGAATTTCTTGTTTTCATTCCTTCATACAGCCATTTGGTAACTTTCCGGTAATTTAGTATAATTCTATATTTTTAAAGTTAAAATTTAAAGTAATAAAATTACCATTAATTTTAGTTAAAAAGTGTTATAATAGCTTGCAAAAATTATTTAGATTCGGAACTTAAACAGTTCTTTGGAGAGAAAGAGAGAGTAAGCATGCTATCAAGAAGAGATACGGAAGTTAAAGGCACTAAAAATATTACTATTATTGCCGAGGGAGTAGAGATAGAAGGAAAAATTAATTGTCCTGGTTCCTTGAGAATAGACGGTACGGCAAAGGGTGAAATTAGCACCGGTAAAGATATTACTGTTGGAAAAGAAGGAAACGTGGAAGCCAATATTCGAACAACAAATGCTACTATAGCCGGTACCTACAAGGGAAATATGATAGCATCGGGAGAAGTTGAAATTACTTCAACCGGAAAATTTATTGGAAACTTAACTCAGAAAGACGCGCTCCTGAGCATATCCAAAGGAGGACTTTTTAAAGGTGAAAGCGTTATAGCCTCAAGCTCCGATGTTTTCAAATCAAAAGATGAAAAGAAAGATACTGAAGATGTTTCCCAGAAATTCAAAAAGATCTAGGTTCCTATAAGCTGTATATTCCCCCAGATGCCAAGCTTGCTATCTTTTACGATTAAAATACCGGATATATCTTTTATGTTTTTATAATAATCTATAGTCTGGTAGATATCGGTAGATTGGTTAATTTTATTTGCAATCGATGTAGCTGCCCCGTCTGCACTAATAGTCGATGGCGAGAGAACCACTACCAGGTCGCTTTTTCCCATACTAAGCGAATGGCCAAAACTCCCTGATGAAGAACAAAGACCGCAGGGAGTATCTTTAGCTCTTATTTTCAAATATATTTTATCCGCAAAATTTTTATTTTTAAGATATATACCAACCTCTACATCTTTACTGGTCTTTATGAAAACATCGCCCCCATTTTCTATTATCAGCCGGCTGCAGTATTTATTCAAACCGGCAGCAATATAATCACACACCGCACCGGCGACTGCAGCCATTGGGCCTACGTTAAAGATGGCTGCTTTCTGGCACATCTTTTTTATTACCGGAGGGTAATGCTGCTCTATTTTCAGGGGGGACAAGCTCTTCTGAAAAGAAGGCTCTTCCTTTATAAAGGATCCCAGTAAATCATATATTTCTTTAATCAATCTCTCCAGTTTAAGGTATACATCTTTATCACAGCTGACCAGAAGATCGCTGTATTTGTATATAATCCTCCAGTTGTATTTTTCTTTATTCTTTACCCTGTCTCTATAAACACTCTTATTTATATCAAGCTTATCGATAAATAATTTCTCAACATTCATATGACTGCTTTCCTCATAACTTTTAAATTATTTTTTTCTAACATTACTGTAATACAAGAAAACCAGGAAAATAACCGCTAAATAAATCAAAACGGTAACCACCAACATTATCCAGTTAACTGAATTAAAAATATACATAGTCAGTATAAGAACCGGAATTAAAAATATCGCAGCTACGATACTTAAAACAAGTGGATTTCTAAATTTTGGATTCATTTTTATCCTGCAACTGCCTTTCCAGACTGTCCAGATATTCAGGGATAAAATTTTTTACATTACCAAACAAAGAGTATCCCCATAATCTCCATAATCGTTTTAAAAAATTATATTACAGGGCGAGACAAAAATCTATTCCACCCGAGGATGATTATTGGAAAAATATTAATATTAGAGTATCATATTTTACTATATTAAAATCAGAGTTTAAATTTATTATGGCAAAGACAATTGAAGAAATAAATGAAAAAATAAAAAATGGAAAAGTTGTGGTTCTAAATGCTGAAGAGATAATTGATTATACCACCAAAAAGGGAGTAAAAAAAACGGCCAAAGAAGTAGATGTGGTTACCACCGCAACTTTTGGCCCCATGTGCTCCTCAGGAGCATTCATTAATTTCGGGCATTCGGATCCCCCCATAAAAATGACCAAGGTATGGTTAAATGATGTTCCTGCATATACCGGGATAGCTGCCGTAGATGCTTATATCGGAGCAACCGAACTTTCGGAAACCGAAGGCGAAAAATACGGAGGGGCTAATGTAATCGAAGACCTGATTTCAGGAAAACCGATAAAATTAAGAGCAACCGCATATGGTACGGATTGTTATCCCTTAAAAGAAATCGAAACCTACATAACCAGGGATACGGTAAATCAAGCTTATTTATTCAACCCCAGAAATGCTTACCAGAATTATTCAGTAGCTACCAATTCTTCCAACAGAACCATATATACCTATATGGGAAAATTACTTCCTAACTTTGGTAACGCCACTTTCTCCAGTGCCGGTCAGCTCAGTCCACTTTTAAATGACCCCTATTACAGAACCATAGGGATCGGCACCAGAATATTCCTGGCCGGCAGTCAGGGTTATGTTTCCTGGTACGGTACCCAGCATAATCCTGGTAAAGAGAGACTAGCTAACGGTACCCCCTGCGGCCCTGCCGGTTCCATAGCAGTTATAGGTAACCTGAAGGAGATGTCGGTTCAATATTTAAGAGCAGCCGTATTTTACGGCTACGGGGTTACCATATTTATAGGAATAGGCATTCCTATACCGGTAATCGATGAAGAAATGGTGGAATTTCTCAGGGTTAAAGATGAAGATATATATACCGAAATTTTTGATTATTCAGTGCAGAGAAGAAATAAACCCTCTTATGGCAGGGTAAACTATAAACAGCTCAGAAGCGGGAAAATAAAAATAAACGGGAAATTGGTCCAGACCGGTCCAATCTCAAGTTACTACAAGGCTCTGGAAATATCCAACATTCTAAAAAAGGAAATTAAAAATGGTAAGTTTTATTTAACCAATTTTGTTTCCCCGCTGCCTCTGGAGGAAAAATACGGCAATCTCGATATACTCAGCAAGGAGGAACTCTAATGATAAAAAGAAAACTAGTCCTGAGTTTTCCGGAGAATATTGTCACTAAACCAATTACCTATAAACTGGTAAAAGAGTTCAACCTGGAATTTAATATACTAAGAGCTGAGATCACTCCCGATATGGAAGGAAAAATGCTGATAGAACTTAAGGGGGATAAAACTCAAATCGACGGAGCAATAAAATATCTTACCCGCACCGGCGTTACCGTTCAGGAAGCAGCAAAAGACATAATAATAGATAAAAATCAGTGTATAGACTGTGGTGTCTGTACTTCCATATGCATTACCCAGGCCCTGACTCTCGATGACAAAAGTTATAAATTAAAATTTAACAAAGACAAATGTATTCTGTGTGAGTTATGTTTGAACTGCTGTCCCCTTTCCGCTATCAAAGTACATATTTAACAGCAATAAAAGCGGTTATTCCTCATACACTTCAAATTCATCCTTTGACGCTCCACACTCGGGACAAACCCAGTCATCAGGTAAATCCTCAAACCTGGTACCCGGTGCTATATTGTTTTCCGGATCACCTTTCTCGGGATCGTAAATATAACCACAAACCTGACATTCCCACTTTTCCATCTCCAGCCTCCGTTTTTAATTTAAAATTAATAAATATCCGGTAAAATCTGCATTTCCCTCAATAAATCCTCTAATCTTCCAGGCATTTTGTAGTATAATGATATGGTAAAAATATTTTCAACACAACTAAAATAAACAAATTAAACTAAATTATCAGACTTTTATGCAAAAAAACAGGGCTAAATTTTTAATCTGTTTAATATCTATTATCATATTTTTTTCAGTTATGCCAGTAGATAAAACCCTGGCCGGCGATGTAGAAAACAACAGCGATAAAGAATATACAGAAATAAATAATTTTTATACCTGTGAGATTGAAGGGATAATAGATCCTCCCATTTCCAATTACATAGCCAAATGTTTAAAAAAATCACTGGATTCCGGTTACGGCCTTATCATATTAATGGATACGCCGGGCGGACTGGAAACATCCATGAGAGAAATAATAACTGGTATCTTAAATACAAATATTCCAGTTATAGTATTTGTTTATCCCCAGGGTGCCAGAGCCGCCTCTGCAGGCACCTATATAACCTACGCCAGCGACCTAGCCGTTATGGCACCCTTTACCAGTATTGGTGCCGCCCATCCGGTTAATCTGGGTGGAGAACAGCAAATTTCGGAAGATATGCTGGAGAAGGTAACTAATGATTCCGTTTCTTTTATTAAAAATCTTGCCCTATCCAAAGGCAGGAATTCCGAATGGGCAGAGAAAGCAGTAAGAGAAAGTGTCTCCATTACCGCCCAGGAAGCTCTGGAACTGGGGGTAATAGACCTTACTGCTTCCAATACACAAGATCTTCTTGAAAAAATTGATGGTAGAATTCTGGAAAAATCGGGTAAAACCTTTCTCATCGACAGCAGAACCGCTGCTACCCAAAAAATTGGAGTCAATTTTATTACCAGATTTCTCCATATTATCGTCAATCCCAATATTGCTTATATATTATTCATTATAGGAATATTTGGATTAGTTTTTGAATTTTCCCAACCCGGATTGGGTATCTCCGGAGCTGTGGGTATTCTATTTATAATCCTGGGACTTTATTCATTCAGTATTCTTCCCATCAACTACGCCGGTCTGGCCCTTATAATCCTGGCTGTAATTTTATTTATCCTGGATATAGCACTTGGCCTGGGTGGAGTATTGTCGATAGCCGGTGTAGCTTCGCTTATTATCGGATCTTTTCTGTTGATTAATACCAGTGCTCCCTATCTTAAAATAGCCAAAAGTCTTATAATTAGCGCTTCAGTGGTTGTATCCGGTTTTTTAATTATTATAATAAGAGCAGTCTATAAAGTTCACCGGTTAAAACCGGTTACCGGCAAGGAGGGGCTCATTGGAGAAACAGCAGTAGTTTACGAGGATTTAAATCCTGAAGGTCTGGTTAAAGTATCGGGAGAAATCTGGAAAGCGCTATCCGGAGATGGAAGAATAATCAAAAAGGGCCGTGAAGTTAAAATAATATCTTTGGAAGGATTAACTTTAATAGTAAATATATTAAATAAACAAGAAATAAAAAATAAAAAAGGAGGTTAAAATGTCAATAGGTTTGATAGTAGCAGTAGTATTCGGTATATTTATAATCCTGATACTGCTGATTTCGTCCATCAAAATTCTAAGGGAATATGAGAGAGGTGTAATATTTAGATTCGGAAGACTAAGAGGGGTAAAGGGACCCGGTATATTCATAATAATTCCATTCGTGGATAAAATGATCAAAGTGGACTTAAGAACAGTTACCATGGATGTACCGCCGCAGGATATCATAACCAGAGACAATGTTCCGGTTAAAGTAAATGCAGTAGTATATTTTAGAGTAATGGATCCCGCAAAAAGCGTGGTCAAGATTGAAAGATATATAGTGGCAACATCACAGATAGCCCAGACCACACTTAGAAGCATACTGGGACAGGCTGAACTGGATGACCTACTGGCCAGAAGAGATAAAATCAATAAGGAACTTCAGAAAATAATAGATGAGCAAACGGACCCCTGGGGAGTAAAAGTTTCGACTGTCGAAATCAAAGATGTCGAACTGCCTCAAACAATACAGAGGGCATTTGCCAGACAGGCCGAAGCCGAAAGAGAGAGAAGAGCAAAAATAATTAATGCCGAAGGAGAATTCCAGGCTTCCGAAAGACTGTCCGAAGCGGCAAGGGTGCTCAGTAAATATCCGGTATCGGTACAGCTCAGATTTCTTCAGACTTTAAAAGAAATAGCAACCGAACAGAATTCCACTATCGTATTCCCTGTTCCTATTGATCTTGTTGAAGCTTTTATGGATAAGCTTGGTAAAAGAAATTCAACCAACCAATAAAAAGTGGTAAGTAAATTTGTCCGGAAAGAAAATTTTAAATAATTTTTATATACAAAAAATCTCCGGCGGAAAAACAAATTTAAGGGTACTGGAAAAAAAGGATTTAAAAAAATCCCTTATATGGTTAAAGGACCCCTCTGTCAACATGTACCTTAGCCATAACTTTCGCGAATATACCGAAGAGCAGGAGCTCAAATGGTTTAAATTCGTCCAGAACTCTGATAATGATGTAGTCTTTGCCATCAAAGACAAAAATACTAATATGTATATTGGTAATTGTGCACTGCATAAAATTGACTGGGAAAGAAAAAACTGTGAAATGGGCATCGTTATCGGTGAAAAGAATTACTGGAATAAAGGTTATGGCTCTGATGCGGTAAAAAGTATTATCAAATTTGCATTCAACAAACTTAATCTTAAAAGTATCAAGCTGGATGTCTACAAGTATAACCGCCGGGCGATAAGAGTATATAAAAAATGCGGATTCAAACTTATTAAGACCGAAAAAAAGAATCATTTTTATAATGGTAAATACTGGGATACCCTGCTAATGAAACTTGAAAATACTTAAATCAAACCCATAAATTAAAATCAAATAACACCTTTACCATATCAAACCGGATTTTATCCAACTAAAAATCCCCAAAAAATATATACATTGTATATACTAGTAATAAATTTTAACCATTGGTACTAGATATGAATAGTAGGTTCTTTGTTTTTAATAATTAATTTTTATGCTAATATTGTCACATTTATTACTAAAGTATAAGATTATGTATTCATACAGGCGAAGGGGCAGACTGGATGCCGGCTCGATTTTTTTTATAATTGTTTTTGTATTAACTGGTATTGGTATAAGTTACCTTGCTTATGCAGACAGGGGAAAATTCTGGGATATCCTACCTTTTATCTGCATACCGGCAATAGTAATAAGCCTTGTATTTATGATCATCAATTTTATCAGAAGAACAAGAGGAAGCTCTTTTTTCATCCTGTTCTTTGCACTTTCTATTGCAGGGTTAATACTGTCAAGTTTTTTTGGTCCCTCTGCCTTAAATTATCAAGCAGAAAGAAATACTGATAACAAAAATTATGAACAATCGATATATTATTATAAAGTACTTCTGGATAATTACCCCAATAGCCGGCTGGCAGACAGGGCACTAGAAAATATTTCATTTGCTTACTTTTCAAACCATAACTATAAGGAGGCAATTGATAGTTTTAAAGAAGCAATAAATTTGGAAATATTAAGCGGTGACAATCTTGAAATAAAAAATATTCTGGAAGAATGCTACACAAAATTAGCCGACGATTATTATAAGAATCAAGAGTACGACCTTTCTGCCCAAAGCTATCTTGATGCAGTGGCAATACTTAAAGAAATTAAAACCAATTTCCCAGACACAAACGAGGCATTTATTTCCATATATAAAATTCCTGAATATCTGTACCAGGCAGCGTTAAATTTCAATAAAACCAGAAATTGGGATAAATCAATAGAATCACTTGAAGAAATAATCAATAATTATGCCGAGAGTAAATATTTTTATGATTCCAATTATCTTTTATCGAATACCTATATCAATAAAGCGGCAGAATTGGCAGCCAGTAATAATTATGAGGAAAGTGTTGAGGAGTTTTTAAAAATTTTAGATCTGGATGCCCTCGATTACGATTACCATAATATTAATAGTTACCAAAAAAGCAGGGTATTTCCCAATATCTCGCCTGATATTTTAAAAAATATTGCAGAAGATAAATATACCGGAGGTTATTATAAAAAAGCATTATTTTTGTGCAGGATAATTATCGAATATAATCCGGAGCAGGAAGAAGAGATTAATCCTTTACTGATCGACTCAAAATTAAAACTAATTTCTTCCTCACCTTGTAATTCTATTGAGCAACCTGTCCCTGAACGTAAAATCTGGGGTACCGAAAAGAGTATATTGATAATTGAAAATAATACCGAATTTGATTTAACCATATATTTAAAAGGACCTGAATACAGAATAATAGAAGTTCAGGAAAATTCTACTGCCGAAATAGAAATCACAGCAGGTAATTATGAAACTGCTGCAGAACTAAGTAATCCGGACATCCCGCCCTATTATGGGAATGTAGCCTATGAAGAAGGCCAGAGGTATAGAGAAGAATATACAATAACCAATTAAGATATTATTTAATTCTTTCCAGATTATCGTCAATTAACTCTTTAAAATTTTTCCCCAGATTCCCCTTGACTTTATCAAAATCTTTTTTTCTATCAACATTACAGTTCATTTCCAGGTTAACCAAAAATTTATGGAATATCTCAGAAGCTGATTTCATTTGTTCTTTTGTTTTTTTCTCATCAGCCTGTTTCAAATCTTTAACCATCTTATCTATATCCATATTTAAATGGTCAAAAGACTCTTTAAGCATTCCGGTAAACGCCGCTTTCTGCCAGAACCATTTCCCCTTGCTCTTACTGTATAAATTAAAAAGTCCAAACAAATATTCCAAATCAACTTTTTTAAATTCACATAGATTCTTGAGTATATAGATTCTTTTGGTGATATAGGATAGCTTATTTAATTTTTTAAAATCTATCATATTTATCCTCTTAAAAAATTCACATTATAATTTTTTGTTCATACTTATCCATCCGGAATTAAAAACCTGAGTAGCCTGTCTTTGCCCTTGTTTATCCCTATCCTGTTGGTTCTGGTTATTTTACAATTATTCCCTTTCTTATACTCAAATATATATAGCCCATTTTCTCCCTTCACCAGATCCGCGCCGTTATCTTTTATATCTATGTCCAGGGCTATGGTCAATTTACCAGGACCGTCCGTCAGGTTACTCTCCGTGTTTCTTCTTTTCCTCATAAAATCAATCCCCCAGACAGGATTCAGCGCCCTTATTAAAACTGCACCCGGCTTGCCCTCTTTTTCAGTCACCACATTCAGAAGACAATACATTCCATAACATAGATAAACATAGGCCAATCCCGGTTTTCCAAACATTATTTCACTTCTGGGGGTTTTTCCACTATAAGCATGACTGGCAGGGTCATCCGGTCCATAATAAGCTTCTGTTTCTATAATTACTCCCCCGATAATTTCCTTTCCGCTACGTTTTACCAGTGCTTTCCCCAATAAATCTCTGGCAACCTTTGAAGTATCTCTTTTATAAAAATTCCTGGGTAATCCCTTTTCCATAAAAATTATAATACAATTTTATCACTAGTCCTTTATTTTCCCAAAATAATATCTTTGGATAACACTTTTAATTATGCAGTATTTTTTAATTACTGGACCATCTAGTTAAGGCACCGCCTATGATATAAAAAAGGAAGACATATTATAATTATTTTATTGAAATAGAAAAAAAAATTTTGTATATTACATAACAATATTGCAAAGAAAAAATGGAAAGGAACTCAATGGAAGTAAGAATCGATAAAGAACTTTGTACCGGATGCGGTTTATGTGAAGAAACATGCCCAGACATCTTTAAATTAAATGAGGACGAAGACATTGCAGAAGTTATAAAAAGCGATTATGACGAGAATGACGAGGAGTGTATCGAAGAAGCTGTGGAGAGCTGCCCAACCGAAGCCATATCAGCGGATTGAATTTCGCCGGAAAAAAGAATTATAAATAAAAAATAGTCCTATCCAAAAAGACAGGACTATTTTTATTATTCACCTTGAATTTATCTAAGATTCTGCACACTTTTTGCTTAATTCCGTATCCTTATACTCATTCATAAATTATACCTGTTAATAGGTAAGTCCAAATCCAAACAGAAAGAGGGATTCTTTAGAACCATCTATATCATTAAGGGGTATCTGGTTTATTGATCGGGGCCAGGTATATGAAAGTTTACCAGTGGGGTTACAGTCACCAAAAATAATATCCACAACTCCCTGCCCTTCAGTCCCGGGAAGCCAGGCTGCGATTAATGCATCCATTTTATCAATCTGATCAGTTACTATCATGGGACGGCCGCTTATAAGAATTACTATTATTGGAATACCAGCGTCACTTAGATTATTTATAATATCCCTATCTTTAGTATCCATCAATAAATCAGGATCATCTCCTTCATATTCTGCATAAGGAGTCTCACCAACTACCGCGATTCCCACATCTGCATTCAGCGGTACATCAGTACCATCTATGGAGTAAGTAATCACAGTTTCATTTGAAACAGCATTTCTTATTGCCTCAAGAATGTTTGTTCCAATTGTAATATCTCCTCTTCTGCCTTGCCAGGTAATGGTCCATCCACCGCATTGGCTTCCAATATCATCTGCTTTACTTCCAGCAACCACTATACTTTTAATATCTTTTGATAGTGGAAGAAGCGGTCCTTCATTTTTAAGCAGTACCATCGATTTGCTTACCGCTTCTCTGGCAACTTCGCGATGTTCATCGCAGCCTATGGTATTGGCATTACTGCGATCGGCATAAGGATTTTCGAACAATCCCAGTTCAAATTTTAGGGTAAGAACTCTACGTACTGCATCATCAATCCGGTACATGGAAACTTCACCATCCTCAACCAAATTTTTAAGAGTATTTATAAAATCCTTATAATCATCCGGTACCATGACCATATCAATTCCTGCATTTATACCTTCCCTGATATCCTGTTCGGTCATGTTATTATAAAAACTATCAATACCATTTATCCCCTGCCAATCTGATACTATAAAACCGTTAAATCCCATCTCTTCCTTTAATACCTCAGTGATAAGGTGTGAATTAGCATGCATCGGCATTCCATTCCAGCTGTTAAAAGAAACCATAATCGATCCTACTGGTACCTCAAGTGCTTCCATATATGGATAAAGATACATTTTTCTTAGCTCTTCTTCGGTACAATGGGTGTCACCCCTATCTACACCTCCAACAGTACCGCCATCACCTATAAAATGCTTGGCACAGGCAAGAATAGTATCGCTATCTGATAAATCATTGCTCTGATAACCTTCAATGGCAGCCCTGCCAAGTTCAGCCACAACTTCGGGATCTTCACTGAATCCTTCATAGGTTCTCCCCCAGCGCTCATCCTGAGGAACTGCTATACAGGGACCGAAAGTCCAGTTTACTCCGGTGGCTGCCGTTTCAATTGCTGTTAAATGAGTAATTCTTCTTACAAGGTCAGAATCACCTGCAGCACCCAGGCCAATATTGTGAGGAAAAATAGTGGTTCCATAGAGATTATTATGCCCGTGAACTGCATCAACCCCGTAAATAATTGGTATGCCTAATCTTGTGGAAAGAGCATATTTCTGGAAATTATCATACATATCCGCCCAACCCTGGGGAGTATTGGGTAAAGGCACGGAACCTCCACCGCTGAGTACTGACCCTATGTAGTATTTAGAAATATCTTCATAATTGATAACATAATCACGGGCAACCTGAGTCATCTGTCCTAATTTTTCCTCAAGGGTCATTTTTGAAAGCAGGGCTTCAACTCTGTCTTCTATAGATGCACTGGTATTCATATAATCAACATTTTCCAGAATATCCAATGTTTCCTTTGACTTCGCTTCATTAACTGCTTTATTTTTACAGCAGGCAAAAGTTAAAACTATAATCATTGATATGATAAGCAGATATATAAATATTCTCTTAATTGAATACCACCATTTCTTGAATGATTACCTTTTAGGAATCTTCCTATAAATATTTTACCAGGTAAAAATAGTTTAATTTACCTATTTTTTCAACCCAGCAAGCCAATCCTTCATAACCAGCATTAAACCGCCAAAACCAAAAAGGATTCCTGCAAGATGAAATGCCCAGCCAACAAAGGGAATATTATAAGCAAATATCACTATAACAAGGCCCACCAGATAAGCCAGTACCTTCCATCCATATTTATTCATATCCAGGTTTGTTTTATAAAGCACCATTCTACCTATGAAGAAAGATAAAAACAGGGTGCTTACATATATTAACAGCATATACAGTATGATTAATATGGAATTTAAGGAAAAAGTTACAATTCCCAATCCGGCTGTAATCAGCAGAATAAACAGTATTATTGAAATTACAAAAAGAATTAATATTCCAACCGGCACTCCAAACAGCATTATGGCTCCCGCACCTACACATCTGCCCAGTGTGGTTCTCATTCTATCGTTGAATTTACTGAATACTCGGGGAATTGCCAGAAGCAGTATTATTCCCAGTACGAATAGGCTTGTAAATGAAATTACCTTGCCTCCAAGATAAGTTGCGGTAAAGAAAATTGCCGGAATCTCCTTAAAGATCTCCATCTTTTTGGTTCTTTCGGTAATAGTAGCCTTTATTTTACCTCCAATTACTGCATCATCTGATATATTTGCTTTTTGGGCTGAACTATAAGTAACGTCACCTGTTATCTCAGCACCACCAGTAATGGTAAGCTGTCCAACATATTCTATTCTTACATCACCATTGACTTTTCCAGAAATATTAATACTTCCTCCGCTCAGGATAACATCACCGGATACCTTTCCATTTAAATCTATGGTGCCTCCGCTTATAATCAAGTCTCCGCCCACTTCCGTGCTGTCGATCAAAGTTATCTGGCCACCAGCAATTATTAAATCATCTTTTATCTTACCGCTAATGGTAATTACTCCGCCTGATATTCTAGCATCATCGTTAACATCACCATTCAGGTTTAAATATCCGCCTGCAGCCATTAAATCTCCCGAAACATTGCCGTTAATAGTTATTCTTCCGCCGGCAGTAACCAGGTCTCCGTCAATATCCGCTTTTATACTTACGTTCCCTCCAAAAGCATAAACATCATCCTCTATACTGGTATTGATATTAACCTCATTACCACTTTTTGTGGTAAAAGCAAAAAGCGGTGCGGCAAACAAGAAAAAGGAAATAACAGTTACCAGTAAGAATACCAAGAATTTTTTCATTAGTACTCCTCCCCTTAATTTATTGTATTATTTTTTAGAAAAGATTAAATTACACCATTATCACTGTGGATAATTTTTCTCTTACTTTTTTTATATATTCAGATGGATTTTTTGAATCATAGATTGCTTTGCCCATAACCAGAACATTAGCACCGGCTTTGACGGCAACCGGTGCAGTATCGATATTAATTCCTCCGTCTACCTCGATATCGATATTTCTCTTTACATCGGAAGAATAGCTTCTGTAATCTTCTATCATTTTTTTAAACCTTTTAATTTTATAAACCATACTAGGGATAAATTCCTGTCCCCCGAATCCGGGGTTGACAGTCATAATCAATACCATATCCGCCAGGTGCAGTACATTTTCCAGGTAACACAAAGGGGTCGAAGGGTTTAAGGTTACTGCCGCCTTTTTTCCTGCCTGCTTTATATAATTGAGGGTACGGTCAAGGTGAGGACATTCTTCGGCATGAACATTTATAAGATCCGCTCCGCTCTCAATAAAACTGTCAAGCAGCCTATCCGGTCTTTTAATCATTAGGTGTACATCCATAAAAAGTCCGGTTTCATTTCTCAAACGTTTTATAACCGGAGGTCCGATAGTTATATTGGGCACAAAGTTGCCATCCATAACATCGATGTGAAGCATTTCCGCGCCGGCTTTCTCGATTTCTCTAATTTCACCGGCCAGATCTGTAAAGTCGCTGTCTAAAATAGAAACAGAAATCTTTATTAAGTTGCCCTTATTTTTCATAGCCTTTTACCCCTTCTCTAATTACACTATGGATTATAACATAAATTCAAGGTTAATTTAGGGCTTATGAATCTTTTTATATAAAGGCTGCATTATAAATTAAAAAAAACTTGGCATTTTAAATCGATTCTAGTATATTTTAAACATAACCTTTTGTTTTTTTTAAAATTTATAAGGATTTTAGTAATTTTCGAGGAAAGGTGAAATTCCTTACCGGCGGTTAAAGTCCGCAACCCCGCCAGAATGGTGGGCTGACTTAGTGAAATTCTAAGACCGACAGTAACAGTCTGGATGGGAGAAAATTTCGGACTTTAATAATATTAAGCCATGGATTTTCTCCATGGTTTTTTATTTGATATGTTTTTAGCAGACAACATATTTTAAAAAATGAATAACTTTAGTACAGAAGATATTAAGTATATGAAACAGGCCATAAAACTTGCCGAAAAAGGAAGAGGGAAAACCAATCCCAATCCTATGGTCGGTACCATTATTGTAAAAGATGGAAAAGTTATATCCCGGGGTTATCACCGGCAGGCGGGGCTTCCTCACGCCGAAATAGAAGCCATAGAAAATTCCAGAGTATCCCTTGATAATTCAACCATGTACGTAACCCTTGAACCATGCGCTTTTCAGGGAAAAACACCACCCTGTACCGGTGAGATTGTAAAGTATCATTTTAAGGAAATAATTATTGGCAGTATTGACCCAAATCCTCTGGTCAATGGAAGGGGAATAAAATTCCTGGAAAATGCAGGATTAAAAGTAAAAAGTGGGCTTTTAAAAGATAAGATAGAACTACAAAATGAGGTTTTCTTCAAACAGATCAAAACCGGGATCCCTTTTGTTTGCTGTAAAATAGCTTCCAGTATCGATGGTAAACTGGCTGCCAAATCTTCCGATTCCAGATGGATAACATCGAAAAAATCAAGGATTCAGGTTCAGAAAATCCGCAGGGAATACGGCTGTATATTAACCGGTATAAACACTGTTCTAAATGATAACCCTTACCTTTTACCCCGGAAAAATTTAAGTGAACCATTTAAAAAAATAAATATAGCCGATGAAAGAAAAATCCACAGGGTAGTACTTGACAGTAATCTTAAAATCGATTTGGATTCCAACATAGTAAAAACTTCCAATCTGGCAAAAACCATTATATTTACCGGTAAAAACAATAAATCCGGACTCAGGGATAAAATTAAAAAACTGCAGAAAAATAACATCGATGTTTTGCCGGTAAGTAGTGATACAGTAATAAAAAGAGGTCTGGATATATTTAAAATACTTAAAATCCTATACCAGCGGTATCAAATAACATCCATACTTTTAGAGTGCGGTCCCTCTCTGGCCGGTTCTTTTCTAAAGAGGAATTTAATCGATAAATTTATTTTTTACCTGGCTCCCAAGATTATTGGGGGAGACAGCAAGTATGACATGTTTAGCGGTCTGGGGATAATGAAAATAAAAGAAAGCCTGAACCTGGAATTTAAAAATATAAAAAGGGTGGGAAGCGACCTGGTTATTACTGCTTACCCCTTAAAACAATGAAATAAGTTAACGGAGTTTTAATATGTTTACCGGAATTATAAAAGAAATCGGCAGAATAATAAAAATTAAAGACAGGGTACCGGACAGGGAAATTAAAATCCAGTGCTCTAAAATCCTGAAAGATCTGGATACCGGTGATTCCATATCCGTAAATGGAGTTTGCCTTACGGTTACCGCTGTAGATAATGAAGGTTTTACCTGTGATACTTCCTTTAAAACCTTAAATAATACTTCTTTGAAATACCTTGGAGCCGGTGAAGTGGTCAACCTTGAAAATTCTTTAACCGCCGCCGATAAACTGGGGGGACATTTTGTAAGCGGTCATGTAGACTGCACCGCAAAAATCCTTAATATCTCTAAAACCGGAAGATCCCATATAATTAAAATCGGGCTCCCCCCTGATATTCGTAGCCTTATAGCACTCAGGGGTTCCGTTGCTGTCGAAGGGATAAGCCTTACCATATCCGAGGTCAATGATGATAATTTTAGTGTGGTAATCATACCCTACACCTTTGAAAATACTAATCTCTCTAAAAAACACCCCGGTGATATAGTTAATATTGAGGTAGATATGCTGGCCCGCTATGTAATAAATTTCCTAAAATCCAGTGGGGTACCAAACACAAATTCCCGGGAAATCAAAGATAAAATACTTAAGGAGAAATTGAAAAAATATGGATTCACAAAATAAAGGTAAATTTTTTTATGTTATAGAGAATGTAATCGATGATATAAGAAAAGGGAAAGCTATAATTATCGTTGACGATAAGCTGCCCAATAATCAAGGAGTATTTTTTCAGGCTGCGGAAAAAGTAACAACCTCTTCCATAAACTTTTTCATAACCCACGCCAGAGGCTTAATCTTTCTTCCCTGCGAACAAGAGAGATTAAATCAACTAAAGATACCGATGATAAGTTATGAGGATAAATCCCTTTCTGCCGGGACCGGATCTCTAGCCGTATCTATAAACGCAGGTTCCATAAAAGGAAGCGGAATTTCCGCCAGTAACAGAGTAAAAACCATAAAAACTTTCATTAATTCTAACACCAGACCGGAAGATATATCCATACCGGGCTATATATTTCCTCTGTGTTCCCATGACGGCGGTATTCTTATCAGAGCCGGCCACACGGAAGCGGCAGTGGATCTTGCAAAAATAGCCGGGCTGTATCCTGCCGGCATTATATGTGAGGTTATTAGAGGCGATGGAGAAACGGCACATTTACCTGACCTTATAAAAATGTCAGAAAAATTTGATATAAAAATAATAACCATAGAAGAGCTTATCAGATACAGGAAAAGAAAGGAAAAATTGATTGAGAAAGTTGCCGAAGTTAATTTACCCACTAGATGGGGTGAATTTAAAGCTATTACTTACCAGTCTATTCTGAAACCTGAATTTCATATTGCATTTATAAAAGGAAAGGTCAGGGGTAAGAAGAATGTCCTGGTAAGAGTACACTCACAATGCCTTACCGGCGATACTTTTGGCTCTATGAGATGTGACTGTGGAGAGCAGCTGGACAGGGCATTTAAAAAAATAAATAAAAAGGGCTGCGGAGTACTGCTTTATATGTCTCAGGAAGGAAGAGGAATAGGCTTATGCAATAAAATGAAAGCTTATGAACTTCAGGAAAAAGGATTGGATACGGTAGAGGCAAATCTATACCTGGGATTTGATGCCGATTTAAGGGATTACGGTATGGGAGCACAGATACTTTCCGATCTTGGATTATCTACCATTCAGCTTATGACCAATAATCCCCAAAAAATAGTAGGACTGGAAGGTTACGGGCTTAAGGTCACCAGAAGAATACCTCTGGCCATACCTCCCAACAAAAATAATAAAAAATATTTATCTACTAAAAAAAATAAATTAAATCATATTTTATGATCATAAAACAGAAAGGGGAAACATGAAAAAGTATGAGGGTAAACTTAATGCAAAAGAATTAAAATTCGCAATAGTAGTAAGCCGGTATAATGATTTTATAACCTCAAGGTTACTGGACGGCGCACTGGACTGCCTGCACAGACACCAATGCGATGATAATAATATTGAAGTAGCCTGGGTACCGGGTGCATTTGAGATCCCCGCGGCAGTAAAAATTATGGCTGAATCAAAAAAATACAATGCTATTATCTGTCTTGGTGCGATTATAAAGGGAGATACATCGCATAACCAGTATATTGCCAGCGAGACTATTAAAGGATGCGCCAAAATCAGCCTGAACCTTAATATTCCCATTGCTTTCGGGGTTATAACCCCTGACAGCCTGGAACAGGCTGTCGAGAGAGCCGGAACCGGAATGAGAAATAAGGGCTGGGAAGCAGCGTTAAGTGCCATCGAGATGGCAAATTTATTTAAAGAAATAAAATTGGGAAAATAAACAACAGGCGATTTTTTATTTACTCAACTTTTTTTATATTGTATACTTTTAAAACGTAAATGTTTTAAAATTTAACTGACGATCATTGAGGTTAAATATATTTCGATTTTCATATGCCAATAAGTGCCAAAGAGAGTTTAAGTAAATTAAACAAAGAAATCGTAAGCTGCAAAAAGTGCCCGGACCTGGTAAAAATCCGAAAACAGCCAGGAGGCGGTACGGGGGCATCCAAAGCAAACATAATGATAGTTGCCAGCCGCCCTTTAGCCAGTGAAGTAGGAAAAAGGAGCACTTTCTCTAGCGTCAACAACCAGGATAAATTTATAAAAAAAATATTAAACAAAACCGGACTTTCGTTGACTAAAGATACTTACATTACTTACCTGGTTAAATGTACACCGGAAAAATGGACGGAAAATAATGGAAGCTCTCCATTAAAAACCATAAAGCCACTAAAAAAGCATATAAATAATTGTATATCATTTTTAACCAAAGAAATTTCTATAATTACTCCTCATATAATTGTTTCTCTGGGTCTGGATGTGTCCAATATTATATTGCAGAAATTTTTTTCCGTAGAAAAGAAATACAGGAGTATGGAAAAAATACATATGAGAATATTTGAAAACCCCTCTTTTAAACTGGTTCCCTTTTTTGATCCTCAGGATGTTCTCACCAAGGGTACGGTTAACGAAGAAAGATATATAAAGGATTTCGAATCCCTTTCCAAATTTTTAAAAATAGTCTAGCCGATTTAATCCTCAACCAGATATATTTTTATTTTTCTTCTGCCATAGTGGTAACAATCTTCCAGGGTTTCAAAACAAAGATCAATCCTGTTTCCTTTTATCCACCCTCCAGTATCGGCAGCCAGAGCTTCCCCATAACCGGGTATATAAAGCTTGGTTCCCAGGGGAATAATTCTGGGGTCAACGGCAACTATCCCTTTTCGTGCTCTTAATCCTATTGCTGTAATGCCATTTCCATTTATATCATTACCTCCCCTTCCAAAAGCATAATATCCGGTAGCCGTCATATCCCACTCTCCGGTCAGAGTAAGTCCGGGAGGCTGGATCATTGCTATTCTTTTTTCTATCTCGTCCAGAAGATTCTGGATCTCTCCTTTTTCATTCTTTACTTTATCCAGCAGAACTTTGTTGTCTTCTATACTTTTAAGGAGCTGGTTTTCTTCTTCCTTAATGGTATCCCTGGTATTTTCAATTTCTTTCTTTTTCTCTTCTGCTTTACGGGAAATCCTGTCATATTCCTCTTTTTCGAAACGCAGCTGTTCTATTAGATCCGCCTGTTTCTCCATGATGTTTTTAAACAGATAAAGATTGTTTATAACTTCATTCAAATCCCTGGCACTAATTATAAGCTTGGCAACATCATCATTCCCGTATTTATATGAAAAAATTATTTTTTCTTCCAGTGCATTTTTCTTATTTTCAATGCTCCTGATTAATTCTCTTTTAGTCTCATTAAGCTCGTCCAACTGGTTTTCCAGTGCGGCAAGTTCTTCATTCAGTGAATTCAGTTTATTTCTTTTATTTTCCACTTCCGCCTCGGATGCAATTATTTCTTCCAGCAGATTCTCCTCATCCTGGCCTAATCTGGCAATGGCGTTTCCCAGTTCTTTTAAGGTAATGGCGTATATCTTTCCAGGCAAAACAACCAGGGAGGAAATAAAGATTAAAAGTGCAGTAATTAAAAATATCACTCTTTTTAAAAGATTAATTTTTGATATTTTTAATTCTTTCGATATATATTTTCCATACATTTGTAATAATTTTCTTTATTTTTTTGCAGCAGGCTTTAAACAAGTAACCCGCTAACGGATCGGGCAGTTTTATTTAAAATATTTTATTACATTTATATATATTTTTATAGATTTAATTAATTCTACATATCTTTAAACAATACTGAAAAAATCGAATAGTTTTAATTTTATGATTATCTTTATTAAAATTTAGGGTGGAAATCTATAATGGCCGGTTATAATTTTTTCTTTTAAGATATTTTTTTCAACAGTATAGCCTGGATCGATATAGTTATAGATTACCTTGGGAACTCCATCTCTGGTGGTATTATCCGAAATAATACCGACATTGTCCGTATATCCATCCCTATCCATATCAAAAAAGATAACATCCCCGGGGAGCCATTGGTTAAGTTTACTGCTGCTTGAAAAGTCAAATGAAATGTCCAGAGATCTGGCATTTCTTCTGAAAAAAATCTCTAAATTTTGAATCCTGCGGTAATCAATATTAGGATCAGATACGGTTTGCCCCCATATTTCTCTTAAGGGATACTGATCGAAGTTTTCCTTTATATCTTCATGCACCAGTTCCTTCAAATCAAAACCTGCCTCCCGAAAAGCTCTGGCTATAATATCCGTACTTATAGCCAGATTCTCAGGGGGATCGCCATTCTGGTAATAATTAGGTTCATCTTCCTCCAGAAAAATATTTTTTGCAGGTTCCCGTAGTTGTTTTTCTGCACCAAGCATTATATCTTTCTGGTCATTTATTCCATCATTATCCCTATCCCCGGAAATGCCTGTATTATCCATATCTATTAACCTGTACCGGGGAAGTTCGTCTGCCAGAGCGGTAGGCGGCTTATACTCCTCTCTTAAGGAAATTTTATTTATGCTGATGATTACAGCTATTACTATGATTAAAATTAGTATAATAATCAAAAAATGTTTTATATTAAATCTTTTTTTATTTTTTTCCCGGTTTTCCAAGTTCTTAAAGAAGCAAAGCTTGAAGATATTTTAAAAGTTAAATTCCGTTATTTCAAAGTTTATAAATGCTATATCAACGTTCAATATTTTCAGAAGACCCAGCAATGCAGTAGCTAATATAATAAGAGAAAAAAAAGTAATATAAATATATAAAAATTTTGGAAATAAAATTCTCTGTTCTGCCGCTGAAGGGGATTTTTTAAAAATATTTGCCAAAATTCTGAAAACATTTACTGAAAGAAACATAAAAGCAGCCACTATTATCAGCAGCAATAAGATATTGACTGTCCCCATTTTTAAAAAATTGGTACTCCTGAAATATTTTACAAATGGTTCTATATGATAGGCAAATCCGAACCAGGATATAAATATTACTACCAGGTTTATACCTATATATTTATTACTTCTTCCCAGCCCCCTTATATTATTTATATAGTCTCCGCCTCTACTTTTTTCGACACTGCTGAAAATTCCGTACAAAGGTATAAAACTGATCAGCATGAGGAAAATATTTGCAAAATTAAATAAATCCATGGAAAGCCTGGTTATAATCCCGGTTGAATACATGGAAATATTAAGTAAAAAAGTACCCATGAAAAATAAGAATAAGAATGATATTATCCTTCTGGAGCTTTTGGTTTTAACCGCTCCGATATTTCCTGCCAGCATGCAAAGATAAGTTATAATCACCAGAAAGATAGAAAGATAAATGTTGTTTTTTTCTATAAAAAAATTATATAAACCGCTCAGTTTTAAAAAAGTAAAAATTCCTACCGGGAAATAAATAAACCATACCACGGCATTGGATGCAAACTCACCTCTTTTTATCATTTTCATATAAGGACCCTGGAAAGGAAATAAGAAAAAATACAGATAAAGGGCAATTCCAAAAACAATCATACCGGTAACAACCAGCGGATTCGAAATATATTCCGACTGTAAAATCTGATTAAAATCCTTAAAATCGGTAGCGCCGTATAACAATGAAAACCCAAAAAAGAACAGGACAACCGTTAGGGCGGACCTTAAAAAATACTCGAATATATACAAGTTGATCTTATCCGTTTTTGAATTCATGGCAGATATCAGTTGAAATATGGTTAATATGAATATAGAAAGGCTGGTGAATATTAAAAGAAAATTTTTGCAGATAATCATAAATAAGGCACAGATGACTGAAAATAAAAAAAGAATAAGTATTCTGGTAAAATTACTATTATCCCCCTGATATATAAAAATAAAAAATAATAAACTTATGGCACTGAATATTATAATACCAGCCTCTGCCACCTGCACATTTCCAAAAGATAGGAGTGAACTAGAAAAGCTGCCGCCGGAAATATAACTATAGATGTTGAGGTAAAAAGCTAGAACAAAAGAAACCAAAACCAGTGCCATTAAATATCTTTTTACTGCTTTACTTTTAGAAACGGCAAAAAAAGATAAAACAAGAATGGTAATTGATAAAATAATTATACTCTGAAAAGGGTTTACCTTTTCACTTATATGAAATAAAAAGTTCATGATTTACAGGTTATCTTCTCCCCACCAGTCGTTTCTGACTATTTCAAATATTTTAAACTCTTTATAAAGCATCTCTTTGCCTGGTATTTCCCGATTCGAATAAATGTAATAAATAAGGCAAAACATTAAAAAATATATTATGGTAATCCCAAAAATAATAAATATTTTGTCCCACAGCGAACGCTGATATAAAAATTGTGAAAAACTTAAAAAATTCATAGAAGCGGAAATTATTATAAATTGAAAGGAAATAAAAACCGATATAATATCTTTACTATAAAAAATTCCAAATACTCCTATCAGCAAAAGTAAAAAATTAAAATATACAATTAATTGAAAAATCATTTTTTATCCGTTCTGATAGTTATAAACCACAAAAAAGATATGAATAATGATGCCATTATAATTATTAAAACCAGACTATAATCGGCAAAAAACTGCCTAGCAATATCACTTAATCCTATAATTAAAATATCACTGGTGATTCCTATCCCTCTTATAAAATCAGCCATATATTTATAAATAAAATATCCAATGGCTATACAAAACAAAAGCGGTATGATTATATTTAGAACTCTACTTCTGATTGAATTAGTGCTGCTTTTTAATTTCTTATCTGACTCCCCCTCTATTTCCTTTCCGAATAACTCCACCTGTATGACCAATAAATATAAGGATACCAAAAAGAACAGTATTATTATCCCGGTTATGAAGAATAAAACACCGGAATAGTATACAAAACTTAAAACACCAACAAATATAAAGGAAAGGAATAAAAATAGTAACTTTTTTCTTTTATCGGTTAAAAAAAGCGATAATAAACTACATATCAACAAACCAAAAATACTGATATAGTTTATTATTATTATTGTTAATTGACTTACATATGACATATTTATTTTACCAGAAATCTCTTATGGTACCTGATGGTTTTATTAACTCGTTTTTCTCCAATCTCAGGTTTTTTTTCTTAAACTTCGCCAGCTGATACAGGTAAGACATATCTATAGCATTCATCCTGCAGAATTCAACGCAGTTCCCGCAAAAAATACATTTACTTAAATCCAGGCAGAACTCATCAAGAACTTCTCTGCCACTGCCTTCCCTTCTTTTCTTTACCTCTATGCAGTTCTGGGGACAAATTATACTGCACAATCCACAACCTCTACAAATAACATCCAGGGAATCCGGATCCAATTTTAAATGAAGAACACCTCTACTGTTGTCAGGAATTATTATTTTCTCCTTGGGGTAAACCACGGTTCGAGGTTTCCTGAATATATTTCCCAGAACCATAAAAAAATTTTTTATAAGTCTTAACATTTAAAAAACAAATTCAAATTAAATTATACACATCCCTGGCTACAAAAAACCCCAGGGTAATTATAAAATTAACCAGCGAGACTGGAATCAAAAATTTCCAGTTAATTTTTACCAGAAAGTTATAGCTGTCTATCCTTCCGGTTATCTTATCCGCCAATAATAATATTATAAAGATAAAATAAAATTTAACAGCAAGCATTATCTCTCCCCTTATAATATACAGGTCCTGCCATCCACCCAGATAAAGGATATTCAAAATTATGATCAGGAAAAAAATAACCATATAAACCGAAAGCTTTTCGATAATTTTTCCCAATCCTTTTCCCTCTTTGCCTATATTTACTCCAGTTGACAGGTAACTTTTCCTGCTTATACCCAGCAGCTTTAACTGAAAAAACATGGAAACAAAAAATGTCAAAAAGCCCAGAGGCTGTAAGATTATATTCCAATATTTATGCTGGGAATTCACAATCTCCCTTAAACTTAAGGTTTTATTTATCAGGACAATACTTGCCACGCTGAATAAAAGAGGCGCCATAAAAGAAAGCAGGATTAATATTTTCTTGCTGTTTTCGCTAAATACTTCGCTATAAGAAGATCTGCTTGAATTAAGAAGTAAAATAATTATAAGGCTGATATAGAAAGTTAACGCAATCAAAAGACTGTAGTCCTTTTCTACCAAAACCAGATTCGCGGTTATGGGAACTGCACTCCATATCAAAAAAGAAAGCAGGAAGATAAAAAAAGTCCATATATTTATTTTATGGTCGTTTGATAAATATTTATAAAACCTGACCAGGGGAAACCCAGCACTTGATGCTCTGGTTATAATATATCCCCTTCTCAATTCGGTACGGGCGGCAAGTTTATTGCTTATATACTCACATATATACAAATTTACCGCGAGCAGTAAAAGGATATAAAAAATTTTTTTCAGGATAAGTAACATTATACTCCGCCTTTATGTGCTTATTATTTCTCCAGGACTTATATCCAGACTCATTAAAATTATATCAATATCTTCTATCCTGCTGCCTTTAAGTATTTCCTCGCTTAAAATAAGACTATTAATGGAGGGACCCATTACTATAAGAGAATTTAAATTTCTTTTTCCAACTTCCATATAAATTTTGAAAAGACCGTGCGGACATTCGATACCATATGAAATCACACCCGGCTGGAACTCCAGGTGTGATAGATTTATTTTCTTTATATAAGTTCCCTCCGGAAACTTACCGGTAATTTGATTTATTATTCTCAGGGATTGAAATATTTCACCAAATCTGACCAGAACTCTATCCAGACAATCTCCTTTTCTACCTATAGGCACCGTAAATGATAAATCTTTATAGGAAATAAGGTCTTTATCCTTGCGTAAATCATATCTGATACCTGAAGCTCTCAGATTTGGCCCGGTTACACCATACTCCAGGGCAGCCTCCCTACTGATTACTCCAGTATTTTTTAACCTTTCCATTATTATGAAATCATTGGTTATTATTTTTTCGATTCTCCTTATGTTTTTAAATAAAATAGGAAGATTTTTTCTGATACTATCCAGCATTTCTTCACTTATGTCCTCTTTTACTCCCCCTATCCTTATAAAATTAGGTACGATTCTGGAACCGGTAATTGCTTCTATAATCCTTAAAACCCTTTCCCTTTCCAGAAGAGAAAGATTGTAGGCAACATCATACTGCAATATATTACAAATATTGGAAATAAAATAAATATGATTAGACACCCTGTATAATTCACCAAGAAGCATCCTTATATACTGAGCCCTCTGGGTTATCTTAAGCTGCAGCACCTCTTCAAAAGCACTGCACAGGCAGATTTCGGGAAATACACCTGCTTTCCAGTCAAATCTACTTATATAGGTTATAAGATCATAAACCTCCATATTTTTATAATATTCGCTACTCACAATCCTGCTTATATCTATATCAATATAAGCTTCTTTAATTTCATCATTTTGAGCAACAATATCCAGATCAAAACAGTCCAGTCCATCCAGAGTTCCGGGCGGAATTTTGATATTGAAACTGTGAGGAACTATTTTATCCCTGTACTGGTAAAAACTGGCTGCTTTATAAAACTCCCCAAGAATATTTATAATTTCGGTATAATCCCTTGTTGACTCTCCACTCGATATTTCCGTTTTCAATATAACCGAAAAATCATTTATAGAAGAATTAAGGTTTACTATCAGGAAGTTCTTTTTATCGCTTTTATAAGTGGACATACTCTGGAAACTATTTATTTTAAGTTCCGGATTTTCTTTTAATTCCTTTACCACCGAATAGAAATTATCTTTTGGCACTTCTATTAATAAATCGAGGCCGGCTTTAAAAATATCATTTATTTTATCCTTCAGGATAAATTCCAGATTTCTTGCTGTTTCCTCCATAAAGGTGAACTTGGAGGAAGGATAAATTTTATCATAAATATTATCAATCATTGGTATAAAAATATTAATTTATTATCTGTTCTATTATTCTTAACTTCTATTTAAAAATCTTAAAATCGCATACATAAAAGCTTCCGGCCTGGGAGGGCATCCAGGGATGCACATACTTATTTCTACACTGCTCCTGAACTGGCTCAATAATTTGCTTTTCAAGTTAAACAAATTTTTATTCAAAACACAGCTCCCCACTGCTATTATTCCTTTTGGCCAGGGCATTCTTTTATAAATATCCAAAACTCTGATTATTCCCGGTTCATTGTAAAAACCCTGAACAACCAGCAAATCTGCATCCTCGGCAGTATTGACAAAATTTATGCCAAATCTCTGAACATCATATAAAGCGCTCTGAACTGCAAATATTTCCTGCTTACAGCAGCCAAATCCGGTAACCATAATATTGAGATTGCTTCTAATAATAGAAGACATTTATATAACTCCTAACTAATAATTTTCGATCTAACCAGGTATATAACCATTAATATAAGATAAAATATTATACCTATAATCAGATATAGATTTAAATTTATAGATGGGTTTCTGCTGTAATTAAAAACGGCAAAAATAAGGAATATAAAAACAATTATGATTACCAATACCGTTCCCAGAATAAAGATATTTTTTTGTCGGTAGGGATCTTTTTTATAGTTCAATATATCCGGGTAATTAGCCGGGTTAAACTCTTTTTTTATACACACACTCCCCATATTATTTCTAATCCCGGTTCTGCGATTCAATATATGGGATAACAGAAAAAGGAAAGCAAATATAAGGGCCAAAACAATAACAAAAATTATGAAAGCTATGATATTATTAACATAAGCAGCAATAGACTCCTGCGGCATTATGATTCCCTGTTTATATATTTTTCCATTTTTATATTTTTGAGTCTAAACTTTATCACAATTATAATGCTACTTCAATTAATAACCTGTGCCTTAATATTAATTTTTGTTCCTCGGATACACAAAATTTATTATAAATCAATTTTAAAACAGCAGTTACCCGGTTACCCCATTACTGCTTCTATATGGTGGGTCTTGCTGTCTTCAAAAACAGGAACTATATTGCCATTTATTTCCACACCATCCACTTTTAAGCTGGATACTCCTTTATTGATATGATCGGGGTTTCTTACTTCTATATTATAAATGGCATTTCTATACTTGCGAACAGCTTTAAAGCCATTCCACTTTTTAGGAATACAGGGATCTATCTCCATGCCACTGTAAGTTGGCCGTATACCCAGTATAAACTTAGTACCGGCTTGATACATCCATGAAGCTGCTCCGGTAAGCCAGCTGTTTCGCCCCAGGCCGAATTGAGGGTGCTCATCACTTAGAATATTCTGTGCGTAGACATAGGGTTCGCATTCATACTCATCTATAATATCATTTTTAGCAGCAGGATTTATCTGATTGTAATACTCATAGGCACGGTCACCATTCCCTATTATGGTCTCGGCAATTACTGCCCAGGGATTGGTATGCAGAAAAATACCTCCATTCTCCTTGGTTCCGGGAGGAAAAGTAGTAATGCCCCCTTTGGTTTGATCATAACCGTCAAAGCCTGGCCAGCTCACTTTAATCCCCTTGGGAGTATTAAGAAGCTTGTTTACCGACTCCAGAGCTTTTTCCGCCCTTTTATCGGTTGCCATTCCGGATATCAAAGACCAGGATTGAGCATTCAAATATATTTTGCCCTGTTTATTTTTATGTGAACCCATTGGAGTCCCGTCCGAGTCAAAATAGCGAATATACCATCGGCCATCCCAGCAAGTTTTATTAAATGTCTCTTTTATGATCTCATACTCCTCCTGGTAGAGCTTAACCGAGGCAGGGTCATTCAGGTAACTGCAAAGCTCAATCATTTCCTTAAGCCCTTTTCCATAAAGGTAGGTATTGAACAATGATTCCGCACCGGTTCTGAGATTAACCGTATCATTCCAGTCTGCAAAACCCAGGTGTGGTATACCGTGTCTCCCCTTATCATTCCTGGTAAAATTCAGAGCTCTTTTCATATGATCCATAACTGTTCCACTCTCATCGGGTTTTCCTTCTCCGCCTTTTTCATAATATGAAATAATCTCTTTCAAAAAATCCATATCTCCGGTCTCTTTCAGATAAGCGATTACTGCCAGAATGATCCAGAGATGGTCATCGCCATAGTAATGAGGCCGGTCCGGTATCTCAACCGAATCTCCTCTGGATCCTTCCATGGTTAAGGGGTTAAAACCATGCATTGCACTGCCGTTTTTTCTTTGAATCATCATCAGTTGTTTTAACATTTCTTTTGTTTCTCCGGGTATATGGCTGACTACCCCCATTATATCCTGCGAACCGTCACGAACACCGATACCCCGTGTCCCCATTCCCAGCTGGTAATATGAAAGATAGCGGGACCAGTTTTTAGTGATAAAGCACTGACGAGGATTTTGAATATTAAGCATGCTGTCCATATTGGGGTCCGGTGTCTCTATCTGCATTGTTGATAAAAACTCATCCCAGAAACAGTTCATTTCATCAAATGCTTTCCTTACCGATCGGGGATCTCTGTATTTTTCAATACCAGAGCAGGCTTTTTCAAAATTCTGTTCCTGCCCCAGCTGAGTAATAAAGCTTTTCCCCTGGCCGGGTTCGAAGTTTCCAAGATGGTGCATAATAGCGCCTATATTATCTCCCCTATTGGCTTCATAACTGGCCAGCTCCTCCATTTGCAGTGAAAGCGGGCTTGACCAGGTTCCATACTCATTATCTCCCAGAAATCGTTTCCTATCCGATTCAAAAGAGGAAACAGGCCAGCTGGATGTAAAAAAATTCACGTTGGTTTCCCTGCGCATAAAAGCATACTGAGTCAAAGTCAAAAGGCCGCCTTTTTCTCTTATACAGCGGGATTGCATGGTCTGCGGAACCCAGTCAGCATTATTGAATTGTTTTACAGCATCAAAGTGCGTATACTCAACCACACTTATAGCATCGATTTCCAGTTCTCTTTCTGCTTTATTGATTATTTTTACTTCCCGGATTTCCCGCTCATCATTTATAGGAACAAAGATAGTACACTCCGTCCGTATTCCATAAAATTCAGATATTATACGGGTATAGCCCAGGCCAACATGGCATTCATATAAATCATATCGATCCAGTGTAGGAACAAAAAAAGGTGAAAAAACTTTATAACCATTTCCCTGTCTGAACCGGAGATATAAAGTTTCACCCTTGAACTCCGAGGAAGGCATCTGCTGGATATATTTTACTATCCGGTTTAAAGTCGGATCGCCTTTACATATCAATGCACCGCCGGTATGATCCACAAAACCACCGAATTTTAAAGTTCCGATATAATTGATCCATTTAACCGGTGTTTTGGGATTGGTGATTACGTACTCCTTGTTTTTATCATCAAAATGACCGTATTTCATTAGTGCTTCCTCCTGATTTGTCAGTTCTTCTAAAGGATAAATATTTTATTTTAAATCAGTTAATAAGTCAAAACCGAAAGGGCATGCTTCAGGATTGTCTTCTGGTATTTTAAAATCAAACTCCTTACCCTTATATTATTTTCTCCTATTAATAACTTTAGATGGTTTAATAGTTTATTTTTTTTTAAAAAATATAATATAATGATTAGAGATGAGATTAAGAAAATTACCAAATGGCAGCAAGACAATAAAAAATATAGGGATTTTCTCCTGGTCGATAATCGGCTTTCTTTTAATCATTGCCCTTTTCTTTTACATCGTATATCAGATAAGAATAGCAATTATACCGCTGATCATAGCCATAGCTATAGCTTATCTATTGGGTCCGCTGGTAATCCTCCTGCAAAAGAAAATGAGAAAAATATTCGCAGTAGCCATAACTTACCTCATTTTTATAGGGATTATCTTTACCATCTTTTTCTTCGTAATACCTGTAATAATTGGCCAGTTTCAGACTTTTATAAAGAGTTTCCCTTCATATATGCAAAATTTAACCAAATTTATAAATGATTTTTTACAAAACAACACTCTGATTAAAAATATCGAAAATCTGGTAGGCAAGGAGATCATACCAAAAGATGCCAGTTCGGTTACCCAATATCTTATAAACAGAATCAACCTGGAGGAAATTAATATTTTCCAGAGTGCTACTACTCTGGGCAGATCGGTGCTTAATATAGTCTTATACTTCATAGTGGGCCCACTGCTGGGAATATATATACTTATGCATAACGAGAGGATAAAGGCTACATTCATAAAGATAATTCCAAAAAGATTTAAAAATCATACCATTATTATTCTGGATAAAATCAATAAAGTGGGTGGGAAATATGTCAGAGGACAGATACTGGTATCCATTATCGTGGGCATATTATGCACCATAGTGCTGCTTATATTGAAGGTAGATTTTGCCATTCTTCTTGGTTTCATAGCAGGACTTTTCAATCTTATACCTCTCCTGGGACCTATAATAGGTGCCGTACCTGCTGCCCTGGCTGCACTCTTTATCTCTCCGCTGAAGGCTCTGCTGGTAATCCTCTTATTTATTGCCGTTCAACAAATAGACAATTACGTCATTTCTCCAAACATAATGAAATATCAGGTAGGGGTTCATCCCGGTATTATAATTTTTTCACTAATGGCCGGCGGTGCCTTACTGGGTATATGGGGACTTATAATTGCCGTGCCTACTGTGGCCGTTTTGCAGGAAATATTAAGATATTATCTTCTTGAGAAAAATAAGATAGCATCCTGATATATTTCCTTAAGCGGTTTTTTGGTTTTCTTTGCCAATCTCCGGCAGGATTCGAATTCAGGTGAAATGTTTACTTCTCGGTCTTCCACAGTACTTACCTTTACTTTAACTTCACCATAAGGCAGCCTGACTGTTTTCACTTCTCTACCGGCAGAATACCTCTTTATTTCCTCTCTTCTAACTCCAAGCGTTGTGGATTCCATAAGCATTATATTTATTACTTCCCATTCGGATTCTCTGCTGCAGAGAACACCAATTTTAAAGGCGGGCCTGTTTTTTTTCATATAAATAGGTTCTACCCATGCGTCCAACACTCTGGCTTTAAATAATTCTTCCATCAGGTAACCAATAATCTCCGGGGTGCTGTCATCAATATTTGCAGAAAGCATAATCAGGTTTTCTTCCCTTATACCATGCTCACCTTTACCGACTCCTTTTAAAAGCCTTAAAATATTGGGAATCTTTTTACCTTTATTTTTTCCAGTTCCATAACCGATTTTATGGATTTCCATATAAGGAATGCTGCCAAAGCCGGCCGCCAGTGATTTTATTATGGCGGCGCCGGTGGGAGTGGTAACCTCAAAATCAAAACCACCCCCGTATACCGGTACCTTCTTTAATATCTCCACCGCTGCCGGTGCCGGTACCGGCAACTTACCATGTGAACTATCAACCAGACCCTTTCCCATGGGAACGGCGTTGCTGTAAAATGATTTGATTTTCAAATTATTTAAACATATGGCGGTACTTACAATATCAATAATAGAATCCACTGCCCCTATTTCGTGAAAATGTACATTATCTACATCATAGCCGTGTATGGAAGCTTCTGCTTCTGCAACCAGCTGGAAAATACCCACAGACATTTTTTTGATCCCGGCATCTAATTTGCTTTCACTGATTATTCTTTTGATATTTCTGTAATTTCTATCCTGCTGTGGTCCTGTTACTTTTACATCAAATTTTTTAGCTTTGATAGAACCTGCTTTTATTTCCCGGCAGGCTATATCATATCCGGTAACATCAAGCTTTTTTAATTCACTTTTTAAAAAAGATATATCAATCCCCAGATCAAGCAGCGCACCAACCATCATATCGCCGCTTATTCCCGAAAAACAATCGATATATAGAATTTTCTCCATTTTTATCTCCTGTCCATATTTCGAATGCTTAAATCCCGAAATCTCGCTGCATTTAAATTCCATACAAAATCGGGAGCACAATTTATTTTAATTTTAAAATTACCATTTTACTAAGACTATTGCAAAAAGATAGTATTTTCTATATTTTAGAAAATAATTCTTGCAAAAATAGGATATTGATTAATGACTGATAGGAAAATCGATAAATTAAAAATGATCCTAAAAGAAATGGACTCCGTAATCATAGCTTTTTCCGGCGGAGTGGACAGCAGCTACCTGCTAAAAATGGCAAAAGATGAACTTGACAAGAATGTTATTGCAGTTACGGCAAAACTTTCCACATTTCCGGAAAGCGAGTTTAGAGAAGCAAAAAAAATAGCGGGCAGTCTGAACTGCAGGTATATAATCATAAATTATAATCAGCTTGAAATAAAAGAACTTGGAAACAATCCAAAAAATAGGTGCTACTGGTGCAAACAGAAACTTTTTTCGGAATTGGTTTTCATAAAAAATAAATATAAATTTAATTTTATCGCTGACGGAACTAATTATGATGATTTAAACACCTTTAGGCCGGGCATCAGGGCCTTAAAGGAACTGGGGATAAAAAGTCCTCTTGCCGATGCCGGATTGACCAAGGAAGAGATAAGAAAATACTCCAAAAAGTTAAAACTGCCTACCTGGAACAAACCTGCACTTTCCTGCCTGTTATCCAGATTACCTTATGGTGAGAGGGTTTCGGAATCCAAATTGAAAAAAATCGAAAGAGCTGAAAATTTCCTTCATGAACTCGGTCTAAAACAAATAAGATTGAGATACCACTATCCTATAGCCAGGATAGAAATCGGAAAAGAAGAGATACCTTTGATGCTTGATTATAATATAAGAGAAAAAATAATAAAAAGATTAAAAAGGATTGGATTTGAATATGTTTGTTTAGATCTTGAAGGTTACCGATCCGGGAGCATGGATGAATTATGATGGCAGAAAATATTTACCGGTATTAGCTAATAACCAATCCTCTTAAAAAATTCCTTATAATTTTTATGATAAATCTCCGCAATTTCTTTTTTCTCAAGGCCGGCACCCAGACCAACTTTCTCCTGCATATCTAATTTAAATAAATCCTTCCAGCTATGAGCATCGCTATTTATCAGAAATTTTACACCTGCTTTTCTGCCCGAATTCACTACCACTCCGTTAGTAAGGCTATGACCGGCTCTGGAGGTAATTTCTATAAAAACATTATTCCTGGCAGCAAGCTCTGCCTCTTCTAATTTCAGGATGCCGGGATGAGCCAGGATATCTGTATATTCCGATTGAACCGCTTCCATATTAGTGCCGGTTTCCACACTCTCTACGATACTCTCCCCATGAACTACCACTACCCGTGCTCCCATTTCCCTGGCAGTTTTAGCCATCTGGTTTATACTTTTAGAAGGGATATTGGTTAATTCTACTCCTGGGATTGCCTTTATATCCCAGTATTTTTCTGCAAGTTCGCAATCTTTTTTTATCCTTGATATTATAAAATCAAGATTAGAGTAACTGGCATGATCGGTTAAAGCTATGCAGCGGTATCCAGAAACGGCTGCAAATCTTATAAGTTCGATGGGACTGTGCACACCATCGGATAAAAATGTATGGGTATGAAAATCACATACCATAAAGCAACCTTTCTTAAATAGTTTTTAAATATCGGATAATAAAAAAATAAAAATATTATTATTAAAAAATAACACTAACAATCTTGTTAAAATTCTATCAATATTACGGATATAAAACTATAATTTTATTAAAAATTTAAAGGAATATGGAAAGGACTAAAAAATACCAGTGATTAGCTCCTTAATAGAAACCATAGGATTTTCGGTCTGTCATCAGTTATCTTCGAGAAGCCTGGTTATCGGCAACCTAACTTTGCCGGTTTGTTCCAGATGCAGCGGCTTCTATACCGGTTTTTTTACTACTGCAGTTATCTTATTTATAATGTTTAGGAAAAAGGAAAGTGATCTTCCGCCTCCTTATATTCTTATAATCCTGGCCCTTTTTTTCCTTTCTTTTTTAATTGATGGTGTTGCATCGAATTTTGGCCTGTATGACACCAATAATAATCTGCGATTTATAACCGGTACTCTTTGCGGATCGGCAATTATAATAATACTCTACCCTGTTTTTGCCTATCAGTATTATAAACATACAAAAGCAGAAAAAATATTTAAAAATCCTTTTAAATTTATAATCTATATTTTGCTGCTTATAATTTTCATTGCCGTTACCCTGTTCAGGTTTAATTTACTGGGTTATTTCTATTATTATTTCAACGCATTCTCCATTCTTTTTACTTTCTATTTTATAAATTTAACAATTACATTTTTAATTCCACATTTTTCACAAAAAGCACACCGGTTTGCCAGCAGGTATTTAATCTTACCCTCCATAATTGCGGTCACTGCTTTATCTACGGAATTATTTGCTTTCTATTGGTTTCATAAAATTATTTCTCTTTTATGATTTATAATCTGAATATAGGAGAAGCAGGGCAGTTAATCATTCGAATTATGCCGGATGAATATAATAAAATCTTAAAAGATTACCACCAAAAATAATTACCGGTATTACTTAAAATAAATTAATAAAACCATAATTATAATAAATCAAAAAACTGGTTATGGTTGAAATTCCCACTCCCAAAATTACCTGATTTATGGTATGTTTCTTTATTCTTACCCTTGCCCATCCTATTACCGGAATAAGAGGGATCATTAGTAACATCCACCTGCCAAATAAAATGTTGAAGGTAATAACTATAAAAGTTATCCAGCTGCTGTGAAGACTGATTTTCCAGAAATAGGTAATGATAGTAAAAATTACAGTGGAAACTACGCTCACTGCAAATATGGATTTCAAAAATAAGGGCCCGTTCAAAATATATAGAATAACAAAGCACATGGTATAGCTTACGCAGGATACCAGCAGCGGTTTTATTCTATTTTCTTTTTTTGGGATATGCATATCATTTATTTCTTTTTTTCTATATAAGAGACTTACGTAGAGATAGGGAATTACCGTTCCAAACAGCAGGCAGACAAATGCCCAGCTGATTGCTTCCATTTTATTATCCACAACCATCAAACAAATAATCAAAAAAATAGGTATGGAAATAAATGATCCGTCAAAAATATATGATATTGTTCTGGCTACTTTATTCACAGAGCTTCCGTATCCTTTAATTCTTGCAATAAATTAATAAACAATTTTCCTTACAAATAAAAAAGACTCTTTTTGTATCAAGAGTCTATTATATTAAAATGAATTAAATTTTAACATATTTTGGGCAATATTTTATTTCACTATTTTGTCATTCGATCTCTTGGCGGTATAGACTTTTTTATCAGCTCTCACTATTAAACTTCTAATACTATAATTGTCCTTATAATACTCTATACCCATACTTAAATCCAGATTATCACAGCCCAATTTTAAAAATTTTTCTCTTATTCTAGTAGCAATTTCAAAGGCAATATTTCCTTCGGCCTGATTTATTATTATTAAAAATTCATCTCCTCCAAATCGAAATCCAAGGTCAACTCCTTTTCTTATACTTTTACGGATAACACTGCCTACTGCTTTAAGTAATTTGTTCCCGCTCTCATGGCCATAGTTATCGTTATATCTTTTAAAATTATCAATATCAAACATTATAATGGCAATTTTCTCACCTTTTCTTTTTGCCCTGTTTATTTCCTCGTTCAATCTTTTATTCAGATACCTTATATTGTAAAGGCCAGTCAAATAATCAAGATAAGTAGATTCGATAAGTTTTTTCTGCAGCTGTTTATAAGAGGTTATGTCAGCCAGTGTAGAAACCACAAATAAAATTTTACCATCATCATCACAGACCGGAGAATTACTAGCCAGAGCATTAACAATAGTACCATCCTTTTTTAAAAATTCCACTTCATAATTAAGCGCTTTTCTATTGTTTACAATTTTTTTAAATCTTTTCCCCTTGTGTTTGGGGGAAAGGAGACTTAAATATTTCTGCCCCACCAGAGTCTCGGGATCATATCCATAATCTTTGATCTTCTCGTTTGCAAAAAGTATATTATTTCTAGTATCCTTGATGATGAATATCTCATTGGTGTATTGAAGAATTTTATCTATGTTTGGTAATATATTTTCTAACATTTCATTCCTTCAATATAAATAACATAATGGCAAATTTATTAATATAATTTTAATAATTTTAATGAACTTTGACAAATAAATCAACGATTCCAATATAGAATATAATAATATTGAATTATAGTAAATATTCTTAATGGTTCATAATTAAAAACTACCTTATTTTTTTACTTATTTACATAGATTATTGACAGTATTAAAAATCAGTGATAGTTTTTTCTTCGCATCGTTAAAAAATAAAAGATTATGTACGGAAGTTTAAAATACATATATTTCGATCACAGCGCCACCACCCCTGTTCTACCAGAAGTGGTTGAAGAAATCAATAAGTGCTTTACCATTTATTATGGTAACGCCTCTGAACCACATTCCCCGGGTCTTAAAGCCAGAGAAATTCTAGAGCATTCAAGGGGTACCATCGCAAAATCATTAGGATCCGATCCCCGGGAAATAATTTTTACGGGCAGTGGTACTGAAAGTGATAACCTGGCAATAATGGGAACAGCAGAAGCATACAAAAAGAAGGGCAATCATATAATAACCTCTCAAGTCGAACACCCCGCCGTTCATATGCCTCTAAAAAAATTATCGAGGCAGGGCTTTAATGTAACTTACATCCCGGTAGACAAATGGGGAATGGTAGACCCCCGGGACGTAAAGAAATCCATAACCAACAAAACCATACTGGTAAGTATCATGCATGCAAACAATATTGTAGGAACCATTCAGCCTATCAGTGAAATTGGAGAAATTTTAAAAGAACGTAGCATCATTTTTCATACCGATGCGGTTCAAACTTTTTCCAATATAAAAACGAATGTTGACCAGTTAAACGTGGATCTACTGTCGCTTTCCGGTCATAAAATATACGGCCCTAAAGGAGTTGGAGCTCTTTATATAAGAAAGGGCACTAGGATAAAACCCCAAATTCTGGGGGGCGGCCATGAAAGAGGAATAAGATCAGGTACAGAAAACATCCCCGGAATTGCAGGACTGGCAAAAGCTGCAGAAATCGGACAGAAAAATCTTTTACAAAAAATAACGGAAGTAACCAAACTAAGAGACTACTTAATTAAAAAATTATTGAGTAAAATCGACGAAGTCAGCCTCAACGGTCATCCTACCCAAAGGCTCCCCGGGAATTGCAACTTTACTTTTAAATATATAGAAGGAGAATCAATAGTATTAAGACTTGATAATGCCGGCATTGCTGCATCCAGCGGATCCGCCTGTTCTTCTTCATCATTAAAGCCTTCACATACACTGGTTTCAATGGGACTATCCAATCAGGATGCCTATGGTTCCCTTAGAGTCACTCTGGGTTTCGAAAATACAAAAGAAGAAGTAGATTATTTCCTGGAAGTAATTGTCAAAATAATATCCGATTTAAGGAAAATATCTCCTTTATATAAGAAGTAAATTAAATCTTTAAAAAGAGTTATAATTTGAAATAAAAATAATCAGGCGGCATTTTATAATTTTATCAGAAAAGGAGAATAAAATATCTGTTTTAAGATTATATATGGCACAAATAAACCCAACCGTGGGAGATATTGAAGGAAACTATAATATTATTAGTTCCCATATCAAAGAAGCAAAAAAAAATAATGCCGATATAGTAGTATTTCCCGAACTTTCTATAACCGGATACCCTCCCGAAGACCTTCTTCTTAAAACTGCCTTCGTAGATAAAAATATAGAATACTTAAATAAGCTTAAAAAACTGACTCCGGATATTATTGCCATCGTTGGATTTGTCAATAAAGAAAAAAATGGAATATATAACTCAGCAGCAATAATTCATGATAATCAAATTAAATCCATATATTATAAACAGTTCCTTCCCAATTACTCGGTCTTCGATGAGGAAAGATACTTTAAAAAAGGCAGCACAAATTATATTTTTAAAGTGGCGGATGCTCTTATTGGAATCAACATTTGTGAAGATATATTTCATAGCGAGGGGCCGGCAAAAATTCAATCCCTTTTAGGAGAAGCAGGCCTTATAATAAATATATCTGCATCCCCCTACCATACCGAAAAAATAAAAGAAAGAGAGAAAATTTTATTCGATACCTCTACCGGCAACCGTGTAAATATCATATATCTAAATATGGTCGGCGGCCAGGATGAACTGATATTTGACGGTAATAGTTTAATCATTAATGAAAAAGGTAAAATCATAGCATGCGCAGAATCATTTAAGGAGTATGCTCTGATATATGAATTTGATAGCAGAAAGATAGACCATTCCAGATACAGAAACGAAGAAAAAATTAAACAGGAAAGGACTAAATTACTAAAAGATTATAATAAACCCCTTCCTTTAATTGATTTGGAATATAAACCTAAAATAAAAAACAAAAAAAATATAAAATACAAAAGCAGCCGCAATTGCGGGGATAAGATCTCTTGTTCTGAAGAAGAAATACTGCAGGCCTTAATTCTGGGCACAAGAGACTACGTAAGGAAAAACAAATTTAAAAAAGTAGTTATTGCTCTAAGCGGGGGAATAGACTCGGCGCTTACGGCAGTGACAGGCACTCTGGCTCTGGGAAAGGAAAATATTAACGGGGTGCTTATGCCCTCACCTTTTTCTTCCGGCGGAAGCATTGAAGACTCCGTAAAATTATGCCGTAATCTTGGTATTAAATACATTACCATCCCTATCACTGATATATATCAGAGCTACCTAAAAAATTTAAATCCTATATTTAAAAATTCCGAAATCAACGTAACCAAGGAAAACATACAGGCACGTATAAGGGGAAATATTGTTATGGCTCTGGCTAATGAAAACCGCTGGCTGGTACTGTCTACCGGAAATAAAAGCGAAATAAGCGTGGGGTATTGTACTCTTTACGGTGATATGGTCGGGGGATTTTCACCGATTAAAGATGTATATAAGACCATGGTTTACCGCATTTGCAAATTTATCAATAAAAAATATTCGGATATAATTCCAAAAAATATTCTTACCAAAACTCCTTCAGCCGAACTTAAACCGGATCAGAAGGATGAAGACAAATTACCCTCCTATAAAATACTGGATCCCATACTTAAGGCATACATAGAGGATGATCTGGATTACCTTTCAATTGTAAAGAAAGGATTTGAGGAGAAAATAGTTAGAGAAGTAATCAATATGGTGGACTCCAATGAGTATAAAAGAAGACAGGGCTCACCGGGTATTAAAATAACACCCCGGGCATTCGGTAAGGATAGAAGATATCCTATTACCAATAGATTTAAACTGGATTCGGAAGTTCAGTAAAAAAGTTCTTACTCTGCAGGAATAAATGAAAGCTATTCTTTTTCCTTTTTCAATATCTCTATAAAAATCTTTGCTATATTAGGATCAAACTGGGTACCGCTGCATCTTTTAATTTCCTCTACGGCTTCCTTCTTTGTCATTTTTTTCTTATAGGACCGGCCATTTATTATAGCTTCGTAAGAGTTAATAAGAAACGAAATTCTGGAGAGTATGGGAATCTCTTCGCCCTTTATGCCTCTTGGATATCCGCTGCCGTCGTACCGTTCGTGATGAGAGAGTATGGACTCTGCTATTGGTTTAAGTTTAGGTAAAGATTCTGCAATACGGTAACCTATTAAAGGAAGATCTTTTATTATTTTCCATTCTTCTTTGGTAAGCCTCCCTTTTTTTGACATTATTTCATCCACCAGTGCTACTTTTCCTATATTGTGCAGGCTTAAAAGAATTCTCAGTTCCTCAAGTTTTACCGGGGAAAGATTTAATTTTTCCCCCAGTTGGAGCGCATAGTTCTCCATTTTTTTAATAGGAACCCCGCTTCTGTAATTTTCTTTTTTCAAATTCTCTCTGAGTGATTCTACCAGGCTCTCATGAACAGGTCTGCTGTCCGATATTTTATTTTTATACATCTTATCTTCGGCTCTTCTCAGCACATCATTTATATTCTCTTTCAAAGATTTCTTGGTGGTGATTCCGAATGAAATACTGAGGGGCATATTGGCACAGCTTCCTTCCTTGCACATTATCTTTACTCTCTTTACTATATTTTTGGCATCCTCCCGACTGGTCCTGGGAAGTATGGCTATAAACTCATCCCCGCCCCATCTGGAAACTACATCTTCCTTCCTGAAGCTTTCTTTCAGGATGCCCGCTATTTTTTTTAAGAATATGTCTCCTTTTATGTGTCCATAGGCATCATTTATTACTTTCAGTCCGTTTACGTCTCCCATTACTATGGTCAGGGGAAGCTGTCTTTCGGTATTTAATCTATTTAGCTCTTCCTCAAAATAAGCTCTGTTGTATAGGCCGGTAAGGGAATCATGGAAGGAAAGGTATTTTATTTTTTCTTCCGCTTTCTTTTTATCGGTTATGTCTCTGGAAATACCGAAGGTGCCAATAATATTGCCTTTTTTATCATAAAAAGGCATTTTGGTTGTCGATACCCACCTATAATCCTTCCCGTTCCAAGTTTCTTTTTCCTCTATATCTACTATGGGCTTACCTGTTTTTATTATACGCTGCTCATCTTCGAATGCCTGTTTGGCGTGTTCATCGGAAAAAAAATCAAAATCGGTTTTGCCAATGGCTTTATCGGGATCTTTTATTCCATATTTCCTTGCACAGGCTTTATTAACTCTTATACACTTACTATGAATGTCTTTAAAATATATACTGTCCGTAATGTAATCCATGAGAGCGTTCATTATTTGCGATTGGTTTACATCACAATTTTTATTTTTCTTTGCCATTTTAATTTATTTGATTTAATAATTATTTTGATTCTGGAGTTCTCTTTCAAATTTAGGAATTTACCCTTTCCACCCTCAATTTTCCCTTTAGTTTTAACCTACCTGATTAAATTTCTCAATTCGGCAGCTTTTTCCTCCGGCAGTGTATCATTTATGAATGTACCTGCCCCCAGCTCGCACCCTGCCATGTACTTAAGTTTATTTTTTGTTCTATAAGGCGGGTAAAATTCAAAATGAAAATGATAATAACTATAATCCCTACCATCAGTCGGACTTTGGTGGATCACCATAACATAGGGCATCCGAAAATTAAATAATTTATTATATCTTATTATTAGTTCCTTTATTATTCTGGATAGAGAAATAATCTCCTTCTCATTCAGTTCACACAAACTGCCCAGATGTCTTAAACAATAAATATGTACTTCATATGGCCAGCCGGCATAGAAAGGAATAAAGGCAACAAAGTCTTTATTCTTAATAACTACCCTGCTTCCATATCTTAATTCTTTACTAACTATAGTACAGTGAAGGCATTTTTTATTTTTTCGGTAAAATTTTTTTGAGGATTTCAATTCTTCCAGAGCAACCGGTGGTATATAGGGAAATGAATAGATCTGACCATGAGGGTGAGAAAGAGTTACTCCTATTTCCTTTCCCTTATTTTCAAAAATCAAAACATATTTAATAAAGTTTTTATTGCCTAAGTTAAAATACCTGTCCTGCCAGACTTTTATCAAATTACCAATTTTCTTCTCCGGCATATCCTCTAAAAATAAATCATGATTCGATGTGTAACTGACAACTTCACAAATTCCTCTGGATTGCATTTTAGAAAAAGCAAGAAGATTCTCTTTATTTATCCGGTCATAAAAATCCAATTTATCCGGACTTCTGCTAAAGGTGGGAAATTTATTCTCGAAAACTACGATATCGTAATCACTTTGCGGAATCTCGGTTTTAATTTTTTTATTTTTTGTCGGACAGAGGGGGCAAAAATTCTTTGGAGGTAAAAAAGTCCTTTCCTGCCTTTTGGTTGCAATTGCTATCCATTTGCTTTTAATTGGGTCGTAGCGTAGTTCGAGTATTTTAAACCTCCATCAACCAGTATTCAATATTTTATGCTTGTTTGTTCCTTTGGAAGGCCTATTTAGAAATCATAATATATCAAATATCTGCCGTCGTCTTTTATTATTACTCTTTTTTTAAAACCCGAATCTTTGCTGCATTCTCTATCTATCAAACTTTTGTTTTTATGGGATTGTCTTCCTTTATTATCTCCGGCACTATTATCTTCTTCCCCGGCCATTATTTTTCTATCCGGCTTAAATCTTTCCTTTCCCATTATCCTCATTGATCATTTAATTTTACTCTTCTGGTTCCATCCGAAAACAAACATTCTATAAAATCAGGAGCGATGCTGAATCGCTCTATAAATTTATTTCTTATTATACCAGTAATTTTATCAATTTTGTCTTTTTTAACAATACTGATGACACTGCCTCCGAAACCTGCCCCCATTAATCTTCCGCCGTAAACTCCTTCGATTTTACTTAACTGGTCAACCAGACAATCAAGTTTCTCGGTTGATACCTCATAATTATATTTAAGGCTGTTATGGGACTCATATAATATTTGCCCCAGTTTTTCAATATTATTTTTAAGCAGATATTGTTTTGCCAGCAGAACTCTATTATTTTCGGTAACTACATGTTCTACTCTTTTAAAGAGTTTTTGGGGCATTTTATTTTCCAATCTATCCAGCAGGTCCAAACCTATATCCGATAGGGACATAATATTTTTTTCTTTTACTATGTCTGATATCAGCCGGACAGCCTGGTTGCATTCCTCTCTCCTTTTATTATATTCGGTATCTGCCAGATTTCTTTCCTCTTTGGAATTAATAATTAAAATTAAATTATCCTCAAGATCAAAAGGGATATATTCATAGGACATATCCTTAAAATTAAGATAAATTACATGATTCTCTTTCCCGTAAACAACCGAGAACTGATCCATAAATCCGCAATTTACCCCCACGAAATTATTTTCAGCGCTATTACAATATTCTACTGTTTTTTTCTTATCCACTTTCAAATCGAAAAGCCTTTCTATAAGCTTTGCCACCCCGACCTCAAGAGAAGCCGAAGAACTAACCCCGGCACCTACCGGCAGATTACTGTCTATGACCATATCGAACCCACCAATCTTATAACCGTGTTGAATATACTCTCTCAGAACTCCTTTGATATAATTTACCCAATGGGTATTTTTATCAAATGCAATATCATTCAACAAGAATCTCTTGGAATCATTTAAGGGTTTGGAAAAAACCTCAACGGATTCCGTTCCATTTTTAAAACCGGTTATAAGAATATACTTATCTATAGCCGCATTTATGGAAAGCCCCAGATTATAATCCGTATGCTCGCCAATTATATTTACTCTTCCCGGGGATAAAATATTGACCAGATCTTTTTTCTTAAAAGTATCTTCTTTTTTATGTTTACCTTCTACAAATGTTTTAAAAAATAGATCATTCATTTGTTTAAAATTGTTATAGATATTCAGTTTTTTCATACCGGATTTTTCCCATGTTTCCTTATCAAAAATCCTAATTAGCCATTAATTAAAAAATTTTTTAAATATAATGCTATAAAAATACCTAATTTAACCGGAAGCCATCAAAGATAAATAACCCAACAAACATAACATAAGTATATCATTAAATATCTGATAATTTTTTTGGAAATTTTACCTTTTTTTAAGATAAATTTATTCCTTTATTTAAAATATATATTATTATTTGTTATTGTAATCTTTGATGTTTTTTTAGAAACTAAATTAGAATTCATAAAAACTTTATTTATTTTCTCCCTTATTTGCAACAAAATGTTAACATTGTGAAAATAAAACTGAATTTACCAAGCGCTTGCGCAAGTGGTTTCTTATAATATAAGAAAATATTTATTATGTCAAGTTCCCTCATTTATACTTTTGAGCAAATATTTTAAGTTACAACCGCTCTCCCTGAGATTTATCAAAAATTTGACTTATAAAAAAGTTTTTTGTAATATATTGAAAGTGGTTGCGCAAGCGCTTTTATACTTAAAATATTGTATTTAATTAACGATAGATGTCATATAAATTACCAAAAATAATATTTGAAACTATTTATATTAAAATACCAAATAATCCTTATAATGAAGAACCCGGAAGTAAAAATCATTTAAACTATTTTTATTAAAATCAACTAAAAAATGAAATTTAAAAGAGGAGTTGAGCAAAATGAAAAAGATATCATTGTACATAGGAGGTATAGTATTGAGCATTTTAACCATTGCAGTTTTCTCATTTAGCGGCTGTAAAGCTGCCGAAACATCCGGAGAAGAGGAAACCGCCAAAGTAACTGAAACGACAGAGGAAACTGTCAGCGAAGAATTACCAGAAATACCATCCTCCCTTAGTATTAAAGTAAATCCGATTCCTGATTTAAGACCGGATTTCATTAAAGGGGTGGATGTCTCCATGATCGCTGAAATCGAAAAAAACGGTGGAGTATACTATGATACGGATGGCGAACAAAAAGATTGTCTTACCATCCTTAAGAATCATGGTGTAAACTGGATCAGGCTGAGATTATGGAACAATCCGGTTTTCACGGCTGACCGTATCGCTTTAGAGAACCTTCGAGAGGGAAATAATGTACAGCCCGGTGATCCTGTCGGCGGCGGGAACTGCGATCTGGAAAGCATGAAGGGTCTGGCCCAACGAGCCAAAGCTCTGGGTATGAAATTCTTATTGAATTTCCATTACAGCGATTTCTGGGCCGATCCGGGACGTCAACCTACTCCGGCAGCATGGGTCGGTCTCAATTTAGATGAAATGGCAGAAGCTTTATACGAATACACGAAATCCGTTTTAACTGACCTGAAAGATAACGGTGCTGCCCCGGATATGGTAGCGATAGGTAATGAGGTAACCAATGGGATGTGCTGGCCGACAGGTAGAATTCTCGAAGGTGATTATACACCGTTTATCACATTGCTGGAAAAAGGATGTCAGGCAGTTCGAGAAGTACTCCCGGACGCAAAAATAATGATCCATCTGAACAAGGGCGGAGAGAATGATACCTATCGTAAAATGTTTGACCAGCTGGAAGCTGCTTCTCTGGATTACGACGTAATAGGCCTTTCATACTATCCTTACTGGGACGGCCCCATTGAGGGATTTATAGCCAATATGAATGATATATCCAGCCGCTATGATAAGGAGGTCGTTGCTGCCGAAATAGCATATGCTTTCACCACTGACAATTATGATAATATGCCCAATATTTTTGCACCGGCTACCGTTGATTTAGGAGGATATCAGGCTTCGGTTCAGGGACAGGCAACGGCCATAAGAAATATAATGGATGCCGTCGCTCAGGTTTCGGATAATAAAGGACTGGGAGTATTCTACTGGGAACCTGACTGGATAGCAGTACCCGGGGCAGGCTGGGTTACAGGAGAAGGAGATGCATGGGAAAACCAGGCCTGGTGGGATAAGGATGGCAATCCGCTAGAATCTATCTGGACCTACAGGCTGGTTTCCGAATCGCAGGAATCCTTTGAACCCGAATTTGTATCGGTTGTTCCGGGAATAAAGATAAATACCACTCCCGGTAATCCTCCCTCGATGCCGTCTGAAATCAAAACATGGTATGATGATGATGCAATCCATTTAGTTCCCATTGAATGGGATGAAATCCCGCCTGAGAAATATGCTGCAAGTGGTTCTTTTATTGTAGAGGGAACTCTTACCGGAACATCTTACACGGCTGTGGCTTCCATAACTGTCAGCATGCTTAAAAATCCGGGATTTGAACTGGGCAGTTATGAAGGCTGGGAGATAACCGGGACAGGAATAAAAGACAATATGGAAACTTCTGCAGGAAATGTTCATTCCGGTGGAGCTTATGCAGGAGGATACTGGTTGGATAGCGATTTTCAATTTACAATCTCTCAAACCATTGAAGGACTAACCCCCGGCGAATATACTGTTTCGGCATGGTCCGAAGGTGCCGGTGGTGAGAAGGAGTTTTATTTATTCGCAACATCCGGCGACGTAACCGCCAAACAGGATATAATAAATACAGGATGGAATTTCTGGAGCCAATATTCGGTAGACATTACCGTTGATGAAAGCGGAACCTGTACGGTGGGTTTGTATTGTGATGGAAATGCCGGTGATTGGGGAACGTTTGATGACTTTGATATATCACCGAAGTAAATCCGAAGACAAATAAGAAAAAGGCTGTAAAAAAATTACAGCCTTTTTCTTCGGAACGTTTTCCGGTAACTGTTATTATAAAAAAGTCATTCACCCGGAATTAATCTTTATAAATGCAAAAACAGATCATTTTTAAGTGAGAACTAAGAAGATAAATTTCAATAATAAATCCCTGGATAAAGTAAAAGATTCTTTCCATACATTCCCTTTAAATGAATATAAGAAATCTAAAAAATTTTAAATTTTTGATTATCTATTGACTGCCGCCAGACTGAAACTATTAAAAGAAATTAGAAAGGACTCAGTATGAACGATTTCTATGTAACCATAATTCACAGACCGGAAATGGTGCCGGAATATCTCCAAAAGGAGGCAGAAGAAGGCAAAGAGGAAAACCTTGTCAGAAGCGAGGTTATACAGGAGTCCCTTGATATATTTCGTACCCAGCAGAAGGTTGCTCATGATAATGGTTTAAAAACTACCATCCAGATGACTTATGCCAGCCTGTTTAACAATGAGGCAGTGGCTATAGCCAGCGAACACCACCGGAAATACGACGATGAAATCGGCTCTACTTTTCTGGGTATTCAATGCCAGGAATTCCGTGACAAATTCAAATCCAAAGAGCTGGCAATCTGGCTCTTTTCCATGGAGGATAAAAAGAAAATTGTTGATGAAGTTTTCGGCAAGTTTTATGATGTATTTGGTTTTTATCCTACTTCAACTGGCTCTTATTATATGGACGCCGAACTGGTGAATTACATCAAAGATAAATATCCCATGATAAAAGTGGCAGTGGCAACCTGCTGGGAAGAAGGCCCCAAAGCCTACCACAATGCCAATAACTCCTGGTATACCATTTTTGACGGAAGTCCCTGGAACCCCTGGATACCATCCAAAAATAATATCCACTGCCCGGCCATAAATGAACAGGATGACATCGGAATTGTAGCCATCCCCCATCTTTCACGGGATCTTCTGGCTGTTTTTGATGGTCCTGGTTCATATTACGGTACCCATCCCCAAAATATTTTAAGGGGCATGGTCTATAAAGATCATGAAATCCCCTATTTTAAAAATCTGGTGGATCAATACCGCTCCATGACTAAATTTAATAGAGGCTATTCCTATAATATGATGTACGTGGGTCCGGGCTGGATGAGCAAAAGCGGTCGGTGGGAAGCAGATTATGATTTTTTACTTAAAAGTTACAAGGAAGGTATGGCCTATTACGGACAACTCAAGAAAAAAGGAAAAGCCAGAGACCTTACCATGAGTGAATTTGCCGATATCTATCGTCGGGATCGTCCCTACACCCGTCCCGAGTGCACCCTGTGGAAGGACGTCCTTTACGGTTCCAGGCGACAGCAGTTCTGGTATGCAGATCCCTGGATGCGTTTCTGCCTGGATATGAATGAGGGTGGTGCCATGATTGATCTCAGACCTTATGCAGCCAGGCTGATACGGCCGTGCGGCGTCGGTACCAGGCATATGCAGGATGCATCCTATCCCTTCCTGGTGCAGTCTCTTTACAGGGCAGGATACTTCACCCACTATGCCGGTGAAGGAGCAGTCAAGAGCTGCAAATTCAGTTATAGAGGTGAGGGAGTGGACCTGTGCGCCTGCCGTACCCTGGCCTCATTTTCGGAAGAGGGAGACACAAGGGTAGTAACACTGGATCCTGTGGATATCGAATTCGATAAGCTTACCATCAGCGTTCAGTCAATCTTCCGCCTGGCAGAGGGCACCGGTGAGATAGAGATAGTAAGAAAAATTATTGATTCCACCGATCCAGAGGCAGAAATAACCATCGACGAATATATTACCGCCTGTTATGGTACCACCGAATACCCTGAAGACCTTACCGGAGTCAGGCTTTCTCTAAGGGGAGCATCTGATAGCAAAACTATTGATTATGCCTATAAATGCCGGGAAGCAGAGATACCCAATATTTTAACCGCCGAAGCCCTAATTCCACAGGTCGATACCCATTTGACCATGCGGGCCGATACAAACAGCGCCAGCGGATATTTCCGTGAAGGTTTTGCATTCTCACCGATGTATACTATCGGTATTAAAAGCATTGTTAAGGGGAAAGGAGAATTACATACATGGCTCAAGGTAGAAAAGGCAAGCTGAATTACCGCTGCCCCCGATGTTTAATGCGCGAGATTGACATGGATCTGCTTTATGATCGGGATGCGGGCCAGTATTACTGCTTACGATGTTCCTTTACCGGTGACGAAAAGGAAATTCTACGGCTCAACGCTCAATTTCGCGATAAATATAGGGACCGTGCCAGAAGAATTACCGATTTTTAGTGACACCTGATTTGAAATCATCTCTCCAGGAACGGATATATTTATAAGTACTTTCATTCAGAAAACGCTTAAAACAGCTAAAAACTGCAGCCTTTTCTTAATTTTCCAGAATACAAACGTCTTTGGGTAAAATGGTTATTTTACCCGTAACAATTTCTCCATTAAGCAAATTATTGAATTTCCCTTCGGGTAAAGTCAGGGTAACTTTGTCATTTCTATGATTAAGTATGAATGTAAAAGTCTTATTGTCTTTTACCCGCTGAGTTATTTCCACTCCTCTCTGCGGTTCTACAAAGGGATGGATGGCCTTCTCATTACAATAATGCTTCATTAAATCCCTTATAAAATCAACTTCCGGTTCAGTCGCTATATATACTGCCTTACCCTTTCCATAGTTGTTCTCAGTCAAGGAAGGAAATCCTTCGTAATAATCCTTACCAAAGACAGCCAGCGTTTTTGCTCCTTCGGTATTAATAACATCACATATAAGCCTGCAGTCATATTCTTCCTTTGTCATTTCAGGAAACTTTTCTTTTAAAACTATTTTATTACCCATATCGGGATAAAGAGCATCAATCTCCTCAATCCACAGACCAAGCAGTTTCCTGAATGCACCAGGATAGCCTCCCAGAATCACCAGATCATTTTCATCAACCATTCCGCTAAAGAAAGCGGTTATAAAAATTCCTCCACTTTCAACGAATTTCTCTATCGACCCGGCCACATCCCTACCTACCATGTACAATACCGGGGCTACTATAATTTTATATCCCGCTAAATCATAACAGGGATTAATTATATCCACAGCAATGTTTAAATTGTAAAATGCCTTATAATACTTTTCCAATTGGCTAAGATAGGTTAAATTCTCACTGGGGCCGGCAGAATATTCCACTGCCCACCAGTTGGGCCAATCCATCATCATAGCTACCTTTGAGCTGGTTCGTGAACCTATAACTTTATCTCCTAACTTCTCAAGTTCCTGCCCCAGCCTGGTTAATTCCCTACCTATACGGGTGTTTAAATGGCCGGCATGAGGCACCATTGCAGAGTGATACTTCTCGCAGGCTCCTCTCGACTGTCTCCATTGGAAAAATAATACCGAATCCCCGCCGTGTGCTATTGCCTGGTAGCTATGCAGCCTCATTACTCCCGGACGTTTCAGTGCATTTTGCGGCTCCCAGTTCACCTGATTTGATGCCTGCTCCATAAGAAAGAACGATTGTCCCTTTTTTAATCCTCTCATCAAATCATGCCGCATGGCAGCATTGCTTACAGGAAGGCTGTTGATGGGATAGTTATCCCAGGATATTATATCGATATGTTTCGCCCAATCGAAATAATTCAGCGGTTTATGTGATCCCATAAAATTAGTAGTTATAGGTATATGGGGAGTATGCTTCCTGATAACCTCTGCTTCATTAAGGTAACAATCCAGATAGCTGTCCGACATGAACCGGTTATAATCTATAGCCATACCCTGAAATGTAGTCATATCCTTTTTGCCTATCCAGCTTGGAATCAGTTCAGTCAGATAGGAAGGCGCCTCTATTTCTTCCCAGTTGTAATAAGTATGACCCCAAAAATTTGCATACCAGCGTTTATTCAGTTCCTCAATGCTGCCATAGCGTTTCTTGAGCCATTGTCTGAAAGCTTCTACGCAGTTGTCGCAATAACAATAAGAATAACTTCCATATTCATTAGATACATGCCACATAATTAGATTGGGAAGACCTTTATATCTTTCCGCCATTTTCTCTGCCATTAAACGTGACAGCCTTCTGTAATCAGAATTATTGGGACAATAATTAACCCGCCTTCCATGCTTATGTTTTCGGCCCTGTATATCTGTAATCAGCATTTCAGGATATTTTTTTGACATCCAGGCAGGCTGTGCCGCAGTGGGAGTTGCCATGATAATAGATATGTCATTTTTTCTCAGTAAGTCTGTTACTTTATCCAGCCACGAAAAATTGAAATTATCTTCGGAAGGCTGCAGATTGGCCCATGAAAAAACCGGTAAAGTTACCGCATTTACCCTTAAAACTTTCATTAGTTTAATATCTTCCTGCCATACCTCTTCACTCCACTGATCAGGATTATAGTCTCCTCCATAAAATATCTTTGATAATTTCCCAAACATATTTTTTGCCTCCGATGATTATATAAAAGATTATATAAAATTATTTAATGGGGTTAATAATTATAATTATATCCACTTTAAAAAAAGACCAGGATAATTTCGATAATATTGAAACAGTTAAAACCATGTTTTATCCAGGATCCCTTCCTATACTGAACTCAAATCTTTATGCCTGCAACCAGGAACCAAAGATATATTCTCCTTTTTCATAGTCTCTATAACATAAAAAATGCTATGTTACCATTATTGTTGAATGTAACACAACATTCTAACAAATGCTTCCAACTTTTAAAAATTCTCCGGACTTTAGACTCTTTAACCTTTAACTGCTCCAAAGGTAATTCCGGCGGTAAACCTCTTCTGAAAGATAAGGAAAATGATAATCAAAGGAGTTATGCTTACAACTGAAGCAGCCATTTGAAGATGGTACATGACGGTACTTGCTTGGCCGGTTAAGGTCGCTATCATAACAGGCAAGGTTTGATGTGAAGGAGTCTTGAGAATAACCAGAGGCCATAAAAAGTCATTCCAGACTTGCATGAAAAAGATAAGTCCAATACTGGTCAGGCCGGGGATTATTATACGCAGGATTACCCGTCCGTATATACCAAACTCCGAGCAGCCGTCAATGCGAGCTGCATCTAACAGCTCATCGGGTATAGTTCTTATGTACTGACGCATAAAAAAGATGCCGAAGGCGCTTGCTGCTCCTGGTATAATTAGTGGGAAAAAACTATCTACCCAATGGAAATCAACCATCATGACGTAAAGAGGAATCATAGTGATGGCAAAAGGAACGATCATGCTGGCAATAAGTACCGAAAAAAGGATATTGCGGCCTGGAAAACGAAACTTGGCAAAGCCATAGCCGGCAAGTGAGCAAAAGAACAATCTAAGCACCGTAGCCGAGGAAGCGACAAGAAAGGTATTCCATAACCTTATAAAAACCCCCTTGTCAATAACATCCTTGTAGTTAAACAGACCCATGTTGCGTGAGAATAGGATCATGGGGACATGAAGGACTTCAGCCATTGGCTTAAGAGATGTAAGTATCATCCAGAAGAAAGGAAGCAGCATAAAAATAGATATTAAGATTAGTACCAGGTAGACAAAAATCCTTTTACCTACTGTCTTTGTTTTGATTAATTTACTCTCTGTCATAACAGCCATTTGACCTTTAATCCTCCCTTCCAAAGTACCTTAATTGTAATAATGCAATAGCTAAGATAATAGCAAAGTATAAGTAAGATATAGCCGCAGCATAGCTGAAATTAAAATTTCGAAAAGCCTGCTGATAAATATAAACCAGGGGTGTCATTGTAGAATTCATAGGACCTCCTAACTGCCCCCCGGCAGTCAGAGCGTAGACCTCATTAAAAAGCCCAAAACTACCTATGGTAGATAAAATCACACTGAACAATATTATGGGTCTCATAAGGCGAACTGTTATATGAAAGAACGCCTGCACCTGATTTGCTCCGTCTATTGTTGCTGCCTCCACCAGATCTTTGGGGATAGTTTGCAGACCGGCCAGCATTATCACCATATTATAACCCAACCAGGCCCATATAATTAACAAACTGATCGATACCCTTGCCCACCAGATGTTCTCCAACCATGGGACCGCAGGGAGGCCAATTGAGGTTAGTATCGTATTAAACAAACCACCCTTTGCATTCAACAACATGCGGAAGACATATCCAACCGCAACCATAGTGGTAATATATGGAATAAAAAGCATAGTTCTAAAACCCTTAAAAAATCTAACAAACTTAGCGTTAAGAATGACTGCCAGAACCAGAGCTAAAAGGGTCATAATCGGTACATACATAAAGAAAATAATGAAACCATTTCTAATAGCCTGCCAAAAAACAGGATCTGCAACCAACCTCTTGTAATTTGCCAGGCCCACAAATACCTTAGGGCCCGTACCTTTCCATTGTGTAAAACTTAAATAGATTGAAAATATAATAGGGAATATACTGAATACAGCAAAAAGAATATAAAATGGAGAGATGAACACGTATGCCCACCTCTTCTTTTTAACCTCGCCCCAGGTCCTCTTCATTCTTGCCAGTACTCTTGTACTTGTTGCCATAGCCTTTAAAAACCTTTCCTGGTTATTTTATTAATTAGGGAAAAAGTAGGTAAGCACCTAAGCGCCTACCTACTTTTTTCTTCTTTTTACCTCATTACTTTCTTAACCGAATGAATTATCACGAATTATTACCTTATTATTGTAACCCAGTAGCTGCCTTGATAGCAGAAGCAGCATTATCCAGAGCTTCCTGAGCAGTCTCTGCTCCGGTTAAGTATTTAGCGATCTCAGGTGCTGTCAGGCTATTCATTTCGTTATAGTCCTTTGAATATACATAAGCAACAGGTACTTCCTCATTAACATTAGCGAATAGTCTACCAACTGCCTGATCATCAAAGAACGGATCCGGAACATCAAATGTATCTGAACTAAGAGCGCTTATCATCGAAGGTGTATAACCTCCAGCATCAGGTGTATTGTAAACGGCTACATTACCCTCAACTGTTAATATGGCCTGCTGAATCCAAGCCCAGGCTGCATCGGGATTCTGGCACTGTTCTGTTATAACCAGGCTGGAACCTCCATCAGCACTTGCCCTTACGCCGCCTTCTGTCCAGGCAGGCATAGGTACTGCACCCCACAAACCACCGGTATCAGGGGCAATCCATGCTTTAAAGAGACCGCCCATCCACGAAGCTTCGATACAAGAAGCCACCGAGTCATCCGGGCTTGAAAACGCACCATACCAGTCATCGGACCAGTCTACTTGATCGGAGTATAGTCCCTCAGATACCATCTTTCCCATAAATTCCAGGGTTGCAACTGCCTCAGGACTGTTAATGGCAACATTTCCATTGGCATCAAGATAACCCAGACCCTGCTGCCAGAGAAGCATCTCAAAGAGTCGACCGTTGTTATTAGCGCTGTTGCAGGGCTGCATGAACCTGCCGGTGGCATCCTTTATGGTCTTTGCTGTATCGTAGTATTTATCCCATGTGCTTACCATATCCGCTACAGAATCAGGATCTGATGCAAGACCAGCTGCTTCAAAGGCATCACGACGGTAATACATACCTACAGGAGCACCGTCCCAAGGTACACCATAATATTTACCATCTACCTCTAAATCAGCCAACTTGTAAGGGGTTAAATCAGAAAGATAGGGACTAATCTTGTCCGTTATATCCAGTATACCGCCAAGATCAATTATCCCTGCCGTATGGCTGTTCTCAATGAGACAGATATCAGGAGCACCTTCACCAGCGGTTATAGCCAGAGGCAGGTTCACATAAACATCGCCTGTTCCATATATTACAAACTCCCATGTTATATTGGGATATTTGTCGTTAAAACCTGTAGTTGTCAGAGCATAATCCAGGTCTACATCGTTTGGCGACCAGCACCAGATCACAAGATGAGCCGTAGTATCTGCTGGCAATCCCTCTTCTGCCGTTGTTTCAGCTGCAGTTGTCTCCGCTGCTGTTGTTTCCGCTACTGTTGTTTCCGCTACCGTTTCCTCTGCAGCTCCTCCCTTACAACCAACAAATGAAAAAGCTGCGATCATTGATATACTTAACACTAGAACTACTATCCATAATAATGATTTTTTCATTTTCAAATCCTTTGCTTGTAAAACTTTTAATTAAAAAATAAATACACTTTTTCTCTAAAACCACCTCCTTTAATGCTTTACTTTTTACATTACCTCTAATAAATTTTTTTGAGGTTTGTTTAGATTTCTTTCTAATATATGGCTATATTAGCTATCCTGAACAAATCTCTTTCTATTTGATAATGTCACCCCCTTTTAAAGCATTTTTTACTTTTATATCTATTATATTTATGGTGTAATGGTTAACTTTTTTGGTTTTTTCAGAAAATTTTCTATAAAATAATTATATAGAAATTTAGCTATTGACTTCCTTTTCTAATATTGAAATTCAAATGAGAAAACTTAAAATTATATTAAATTTATACCAAGCCCTTGCGCAAGTGCTTTCTTATAATATAAAAAAATAATAATATTGTCAAGTTTTAGAATCACTTTATTTAAAATCCCGAAAGGCTTTATGGTACTATTTTTCCAAACTAGCTTAAAAAACAGCCAGGCTTTTTTTATTTTTTTGCTCTTACGAATAATGCTTTTACCGATCTTATTAATCTTCTACCCAGATTTATCCTTTTATTCATATAAGCATAAACAGTAAGAGATAAAACTATAACTATACCAAAGACAAACTCTGTCCAGAACCCTGAAATTCCTCCTGAAACAATTCCAGCTTCCAAAGAACCCATAATTATAGCTCCAATAAAAGTTCCAAAAATAGTTCCCATTCCACCAAAAACCGAAGTTCCACCTATGAAAACAGAAGCCAGTGACTTCATAAGATAGCCTTCCCCCGTCGATGGCCATAAATACAGTACTTCCATACTGGCAAGCACACCCACAAATGCAGCAAAGACTCCCATCTGCATAAAGACGATTGTTTTTATCCTCGCTACATTTACACCCATCATTTTTGCACTTATCAAATCGTCACCGGTATAAAGTATATGAGCACCAAATCTGTGACGATTTAAAATCAGTGCAAAAACTACGGCAATAGCAAGCGCCCATACCGCCTGTGCAGGAACAACACCTCCTATCCTTCCGACTAAGACTTTATATAAAATCGTTCCCTTTGTACCTACAAGGGACAATCCATGTCCCCCGCTCGCTATATAAACTAGCCCCCGCCACATAAACATCATTCCTATAGTCAATATCAATGAGGGGATCCCTACCCTTACTATCAGAACACTGTTTATAAATCCAGCAAACATACCCACAGCCAGACAAATAGCAAAGGCCAGATAGATATTATTCGTTTGATTAAACACAAATGAAAACGCCCAAGCACAAAAACCCATTACCGAAGGAAAGGAAAGATCAATCTCCCCTAAAATAACAATCGGTGTTAAAGACAAAGCTAATATAGCCGAAAAGGGAATGGTTGACATAAAAGCATAATAAATTCTATAGCTAAGAAAAGTTTTAGGATTTCCAATAATAAACATTATAAATATAACTATCAATACTCCAAATATACTCAACTGCAATTTAGATTCGCTTATTCTTAGCTTAATTTTTTCTAGCATTTTTACTGTTCCTTTTCCAATTCTAGTTTTTGGATTATTTCTGCCTCAACTTATCCACTCAGATAGCTTAACTAAATTTTACTGCATTATTATTAATTTATAAACTTGCCTTGGTTGTAATTTCTTACAACCAAGGCAATTTTCAAGATATTCCACAACTACTACTTTCTAATACCAACCTAAGCCAGCATGCCATGCTTGGCTACATACTCTAACTTTTCAACAAGCTCATCCAGTGACAAATCTTTCTTTCGAAATTCTCCTATAGTAATACCGCGATCCAGAATAACAAATCTATCTGCCACTGAATAAACATGGTAAATACTATGAGTTATAAAAATACAAGATTTACCATGGTTTTTTATCCATCTGACAAAATCCAATACTTTATTGGTTTCAGAAAGTGAAAGATTGTTTGTAGGTTCATCTAAGATAATTAGTTGCGCATCAAAATAAAGAGCCCTAGCTATCGCTATTCCCTGTTTTTCTCCACCGGATAGGCCCCTGACACCCAGATTAGCAGAAAGACCGGATTGGGTAAATCCAATCATTTTCTTTAGCATATTAATCGCTTCCTTCTGGGATTCACCTATCCTGATAAATCCGGTTTTCCCATAGGTCAATTCTCTGCCCATAAAAAGATTTCGCCAGATGTTCTGCTTTTCAGCCAGAGCTCTATCCTGAAAAACAGTCTCAATTCCAATATTGCGCGAATTTTCAACAGTATGTCTTGTTATTTCCTTATCTTTCCAAAAAATCCGTCCTTCATCCTGTTTTTCTACTCCGGTCAGTACTTTTATAAGGGTAGATTTACCAGCTCCATTATCTCCTATTAGTCCTACAACTTCATTTCTTCCAACTACAAAATCAACTCCATTTAACGCAGTAACTCCCCCATATGATTTATGAATATCTACCATTTTTACCAAAGGCGAAGTTACTACCTTAGTTGGAGAAATTACTGCGTTATTGTTCATAGATTATCTAATCCCTTCCTCTGCCAGGCCTGCTAAAATATCTACATTATTTGCATCTACAAAACCACTTCCGGTATCAATATGGAGACCTGCAAAATAGTATTTTTTAGTCAGGCAAACCTGAAGAATGGGTAGATATCCCTGCAGGAATGGCTGCTGATCAATTATAAGTCCCAGGTATCCGGACCTAATAGCTTCAACTGAAGCAGCTGAGAGATCAAATCCTGCAAATGCCACGTCACCAGGTTGTAATCCTGCAGCTTGACCATAAGTTGCCACTGTTGAAGTAAGAGCACCATGATCTGTTATTATTAACTTAACATCAGGGTTTGATGCTATATAACCAGCAATAACAGGGGTTCCCAGAGTTGCATCTGCATTTATTTCGTCACTGATTTCCAGATAATCAACTACTAATCCTGCCTCTTCAAGACCATCTATACAACCCTGTGATCTAAGCCCACGGGTTGGCTGTGCCAAAAGACCCCAAACTAAAGCTTTATCTCCTTCACCCAGGCCAAATTCCATCACAGCCTGCTTTGCTAACTTATACCCTGCGGAGTAGTTTGATGCACCAACATATCCAAAACCATTAGCACCATACTGTGCTTCAGCAGTTGGAAGTTCCGTATTCTGGCTGGTTACTATAATTCCCTTTGATTCAGCATCATCTATCAGTGGATCAAATGCATCATCTCCTGGGTGTCCCATAATACAAATACCATCAGGCTCTGCTGCAATTGCTTCTTTGAATTGTGAGATCATTGTTTCAACGTTCCAATCAGACCACTCATAGGTTACTTTAGGTCCCAAAGCCTCTTCTGCAGCTTTTGCTCCATTATAAACAACACTAGCAAATGGACCTCCTTCAGGTCCACCAGGGAAGAACCATATGGTTACGTCTTCAAATGGTTTTGCTGCTGCCGTTGTTTCCTCTGCAGCTCCTCCCTTACAACCAACAAATGAAAAAGTTGCAACCATTGCTGTACTTAATACCAGAACTATTATCCATAATAATGATTTTTTCATTTTCAAATCCTTTACTTTTAAAACTTTTAATTATAAAAAATATTTTTTTTATTTTTAAAGATCACCTCCGTTGATATTTTACTTCTTATGTTACCCCTAACAAATTTTTCCAGAGATTTTTTCGGGTCACAGCACTAATATATTGTTATATTGGATACTCTCAACAAATCTCTTCCTATTTTGTAAATGTCACCTCCCTTTTTTCTTTTTGTATTTTACTTTTTATTTTTAGAGTATTTTTGTTCTTTAAAGTATAAAATAGTATTTTTTCGTTTTGGTTTTTGTTTGATAACTTCTTTAGAACGCTTTATTATTAGTTAGTAATTTTACATAACATTAATATTTATGTCAATCTTTTTTCTTTCAGCATAGCTTAATGCTTTACTTTTATGTTTATTGTATTTTTATGGCATTGCTATTTTCTTTCTTGCAGAAGACTTACCCTAACACTTATTTCTGGAAATTTAACTATTAGCTTCCTTTCTTATATTGAAATTTAAATGAGTAAACTTAATTATATTATTATATTAAATTTATACCAAGCGCTTGCGCAAGTACTTTCCCATAATATAAAATAATACTATCTATGTCAAGTTTTTAAATCTATTTTGCTATTATAAACTACTATGTTAATTATCGACTCTTCTTTTGGATGTGCTTTCTCTTACGATAAGTCTGGTTTTAAAAATACATATCTGTTTGGGTAATTTTCTCTCTTTAATTCTATTGAGCAGCAGTTCCATTGCAGTTTTACCTATTCTGTATCTTTCCAGCTCTATAGTAGTTAATGAAGGTGAAACAATTTCCGTTAAGGCTATGTTATCCAGGCCGATAATTGATATATAATCAGGAATTTTAATACCGCCAACTTCAAGAGCTTTCATTGCTCCAATGGCGGTCAGATCGTTTGAACAAACGATCGCCGTCGGGAGTATCTTTTTCCTTAATATTTTTTGAGCAGCTTTATAACCGCCTTCTATTTTGTGATCCCCTTCCAATATCTTGTAACTTAAACTATCGCCTTTATGTTTTTCTATGGTGTCTATAAAATTCCTCATTCTTATTTGCGCTGTCTTTAATTTCTTTGGCCCGCTTATAAAATAAATATTTGTATGTCCCAGAGAGACCAAATGAGAAATAGACTCTGCTATTCCAACTTTATAGTCAAAATAGAGACTGTCTACTCCTATGTTTCTTTTACACCAATCCACCAGTACAAAATTTACTTTGGTATCAATTAGCTGCTCTATTACCGAACTGTCTGCCTGGCTGGAAGCAACTATTATTCCGTCTATTTTTCTTTTGATTAAAGCACTTATGGATTTTAATCCCTTTTCGATATCGTAATCGGTATTACATAAAAATACATTATAATCATTTTTTACCGCCAGTTCTTCCACACCCTGCACCAGTTCGGGATAAAATGGATTTCTAATATCCGAAATAACCAGCCCGATAGTATGTGTTTTTCCGGTAGCAAGGCTCCTGGCAAGAAGATTGGGCTGGTATTTGAGTTTTTTCATTACCTCCAGTACTCTTCTCTTTGTTTCAGGCATGACAAATCTGGTTTCATTAATTACATGGGAAACCGTTGTTGGGGATACCTTGGCTAGTTTTGCTATATCATTATAATTTACCATTATACACTCCCGCCAAATCCGCAATTATTATGAAAGCGCTTGCGCAAGATAATATTAACACAACCATCCTTAAAAATAAATAAAAAACAGTAAAGTAACCAATTTTGTTTTTTTACGGCCAATAGCCGAAACTTTTACATTATAATAAATTAATTTATAATATACGGGAAATTATAACTTTCTTGAATTTTATTTAAGTACAAACATTATTTATATGATTAATATACTGCTTTACTCGGATGACAGCAGAGTCATAGATAAAATAAAAAGATTTTTAAATAAGGAAGAATTTAGTATCCAGGTGATCAATAAACCTGAAAAACTTGCTTTCTATCTTAACCGGGTGAAATTATTTATCCTGGACATCACAGGAAAAAGCAGCAAAGATAAATTTGACATAAGAGATATTTTAAAAAATATTGATAAAACAAATATAGTAAAATTTGCGGTATTGAATTTTGATCAGGCGGATCTTTTACTTGAAATTGAAACCAAATTCGATGATTGTTGTTTCCACGCCCAGATTGAAAAAGAACTTGCCGTAAGGATAAAAGCAGTTCTTATAAGAAAGGATATTTATCCTGTAAAAAATAGTATAGTATTAAACGAACTGGCATTGAATCTGGATAAATATGAACTATCTGTCAATGAAAATCTTATAGAACTGACTTTTAAGGAATTCGAGCTCTTAAAATTTCTCCTGCAGAACCAGAATAAAGTTTTTACAAGAAACAAACTACTGTCAATTATCTGGGAATATGATTTTTACGGAGGCAGCAGAACAATCGATGTTCATATCAGAAGACTGCGATCCAAGATTCCTCCCCCCTATAACCTTATGTTAAAAACCGTAAGAAATGTCGGTTATATGTTCTCCCCTCAAATTTAATCTTTAATTACCCTTAGTTCACTATATTCAAACTAAAATATTTAACATACTTTTAACAGAACCGTAACCTGACCGTAAAGTTAAAGTTGTAAAATACCTTGCATTGTAAAAAATAAAAAAGCAATGGAGGTAAAAATGGATTCCCTAGCAATCAATCTGGATACAGTATGGGTGCTGGTAACTGCATTTATGGTATTTTTCATGCAGGCTGGATTCGCCATGGTAGAAACCGGTTTTACCAGAGCTAAAAATTCCGTAAACATTCTTATGAAGAATCTGATTGATTTTTGTGTTGGCAGTATTTTATTCTTCCTTGTCGGTTTCGGGTTAATGTTTGGTAAGGATGCCGGAGGCTTCATTGGAACCAATAATTTCGTTATCTCCGTAATTGGCCAATCGGATACTTCAAGTTTTGCCTTCTGGATATTTCAGACCGTATTTGCAGCTACAGCAGCCACCATAGTTTCGGGAGCGGTTTCGGAAAGAATCAAGTTTAAAAATTATTTAATTTACTCCGTATTCATATCCGCCCTGATATATCCGGTAGTAGGACACTGGATCTGGGGAGGCGGCTGGCTGGCAAATATGGGTATGATCGATTTTGCCGGCTCTACGGTAGTTCATTCGGTAGGCGGATGGGCAGGCCTTGCCGGTGCTCTCATGCTGGGGCCAAGGCTGGGTAAGTATAATAAAGACGGGAGCTCCAATGCCATAACCGGCCATAATATCCCACTGGCTGCACTGGGAGTATTTATTTTATGGTTTGGATGGTATGGATTTAACCCCGGCAGTACTCTTTCCGCAAACAGCCCGGCTATTTCCACTATAGCTGTAACTACCACTCTTGCCGCTTCAACCGGAGCATTGGCCACCATGTTCCTTACCTGGATAAAATATAAGAAGCCAGATGCTTCTATGACTTTGAATGGTGCATTGGCCGGATTGGTGGGTATTACCGCCGGATGTGCGGTTGTATCACCATATAGTGCTATGATTATCGGTGCATTGTGCGGAATAATTGTAAACGTATCCGTAGAAATACTTGATAAGAAACTTAGAATAGATGATCCAGTAGGAGCGGTATCTGTTCACGGCACCTGTGGATTCTTTGGAACCTTATTCGTAGGTCTTTTCGCACAATCGAAATATGCCAGCCTTGCTGGATTTGAAGGCGTAAACGGGTTGTTCTTTGGCGGTGGATGGAAACTGCTGCTTACCCAGTTTATAGGTGCAATCAGTGTGTTTGCATGGGCTTTTGGAACAATGCTTCTGATATTCTTCTTAATCAAAAAAACCATCGGGCTCAGAGTATCCAGGGATACCGAACTCAAGGGGCTTGACATTGACGAACATGGTATGGAAGCATATAGTGGATTCCAGATATTTCAGAATGATTAAAAAAATATAAATTTTTATGTGAAAAGAGGATAAAAATGAAATTAATTATTGCTATGATTCAACCGTATAAATTACCGGACGTGAAAAAAGAATTATTCGATAATGAAATATATAAAATGACCATAACTAATGTACTGGGATGCGGTCAGCAAAAAGGATACACAGAAACATATAGAGGAGTTATACACGAGGTCAATCTTCTTAAAAAAATCAGATTGGAAATAGCCGTAAATGAAGATTTTGTTGAACCTACCATTAATGCAATAAAAAAGGGCGCTTACACCGGTAATATTGGAGATGGAAAGATATTTGTCATTGACCTTCCCAGATGTATAAGAATCAGGACCGGTGAGGAAGGAATGGATGCTATTGGTTAGGTAGAAAGATGTGATATTTAACACAGATTTAACATGATTTATGTAAATTTTTACCAAAATTAAGCTATAATGTTATGTAATCTCTAAATTAATCTGTACCTTACGGATTACGATATATATAATTATTAATGTTTTATCAATAAACCAAAAGGAGTGACGATATGGGAAAAATCGATGAAATGAGAGAGTACGTATTAAAAAAAGCTCATGAAAATAAAGTAAAATTTATAAGGTTATGGTTTACAGATGTTCAGGGCTTTTTAAAGAGTTTTGCAATTACCATAGAAGAACTTGAAGGTGCTCTATCGGAAGGTATGGGATTTGATGGATCCTCTATTGAGGGATATTCGAGAATAGAAGAAAGTGATGTCATTGCCATGCCCGATCCAAACACTTTCCAGATACTCCCCTGGAGACCTCAAGAACAAGGTGTTGCCAGGATGTTTTGCGATGTTCTGGAACCCGACGGTTCAAATTTTAAAGGTGATCCCAGATGGGTCCTAAAAAAGATGCTAAAGAAAGCAGGAGATATGGGGTACACCTTCTATGTTGGCCCGGAACTTGAATACTTTTATTTTAAAAGTGATGAGGGTGACCCTGTCATACTGGATAAGGGTGGGTACTTTGATCTTACTACTTTAGACGTAGCTGGACCGCTGAGAAGAGATACCATACTTTACACCGAAGCTATGGGAATTGGAGTTGAATACTCTCATCACGAAGTAGCTCCGTCCCAGCATGAAATTGACCTCAGGTATACTGACGCTTTAACTATGGCAGACAATGTTATGACTTATAAAGTTATTGTCAAAGAAGTTGCTACTGAACACGGGGTATATGCTACCTTTATGCCCAAGCCGTTATTTGGAGAAAATGGAAGTGGGATGCATACCCACCAGTCACTATTCAAGGGAGATAAGAATGCATTCTTTGACACCAATGATAAGTTCCATCTGTCCCCTACCGGTAAATACTATATTGCCGGAATCTTAAAACACTGTAAAGAGATAACAGCTATAACAAATCAATGGGTAAATTCCTACAAAAGACTGGTGCCTGGATATGAAGCCCCGGTTTACATATCCTGGGCCAGAAGAAACAGATCCACTCTGGTTAGAGTACCCATGTATAAGCCAAAAAAAGAACAAGCCACAAGAATTGAATTTAGAAGCCCTGACCCCGCCTGCAATCCCTATCTTGCATTTAGCGTAATGCTGGCAGCCGGCCTGGAAGGTATAAAAAATCGATATAAACTTCCTGAGCCCATAGAAGAAAATATATATGAATTAGATCCAATCAGAAGAGAAGAAGCAGGAATAGAAATTCTTCCCGACAACTTACTTGAAGCAGTAAAGCTTATGGAAGACAGTAATTTAGTAAAGGAAACTCTTGGAGAACATATATTCACAAAATTTATAGAAAACAAAAAAATTGAATGGGATAGATATAAAACTCATGTTTCCAAATATGAGCTGGATTCTTATCTTCCTCTCTTATAGGTTTTAATTGAAAATTTTAATTCTATCCTCACATAAATATGTAGGGTATAATAAAAAAGATCCTGCTTTCAATAAGCAGGATCTTTTTTTAAATTAACTTTTTTCAATATACAATGTTTGATTGCAGAGGTTCATCCTATTTAATCAATTTAGTTTTCAATAATTCAAATTACCTGAAATCAATCAACCAGTTTCAATAACAGACTTAAAGCGATACAGAAACCGCCTGCAATAATCATTTTTATGCCGCTTACTATTAGGTTGCTGCGGGAGATTTTTCCCAAAAACAGACCTATTCCAAATAAAATTAAAAAAGCCAGTGTAAAACCACTGTAATAACAAATATTAATTGGTATAAACTTTCCAAGAAGGAAAGGAATCAAAGGAATAAAAGCCATTATCACCGGTGATAGGCCATTTACTGCAGCAAGCAACGCTACAGCAAATTTTTGTGCTCTGGATATTATGGTCTCATCCAAATTATAAAGCATCGATTCTTCAAGATCATACATTTCCTTTTTTCTTTCGGCTGTTTCACTGTTATAGGCACTCCACACACCGGAAACACCAAGAGAAATACATATGGCCATACCGGTTATTACGACATGTTTATATTCCTTAACCCCAATAATATAGTTTCCCACCAGAATACCAATGCTGGTAATTACACCGTCAAAACCATTTACAGCAAAATATCTTCTTACGATTTTAGAAATATTGGCAATTTTGTTATACGCCTTTACCTGCTCCACATAAGTTAAAAAACTTTTTTTTATCCTATTCATTTAAAATCCAAAGCCCTTCAAAACTGCATAAAAACTGCTCATATTTTTATATTGGTAAATATAATATTAACACATACTTAAGGACAATATTAACTGCAATTATCTAAATATCTAAAAATGTATTTGTAATGTACTTATAATTTTACATATTTATATATAGCTTCCGCTACACCATCCCTATCATTATCACTAACCACAAAATCTGCTGATTTTTTTACTATTTCCGGGGAATTATTCATGGCAATACCTATGCCTGCAAATTTTATAATACCCAGGTCATTTTCGCTGTCTCCTATTGCCAAAACCTGATTTCTTCTGACACCGGTCAACTTCGAGACTTTTTTAATACCAAAAACTTTCCCTGCCTTCCTGTTTAGCACATTTAGATAATAGGGCCCTCCCCTTCTGGTTTTTATATCTTTTCTAATATTTAGCTTTAAGAAATTATTAAATTGATCATCTTCTTCTATAGTTATGGTAAAAAGAAGAGAATTTTCAGTAATTTCATCCACCATCAGGTCTTTCACTTTTATCATAGGCTCACCGGACATAGCCAGATTTTCCAGATAGGGGTGCCCCTTTTCATAATAAACTACTCCATCTGTCGTCCCTATGGCACAACCTCTTTTCCACTCCCGCGCCATTTTTATCACTTCCATACAGGATATTCTGGAGATTTTTAATGCAGCCAGAATATTTGAATTTTTATCAATAATAGCCGTTCCACCATATACTATTTGTGGATCCACTAAATTCAATTCCCTGATTATCCTGTCTACGAACACTATAGACTTACCGGTGGACAAAACAACTTTTATGCCTCTACTCAGACATTCCGCTATAGCTTTCTTGTTCCTGTCGCTTATTCTGGACTTTGAATTTAATAGTGTCCCGTCTAAATCAACGGCAACTAATTTTATTGGCTTATTCAATTCCCTAAAATTTTAACTTTATTTATTTTGTAAAGTTATTGGCTCTCTTCTTCTGATGATTCCTGTATTTCTGTTTGCGGTGTATACTGGTAAGAGTCACTTACTTGCTCCTGCAGCTTGCCCAAATCGATAAAGGGGACGATTCCCTGTTCGGGAAGTATTCCCCAAGAAATATTAGGGGACAATTTCTGTATGAATTCAAGCTGTATTATTTGCGGGTAAGCCTTAAGAGCCTCCCCTTTGATCTCGATTTGCTTTGCTTCTGCCTCTGCCTGTATTATTGTCTGTTCCTTTTTTATTTTTTCCTGTTCAAGGATATTCTCTTCTACTACGATTCTTTCTTCCGCAATTTGTTTCTCTTCCAGAACATTGAAATATTCTTCGGTAAAATCTATTTTTCTAAGTAGAAAATCATCCAGGATTATTCCGTTTTCTTCAAATATAGGCTTCAGGGTATTTCCAATCTCCTGTTGAACATCGAATACCTGCTCGGAATAAAGCTGAGCGGCAGTATATTTTTTGGGTATATTTCGGGATAAAGACCTTGTCTCCGTTTTAACTACTTTTTCTACCAGATTATCCATAGTCCCGATATTATTGTATATCCACTCCGCTTGCTTGCCGTCAATAGAAAATCTTATAGTGTATTTCAGTTGTATCTGCTGACCGTCCGAAGAAGTGGTATCTACTGAATAATCAGGATAATTGGCTTCACTTGTCTCCGGTAAATCACTGGTTTCATAAGTAACCTGCCTGGTTGAATAATTTACCGTATTCTGAATAAAAGGTATTTTCATATGTATGCCGGGTTCAAAAGTAACCCCTATCGTTTTCCCAAATTGGGTTAGAACTCTTACATTTCCGGCCTGAACTATAACAAAACTGTTAAATAACAGAATTAAAACTACCACCAAAATACCAACCCCTATAATTATCTTTGGTATCAATTTCATTTTTTACCTCCATATTTTTATTATACTTTTTCAAATTTTTTTATAATATCACTACATTTTTGCTATCATATTTTTACTTAAGTTTATCCTGCCTCAGGGTTGAATAAAAAACAAGTGGCTCTCGCATTTACAATCCGATGACCCAAACCCTTTAATCGGAGCAGCTATGATTCCCATTTTTTTAGCAACATCACATTCTATCTTCCTGTTACTGTTAAGACAATATATACAATCGATATCCACATAAGAATTTGAGAGAAAATAATCGATATGCCAGAATTTTTTTCTTCTCTTCCCTAAATGTCTGGACACTCTATTCTCTATACCTCCCAGAGCAGAACCTACATAAAGGTAAAAACCTTCTTTAAAGTTGAGTGTTCCAAGCTTTCCGATCTTTATGTATTGGGACTTTTTACATTTAATCAACAGGCAATATGAACCTTTCATCCCGGTATATTTTTCTATGTTCCTGTTATTTATAAGTAAAATTTTGACGCTGGAATATTCTTAAATTTATTATCATCCCACTTACGTTTCCTTAATACCTCGTTCAGCATCACAGCAGCATTATAGGAAGACCTTACGAATATACCGCTGGCTACTGCCTTAAAACCAAAGTTCTCTGCTAATTCCCTTATGTCTTCGAATTCTTCCGGACTATAATACTTTTCAACCGGCAGGTTCGAATGGGAAGGCCTGAGGTACTGTCCTATGGTAACCATGTCGCAATTTACTTTTTTTAAGTCTGCCAGCAATTCTATTATTTCTTCCTTTTCTTCCCCCAGACCCAGCATAAAACCGGATTTTGTAAAAATGCCCGGTTTTATTGATTTGGCAGACTTTAATATATCAAGCGAGATTTTATAATCTGAAAATTTTTTAACCTTTTTAAAATTTTTCCTGACTGTTTCCATATTATGATTTAACACGCTCAAATTTTGTTTGAGAATAAACTCCAGAGTATCGGTATCTCCTTTAAAATCGGGAATAAGGCATTCTATCCCGGAAACTGAATTCAATTCGTTTATTTCTCTTATGGTTCTGGCAAAATGAGAACCTCCACCATCGGGAAGATCGTCTCTGGTTACCGAGGTTATAACTACATATTTCAACCCCATTAATCGTACAGCCTCCGCAACTCTGGAAGGCTCACTCTCATCCAGCATTTCCGGTTTCCCGGATTTTACACCGCAAAAACCGCAGTTTCTGGTACAAATATCCCCCATTAACATAAAGGTTGCAGTTTTATTTTTAAAACATTCAAAAATATTGGGGCACTTTGCACTCTGACAAACTGTGTTTAGATGTAAATCACTAATAAGAGTTTTAATTTGATAAATTACTGAGCTATCCGGATTTATCTTTTTCTTTAGCCAATCAGGTGTTCTATTGGACAATTTTACTCACTATTCTTTCAAGATCTTTAACGGAACCAAATTCTACAATAATCCTACCCTTTTTTTTACTCATGGTTATTTTAACCGGTGCATCAAGATAATCGGATATTTTACTGGATATTTCAGGCAGCTTACTGAATTGTAAAATCTTTTTAGTTTTTGTCTCCCCGGCAAGTTTTTTTCTTCTGCCAATTATTCTTTCAACGTCTCTTACACTTAGATCATTTTTTATAATTAAATTGGCAATTTTTATCTTTTCTGCCTCTCCATCCACAGCTAATATAGATCTGGCATGACCTTCACTTATACTCTCTTCATTTATTAATTTTTGTACTTCTATGGGAAGAGAGAGCAGTCTTAATGAATTGGTTATCGATACCCTGCTTTTACCGATCTTTTTTGAAAGTTGTTCATGGGTTATTTTAAACTCATCTATAAGGTGCCTGAATGTATAGGCCTTTTCCATAGGACTTAAATTATCCCTGTGGATATTTTCGATAAGAGCCATCTCCAGGGAAGAAATATCGTCAACATCACTAACAATAATAGAAGGAATGGTATTTATACCAATTTTCTTGGTAGCCCTATATCTCCTCTCTCCGGTAACTATTTCGTACTTCTCCCCACCATCAAGTTTTCTAACCACTATAGGTTGAATAACTCCAAATTCTTTTATCGATTCGGCAAGCTCCATCAGTGATTCATCATTAAATCTGTTTCTTGGCTGATTCTTGTTTGGAATAATTTTATCCAAGGGTAACTCTACCACTGTGTTAGGTTCGCTTTCGGGAGTCTTACTTACGGTTGGAATTAATGCACCCAGTCCTCTACCTAATCCCCTTCTAGCCATTTTCTATCACTTCCTTTGTAAAATTGCTATAAGCTTCTGCCCCCTTGCATTCAGGGTCATACTCCATTATAGGCTTACCGTAACTTGGTGCCTCACTGAGTCTGACGTTTCTCGGGATAACTGTTTTATATACCTTTTCCGAAAAATTATTTTTAACTTCTTCAATCACCTGTCCGGCGAGCTTTATCCTTGGGTCATACATGGTCATTATTGCCCCCTTTATTTTTAAAATATCATTCAAGTTCTTTTTCACCAGGTTTATGGTATTTAAAAGCTGGCCCAGTCCTTCAAGCGCATAATATTCACACTGTATTGGTATAATAACCTCTTTAGCTGCTGTTAGCGCATTAATGGTCAAAAGCCCCAATGCCGGCGGGCAGTCAATTAATATAAAATCATAATCTTTTTCAATTTTACTTACAGCCTCCTTTAATCTAAACTCTCTCTTTAAACTTGAAACCAGTTCTACCTCTGCTCCTGCAAGCTGTATGGAGGATGGAAGAACCTTCAGATTTTCATATTGGGTATCTAAAATTACTTCAACTGGTTCCCTATCATGGATTAGAATATCATAAATAGATTCCTTGATATCAGAAGGGTTTATACCCAGGCCACTTGTTGAATTACTCTGGGGATCAAGATCTATCAGTAATGTTTTATACCCGTAGGAACTTAAATAAGCAGAAACATTTACTGCGGTAGTGCTTTTCCCCACTCCTCCCTTTTGATTTGTAATAGCGATTATTCTTCTTAGGTTTCCTTTTCCCAACCGCTCATTCCGATTCTTTTTTTTAATTATTCTATTAAAAAATCTCATCTGCAAATCAAAATTTAGCTATACTTATGCTTTTGGCCTTTTGTGTAAATACCTATAATAAAGCACCTCTCCTACAGAGGTTTCTTTTTTATTTTATTAAAGCTGCGGGGGTATATTCCAGGTGACTCCTTTATTTTCTTAATTACTAAAAAAGCCCTGTATTCATCCAGATAAGGAACTTTAATTTCAAACAAATTGTCTATGCTTCCCCCTAATTTTAAGATAGTCTCTTTGTTGTCTCTTAGTTCCAAAACTATTTTTCTACTCTTATAAAATATAATTTTACCATTTATTCTACAAAATGGAATTGTTAATTCACTTAAAATATTAAATCTGGCAACAGCTCTGGTTAGAACAATATCAAAATTCTCTCGGTACCTATTTACTTTTGCCAGCTTTTCGGCTCTTCCTCTAACTATTATTACATTTTGGAGTTTCAACTTTTTAATTACCGTTTCTAAAAAATTAATTTTCTTTAATGATTCATCCAGTAGATAAAATAAACTATCGCTTAAAAAAATAGATAATGGTATCCCTGGCAGTCCTGCACCGGTCCCCACATCAAGTATTTTTTTATCTTTACCTGCGTATCCAAAAAACTTTCCTTTATATTTTAATATTGATATAGAATCAAGAATATGCCTTATAAGAATACCATTTTTATCTTTGGTACCAATTAAATTAAATTTCTTATTGTAATGGTAAACAATATCCAGATACTCTCCGACAGTTTCTATCTGACTCCTGGAAAAACTAACACCCAACTCTTTAAGTGATAATTTTAAAATATGATCAGCCTCCAAACTTAAACACCTTTTTTATTTTGCCTTTTAAATTCAACATTAATATCGATATATCAGCAGGCGATACTCCAGCTATTCTTGAAGCCTGTCCCAGGGTATTAGGCCTAATTGCGGCAAGCTTATCCTTTGCTTCAAAAGTCAGGCCGTTTATACTGAAATAATCCAGGTCTAAGGGGAGATAATATTTTTCCAGACCTTCCATCTTTTTAATTTCACTAAGCTGTCTATTTATATAACCTTCATATTTTATCTTTATCTCTGCCTGTTTTAGAACATTTTTGTTATAACTATTTTTCATACCATTAAGGAAACCGGTAACATCACCTATATTAACTTCAGGTCTTTTTAAAAGTTTATAAACACTTAAAGGAGTATCAATTAATTTTGTTCCTATCTTTTTAAGAATTATATTATTTTCTCCGCCCGGATTTAAATTATATGTCTTCAATCTGGTCATAATTTTATTTATTTCTTCCTCTCTCTTCAGGACTTCTTTGTACTGCCTGTCAGTTATAAGTCCAATATCATTACCAATCTTACTCAGTCTTATATCAGCATTATCGGATCGCAAAATCAGCCTGTATTCTGCTCTCGAAGTATACATCCTATAAGGTTCCATAAGTTCCTTGGTAATAAGGTCGTCTATAAGGACCCCTATATAGCTGATGTCTCTGGTTAATATCAACGGCGGCCTGTTCTTTATCTTCTGTGCTGCATTTACACCTGCTACAAAACCCTGGACTGCCGCTTCTTCATATCCGGATGTCCCGTTTATCTGGCCGGCAAAATAAAGGTTCTTAATTTTCTTGGACTCCAGCGTAAGGTTCAATTGTTTTGGAATTATATAATCATATTCTACTGCATAGCCAGGCCTTATTATTCTCGCATTTTCAAGACCACCCACAGAGTTTACTATTTTTTGCTGAATCGATGCTGGCATGCTGGTGGTAAGCCCCTGCAGATACATTTCATTAGTATAAGTACCTTCCGGTTCAATAAAAACAGGATGCCTGTTCTTTTCCGGGAAATTAATTACTTTTCTATCGATAGATGGGCAGTGCCTTGGTCCATGAGTATTTACCATTCCCGATTTTATAGGAGATTGCTCTATATTTTCTGTAATAACTTTATGAGTTTTTTTATTTGTGTAGGTCAGATAACAGTTTATATTTTTATAAATCTTCTCTTCATCCCAGAAAGAAAAACTCAATGGTTCTTTTTCACCATATTGAACTTCCGTTTTTGAAAAATTTATTGTTCTCCTGTCCACTCTAGGTGGAGTTGCCGTTTGAAATCTTCCTACCTCAAAGCCCAGCTCTACCAGGTTATTGGTTAAATTCAATGCCGGATATTCCCCCATTCTTCCTGCTGAATAATCTTTTTCCCCAATAATTATTCTTCCTCTTAAAAATGTACCGGTAGTTATAATTACTGCGCCCCCCTTAAATTTTATACCGCTTTCAGTGTTTATACCGGTTACATTATTATTTTTTACCAATATTCTATTAACCGTTCCCTGCCTTAGAGTTAAACCATTGGTATTTTCAAGAACTTTTTTCATTTCAATTTCATATTCTTTTTTATCTATTTGTGCTCTTAAAGCCTGCACAGCAGGGCCTTTTCTTTTATTTAGAACTTTGATTTGTATAAGAGTCTTATCGGCAATTTTAGCCATCTGCCCACCCATCGCATCCAATTCCCTGACCAGCTGGCTCTTCCCCACCCCACCTATTGATGGATTACATGGCATTAAAGCAATTTTATCTACATTAATAGTAAGGAGTAGAGTTTTCAATCCTAATCTTGCCGATGCCAGTGCCGCTTCACAGCCTGCGTGCCCCGCACCGACAACTATTACATCATAACCCATATTACCTCTACCTCTTTAATATATCTCCTAAAAAGATCATATGTTTCACGTGAAACATGTATATAATTTTATAAATTACCTTTATATCATTTTCCGGATTACTCATTACTTTGCTTCCTTTAAAAGTGTTTTTATCCTTCCAAACCTATTAACATCATTATTAAAATAATTATATTTCTTCAGGAATGAATTATTTTTACATAAAGGTTCATTTACCTTCCCGGATACTAAATTATTTATAAGAATTCCTGTATACCCATCATGACTTTCTAAAACAATACTATTAAGACCTCTGGATTTTCGGGAAGCGTTTATACCGGCAATAATTCCCTGAGCTGCAGATTCCTCATAGCCTTTTGCTCCGTTTACCCGACCGGCAAAATAAATCTCCCCTATTTCTTTACTTTCCAGATCATTATTTAATTGCATGGGGAGTAAATAATTATACTCCACGCCATAACCCGGCCTGGTTATCTCTGCATTCTTAAGACCGTCAATCTTTTCTAGCATCCCAGCCTGTAGCTCTTCGGATAATGCAGTTTCCATTCCTTTTATATATCTTTCATTTGTATCCATTCCAATGGGTTGAATAAATATTTTTTGACTTTCCAGGTTTTTTTCTTTTAAAATTCTATATTCTATTGATAGACAACCTCTTCTATTCCTATTATCATCACCTTTCCTGCGTTCCATTTTTTCCTTGTTTTCAAATAAATATTCAACAAGATTTTTATTTGTATAAGTTACATAACTGCGTATCTGATTTCTTTTTTTTAATTTACTTTCACACAATGAAACTTGTGGCTTCTCTTCATATTGCTGTTTTTCCAACCCGTTTATATCAATGGTTTTTTTATCCATCATTGGGGCAGCATAATCCCTTGAAACGCCAAATTTAAAACCCGACTTTTTAAGACTGCTTAAAAGACTCCTAGAACATATTTCTCCCTGCCTCCCTGCTTCTATTTCATATTTTCCCCAATAAATTCTGGCTCCCAGAAAAGTTCCGGTACAAAAAACAATACAACTGCAGGAGTAAACGATTCTATCACTTGTAATCAAATCAAACATCTTCCCTTCTCTGCATGCACTTATTACCAGCCCCTGCCTCAAATCCAAATTATCCTGTTCTTCCAATACCCTTTTCATTGACAGAGAATACCTTTTTCTGTCAACCAGCACTTTTAATGTTTTGACTTCATGATCTTGCTGATTTTCTTCTATTCGTACATTAATATAATTTCTCTTTATGTTATTAAAAATTTCCCCGCCTAAGAAATCTACTTCCTTTATCAGTATATCTTTCCCGTAGCCACCCATCTCGTTTCCGAATGGCATAAGTGCTATGGTGTCCATATTAATCGACACCAACATGGTTTTAGCATTGCTTTTTGCCGATGCCAGAGCTGCTTCACAGCCCGCATGGCCTGCACCAACAACTATTACATCATATATAATTCTATCTTTTTCTTTTATCATTCTGACCTTATTTTTACAACTTTTAAAAGATGTTTCACGTGAAACATCTTCGCCAAATATTCCTGCCATATTAATTTTTGACACTGTTTATTTCCCAATACAAAACTGACTGAAAATTTTATCCAGGATGTCATCTTTAACTGTTTCACCTATTACCTCTCCTAAAATGCCGTAAGCCGTTTTTAAATCATATGAAGGAAACTCTTCAGATAATTTTTCCACCATCGCTTTTTCGGCATTTTCCAATAAATTTTTTACCTGCTTGAATATATTTTTATGCCTGCTGTTTATAATTATCTTTTCTTCCAGATTAATATCACCATTATTTAGTGTTAATTTTCTTATCATATTTTCCAATCTGTTTATTCCGGTCCCTTTTAAGGCAGAAATTCTTACAATGTTTTTATCATTAAAATGTTCCTTAATTTTATTCAACTGTATATTCTGTTTTATATCTATTTTGTTTATACAACATATCGTAGTTTTTCCTCTGGTTTTTTTAATTATTTCTAAATCTATATTTTCGAATTTTCTATTTCCATCTATAACCAGAATTATTAGTTCAGCTTCACTAATGTGTCTTAAACTCCTATCCACCCCTATTTTTTCTATGGAATTCTTTGTTTTCCTTATACCGGCCGTATCTACCAGAACCAGAGGTATTCCCTCCACATATAATATTTCTTCTACCGCATCTCTTGTTGTTCCCGGTATGGAAGTCACTATTGCTTTTTCTTTTCTAGAAAGTAGATTAAGTAAACTTGATTTACCAACATTTGGTTTGCCCACAATGGCTATTTTTACTCCGTTTTTTAGAATTTCCCCTTTCTTTTCATTTCTTATCATTTCATTCAGTCTCTCTTTTACAGCACTTACCTCCTGCATTAGTTTATTGTACGGAGTTATTTCAAGATCTTCCTCAATAAAATCAACCGACGCCTCCAGCTCCATCAATACATCAAGGATTGTTTCCCTGAGTTTTTTAATCTCATTCTTTATATTGCCCTGTAAATTCCTTGCTGCCATTTTTAAACTTTGTTCTGTCCTGGATCTTACCAGATCAATTACCGCTTCTGCCTGAGAAAGATCTATTCTCCCATTTAAAAATGCCCTTTTGGTAAATTCTCCCGGTTCTGCTATTCTGGCGCCGTTCTCAATACATAATTCCATTACTTTACCGGTAGCAACCAACCCTCCATGGCAGTTAATCTCTACTACGTCTTCCCTGGTATATGATTTTGGCTTCTTCATTACCGATACCACCACTTCATCTATTATTCCACCTTTTTCATCAACAATATGTCCATAAATCATATTATAGGTACCAATACTGGTAAGTCTTTTTTTATTTTTTGATCTGAAGATTTTATCAGCTATTTTTACGGAACTTCCGCCGCTTAACTTAACTATACCGATTGCCGCTTCACCGGGCCTTGTTCCTATAGCAACTATGGTATCATTATTATTCATTGCTGCTCCAATTTTCCCAATTACTAATTTGTTTTCTCAGAACTTAATTATATTTAATATTTTTTATTATTCAAAATCCTTAATAATAGAAAATGGCACCGAAGTGCCATTTTCTATATTCTTTTTCTATTCTTAAAATTTGAGTTATTTGCTGCCTTTAACAGGATATATTATTATGCGTCTGTTTGGTTCTTCGTGTATACTCCTGGTGGTTACATCTTTAAATTTCGAAAGCACATTATGTATTGCTTTTCTTTCATATGCACACATTGGCTGTAAAGCAATTTTTCTTCCCTCACTTATAGCTTTTTTAGCCATCATTACTGCGGTTTTTTTAATTTTTTCTATCCTTTTCTTCCTATAGTTCTTAATATCTATAATTACATTCCTGTTAACCAGTTTTTTTCTCTTCCCGATCAAATTAATAATATACTCCAGCGCCTGCATATTCTTACCATTTCTTCCTATGGCAATTCCCAGATCTTCTCCATGAACAGACAGTTTTAATTCTTTTGAATCAGTGCTTATTTTTACCTTTTCACCAAGGCATATAAGTTCTATGGATTTTTTTAAAATACTTTTTATTTTTTCCAATCCGTTGATTTCAGATTCTATATCCTCTTTCCCTTCCTTTCTTTTGGTACCACTCTCTTCTATTAATTGATTGCTTTTTTGTTCCTCTTCCAGCGACTCAACATATAAATCCAGAGCATCTTTCATACTTTTATCTTCAGACATTACTATCACCTCCTGAAATAAAAGTCTTATTTTCTCCTTTTTCTTTTTTTCTTTAATTTTCTTCTGATTAACTTTTTTTCCTCTTCGCTTAACTGCTGCTCACCCTCTGCAGCCTTATCTTTTTGCTCAAGCTCTTTTTTAACTTTCTCCCTGGTAACAATCTTATTTACCACCCACTGCTGCCCTATGGACCAGATATTTGTGGTTACCCAGTAAACCAGTATACCCGATGGAAACGAATACGATATAACCCCAAATACCAGGGGCATTATGTACATAATTTTTGATTGCTTAGGATCAGTAGTGGTCATCTTCATAGAGAAAAACATGGTTGCCACCATTAATATTACCAGGATATAAAAATTATCTCTGGTATTTAAATTCATCCACAGAAAGTTATAATTTGGATTAGCAGCACCGGTTAATTTATCCAGATTAATCTGGTTAAAATCTACCCCGCTCATCAAACCCATCAAACCTGTCTTTATTCCGTTCAGGACTCCGCTGAAGTTAAAACTTCCCACCACATCGGTTATGATCTCGGAGGGATTTCTTAAGGTTTGAAATAAGGCAAAAAATACAGGCAATTGTAAAATTAACGGCAGGCAGCCAGCTAGGGGATTGACATTATTTTTCTTGTAAAATTCCATGGTTTCCTGCTGCAATTTCTGTTTGTCATCTTTATATTTTTTCTGCAGCTCCTTCAGTTCCGGCTGGATTTTTTGCATTTTAGCCATCGATCTGGCCTGGCTTATAGTAAGAGGGATTAGTACTATTCTTACTATAATGGTTAAAAGTATTATTACTATACCATAATTTGCAACCACGTGATTATACAGAAACACTACTATATGTTCCAAAATACTTTGTATCGGCCTCAATATCTGATATATCTGGCTCAATCTATAACACCTTTCTGGTTACTATTTTACAGGGTCGTATCCGCCCTTATTAAACGGATTACATCTTAATATTCTATATGCAGATTTAATACTACCTTTTAATACACCATATTTATTTATTGCCGCCAGTGCATATTCCGAACAGGTGGGGTAGAACCTGCAGCTTTTAGGCAATATTGGTGAGACATATCTTTTATAAACTTTTATTAAAAATATTAAAATACGTTTCACAATCGAAAAAAATTATTTAACACTTATGACTGACCGGTAAGAAACGAAACAAGATTATTTTCCAATCCTTTTTTTAGCTCACCAGGATTAAACACATCAATATCTTTTCTTATTATAAACAAAATATCCAGGCCGTTTAGAATTTTTATATCGCTTTTTCTTAAAATCTCTTTTATAACTCTCTTAATTTTATTTCTTAAAACCGATCCGCCTATTTTTTTACTTATTACGAAACCGATCCTTAAAGTTCCATCATCATCCGATCTTTTAAACATGTATAAAGCCAGATATTTATCTTTTTTATAAGTTCCTTCTTTTACTATCCGGGAAAAATCAATCCTTCTTTTAAGTGTTTCGAATTTAATTTAAATCTTTCCTTTTATTTATCAGGCTGAAAGTTTCTTTCTTCCTTTTTTTCTCCTGTTGGCTATAATGGCCCTGCCGGCTTTGGTTTTCATTCTGGTTCTAAAACCGTGATTCTTCTTCCTTTTTCTAACATTTGGCTGAAATGTCCGCTTCATCTTTTACCCGACTCATATATTATTGTTTATGATTAAGTAGTAGATTATACATTTTAATCTTTTTAATATCAAGGTTGCCTCACTGGGGGTTTTCATACATCTCTCTTCATTTTCTCGGGGATAATTTTGGTATACCTGCCATTTCCTGCCATTTCTTTCAAACACTTGTTCTACTAAAAAACATATTTGAAAAACCTGGATTTTTTTAATGTTGTATAGTGTAATTTTTCAATGACTTTTCATAATTTCAAAAACTTTTCCACACATGTTGATAAAATTGTTGAAAACTTAGAAAATAGCACCATATTACATGTCAAAAGGCTTTAGAGCTTCAGATTTAATACATAATCTAGTAGCTTTTTCTTCATTAAAATATTATCATTTATATGTTGAAAACTTAAAATTATTGAAAAGAAAATGAAAAGTATTAACCCTGATTAATATTTTCATTGAATAATAAAATTCATATACTAACAATTCTACTTAATCATGGCTGATAATAATATCAAATTAAACAATAATACTAATCCAGAAAATCCCAATAATAGCAGTGTAAATTTATCGGTAAGAATCGCCGTTTATGACAATATGCGCAGTATCCCTAGAATTATAGATCTTGACTTTGATAACTTTAATAATCTTATAAACGAAACATCCCAAAAAACTTACAATCTTTCCCACGAAATTGGTGGCAGAATCCCATACACCATAATAAGAGAAATAATAGAAAATCTTATACATGCAGATTTCAAAGAAGTGGTGGTTACCGTACTTAATAATGGAAACCATATAATTGTATCGGATCAGGGACCGGGGATCGATGATAAGGAAAAAGCTTTTCTACCTGGTTACACCTCCGCCACCAGTAAAATGAAAGAATATATAAGAGGTGTTGGTTCCGGTTTTCCTATAGTAAAGGAAACCATTACCTTTTCCGGCGGCTCAATTGAGGTGGAAGATAATATAAAAAAGGGGACAGTTATATCCTTAAAGTTGGGTCAGCCTGTTATGAACAATGATTCAGGGGGCCCGGACACCAATTTAACCAAAGATCTGTCTGGCGTCGGCAAATCTGGCGAGAAAGCTCAAATAGAAATTAGTGAAAAGTTTGATAATATAATACTTTCGGACAGGCAGAAAAAAATTCTTTTTGTGATTCTGGAACTGGTCGAAGCCGGTCCCTCCACTATTGCCAAAGAGCTCGGCTTTAGTCTTTCAACCTCATATAGAGAAATGATTCATCTGGAAAAAAACAAACTCCTAACATCAAGCGCCAGCGGCAAAAGAAAATTATCCAAAAAAGGTATAAAATACCTTGAATATTATTCAAATAATATTTAATATAAGAGTATTATGGCAGACCTACAGAATATCTGGAAAAATACTCTTGAAGACATTAAAAACAAGATCAATCTTCCCACATACAAAGCCTGGTTCGAACATATAACTCCAATGTCCTTAAAAAAAAACTGCTTAACCGTTTCGGTGGGTAGTCCTTTCGCAAAAGAATGGCTTGAATCAAGATATTCAAGAATTTTATCGGAATCAATTAAAAAAGTAACCAACAATTCCTATAAGATAAAAATAATTACCTCTCCGGCTGGTAATGAAAACACCGGTGCCAATTATAATGAATACATTAATGAAGTCCCTAAAATCAGGGGATATGTAAATACAAAAAACAGAAGTTCTTTGTTCAATACTAAATACACTTTCGATACATTTATTGTCGGAAACAGCAACCGATTCGCCTGTACCGCTTCTCTTGCTGTCAGCGAGAAACCAGGTAAAACTTATAATCCTCTGTTCATTTACGGGGGAGTAGGGTTAGGTAAGACACACCTGCTGCATGCCATTGGACAATATACTCTCCAGCTGCACCCTGATAAGACCATAAAATATGTATCGGCAGAAAGATTTCTAAATGATTTTATCAATGCCTTAAGATATAAAGATATCTTCGCCTTCAAAGAGAACTATAGAAATAACGATGTTTTACTGGTTGACGATATCCAGTTTTTGGAGGATAAAGAGGCCAGCCAGGAAGAATTTTTCCACACATTTAATGCCCTGCATGATACCAACCGGCAGATTGTTTTATCCAGCGACAGGGCCCCCAAGAATATTGCCACCTTGGAAGAAAGGCTAAGATCCAGATTTGAGTGGGGTCTGGTAACCGATATTAAACCACCTGATTTCGAAACCCGTCTGGCCATATTGAAAAAATATTCCGAAAGGGAGGAAATAATAGTCTCCGACGATATATTAAATTTAATAGCCGAAAAAATTACCTCAAACATCAGGGAACTAGAAGGATCCCTTACCAGAATAGTTGCCTTTGCATCTCTAACCAAATCCAAACCTGACTTAACCATAGCCAAAAACATCCTTAAAGATATATTGCCTGACGACAGAGAGCATAAAACAAGTATACAAACAATAATAAAAGAAGTTTCAAAATATTTCTCAATACCAATCAGCGATATCCTGAGTGCTAAGAGAAACAAATTTATATCACATGCCCGTCAGCTGGCAATGTACTTATCAAGGGAACTTACCAGTAATTCCTTGCCCCGGATTGGAAAATCATTCGGAGATCGCGATCATTCTACGGTTATATATGCTGTCTCAAAAATATCGGACCTTATTAACACAGATAAGAATGTTTATGTGCAGATACAGGAAATTACCAATAAAATAAAAACTTCCTCTTAACCTTAAGCAGAGGCTGTTCAAAAAATGTTAATAAGGTATAAAAACTTTTAACAAACTTTTTTATTTACTGTTAAAAATTAAACTTAATTTTATAACCTGTTTATATCTCATTAGTTTTAAACAACATTCAACTTCTTTCTTAACAGGTCCCTGTTTTTTATTTAAGCCTTTTAAACCATCTCTTTTACTTACTAACACTTTTAACAGTTCTTATAACTATTACTAGCTATTTAAATTAAATATTATATATAATAAAATATGTTTATATTTTAAA
>CAZSVM010000009.1:0-91630 GCA_964610315.1 uncultured Actinomycetota bacterium
CCAGAGGCCTCATCCTTATCAGGGATGCGCTCTAACCAACTGAGCTATAGGCCCCGACCCATTTTTCACAGTGGACAAAATAGCAATTTAATATTTTTTTGTCAAGGCAATACGAAGATAGTATGTATCTTTAAATTGATTTTAAAAATAAATAAAAATAAAATTACTTACCTGCTATTATTTCTTGATTTCTTCTCTTTTTGGTAAAAATCTTAACTCTATGCCCCCGCTTATCTTTAAGACCACATTCATTATCCATACCACCAAAGTTCCCACTGCAGCATAGATTACCGAGGCAACCAGGCCGCCAACAATCAACACTATTATAGTTATAGCGGTTCCTCCGCCGAAGAAACCTATCCATGTATTAACTTGTTCCAAGCCCAGATTTCCCAGAATACTATTTATATCAAAACCAAATGAAGAAAGGCTAAACCAGGCAATAACTGCAATTATTGCCATCACAATGACAGATAATATAAAAAATATTAAATAAAAAAACAGCAGGTACTTGAACATGGAAAATTCACTGACGCTTCTTAAAACTTTTTTTTCGACACTCATACTCTCTCCTTAAATATATAGGTCATAATTAATCATGCTTATATATTCCGATTTTATCGCAATATAGTAATATATCCCGGATCCTTACTGCTTTCAACTCCATCCTGGAGTCCCCTGATTTGTATAATCCTGTATGTATAATCGGCAGGTCAGTAATTATGGAGCCTGTTACATCTTAAAATACTTATCGGTTAAAGTGCCGATCCAGGGAATTCTGAAAGTTTTTCCCTGAAAACCCCTGACAATGGCCACAATAGCAAGTACCCATAAAGCCGCTGCAATAACATAACCAAGCCAGGAAAAGAAGAACCATCCAATAAAAGGGATTAGTCCAAGAATAACGGAAATTACTATTATACTTACTACTTCAATAATACCCAGGATTAAAGCCTGGAGAGCGTTCCATTTCACGAATTTGTTCTCTTTTTCTATGAGCCAGATTATCAGTCCGCCGATCCAGCCAAACAAATATGCAATAAGTATTGCAATCTTGGGCTCCATTCCGGTAGAACTCTTTTTACCGAAATCTGAATCGACTTCCATTTTTTTCATCTCTGCCATTTATTTTGCCTCCTTTTTTATTTAATAGCTCGTTAATATTTTAAAGACAAATTCCCTGTCTAACTCAAAAAAATCTTATCGAAAAATATAATATCAGATTTATATAATAAATTAAAACAAATCATTTACTTTAGTTCTCAGAGGCAACAATGGAATAAGAAGCTACTTTAGCCCTTTCTCCCAGATTGATAACCTTAACTCCCTGCGTAGATCTTCCCATTCTTGAAATTGATTTAGCTGGAATCCTGATGAGTACCCCGGTATCGGAAATAATCATAACATCATGTTCGTCTTTCAATATACCGGCACCGGCAATCTTCCCTTTCTTTTCAATGATTTTTATAGTTTTAACCCCGAATCCACCTCTTTTTTGTTTTTTATATTCAGGTAGAGCCGTTCTTTTACCATAGCCTTTTTCGGTAAGAACAAAAAGATCTCCGTCTGCCTCTCTTGCCACCATCATAGAAAGAACCTCATCTCCTTTGGAAAGTTTCATTCCCTTTACTCCCTGTGAAGCTCTCCCCATTGGCCTGCAGTCTTTTTCACTGAATCTTATAGCCTGACCGTTTCTTGAAACCATAATGATTTCATCGTTACCATTGGATTTTTCCACTCCTATAAGTTCGTCCTTCTCTTTGATGGTAATGGCTATAATTCCATCTTTTCTTGAAGTATCATAGGATTCGATAGCAGTTTTTTTAATCATTCCTTTCTTGGTTGCCATTATCAAGTACTGATCTTCTCCATAATCCTTGACCGCAATTATGGCAGCTACCATCTCCCCGGATGAAAACGGAAGCAGATTTACGATTGCCTTACCTTTGGACATTCTGCTCCCGGTAGGAATTTGATGAACTTTCAGCCGGTATACCTTCCCCCGATTGGAGAAGAACATTATATATTGATGAGTCGATGCTATAAACAGATGCTTGACAAAATCATCTTCCTTTAAATTAGTTCCGGTTACTCCTTTTCCGCCTCTTCCCTGTTTCCTGTAGGTGGTTACCGGAACCCTCTTTATATAACCGGAATGGGATATGGATATCACATTTTCTTCTTCCGGTATCAGGTCTTCGATCTCAATATCGGAAATATCGGTGGTTATATCCGTTCTTCTCTCATCATTATATTTTTTCTTTATCTCTTCCAGCTCATCTTTTATTACTTCGTATATCAGTTTATCGCTGCCCAGAAGTTTTTTTAACTCTTTTATCCTCTCAACCAGCTGGTTATGCTCCAGCTTTATTTTATCTCTCTCCAGGCCGGTTAAACGCTGCAGCCTCATATCCAGTATAGCTTGAGCCTGTATTACGGTAAGCTTGAATTTTTTTACCAGCCTTTCCCTGGCAGTGGGAACATCCTTGGAAGATCTTATGGTTTTTATTACTTCATCCAGATTATCCAGAGCTATCAGAAGTCCTTTAAGTATATGCTCCCGCTCTTCAGCTTTCTTTAATTCATATCTGGTTCTTTTTACCACTACATTAAATCTATGTTTGGTATATTCCTCTATCAAACCATATAAATCCAGAGTTCTGGGTACACCGTCAACCAGAGCCAGCATTATTACTCCAAAAGTCTCTTCCAGCTGGGTATTTTTATACAAATAATTGGTTATTACGTTGGGAATGGCATCTTTTTTGAGTTCTATCACTATTCTCATTCCGCTTTTATCGGACTCATCGCGGAGATCATTGATTCCTTCTATTTTTTTGGTCCTTGCCAGTTCGGCAATTTTTTCAATAAATTTTGATTTATTTACCTGATAGGGAAGTTCGGTTACTATAATCTGGGTTCTGCCTTTTTTGGGCTGCTCCTGATGCACCCTTCCCCTTACTACTATACGTCCCCTTCCGGTTTTATATGCCTCTCTTATTCCTCCTATACCCATTATTGTTCCGCCGGTGGGAAAATCAGGACCTTTGACCTTCCTCATCAGATCTTTTATTGTGCACTTGGGATTGTCTATATAACAGATAACCCCATTAATGATTTCACCAAGATTATGAGGGGGTATATTGGTTGCCATACCTACCGCAATACCGGAAGAACCGTTAACCAGAAGATTGGGAAATTTTGCCGGAAGGATTGCCGGTTCTTTTAAAGAACTGTCGAAATTATCTACAAACTCTACCGTATCCTTATCGATATCAGCCAGGAGTTCTTCGGAAATAGAAGAAAGTCTGGCTTCGGTATATCTCATAGCAGCTGCTCTGTCTCCGTCAACCGAACCGAAGTTTCCATGTCCGTCTATTAAAACATAACGCTGGGAAAAATCCTGAGCCATACGTACCATAGTATCGTAAACTGCGGTATCACCATGAGGATGATACTTTCCAAGTACCTCGCCCACAATACGGGCACACTTTTTATAAGGTGCATTGGATCTCATGCCCATATCATTCATAGCATGTAAAATCCTGCGGTGAACTGGTTTGAGGCCATCTCTTACATCCGGCAGAGCCCTCCCGATTATTACGCTCATGGCATAACTTAAATAAGAATCCTGCATTTCGGATTCAATTTCGATATTTTTTACTTTTCCTCTTAGTTCAAATACCATTTATACTCCTGACCATATGCCTTCTATATATCAATAAACGACACTCCCTTTGCATTTTTTTCAATAAATTCTCTTCTCGGTTCAACTTTATTTCCCATCAGAGTGGAAAAAACATCATCTGCAATCAGTGCGTCCTCAATTTCAACCTTAAGCAGCGTCCTTGCCTCCGGGTTCATGGTGGTTTCCCAGAGCTGCTCGGGATCCATTTCTCCCAGACCTTTATACTGTTGAACGGCGATTTTTTTATTCTCGTATTTCTTTTTGAGATTCTCCAGCTCTTTCTCACTAAAAGCATAAGAAACTTCTTTATCATTTTTAACCTGATATAAGGGCGGCTGGGCTATATAAACATAGCCGGCCTCAATAAACTCAGGTGTATAACGGTAAAAAAAAGTTAAAATCAATGTTCTTATATGAGCCCCGTCTACATCAGCATCGGTCATTATTATTACTTTATGATATCTGGCATTTTTTATATCAAAATCCTCTCCTATTCCGGAACCCATGGCAGTTATTATGGCCTGAATCTCTTCACTGCTTAGTATCTTGTTCAGCCTTGCCTTTTCGACATTTAGAATTTTACCCTTTAAGGGCAGAATTGCCTGGAATCTCCTATCCCTGGCCTGCTTTGCACTTCCTCCTGCCGAATCTCCTTCCACCAGGAACAATTCACAGTACTTAGGATCATTTATGGAACAATCAGCAAGTTTACCGGGAAGAGAACTGCTTTCTAGCAGAGATTTTTTTCTGGTAAGATCCCGCGCTTTTTTTGCGGCCGCTCTTGCCCGGGAAGCCTCCATACACTTACTTACTATAACTTTACCTATGGTCGGATTTTCTCCCAAAAATTCAGAAAGTTTCGTATTTACGGTAGATTCAACAAAACCCTTCATTTCACTGTTACCCAGCTTGGTTTTGGTTTGACCTTCGAACTGCGGATCCTTTAATTTGACACTGATAATTGCGGTAAGCCCTTCCCTTATATCCTCACCAAAAAGATTTTCATCTTTTTCTTTCAGCATATTTATACTACGGGCATAATCATTTATGGTTCTGGTAATGGCACCTTTAAAACCACTGAGGTGCGTTCCGCCCTCGGTTGTATTTATGTTATTGGCAAACGAAAAGATGCTCTCCGAGTAACCGGTGGTATACTGCATGGCAACTTCTACTTCGTGATCGTCAACTATATTTTTAAAATATATTACTTTCTTATGCAGTATATCTTTCTTCTCACATAAATATTTTACAAAATCCTCTATCCCCCCATTATACTGGTATACTTCCTTCTTTTCCGGTTTTACTCTTGAGTCTGTAAGAGTAATTTTCAAGCCCTTATTCAGGAAAGCCATTTCCTTCATTCTACTGGCAAGTATCTCAAACTTATAATCGATATCCTCGAATATTTCCTTATCGGGATAGAAGGTGACAGCGGTACCATGAGTCCCCGTCTTCTCACCTTTTTTAAGATCGGTAACCGGCTCTCCTCTCTTATAATCCTGCCTGTAAATATATCCGTCTCTTCTTACCTCCACGTTCAATTTTTCCGACAGAGCATTCACTACAGAAACACCCACACCATGCAATCCGCCGGATACCTTGTAGCCCCGCCCGCCAAATTTACCGCCAGCATGCAGTTTGGTAAGCACTATTTCAACAGCAGGCCGGTTAAATTTCTCCACTTTTTTTACCGGTATTCCCCTGCCGTTATCCACCACGGTAACGGAATTATCATTGTTTAATGCTACCAGCACATTGGTGCAAAATCCGGCCATTGCTTCATCGATACTATTATCTACTACTTCATAAATAAGATGGTGCAGACCCCTGGAACCGGTGGAACCAATATACATACTGGGCCTTCTTCTTACCGCGGAAAGACCTTCCAGAACTGTTATATCTTTGGCATCGTAACTTGATTTTTTCAAAAAAGACTCCTTCAACTCCTAATAATTTCTTTTTTTAAATACAGACAAAGGGCAATAAGTAAGTATAAAAACTACCTAAATACCCATTACCCTTCTGGCTCAGATATAAAAATTTTTCAATAATCTTTGGTAATTTTATTATTTATAAACACTGATTATTATACCATATTTTACCTGAAATTTGCTTAAAAACAGGCTGATAATTTCAAAGATTTTGCTTGAATTTTATGCTTTTAACCACTTCTTCGCCGGTAAACGAATTTATCTTATCAATCAATTGGCTGGACATCAGGCTGAGTTCATTTGCCCATGTAGAATTTACTACTGATATATATAATGTTTGGCCGGTTATCTTTCGAGGTTTTGCTTTTCTGCATATTTCGGTGCCCACAATCTCTTCCCAGTGGTTAAAGATATTGGAGATATTCAGTTTGCCTCTTATTTTCAAGTCTTCTATAACCTCGCCAATTATATTTCCAATATCCTTAATTTCATCCATATCAACATTATAATTCATATGACTTGCTTTATAAATCCAAAACTGTAATCTTATTATCCTTAATAAGCAATTTACTGCCGAATTCCAGATCCAGCTTATCAAGATAACTGATATTGGTAGTAGTTACAAAAGTCTGAAATTTATTTCTGACCGCTTTTACCAGCAATTTTTTCCTTTCAATATCCAGTTCCGAGAATACGTCATCCAGAAGAAGAACAGGATCCTTTTCTGTCTTTTTTCTTAAGATATCCAGTTCGCAGAGCCTCAGACTAATGGAAGCAATTCTCTGCTGACCCTGAGAACCAAAAAACCTGATATTTTTGCCATCAAGTAAAATCATAAAATCATCTCTGTGAGGTCCTACCGTGGTAGTTTTATACTGCAGGTCTTTTTCCAGGCTCTCCTTTAATTTTATACGAAATATTTCCTTCAGACTTTCTTCTTTAAAGTTATCTTCTTTTTGAACTGGCCGATCAGGGTAGCCCATAGAATTATTAATGGTATCACCCCTATACCAGCTGAATATATAAAAAATATCCACACTGCTTTGCTTAAAAAAGCTTTCTATATAGCTCTGGAATTCAGCTTTTAATTCACCAAGCAATTTATACCTCTTTTTTATCATATCCACACCGTACCTTACTAAATTGTCATCCCATACTTCCAGAGTGGAATTACTTTCCGGATTAATCCCTCCGCCGATACTTTTAATCAGGCCACTCCTCTGAGTAAGTATTTTCTGGTACTGCAGCCTCTGTTTGTAATAATTGCCATCAATTTTTTCAAGCACGGAGTCCAGAAAATTTCTCCTTTCAAAGGGCCCGGATTTTATAATCTTTAAATCATCGGGAGAAAATATAACTGAAGGAAGTATGGATATAAAATCCGATTTTTTTCTCTGGTAAATTTTATCCACTCTGATTTTAGTATTATTGTCTTTTCTCAGTTCTATTTCTATAAATCGGTCTGCTTTATCGTTTTTTTGGGAGCCGATTAAAGCTTTTATAACCGAATAATTGCTCCCCCAGTTGATAATTTCATCCTGACTGTAAGTCTTATGAGATCTTCCGGTGGATAAATAATATATGGATTCCAGTAAATTTGTTTTACCGTTACCGTTATTTCCCAGTATTAAAATAGTATCTTTGTCAAAACTTAGGTTGACCTGACTGTAATTCCTATAGTTTTTTAATTCTAATTTCTTTAAATACACTATAAATAAACTATATTATTATAAGTTGTTAATCCTCAATTTTATATTAAATACATTGCTATGCAATAAACCTTCTACACTTTCAATAATATCATTTATAAGTTAAAAATTTAATTTCAGGGAACTCTGAATTTGTTATAATTATTAAAAATATTCTGTTATAATCATTTGAAACGAGCTGGGGGGCGAAGCCGTATTTAAACATTGCTATTTCTCCCTACAAGAAAGGACTAAATACCATGCAGATTTCTGATCTGTCAAAACATAAATTAAAACCTGAGGAAATTAAAAAAATTGATGAAATAATACAAAAATATAGAGGTAAAAAAGGAGCATTAATCTCAGTCCTGCAGAAAATCCAGGAAGATATCGGTTTTCTGCCTGTTGAAGCCCAAAAGAAAGTGGCAGAAATGTTATGCATACCTGAAAAAGATGTTTACGGGGTAGTAACCTTCTACTCTTTTTTCTCTATGATTCCCAGAGGTAAGAATAACATAAGAGTCTGCCTGGGAACCGCCTGTTTCGTAAGAGGCGGTAAAAGAATTTTAGAAAAATTGGTTAAAGAATTTGGCATCGAACCCGGGCAAACTACCAGTGACAGAAATTACTCATTACAAGTTAATAGGTGCCTCGGTGCCTGCGGTCTTGCACCGGTAATTGTAGTTAATGATAAGTTCTATCAAAAGGTGAACCCTGAAAAAGCTATGGATATAATATATTCTCATAAAAAATAAAATGATGATTATTACTGTATTAAAACAGTTATTTTTATATAAATGTTATCAGGTTTAAAAATAAGAGGCTTGATTAATTGGATAAAAAACCCGCCAAAATAAGAAAAAAATATGACCTTTATAATATCAGGGAAGAAGTAAAAAGAAAAAAAGCTCTGAAACCCGGCGGAACTAGATACAGAATAACGGTACATCTGGGAACCTGTGGTATAGCTTCAGGTGCTGAAACTATACGAGACTTAGTAAAAGAAGAAATATATTCAGAGAATCGTAATGATATTGAATTTACCACCTCAGGATGTGTGGGTTTTTGTGCTCTGGAGCCAATGCTGACTATCGAATCCTATAATATGCCGCCGGTCATTTATTACGGTTTAGATAAAGACAAAGTAAAAAAAATCTTTGAAAGCCATATAAATAATGGAAAAATAGCAAATGAACTTGAGCCGATAACCCAGGACTCTGAACTTTCTAATTTTTATAAATATCAGGAATCTCGGGTTTTAAGAAATCGGGGTAAAATTGATCCCTTTAACATTGAAGACTATATTGCAAATAACGGATATTTAGCTCTGGCAAGGGTCATTGAAATTGGTAATCCCGAAAAAATTATTAAAATTGTTTCAGAAGCAGGGCTGCGGGGGCGTGGAGGAGCAGGTTTCCCAACAGGCAAAAAATGGGAACTTTGTAAGAATGCTAAATCTACAAATGGAATTAAATATGTAATATGCAATGGAGATGAAGGGGACCCTGGTGCTTTTATGGATAGAAATTTACTGGAATCGGATCCCCATTCTATTATTGAAGGAATGCTTATAGCAGCCTCTTCTATTGGCTCAAATAAAGGACACATTTACATAAGAGCGGAATATCCCCTAGCGGTAAAGACTATGGAACATGCAATAAGGCAGGCAAAAGATTACGGTCTTATAGGAAAAAACATATTAAACAGTGGTTTTGATTTTGATGTGGAAATATATCAGGGTGCAGGGGCATTTGTATGCGGAGAGGAAACTGCTCTCATAAGATCAATCGAAGGCAAAAGAGGCATGCCCAGACCCAAACCTCCGTTTCCTGCCAATGAAGGACTGTATGGAAAACCCACCCTTATAAATAATGTAGAAACACTGTCAAACATTCCCCAAATAATTTTAAATGGACCGGAATGGTTCAGTAGTATCGGAACAGAGTTAAGTAAAGGCACAAAAATATTCGCATTAACTGGAGCAGTTAAGAATATTGGACTGGTAGAGATACCAATGGGTATGACTATAAGAGATATTGTATTCAAAATTGGAGGAGGAATAAAAAAAGGTAAAAAATTTAAAGCAATACAATTAGGAGGCCCCTCTGGAGGATGTATTCCTGAAAAATTCCTTGATATTCCTATAGACTATGAGAAAGTAAAAGAAGTTGGAGCAATAATGGGTTCAGGAGGAATGATAGTCTTAGATGAAGATACTTGTATGGTGGATCTTTCAAAATATTTTATGGGTTTTATTCAGGAAGAATCCTGCGGCCAATGTGTTCCCTGCAGAATAGGAACCAGAAGAATCCTGGAGATTCTGGAGAGAATAACCCGGGGCGAAGGTAAAAAAGATGACATTGAAAAACTTGAAAAACTATCAGCTATAATTAAAGAGACTTCTCTCTGCGGACTGGGAAAAACCGCTCCCAATCCTATTATCAGCACCATTTGCCATTTCCGTTATGAATATGAAGCACATATAAAATATAAAAGGTGTCCGGCTGTTGTATGTAAAGAAATAATTTCATCACCATGCCAGCATATTTGCCCCATTGGTACAGAAACTTCAGTTTATATATCTCTAATTGCAAAAAAACATTTTAAAGAAGCATTTGATATTATTCTTAAAGATAATCCTCTTCCATCCGTTTGTGCCAGAGTATGCCACCACCCCTGTGAATCAAATTGTCTGGCAGGCAAATGGGGAGATCCAATTGCTATCAGAACACTTAAGAAGTTTGTTACTGAATACGCACTAAAGACAGGAATATACACTAAACCACCAAGAGAACAAAAAACAGGTGGGCAAAAAATCGCCATAATTGGTTCCGGGCCAGCTGGCCTGATGGCCAGCTTTAAACTTGTTAACAAAGGGTATAACGTTACTATTTTTGAGGAATTGGATTTTCCAGGTGGAGCATTGGCCGCTTGCATACCGGAATACAGGTTACCCAGAGATATGCTTAATCTCGATATAGAAAATATTAGAAATGCAGGTGTAGAAATTAAAACAAATACTAAAGTAGGAAAGGATTTACCATTTAATGAACTTCTAAAACATTATAAAGCTGTATTTATAGCTACAGGGGCTCACAAATCACGGAAGTTATATATTCCAAACGAAGATGCAGAGAGTATTATTTACGCTATGGAGTTTCTAAGGGATATAAAAAGTAATAAAAAAATTAATATAGGTAAAAATGTTGGAATTATTGGCGGTGGTAACGCTGCTATAGACGCAGCCAGGACTGCATTAAGAATTAAAGATTGCAATAAAGTTCTTGTAATCTATAGAAGAACAAGTAAAGAGATGCCAGCATTCAGGGAAGAGATAACAGCTGCCATTGAAGAAGGAATTGAAATTCAATTTCTGACGGCTCCTACCGGAATAATAACTAAAAATGGAAAAATTTCAGGGATTGAATGTAGAAGAATGAAACTGGGAGAAGTTGACGAAAATGGTAGAAGAAAGCCCATTCCTATCGAAAACTCAGAATTCATTATTAATCTGGATACTTTAATTGTAGCAATTGGAGAAGAACCTGATCTCGGTTTTTTTGATAAAGAAAGCAATATAGAAATCTCAAAAAGAGGTACAATAATGGTATGCCCGGAAACACTGGTTACAAACATTGATGGAGTTTTTGCAGGTGGAGATGTTGTTACCGGGCCTGGCACCGTAATAGATGCCATGTCAGCAGGGAAAATAGCCGCAGAGATGATTGATAAATATATCAGGGGAAAAAATTTAGTCAGAGAATATAAATTAACCAGACCTTCGATGTATGTAACACCAGTTACTGACCTCGTAGAAAAAGATTTAGAAGAAGCAATAAGACCTGAAACACCCTGTCTGGCTGTAAATGAAAGAATAAATAATTTTAACGAGGTTGTTTTAAATATATCAGAAAAAGAAGCAGTAAGAGAAGCAAAGCGTTGCCTCAGGTGTGATTTGGAGACTGAAGAGGGAGAAAAAGTAATAAGTGAAAAATAATAAAGGAATTATCTATCGGAAAAAGAAAAAGCTATAGAAAATATGAACAATTCAAACAATAAAATAAAAATTTATATTAATAACAGGATTTTTTATACCTCACCTGATAATAGCATCCTGGAAGCATGCCTTGAATATAAAATTTTTATACCCCACCTGTGTTACGACCCCCGGCTAAAACCTCAAGGGACGTGCAGGCTCTGTCTTGTTGAAGTAGAGGGAATCCCGGAAGCTGTTGCCTCCTGTGTAACAAAAGTAGAGAAAGAAATGAAAATCAAAACCAATACTCCCCATATAAATGAGCTGGTAAAAACAAATCTTGAGTTGATAATATCCGATCATCCTCTGGATTGTATGACCTGTGAATCATGCGGGAATTGTGTATTACAGGATCTGGCATATTTGTATAATATTAAAGACGTACCTTACACCGGAAAAATTCATGGAAAAAAAGTCCTGGAAGATAACCCATTCATATTAAGGGATAACCAGAAATGCATACTCTGCGGAAGATGCGTCAGAATGTGTGACAGTGTTATCGGTGCCAATGCTATTGGCTATGCCGGCAGAGGCTTTGAATGCGAAATAGTTCCCGCATTCGATCAATCACTCAAAGAAACGGACTGCGTATTCTGCGGCAACTGCATCTCCACCTGTCCGGTTGATGCCCTCCAGCCCAAACCGTATATCGGCAAAGGCCGCACATGGGATACGAAAAAAGTTCAAACCACCTGTCCCTACTGTGGAGTGGGCTGTGCAATCAATCTTCACATAAAAGATAATAAAATCGTTAAAGTAACCACGGAAAAGGGAAAACCTCCGAACAAAGGCAACCTCTGTGTTAAAGGAAGATTTGGCCATGATTTTGTCAGCAGTCCGGAAAGATTGGATACCCCCATGATAAGGACAGAAGACGGTAAACTTAAAAAAGTAAGCTGGGAGAAGGCATTAATAACAGTTTCAGAAAGACTTCTAGCTATAAAAGAAAAATACGGACCCGATTCCATTGCTGCTATCAGTTCGGCGAGATGCAGCAACGAAGAAAATTTCCTGATGTCCAAATTTATGCGGGCAGTAATCGGAACCAATAATATAGATCACTGTGCAAGGATCTGTCATGCCCCTACAGTTGCCGGCCTGATGCAAAGCTTTGGAAGCGGAGCAATGACAAATTCTATCGATGACATAAAATATGCCGATGCCGCAATAATAATAGGATCAAACACAACCGAAGCTCATCCGGTTATAGGATATGAGATTATAAGATGCGTTCAGGAAAATGGACTAAAACTGATTGTAATCGACCCCAGAAATACCCAGATAGCAAAATATTCGGCGGTACATTTAAAACTAAATCCGGGGACAGATATCGCCGTTATTCTTGGAATCATGAAACTGATTTATGATAGGAATCTGCATGATAAGGACTTTATCGATAAGAGAACCGAAGGTTTCGATGAATTTATCCAATGTTTTTCAACCTATATTCCGGAAAAAGTAGCAAAAATTTCCGGCGTGGATACCCGGGATTTAATAGAAGCAGCAAATATTTATGGCACGGCCGAAAATGCTTCCATATTTTACACTCTGGGCATTACCGAACACATCTGCGGTACCGATAATGTTATGACTCTGGCGGATCTTGCACTGCTTACGGGCAATATCGGGAGAAAAGGTACCGGGGTAAATCCTTTGAGGGGTCAGAATAATGTACAGGGTGCCTGCGACATGGGGGCACTGCCGAATTTGTTTAGCGGATATCAGGAGGTCGAAAACGACACTTTAAGGCAAAAATTCGAAAAGAAATGGTCCGTTAATTTATCGTCTAAAAAAGGACTGACCGAAACCGAATTTATCGATGGTGCAAATTCAGGCAGAATAAGAGCTCTTTACGTTTTTGGTGAAAACCTGATGATCAGTGAGCCTGATCTATCCCATGTGGCATCTTCCCTTAAAAAAATGGAGTTTATTGTTGTTCAGGATATTTTTATTAATGAAACCTGTGAGTTTGCCGATGTCATTCTACCAGGCGCCTGCTTTGCCGAAAAAGATGGCACATTTACCAATACCGAAAGAAGAGTTCAAAGAATCAGGAAAGCGGTTGACCCCCCGGGCAATGCCATACCTGACTGGAAAATAATCTGTATGCTTTCGGAAAGAATGGGTTATCCTATGAGTTATGAGCACCCTTCCGAAATTATGGATGAGATTGCCGCCCTATCACCAATATACGGCGGAATCAGTTATAAAAGACTTGATGAGGAAAACCTGCAGTGGCCCTGCAGAAATTATGAGGATCCCGGTACAAAAATTCTGCATGCAGATAGTTTCACCAGAGGAAAAGGAAAGTTTATCCCTGTAAAACACATTCCTCCGGCTGAAAGTCCCGATAAGGAATATCCTTTTGTTCTCACTACCGGCAGGATTCTATACCATTATCACAGCAGGACGATGACCGGTAGAGTTAAGGGTTTAAATGAAATGGCTCCAGTAAATACGGTTCAAATAAACTCGGAAGATGCCGGGAACTTAAAAATTAAAAATGGAGACAGCGTAGAAATTAAATCAAGGAGAGGAAAAATTACTGCAACATCAATAGTAAGTCCGAAAATCAAAAAAGGAGTTGTTTATATTCCGTTCCATTATGCAAATTCCCCTGCCAATATTCTCACCAATTCAGCCCTGGATCCCAAATCAAAGACTCCCGAGTTCAAGGTCTGCGCAGTAAATTTAAAAAAAGTTTGAAGAAATAGTAGTGGAACACTAAAAATCAATGGGTAAGATTTCAAAACTTGGTAAAAAGACCAAAATTAAAAAAATAAAAGCTTCTTCAGGCAGCACTGATGTAATCGATATTATTCCTTTCGAGCTGCTTCTGGTAATTTTACTTAATAATAATACCATTTCCACCATTTCGTGTTCTCCCCTAAATATTATCGAACTTACCATTGGTCACCTGATAAACAACGATTATATCGAAAATTATTCGGATATAGAACTTTTAAAAATCTGCAGCCATGATACCGATGGAACCATTAACAAGAACAATCTATCCTTAAAAGTTGAAGTAAGCACAGCAACAAGTAAAGACAAAGTCAGACATCCCGACAATTTAAAATCAATATCATTCGAATGCCGCAATGTTAATGATTTAATACTCCAAAAAGGTTTGGAGAAAGTAGGAAGCAATCTAAGAGTCCCTTCCCATATTATACTTGGCCTTAATATGAAGACAACCGGTAACCAAAAATATAAAAAGGAGTTAGGAGGATTACACAGCGTTGCTTTATTCGATAAAAAAGGCAACCTTTTAAATATCGTAGAGGATATCGGAAGACAAAATTGCATCGATAAAATTGCCGGTTATATGTTTATAAGAAATCTACCCCCTGAAGATAAGATTATATTTACCACCGGCAGGCTGGGTATCGATCTGATATACAAGATCTGTAAGATGAAGGTTCCCATTATTATTACCAATTCCTCCATAACCTTTAGTGCGGTTGCCCTTGCAAAAAAAATGAACCTGACCGTTATCGGTTACGCCCGGGGCGGCAGATTCAATATTTATTCATCTCCACGGAGAATAGTAAAGTGAGTTTTAGCGGAATATTGCTGGCAGGCGGGAGAAGCAGCAGATTTGACTTCAATAAATTAAAGGTTAAAATTGACAGCGTGCCGCTGCCCATAGATCAAATCTTTAAGTTAAGTTTCTTTTGTGATGAAATAATAATAAGCACCTCAAGGAGATATTATTCCATTATTTCTTCCGAATTAAACAAAATCGACAAATATAAACAAAAATACAATTTTAAAAAAATACAGGTTTTAAGTTCAAATAAAGATTCCAAAAATTTATTTAAAGAAACTGCAGTACCCTTAAATATAAAAATTATCTTAGATGAAGACAGCTATAGAGATCTTAATATAAAAAATTTTTCGAATATCACCGGTCCCACTGGAAGATTCAAACCGGGTAATATGGAAGCCGGGTCCATAATCGGTATTTATTCGGGTCTTACCAATGCCGCACATTTCTATTCCTTAATTATTGCCAATGACATGCCTTTTATTTCATATAATTTGTTAATGTCTCTCGCCTATGAATCCGGAGCAGGCATTGGAGCGGACATAGATAAAACAAACAGGGATAAATTATCAGCAGCAACCAATTACTCCGAGAAAAAAGATGCATATATAATCAAGAGTGAAAAAGGATTCGAAGTTCTCTGCGGATTATATTCAAAGAACTGTATCGATATTTTGAAAGAGAATATCAAAAAACAGGAATACAGGATATCGGATATTTTTAATCGTCTGGATACTGAAATAATCTCAGGCGAAAAACTGAAATCACTTAAAATCGATAACCTTAATTTTTTTAATATAAACCGGATGCAGGATTATCATCAATTTAAAAACATCTGGCAAAATAATAAATTCGCTGCAGGTGAGGGAGCCTCATTTATTGAAGTGTGGAGCAGCTTTTTCTTCAGGTAGCGTGATCTTTTTATTCACTGATCTGCGGAATCCTTTCCAGCCCATAATTGGAAGGAAACACACCCGTAGGACATATATCCATGCACTCCATGCATTTTTCACAATATTTAAAATAAGCCGATTCCGGAATAAAAGTAACTTTTTTATTTATTCCTCTTCCTACAAATCCTATGGCATTGTTTTTCTTGACTTCTCTACAGTACCTTACGCACAGCCCGCAAAGAATGCAGTAATTATTTTCCTTCCTGTATCTTGTTCCGGTTAGCCCATACTTTTTGGCCAGCATTTTTATTTCAGGATTGAAAGGGAATAATGCAAGGTACAGTTCGGTAAGATTCTTTCTTATTTGCTCTACTCTGGGACTTTCGGTATGGATTATAAGGCCGTCTTCTGCAGGGTAGGCGCAGGAAGCTACTATTTTTGACCTTCCCTTCTTTTCAACCTCTACAATACACAATCTGCAGGCACCATGAGGTTTTATCTTCTCGTGATAACACAAAGTAGGAATATGGATCCCCGTTTTTTTTGCAGCTTTAAGTACAGTATAATCCTTATCCATTTCAATTTTTTTACCGTCTATAACTATATGAATTTTTTTCTTATCCAAATTCTCTTTTTTATCATTCATAATTATACACTCTCCTCTTTTATTTCTTCTTTCGGTTTTACTTTCTCCGGAACCAATCCTGTCCTTACCTCCACTGCCCTGTATTTTTCCGGACAAGCTTCTATACAGGAACCGCATTTAATACATATTTCACTATCTATTACATGTGGTTTTTTGTTTTCTCCGCTTATTGCATCTACCGGGCATACTTTTATACAACTTCCGCAGCCCGCACACTTATCCCTATCTATAACATAAGTAATTAAAGGCAGGCATACCTTTGCCGGGCAGGTATTATAATAAATATGGGCCTCATATTCCTCCTTAAAATATTTTAAAGTGGTCATTACTATATTGGGGGCAGTGGTACCCAGAGCACACAGGGAAGCTTCTTTCAGTAACAGGGAAAGGTCTGCCAGGAGTTTTAAATCTTCCTCGCGGCCTTCTCCCCCCATTATCCTCTGATAAATATAAATCATCTGCCTCAGGCCCTCTCTGCAGGGAACACATTTGCCACAGGATTCGTCTGCCAGAAATCTCAAAAAGTAATGAGCAGTATTTACCATACATGAATTTTCATCCATAACTACCATTCCCCCCGAACCCATCATTGAACCTGCTTTGGTCAACTCATCAAAATCTACCGGAAGATCAAGTAATTCTTCCGGAATTACACCACCGGAAGGCCCACCGGTTTGAACTGCCTTAAATTTTTTATTATCCTTGATTCCGCCTCCGATTTTGTAAATAATATCTCTTAAGGTAATTCCCATAGGTACTTCCACCAGTCCGGTGTTTCTAACTTTTCCCACCAGTGAAAATATTTTCGTCCCGCTGCTGTTTCTGGTTCCCATGCTTCTGAACCAATCGGCACCATTTTTTATAATCAAGGGGACATTAGCGAAAGTTTCTACGTTATTTAAATTGGTTGGTTTTCCCCACAATCCGCTCACCGAAGTATGTATATATTTCAATCTTGGTTCTCCTACACTGCCTTCGATAGCAGTAGTCAGAGCACTTGATTCTCCGGAAACATACGATCCAGCCCCCCTGTGAACCTTTACCTCAAAATTAAATCCTGAATTTAAAATGTTTTCACCGATTAACCCATATTCTTTAGCCTGCCTGATGGCTATATTTACGTTTTCCACCGTTACCGGGTATTCCTGTCTGACATAAATAAATCCGGTATCGCAACCAATAGCATATGCTCCAATCATCAGCCCTTCCAGAACACTATGGGGATTACCTTCTAATATTCCCCTATCCATATAAGCTCCAGGGTCTCCTTCATCGGCATTAACCACTATATATTTCGGTTCACCCTCTGCATTTCTGGTCGTTTCCCATTTTACTCCTGCTGGAAAGCCGCCTCCCCCCCGGCCCCTCAGGTTAGCCTTCTTTACTTCCTCTATGACCTCTTCCGGGCTCATTTGCTCAAGCACCCTGGCAAGAGCCTGATATCCGCCAATCCTTATATAATCATCAATACTCCTGGAATCTATTTTCAAATGACTATCTAGTAGAATCCTTTTCTGGAATTTATAAAAAGGAATATCCGATTCCTTTACGATCGGATTTCCATCATTATCTTTATAGAGAAGTCTTTCTACTATCTCTCCTTTTAAACTTTTACCGATGATCTCGGCAATATCCTCTTTTTTTACCTTTAGATAACAGATATTCCCGGGGTAAACCATTATAATGGGCCCCATTTCACAGTATCCATGACAGCCCGTTCGGCGAATAATAATCCTATCATTATATTCCGCATAATTTTTATTCAGTTCATCAACCATGGCAGTATAAATATCTTCAGAAGAATAAGCCTTACATCCCGGTCCATTGCATAAAGAAAATGCAATATCGGAATTGTTTAATTGCTCCTGCAGTTTATTTGCTCTCTTTTGTAAATCCTTTAGAGAATTTATTTTATTATTATCAGCCATTTTAAACCTTCCTCTGTTACTACTTTGAATATTTATATTTCTTAAATCTCAAAAATTAATTCAATCCTTTTAATATTTTTTTCAGGTTACCGGTCGAAGGATTACTATAATATTTATTGCCAATCATAACCACCGGACCCAGTGCACAACAACCCAGGCAATTAACCGTATTCAACGTAAATTTATAATCACCGGTAGTATCCCCCGGTTTTATTCCCAGAACATTTACAATTCTCTGAAGCAGATTCATTGCCCCTCTGACATGGCAGGCTGTACCCATACAGACTACAATTGAATTTCTTCCCTGCGGCTCCAGATTAAAATATTTGTAAAAAGTGGTAATGTCATAGATATTAGTAAGGGGTATGTCCAATCTGTTGCTAACATATAACAGAATATGTTTGGGCAACCATCTGTACTTATTTTGAATATCCAAAAGTATCTGAATTAATTCATTTCTCTGATTCCGGTAGTCATTAATTATTTTGTCTACCTTTGCAAAATCCTTTATTGTATCTTCCAATGCCCACTCCTTTTCTCTCTTTATTTTTTTTAAATCGCCAAGCCATTCAGTCAACTGACTCTGAATCGTATTTATCCTCTCCATATCCATATAATCTTTAAAGTTACTTCCATAACTGATATCCGACGGATATCCGATATCAACTGCTGTATTATCTTTAATACCGGTTTTTTTCTTATTTTCACCCCGGTCATGCCGTATCTTTTTAGAATCCATACTATTACTATTAAAATCCGGATTGTCCTTTATCCTGTATTTTACTCTATTGTTCTCATAACCAGCCTTTTCTACCAGGCCCTCTTTTTCCAGCAGTTTTAAGTTTCGATAGATTGTTGCCTGACCTATTTTTGGATATTTTTTATGAGATAGGAAAAATAATTCTTCTGCGCTTATTTCACCATGACTTTTCAGGAAGGTATCCAGTATAACCATACGGGTTCTGGTAAGTCTAAAACCGCTCTCTTTTATTTTCTGTTTATAGGCAATAATATTTTTTTCATTGACTTTATTGATATTCACTTTCGGATCCCGTATGTAACATATTATTAATGAAAATGATAATGATTATCATTTAATGAAAATGATACTACAGAGTTTTGATTTGTCAATATATTTTTTAATTTGCAATTCAGAAGTTAAAAAGAGGGTTAGCCCGGTTTTTTTAATAATGACCTAAAAAACTAAAAAGCAGGTTTAACTATCAATAAATCAGTACTTTTACTCCTGAGGGAAGCATTTCATACAGCCACTTTGCATTCTCCAATTCCAGCCTGATACAACCATGACTGGCTGGGGTGCCCAACTTTGCATATTCTTCCTCTATCATCTGATTATCTATATCAAAAGGAACACTATGGAAAAGATATTCATTATAAAATCTGACCCAGTAATAAGCTCCCATATTATAATCAGCCGACCAAAAATATGTACCCTTATCAGAGGTTTTAAACTCTCCGGTTGGAGTCGGCTTTTCCTCTGTTCCTCCCGAACAGGCCCATTCCTTTAATAAATTACTTTTATAAAATATGAACACTTTCTGCTGGCTTAAATCTACTTCAATGCTGAAATTATCACTATTGCCGTAATCGATATCCTGGGTACCACTCTGATCAGAGTCATCATTTTCTTCTTTTATTTCTTCACTGTCTGTTTGCCCCTGCTCCTGCTGCTCCTGTTCTTCTGCACCGTCCTCTCCAGTAATTTCTTCTGTCGGATTTTCCATATCGCTATTTTCTTCAACAGTATCTTCCTCTGTAGCCATATCCTGTGAATCCATAGAATTAGATTCTATTGGGTCATCTTTATTAGCTTTACCATTATCCTTACCATATACTGCCAGATTGCCTATATTATTAGCTTCGGCAATTAATGGCTGGCCCTGCATTATTTTGGAATTTTCCGTACATGACATGCAGATAATACCGGTAAAGGTAAAAATTAAAAGAATAATAATTACACTAATTATTACACTATTATACTTTTTAAAGAAACCAGGCAATAATACACCGCCAATCCTTTTTCTAGAGTAAAGAACTTCATGTAAATATAATAATTATCAGATTATATAATAATAAACCCTAAAACAGAATATCGTCATAAACATATCCCCTATGTCTTATTCTAAGTATCAGGATTTTTAATTCTCCAGTCCTAATAATATAAATTATCCTATAATCACCCAATCTGTATTTCCAGAGATTATTGTATTTTCCCTTTAATCTATTTCCACAGTAAGGATCATTAGAGATTTTCTCCCTAATTATTTTAAAAAATGAATCAATTGTTTTTTTATTCAGTTTCTGCAGATCCTTTTTTATGTTCCTATGATAAAGAACTCTATATTTCAACTGACTTTCCTTTTAGCTATCTAAGGTTTTTCTTTAATTCATCCTCAGTAATAAATTTTGAATCTGAATCCATAGATCTCTTTAAGGCAATCTCTACATCATTTATTTCTTCAAGATAATTCTCCACAGCCTTTTCTACAAACCATGATTTTGTTCTCTCATTTACACTGCATATCTTATCGATTTTTTTTATTAGCTCTTCATCAAAACTTAAAGAGATATTTTTTTTCACCAAGCCTCCAAAATAAGAATTATAATAAAGTTATTAAATATTAATAAGCTTATTATAAATTAATTTTTTAAGTTATGCAATATCAATATTAAAATACTATAATAAAATAATGGCAACCTATTTTAGATTCTTCTATAATAATTCATTAAAAAACTATAAGGAAATTTTAATGCCAAGAGAATTTAGAAAATCACATAAATTAGATAATATACTTTACGATATTCGAGGACCTGCACTTGAAACAGCTGCTCGTTTGGAAGAAAAAGGCTATAATATTCTGCGTCTGAATATTGGAAATACTGCTCCTTTTGGGCTTTTCGCCCCCGAGAATCTAATTCATGATGTGATCCGCAATCTCTCTAATGCACAGGGTTACTGTAACGATTCGAAAGGAATCCCAATAGCCCGTGAAGCAATTGTACAGTATTGCCTAAAGATAGGAATTGAAGGTGTGGAAATTAATGATATTTATATAGGCAATGGAGTTAGTGAGTTAATCACGTTATCTATGCAGGCTTTGCTGGATAATCACGACGAGATTCTTATTCCCGCACCGGATTATCCTTTATGGACAGCAGCAGTTAATCTTTCCGGAGGGAAACCTGTTCATTATCTGTGTGATGAATCAGAGGATTGGAACCCGGACATTGAAGATATAAAAAGTAAAATTACCTCAAAAACCAAGGGGATTGTAATTATTAATCCTAATAATCCTACCGGTGCAGTTTACCCAAAAGAAATTTTGGAACAAATAGTAAAGCTGGCTCAGGAACACCAGTTAATAATTTTCTCAGATGAGATCTATGATAAAGTTACATACGACAATAATGTCCATATTCCATCAGCTTCCATTATCAATGATATCCTCTTTATAACTTTCAACGGACTTTCCAAGGCATATTGTGTACCTGGGTTTCGTGTGGGATGGATGGTAGTAAGTGGAAATAAAAAAATCGCCAAGGATTACATCCTTGGTTTAAACATGCTCTCCTCCATGCGACTATGCAGTAATGTTCCTGTTCAATATGCAATTCAGACATCACTGAAAGACTGCCAGAATATTAAAAATCTAACCGCTCCAGGTGGACGTTTACACCTTCAGAGGGATTACACCTATAACCATTTAATCGATATCCCTGGTATTACCTGCGTAAAACCCAGGGGAACACTTTATTGCTTCCCCAAGCTCGATGTAAAAAAGTTCGAGATAAAAAGCAATGAACAATTTGTTCTGGATCTGCTTTTATCAAAAAAAATACTTTTAGTTAGAGGCAAAGGTTTCAACTGGCCTAAACCTGATCATTTTCGGATTGTTTTTTTACCTCCACTGGAAGATTTAAAAATCGCTATGGAACAGATTGCGGATTTCTTAAAAGATTACAAGCAGAAATAATCGCTCTCTAAAATTACAGGGTTCCTATAGGCAGAGTATTGATTAAAGAGAAATAAGTTTTTACCACTAATTATTCCCTGATATCAAGCTTTATTTTCTTAATTATCATTGAAATACGTATAATGCCATAAATCATTAAAAACAGGATCAGGGTAAGAAATATTGCTATGGGAAAGGCTAAATTAATAATTAGCGTCTGAGCAAGCATATCATCCCTGATCCCTCCTGTTAACGCTCTTATAATTCTTCCGTAAAAATTGGGCAGATTATATACTATGGGAGCACATAATATAACAAGAAGCCAGCGCAGTGAGTTATACATTCTTATTTTTGATGCATTGTCGCTATACAGCTCCAGATTCTGGCCTTCTCTGGCTTTCGTTCTGAAATAATACCACGGTCCCATCCTGGATATATATTCCCAGCCGGTATCTTCGAATAAAGTTATATAATCATCTACGTTTTGGCTCCTTATAACCTTAAAATCAAGCCGGTATATCGTATCTTCCGGTTCACCTTTCCTGAATACATAATTTAAAAAGCCGGTATTATCAAGGTGCCATCCTTTCTTTGACATTTCTCTTAACCAACTTTCCTCTTTTTTCTCCTGCCAGGCAAAAAATATTTTAAATACGGTTTTAAATCTTCTGTTATCCTGATTTACTTCCATTTGAAGCTCCTTTTTTATTTAAAAGGGTTTTTCCATTACGGATCACCTCTTCCAGCCTGCCTATTTCATAATTTACCAATTCTTTTCCAAGCTCGGTTATTCTATAAATCTTTCTCCGGCTGTCCACTTCATGATGCTCACTGGGGGCAATTAAACCTATGTTCACCATATTGCTTAAAGCCCCGTATAAAGTACCCGGACCCAGATTTATCCTGCCGCCACTTAATTTCAGGACCTTCTGCATAATTCCATATCCATGAAGCGGCTCCAGCAGGGATATCAATATATAGAATGTAGTTTCGGTAAGAGGTGAAAATTTTTTTAATTTTTTTAAATTGCCACTCATTAAATATTAATGTCAGGTGTTTATAACGTTACACGATATATCGTCAAACGATATATTATCATAATAATGAATTCAATGTCAATACTCCGGTAAATTTTTTAAAATAGATATTATCTCTGCATCTCCAATACCGGTTCATATACCTGTTTACTTAAATAATGGATTTAAAAATAGTATAATTACGATTAATATAACATAAAATCTCCCGGGGAAATTATGGGAAAAAGAAAGTTATACATTTTACTGGCCATTCTTACCATAATATTTTTACTTTCAATCTCAGCTATTTGTAATCAGTGTGAAGCTGCCGCAATCAATGAAGAAAAGATAGGTATTAAAGAAGATGAAGAAATAGCAGACGAGGAAGAAGCTCCGGTAGAAGAAGAGACTGCAGCCGGGAAAGAAAACGGTGAAGAAACCGAAGAAGAAAAGACCGGTGAAGAAGAGGCGGAAACCGAAGAAGAGGACGAAGAGGAAACAGGGGAGGAAGCCCCTACTATAATTCTGAAAATATATGAAGGGCCAGTATATTCACCAGCCGATAGTATATGTTATTACAGAATAAAAGCGACCGTTACCGGCAATCCCAGCCCAACAGTTGAATGGAGTAAAGATGACAGCAGCGGTGCCTGGGGAACTAAAAAAGCTCAGGTTAATTTAAATAACCCATCTGAAACTTACACTCTTATTGCTACTGCTACCAACTCAGAAGGTTCGGATACAGATTCCCTGGAGTTGAGCTGGGGGTGTGAAAATATAAATCCTGAAATAACAGGTATCTCTTTTTCAAATGATAAATTCTATAAAAATGAACAATACGATATAACAGCAATAGCTTCCGATCCCGATGGTGACGACCTGTATTTCGAATGGAGTGCCTCAAGAGGAAGTTTTGAAAACAACAATATCAATCCTGTTAAATGGACTGCTCCGGGTACCAGTACCGGTGGTTCCATAAACATTACCGTATCGGTAAGCGACGGCAAGGGAGGAACATCAACAAAGACAGAATCCATAGTTTTAGAGCCAACCCTCATCTTTATAGAGCCTTTTGACATTGGATACGTAGTAAATGCAGGCGGGGTGAATCATGATTCACTAATTATCGGTGATTCAATAAGTAATGAAGATGTTAGGGGTTTCTGTACCTTTGATTTAAGCAGTTTAAGCGGTAAAGAAATATTTCTGGCCTCATTTCAAACCTACCCTAAAAATTGGGGGGATCCCTCTTTTAAGGGGAGCATAAAACTATATTACACCGATTACTATCCTCTGGATTCAAATGATTATTATATATCATCTTCCTATGCGGGGCCTTTTACTATAGAAGATTCATACCTTATAAAATACAAAGACAGTTTTCTAACCAGTACAGTACAGGATAGATCCGCACCAACCGGCAGTCTGGGATTTTCTTTCAAATATGAAAATAATTCCACGGATGGAGATTACAGTATAGACGGGAGAGAGTTTTTTAAGACCGGCACTCACCTGGTAGTAGCTTACTACGACTAAACCGCTTATTAAACAAAAACAACTACAATTTATACTATTATAGAGATTAAATAAAATTATCGGTATATCAAAATCAGTGTACCATCGCTCATAAATTCCTCTCCATTAATTAATTATTAAAATTCTTTTTAATTATCTTGACAAACACTTTTAAAACACTATACTGTATATAGTAGATATATACAGTATCTACATTAGACACAGTACGGGGAGTTTGATATGAATATAATAATTTCCAACTCATCTGAGGATCCTATTTATGAGCAGATTATAAAACAGATAAAGAACCAGATAATAAACGGTGATCTTAAGGAAGGAGAAGCCCTCCCCTCCATAAGAAAATTAGCCAGAGAGTTAAGCATCAGCGTTATTACCACTAAAAGAGCATATGAAGAGCTGGAAAAAGAAGGATTTATAGATACGGTGGGAGGCAAAGGCAGTTTTGTAGCCAGACAGAAGAAAGAATTCCTGAGGGAAAAGAAGATGAAATTGGTGGAAGAAAAACTGGCAGAAGCGGTATCCGAAGCAAAAATGTTGGATATCAAATTCAAGGATTTAAGTGAGATGTTATCAATATTGTACAGGGAGGAAGAATAATGGAAAATATTCTGGAAATCAAATCATTAAGAAAGAAATACCAGAACTTCACTTTAAAAGATGTTTCGTTTAATTTACCTTATGGCTATATTATGGGTCTGATCGGGCCAAACGGTGCAGGAAAAACTACCATAATAAAATTGATTATGAACCTCATAAAAAGAAATTCCGGGGAGGTCAGGGTATTCGGCAGGGATAATATCAAAGACGAGGTAGAAATAAAATCAAGAATAGGTTTTGTCTATGATATCCCTCCCTTCTATGAGCATCTCAGCCTGAATCAAAACAAAGCAATAGTTTCCCAGTTTTATCCGGAATGGAACGAACCGCTGTTTAGAGAATACGCCAAAAAATTCGATCTTATTTTAAAAAGTAAATTCAGGACTCTATCAAGAGGAATGAAAATGAAATTCCAACTGGCCCTGGCTCTTTCCCATAACGCGAATCTTGTAATTCTGGATGAACCCACCTCGGGTCTGGATCCGGTTTTCCGTCGAGAACTCCTGGAAATATTTTCGGAATTAATCCAGGATGAAAAAAAATCCATATTATTTTCCACTCACATAACCTCCGACCTGGACAGAATTGCGGATTTTGTCACCTTTATCAATAAGGGGAGCATAGTTTTTTCGGAAAACAAGGATTCGGTCCTGGAAAACTGGGGCATAGTAAAAGGTGGAAAGGAACTGCTCAACAAAGAAATAGAATCCCTTTTTTACGGAATCAGAAGGCATGAATATGGTTTCGAAGCACTTACCCCTGACCTGAAAAAAATAAGGCAGAAGCTGAATAAAACCGCTATTTCTATCGAAAAACCTTCTCTGGAAGATATCATGTTTTTCATGGCCAATGGTAACGGAGAATATAATGTTTACACTTAGTTTAAAAGATCTCAAAATAGAAAAAATTCCACTCCTATTAAACACAGCTTTCTGGGCTATTCTTAGTCCAACCTTGCTTCCTATAAGTATGGGGCTCTTTTTCCTTATAATTACTTTCGGATCTTTGATTACAGGCATAATCCCCCTGAGTACCGAAATAAGAAATCAAACAGAAATTCTCTATGTAAGTCTTCCCATAAAAAGACGAACCATTGTGCTTTCCAAATATATATCTTCTCTGGTATTTGCCCTGGCAACCTTTACTTTTAGTGTTCTGTGGGCAGCAATACTGGATAAATACCTGCCCGGTTTAAATATAAACCTGTCCGGCAGTATATTCTCTATAGGTCTGCTTCCTTTTTTATTAATCGCAGTGATTATTATTTCCATTGTTATCCCCATAGTTATCAGATTCGGATTCATAACCTCAATAATCATGAGTATTTTTATTATAATCATGGTTACTTTTGGATTTATTCTTGGTACAGCTTACCTGGTTTTACCGGACAGGAGCCTTGTAAATCCCGGCACCATTGGAACATTGCTGCCTCAATTTTTTAAAATTGAAAACCTTATTCAGCTTATAGAGCAGATTATGAGTCATTATGGAAATACTATTCCAATTCTTATTACAATAGCCGCCATAATCCCTATTATTTTCTTATCCATAAAAATATCGGTCAAACTATTCTACCGGAAGGAGTTTTAGATGTTCAAACTTATAAAAAAAGATTTTATATCCAGCCGCAATTCGCTACTGGTAAATTTTATACTTATGCTTGTAATCAGCGGAGTAATGATTAAACTGGCACCCTATGATTTTTTTCTGTTTATCAGTATTGTATACCTTATCTTAATGGTCATTACCCCTATAACAGTGGGTGAAAAAACCAGAACTGACGGATTGATTATCAGCCTTCCGGTGGGAAGATCAAAAATTGTTTACAGCAGGTATCTTTTTGCCCTGATAGTAACACTGGCTACAGTTTTAATAATTTTTTCCTATGGTTTTATACTGAATATGATTTTCACATCATCATATACCGCTTTATCCGGATCCATATCTTTAAGTCTGGTTCTCTCGGTAATTTTCCTGGCCATCATAGCCAACTCCTTTTTTATTCCCTTTGCCTACCGTTTTGGCCAGATGGGACTTATGATTGGCCTGGCTGCCGTATTCCTTTTATCTACCATCCTGTTTATTTTTACCTCTGCCGGACTAAGGATTGAATTTCTTAAGAATACCCTGGGCGCATTCTTCATTAAGCTGGAACAGGGAGGTATATCAAATTTCATGAGGGCGATTTCTGACAGCATGGGAATCCCCTTAACTGCTCTATTAATAACTGGAATTACTGCTACTGCAGTATTTATATCTATAAGAATATCCCTGTTTATTTACAGTAGAAAAGAATTTTAGAAAGTAAGGAAAAATCAACGCTCCAGAAGAATACCGTCGCTATAATCCCAATAAAATAGAAGATTGCTGCCCTCCCTGAATCGCGGCAGACTTCCATCATTTTTTACTTCTATTTTTATTTCTCCTAAATCTGCGGAGTCAACTTCTATTCTTATATCCGGCCCCTCAAAGGTGATAGATTTTACTTTCCCTTCAAAACAATTCTTATTCGAACGAAACTTCCCGGTTACATTTATTTTTTCCGGCCTTATAAAAAACACGGGAGGAATCATTTTACGATCATGCTCGGCAGTCTTTATTTCTTTTAAATCACAACCATCATCTTTTTTTAAATTATTCTTTAAAATAATTCTGCCGTTTTTCTTACTTTCCAATATGAATGTATGATTTTCTTTTTTTATGGAAGAGACCGGTATGAAATTTCCTGCCCCTATGAAATCGGCGGTAAATATACTCCTGGGGCAATTATAAATAGAATCGGGACTCCCTATTTGAATTATAAATCCTTCATTCATAACCGCTATGCTATCGGACATAATGAGAGCTTCACTCTGGTCATGGGTTACATACAGAAAAGTGGTGCCAATTCTTCTCTGAATTTCTTTAAGCTCATACTGCATTGAAATTTTAAGTTTCTTATCCAGTGAAGCCAGAGGTTCGTCAAGAAGAAGAATCTTTGGTTTAACTATCAGAGACCTCGCCAGCGCCACTCTCTGCTGCTGACCGCCGGATAGCTCCGTAATTCTTCTTTCCTGGAATCCTTTAAGATTCACTATATCAAGAATACTGCCAAGCTCCTTTTCTATCCTTTCACCGGAAAATCTTCTCTTCCTGAGCCCGTAGATTATATTTTCCCTTACATTCATATGAGGAAATAGAGCAAGATTTTGAAAAACCATAGCCGTATCCCTCCTGTTTGGCGGAACACCTTTCATATTTTTACCATCGATTACAACTGTTCCTTCATCCTGCTCTATAAATCCTCCCAGGATTCTTAAAATGGTGGTTTTACCACAGCCGGAAGGGCCCAGAAGGGAAAAAAATTCTCCTTCTTTAACCCTGAAGTTGACCTTACTGATGGCCAGAATGTTGCCGTAACTTTTCGATATATTTTCTACCCGAACAATATAATTCATAAGATATAAAAATATTTTAATCTAGTCCGTAGTGGAAAGTTCTTCCCAGAAATTATTATAAGCTTCTACTACCGATTCAGGAAAATTAAGCTGCCATACCAGTTTGTCCAGTTCTTCATCGGTGTATACATAAAGATTTTTATCTATTCCTTCAGCCAGATCAATGGAGCCCTTTACGGTTGTGGTATAACCGCCTTCAGTAACTACCATAGCCGCAACATCGGTTCCAAGCATAAAATTAATAAACTCATGTGCCCCTTCGGCATTTAGGGCACTGGATGGAATCATAAAAGTATCTGTCCAGCCAAAGCCGCCGGTCGAAGGAAGCAGGTAGGTAAATTTGGGATCGGAGGTTTCCAGTTTTCTGCCGCCGCCGTCCCAGATATGACTTACCCACACTTCTTCATTGTTCATCAGATCCAGTATTTCAGCACCAGTATTATAGAACTTAAGCACATTATCTTTAAGTTCAATTGCTTTGTCCCTTATACTTTCCAGTGTTGCCTGGGTATCGGTAAGCAGATTTTCCCTGGGTATTCCCATAAGATCCAGGCATATCATCAGGGATTCTGCAGAATTCCTGGAAGATACTCTTCCTTTAAGATCGGGATCGAATAATATCTCCCAGCCCATTCCCTCCAGTGAACCTGTATATTTTTCCGTATTTACCACTATACCGCTGGTTCCAAATACATAGGGAATAACATAAGTATCTCCGGAGCCCATCCGTTCGCCGTTCCACATGCTCCAGTCCTGGCCCTTAAAAGCATCGGATACATTTGCGTAATTGGGAATCTTGTTCATATCCAGAGGCTGTGCAAGATTTTCGGTATAGAACCGGTTTACCTGGTTCTGGGTAGGCATTATAACATCTGCCTGCCCCCCGCCTTTAAGCAGGGTAAACATCTCATCATTTCCGGTAATAAGGTTGATTTTTAAGTTTATCCCGGTTTCCTGTTCAAACATCCCGGCCACATCTTCCGGCAAATATCCTTCCCAGACATAAACAACCAGTTCTTTCGGTGCTGCTTCCTTTTTACAGGCAGGAACAATCGATACCGATAATAAAAGAATCACAATCAGTAAAAATGTGGAAAATTTTCCAATTCTCATATCTTACTCCTTACTTCCTTTCTTTCATTAAGATTTTATTATATATTTTTCTGCTAGCCAGCAGAAGTGCAATCACACTTAAAGTAAACAAAGTAATAAGGACTGATATAACATTGACTTTTGGTGAAATACCAAACCTGAGCTGTGAAAATATGTAAACCGGCAGAGTCAGATTACCTCCCACCAGGAAATAAGTCACTATAAACTCATTCCAACTAATCATAAATGCAAATAGCCATCCAGCAATTATAGCCGGCAGTATAATAGGAAAAACTATGTCTTTTACGCTAGAAAACCAGCTTGCTCCCAGATTAACTGCCGCCTCCTGCAAATTCAGAGGCATTCCTTCAATCCTGCCCATAAGTATCAAAAATACATAACTCATACTTATAGAAACATGAGAGACAATAACCACCGGTATTCCCAAGGGAATATTTATGCTTCTAAAAAATACCAGCGAGGATATACCAATAGTCAAACTGGGCATCAGTACCGGAAGTATAAGCAGAGTCAAAAAACCTCCCATTCTTCTGGCCAGCCCTTTTAAAAGACCTATAGACAGGAGGGTTGCCAGTATAGTGGATATGGTCGCTGATGATACTGCAATTATGACACTGTTTTTGATGGCTTCCTTTGCCAGTCTGTCGCCGGCAAGTTCCGCAAACCATTTCCAGGTAAAACCTTTTAAGGGAAAGCTGTAACCCTCACCGCTGTTCCAGGCAAAAATAAAGATAAGTATAATGGGAATAAAAATATACAGGAAAAAAAGAGCCGTATATATAGTTAAAATTATCGATCTTTTACTTTTCATATTTCATAAATAATTATTTAATTCAAAGGTTTTCCCTGCTTTTATAAATTGACTCCAGCCCGAATATTTTTGAATAAAATAACACCAGGGCTATGGAAAGAACAGCCAGAGCTAGAGTAAAGGCGGAACCGAAGTTCCAGTTGCCTACTTTACTGAACTGGTTTTCTATAATGTTTCCAATCATTACTGAATCGGTTCCGCCCAGTATGGCCGGTATGGCAAAAGAGCCCAGAGCAGGTATAAAGACCAGCAGTGTACCGGCAAAAATTCCGGTAAGACTTAATCTAAAAGTTATATCGAAAAATGCTCTCACTTTTGATGCTCCCAGATCCATAGATGCCTCTGTAAGGGAATCATCAATCTTTAAAATAGAAGCATACAAAGGAAGCACCATCATTGGAGTATAAGCATATATCAGCCCCAGTAAGACAGCAGTCTGACTGTATAATATTCTAACCGGTTCATCGATAATCCTCAGCCACAAAAGCAGCTGATTTAATACCCCGTTTTCGGAAAGCAGAAGTTTCCAGGCAAAAGTCCTTATCAGGTAATTTATCCAGAAGGGTATCATTAGAACTACTATAAGTACCTTATCGAACCTGGTTCTTTTGGCCAGGAAAAATGCAATGGGGTAAGAAAATATTATTGAAAATACAGTAGTAAGAAAGCTTATTTTAAGCGATCTCAACAGTATTACAAAATAATATTTTCTCTGAAAAATGATAATAAAATTCTGCAGGGTAAATTTTACCGGCTCTCCTGAAATAAGAGTCTGGCTGGTTACAGCATAAATTAGAATTACCGATAAGGGGAGCAGGAAGAAAATGGAAAACCATATCAGCCCCGGGTAAATAAGGGTTTTATTTTTCCTTCTTATGACATTCATAAATCCGTTTTTAGCAGTTAATGGAATTTTAAAAACTTATTAATTAATTAAATTTTACCAGATATTCCAGTTTCAAACTACGGATATATGACATAACTACTAAACTGGCTTATTATCATTTAAATATTAATTTTTTACCAAATTAATAATAATCGGCATTACTATCCTATATTTAAATTAAAAATTTTAAATAAGGTCGAAATATTCTACTACTAAAAATGTTATAATGTAACCTTAAAAATAAATAAAATTTTAAACACTTCCTCCAAAACTTATGAAAAAAAATATTATTAAAGCAGACGGCAGAAGCGAACCATTCGATGAACAAAAAATAAACCGGTCCTTTATAAAAGCCGGTGCTTCTCCGGAGATAGCCAGGGAAGCCACTAAAACAATCTACCGGAAAATTAGAAATAATATGAATACCAATGAAATTTTCAACAAGGCTTTAGATCATCTAAAGATACTCGAGCCAAAAGTGGCACTAAAATATTCTCTCAGAAGAGCTATTATGGATATGGGACCGGAGGGATTCGTTTTCGAAAAATATACAGCGAGAATTCTAAAAGAATATGGCTTTACCGTAGAAGTAGGGCAATTTCTAAACGGATATTGTGTCGAACATGAAGTTGATGTAGTGGCAAAAAAAGGAGACAGAATCTGTTTGGTTGAGTGCAAGTATCATAATTCACCGGGGATAAAATCCGATATAAAAACTGCCCTCTATGTACACAGCAGATTTCTGGATATTGACAAAGCCTATAGAAAGAGCAACAAGACCAACCACAGTCCTATTGAAGCCTGGCTGGTTACTAATACAAAATGTTCATCTGATGCTATAAAATATGCCAGCTGTGTAAATTTAAAAATCCTGGCATGGCATTACCCAAAAGTAGAAAACCTGCAGTATTTTATTGAAACCAGGAAACTTTATCCCATAAGCATTCTGCCCACAATTACCGGAAAACAGAAAGAAAGACTCTTTGATTCCAATATTATTATGGTAAGGGAACTGGCAAATTACGGAATAGATAACCTGGCCGAACTTTTGTCCATAAACTACCGGAGAGCAGAAAAAATCCTAAATGAAATAAAATTAATTATATAAAGGTAAGTTTCTTAATCCTGCCTGTTGAATAAAAATGCTCCCAGTATACTAAATATTATAATCAAAGATAACAGTACTACGATATCCAGCCACAGAGGGTATAGCCGCAGGGAAACATCATTCAGCAGTGCAAATCTCATAGCATCGATTCCGTAAGAAAGAGGGTTGACTTTAGAAACTATGTTAATCCACCTTACCGTACTATTCAGAGGGAAAAGAGCCCCGGAAAGGAAAAACATAGGCATAAGCAAAAAATTGGTAATCACCTGAAAAGCCTGCATGGATTTTATTATGGAAGCCAGTATAATTCCCATAGTGGAGATGGTCATTGCCACCAGGAACATGATACCCAGTACTTTAAAAAATATTACAAAGGTTATGGGTATATGAAGGAATGGACTGAAAAGCAGTATTATAGAGCCCTGGATCATAGCCACAGTAGAGCCCCCCAGTAGTTTCCCCACTACAATAGAAGTCCTGGAGACGGGCGCTACTAGAATTTCTCTTAAGAATCCGAATTCCCTGTCCCAGACAATGGACATAGCACTGAAAAAAGAAGTGAAAAGGACGGTCATCCCTACAATACCGGGAAACATAAAGTTCAGGAATTGCGTGCCGCCCCCTCCTCCAAAGACACTGAAGGAGCTGGCAATTCCGGTTCCCAGAACGAACAGAAACAGGATGGGCTGAGCAAAGGAGCCGATTATCCTGGGTTTGTCCCTAAAATATCTTTTAAGATCCCTTAACCATACCGTATATATTCCAATTAATTCCTTTTTCAATGCCTCATTCTCCCTCTCATCCGCATTCTTAAATTATCTTTTGAACCTGCATTTTCTTCTCTTATTTCCCTACCGGTAAGATCCAGAAATACATCATTCAAAGTCGGTTTTCTGGCGCTTATTGATAAAATTTTAACCGGACTATTTTTAATAAATTTTGGGATAAAGACGGAACTATCCTTAACCTCAAATCTAATCTTGCTGTCTTTTGCATCACTTACCTCGCTGCCGGTAACCTCCCTTATATATTCTTTCAATTTGATATTATCTTCCGAAAGTATGGTTATAATATCCCCTCCGATTGTATTTTTAAGATTATCCGGGGTATCCAGGGCAATGATTTTTCCCTGGTCTATTATAGCTATCCGGTCACATATCTCCGTTTCTTCCATATAATGGGAAGTTAAAAAAATAGTAATTTTTTTATTCTTCTTTAATTTGATTACATAATCCCATATTTTATTTCTGGTCTGTGGATCAAGACCCAGAGTGGGCTCGTCCAAAAACAGAACCTTAGGATGATGGAGCAGCCCTCTGGCAATCTCCAGTCTTCTTTTCATACCACCCGAAAAAGTCATAACCAGATTATTCTTCCGGCTGGTAAGGTTTACCATATCCAGAACTTCCACGGATCTCTTTTTGAAATCACTGCGGGGAATATTATAAAGAAGACTATGGAAATGCAGATTCTCAAGTGCGGTTAATCTATCATCGAGACTGGGGTCCTGAAATACCATTCCAATACAGCTTCTTATAGCATTTCTTTCCCTGGTTACATCGTGTCCACAAAGAGTAACTTCACCCGATGTTTTTGACAGAAGTGTACATATTATATTTATAGTGGTAGTCTTGCCGGCGCCATTGGGCCCCAGAAAACCAAAAATCTCATCTTCTTTTACCGAAAAAGAAATGTCATCGACTGCTCTCAGCCCTTTAAATTCCTTTACTAGATTCTTTACTTCTATAATATTGTTATTTGTATCTGTACTGCTCATTTTTTATCCTGAATTATTTTTTATTCCGTTATTTTATTTTAATTTTCCGCTCCGGGGAATAGCTCTTTATAAATCTTTTTAAATATCCCTATAGCCTGATTTAAATGCTTTTCCAGAATAATTTTCAGTATTTTATATTCCTGCTTTCCCTTATCGGTTAATTTGTAAATCCTCCTGGGGTGTTCCTCATTGAGGTCCCAGCGCCCTTCTACAAACCGCTTTTCCTCCAGTTCCTTAAGTAAGGGATAAATTGCTCCAGGGTTGGGACTCCAGGCTGCCGAGGTCCTCTTCTCGATTTCATTTATAATCTCATTTCCAAACATTTCCTTATCCTCAAGGAGATGCAGGGTATAAAGAGGCAGAAGGCCGCTCCGGGTTAAAATCATATTTACAAATGGATTTATATCCGGACATTCCTGCCAGGACATAAAACTCCTTTTACCAAATACCCAGTGATCCTTAAATTTCCCCAGCACTTTTTCTATGAATTTATCGGGGTCCTTTGTTATCTTATCCCTTATGATCCTCTTAATTTCCTCTTCAAAAGAATAACTGTCTTTTGCTTCGCTGCCGTAATCTTTATCTTTTTTATCCGAACTTTTATTTGAACCTGTCATTTTAAAATTAAATTAAATATATATTAAACTCAATATATTTTATTAAAAAAAATATTAATGTCAATACTTAAATTGTTGTAATTAAATTTGACTTGCTGTTTTCTTTCCAATTATCATTCCGGATTCCTTGGATATTTGGATATAACCCTTTGCTTGGATTTCTTTTAATAAAATATCCCTCAAAATGCCCAGCTTGTTCCCCTGAAGGTATGTGCCTACATTGCTCATGCCACCTGATGACATTATGTACTCGATTAGATCATCGGCATTGGTTACTTTTAATGAATCTTCATATTCTCTTACTTCAACTTGACTTAGATACTTTGATAGAATCGCCGGTCCGCTTTGCATAGTAAATTTACCGTGACTTACTTCATTGAATACAATCCGTTTATCAATTTTAGAAAGTATCTCCGAAATTTCTGCCAGATGCCGCTTACCCATGGTTGTACAATATGCTATTCCTCCAATTCTTAACACTCTTCTTATTTCCGACAATGCCTTTTCCAGGTCTGGCACATGATAGAGCATGTGATTCGCAATCAGTATATCTATCGACTCATTTTCAAACGGAATATCCTGAGCATCAATTACAGCATATTTGAAGTTTCCCGATATGCAAGCCATTCTTATTTTTGCTTCTTTTAGCATTCCATCCGAGAAATCAGAAAGAGTAAAGGTTACATTAGCCGGTACACTATCCCTGTTATCCAGCCATAATTGGCCATTACCGCACCCCAGTTCAAGGACGCAGCTGCCCTTGGGAAAGGTCATCTGTTTATATACCCATGTTGACCAACCCTGAGAATTGGTACTGTATAATCGATGCAGCTTTATTCTTGAATCCAGGTTAGCTGCATTTGCATATTGCCTTTTTATACCACTAATTTCATTATCCGTCATTAATTTCCTCCAGGAGAGCACTGTTAATTTTTATTCGATATAACTTGTCTTTAACTTTTGTTCTTTTCCAAACCTTTCAATTGCCAGCTCAATTAATTTACTTATCAATTCCGTATAAGAAATCCCGCTGGCTTCCCAGAGTTTTGGATACATACTGATTTTTGTAAAACCGGGAATAGTGTTAATTTCGTTTACAATAATTTCTCCGTTGTCTTTAAGAAAGAAATCGACTCTTCCCAATCCCTCGCAGGATAAGGTTTTAAATGTTTTTACAGCAAGATCCTGTATCTTTTTTGTAATTTTCCTGGGAATTTTTGCAGGAATTTTCAGGATTGAACCGTTTTCATCTATATATTTTGCTTCATAGGAATAAAATTCATGGTTTAATATTATTTCACCGGGAATGGAGACTATCGGATTTGAGTTTCCCAGTACCGAACATTCGATTTCTCTTCCCTCTATATATTCTTCGATAATTATCTTAACGTCGTAATCGAAGGCATTCTCTATCCCTTCTAAATACTCGGATTCATCATGAATTTTACTTATGCCAACAGATGATCCCATATTTGCCGGTTTGATAAAAAATGGGGTAACCAATTTTTCTTTAATACTTTTATAGTCGGGAATTCGATCTCCCGATTTATAAACCATAAATTTTCCTATCGGAATACCCGCATCACGCAGCAGACGTTTAGCTATATCTTTATCCATAGCAACTGCCGAACCCAATACACCGGCACCCACAAAAGGAATATTGGCAAGTTTTAGTAAACCCTGAACTGTTCCGTCTTCTCCAAATGGGCCGTGCAGTACAGGGAAAACAACATCGATTGAAATATTATTTTTTTCTCCCTTTAAGTTCGATATTTTGCCATCACTCTGGGGTGTTAAAGCAACTGTACTTCCAGCTTGATTGAGTTTTATTATTCTGGGATTGTCTGCATTGAGTAAAAACTTAGAACTATTATTTAGCAGCCACCTTCCTTTTTTATCAATTCCAATAAGGATTGGATTATATTTTTCTTTATCAATAGCCTCGAAAACATTTTTTGCCGATTGCAAAGATACTTCATGTTCGGCTGATTTACCGCCAAATAATATTGCTACATTGATTTTTTTCTTATTCAGCATAATTTAATTTCAACATAAGAGATTAGGTCTATTTCCTGGGACCTATCTTTTTAAAGTTAACGTATTTTTGGAGAACTTTTGGAGCTAAAACCGAACCATCCTTTTGTTGATAATTTTCTAAAATAGCCAAGATCGGTCTTTCGGAGAAAGCTGTTCCGTTTAAAGTATGAACAAAAGCTAACTTTCCATTCTTTGTTCTGTATTTAATATTTAACCTTCGGGATTGAAAATCGGTGCAGGTACTGGTGGAATGGGTTTCCCTATACCTCCTCTCTGCCGGAAACCAGGCCTCAATATCATACTTCCTGGCAGCTGGATTACCTAAATCTCCACTACACATTTTAACAACCCGATAGGGAATCTCTAATTTCTGCATAAGTTTTTCCTCTAAAGAAAGTAGGTACTCATGCTCTTTATCACTGTTTTCCGGTTCAGCAAAAGAAAACATTTCCACTTTATTAAACTGATGGACACGAAAAATTCCCTTGGTGTCTTTACCATAACTACCCGCTTCTCTTCTAAAGCAAGCGGAAAACCCAAGATAACGTTTAGGCAGCTCTTTTTTATCAAAAACTTCATCTTTATGAATCGGACCAATCGATTGTTCTGCTGTCCCCACTAAAACTAACTTGTCTTTATCCAGGACATACATTTCACCGATATTTTCATCTCCCAGATAACCCATATCCCTCATAGAATCTAAAGAAATCATCGCTGGTGGTAGTAGAGGGATAAAACCTTCTTTTAATAAAACTTCAAAAGCATAATTAATGAGGCCAAGTTCCAAAAGAACGGCTTCGTTCTTCAGGTAGCCAAACCTTGCCCCTGAAACCTTTCCGGCTCTTTTAGTATCAATTAAATCCAAACTTTCGCCTAACTCAGAATAAGACCTTATCTTAAAAGAAAATTTAGGTATTTCTCCCCATTTCTTTATTCCTTTATTATCCCTTTCATCTTTACCAACCGGTACATCATCAGATGGCAAATTAGGAATCTGGTATAAAAGCTTTTTAAATTCTTCCTCAACCACCTTTAGATTCGGCTCCAGTCGACGGAGTGTTTCTTTAATTTTTTTTCCCTTTTTAATCTCTTTTTGAGACAGCTTGTTTTTTGCTGCTCTCAACTTCTCAATATCAGTAATCAACTGCCGGCGAGTCTTATTAGCATTCAGGAGATGATCGACAACTTCAGGGTTATAACCCTTATCTTTGGTTCCCTTTTTAACTTTGTCTTTGTTTTGAATAATAAAGTTAATATCTAACATATTATTACTATAATCCTAAATTGTTACTAATTTTCTGCATAGCTTCCAGGGATATCTCAATAAACTTTTTTAGAGGAATTCCCAGTTTTTCTTCACATAGAGCAATATCTTCTCTTCTCGTTCCTCCGGCAAAAGATTTGCTTTTAAACTTCTTGATCACGGATTCCAATTTTAAAGAAGATAATTTTTTATCCGGCTGAACCAAGGCACAGGCTACGATTAAGCCGGTCAGGCTGTCACCACAAAAGATGGCCCAATCCATCTTGGATTGAGGTTTGACCCCTGTCTTTGAATTATGGGCCGCCATTGCGTGAGCAGCTTCCCGGGAAACAGGAATACCCTCTTCCTCAAGCCACCTGGCAACTTCCAGTCCCTGTTTTTCTTCGGGTACATCATCGGAATAATCACCATCATGTAAAAGACCGGCTATTGCCCAATCTTCTTTAGCGCCCAGATTGCTTTCCCCTCTGCCTTTCAAGAACTCATAAACTCCTTCCATTAAGGCTTCGGTAGCCAGCATATGCTTAATAATATTTTGATTTTTAATCTTTTGTTCTAAAAAATTTAAAGCTTTACTGCGGTTCATTTTTTCATCCTAAAATCCTTTTTCCAGTAAAAGAAATCTTTAATGGAGGCCAATCATTGCCCCGTACTTTGAATATACTTCTTTTACGAGTTCGCCCGCTTTTGGATTGCCCCAGTCATGCATCCATTCTGATACCAGTGACTCAAGAGTAATCGGAACAACTCTAGCCTGCAGCATTCTCTTGATACCATATTTATGAGCATCAGGAGTCGAATCACCGGCAGCGTCTATCAATCCGTAAACCTCAAGTCCTTCTCTCAAACCATGAAGAGCAGCAGTATAGGCAAAACACATACTGGTCCACAATCCGGAAATGCCCATTTTCTTTCTTCCTGTTCCTTTGATAGCATTCCAGTTTCTTTCATCCTCAAAAGCATTGAAACTTTGTATGTAATATTATTCTACTCTAATGTAATTATAAATAGAAATAGAACCTGTTTAAAACCACTCTAATTCACAGAATAGTTAACAGAACTCTACTTAACAAAACAAACTGAACTTCTCAGTGTATTGTTCTAAATGAAGAAGCAAAAAATAAGAACAAGAGATTTTTTAATTTTAGGTATATTATCTAGCTCAAAGTAGGAAAACTGCTTCTCTTGTTCTTATAGTAACAGGCAAATTTTTAAAGAATTAACTCAGGTCATTTTTTATTTTCTCGAATTCTTCTTTGGTTATTTCGCCTTTAGCATATCTTTCTTCCAGTATATCAAGGGCTTTGCTGTTTGACCAGAAACGCCGATGATGTAAGTGATATGGATAACGATAATAATACTTGGTACGCCATACTAGCCTGATTATTATTTTAATTATTACTACTGCAATCAGAATGGAAATAAGTATTAATATTACGAATCCAAAACCGCCAAAGTAACCATACAAATTAGGCCACCACATAATTTTTTAATGCTCCTTCCTTTTAAAAATTTTTTTATCACATATTTTAATCCGTCTTATTTTAGTAGCATTTATCTGAAATTACAAATTATAATAATCCTGGATACCATCAAGCTTTGGAGCTGTTGCCTAAGCCCCTTAATTTTACGGCATTTATTCTTTTATTATCTAAAAAATAAAATGGGCTATTAAAATTTTGTGTAGAAATTTGAAGGAGTTATGAATTAATATAAATATTAATTATTGTTTTAACTGAATACTTTTTATAAATTCCAAAGCTTTTTTGGCTGCTGTATCTGAATCCGGATATGGAAATATCTCAAATGATAAAAATCCTTTATATCTGTTATTTTTTAAAACTTCCATAATTTTAAAAAAATCTAAATGACCAAACCCAGGTGCTAATCTATTACTATCTGCAAGATGGATATAAGAAATCAACTTAGCATAACTGTTAATGCTTTCCTCAATGATTGGTTCTTCAATATTCATATGAAATGTATCCGCTAAGATTCCAATTCTGGTTATGTCTAATTTATCTTTAAATCTATTTAAAAAGAAAGCAATATCCTCTATCTTATTGAAAATATTAGTCTCATATCTATTGATAGGTTCAATAAAAAAATTTATGTTCCTATTACTGGAATAAAATAAACACTCTTCTAGGCATTCATATATTCTCTCTTCAGCAATCCTTAATTTATTATAGTTAACAAAAGAATTTATTTTCCCCCTTATTAAACCAATAATAACCGAGGAATTAAAATATGAAGCTATGTTAATAATTTCTTTTACTTTATCGACAGCTTCCTTCCTAATACTTTTGCTAGTATCAGCAAAGCTCAATCCTTCATCATGGAAAATTTGTCCTGTACCAAGTGCAATTACTTTTAAGTTATTCTTTTCAATTAATTTTTCTATTTTTTTAAAATTAATGCTATTTGATCTCTTAATAGCTAGCTCAATTCCGTCATAATTGAATTTACTTACTTTTTTAATATTTTCATAAAGGTTCTCCTTAAATATTACAGGACCAAATTTAGTTTTAGATACTGATATTACAATACCATACTTCATTCCTGCTCCTTTAGAATACAAGTAATCTACCCTCTGGATTAAATTTCTCATAGAGCTCTTTTCTGATACTTTGTTTCTCTCTATATGCTTTGATGTGATTATAATCCGACTTTTCCCATTCCGGGGTTTTAAGCATTGATTTATTAAATTCTTCAATTAATTTCTTTTCCAATTCTCCCCTGTATTTTTTCCCTATAAAATCTTTAAACACTGATAAAAATTTATTCCAGCTTTTATGCTCTCTTCCAGGAATTATAGGATAAAATAATCCACTATTATCCCTTACTGCCTTAAGGTCTCCGTTCCCATCACCAATCATTAAAACCTTATCATCAGCATATCCGCCTATCTCTTTCACTACCTTTATATGGTGGCTCTTGGAACCCATTTCCTGACCTGCAATAACCCGAACATAACTATCTATTTTCTGACTCTCCCAGTAACTGGTAAGATCAATATACGGTGTTTTGGATACAACCATAATATCCGCATATTCCGATATAAACTCAAGACTTTCTCTTACATTATCAAATACTGGAATTTTTACGGAAATGTAGGGAAAAGTTCTGTTCACCGCTTCACTCCATCCAAGAATTTTATACAGGAAAAAATTAGTCGGATTTAGATCTATATACTTTTTTAAGCTTAGGTTCGCCAGTCCCAGCTTATTTTTTGAACAGTAATTTATAAAACCATTCAGAATATTCATATCTGGTAATTGTATATTTTCTTTCTTTAATACCTTCTTTACATCCTCTCTCTTATCTAATGCCTCTAAAATTAAGCTTATGGCTACAAATCTATTGCATCCTCTATGGATTGAAAATAAATTATAATATTCCGCGCACTCCCTGTAATAAGATTCAATACCCCAGAGGTTATAAAACTCCATAAATTGAGGGTGGAAAATGAGTATTTGCTTTCCATTCATATTATCCGTAATACACCCGTCAGTATCTATTGCAACCAGAAATTTTTCATTCCTGCGGAAATTTCTTAACTGTATCTCCGGGTCATCTCTAAGCTGAATATCAGTAATCCTTTTCAAAAGTAACCTTACCTCCTTTAAAATTAAAAATATTTTATAACTACAAAATTTTTAATTTCCAAATCATAACATAGAATTTTCTACTTCCTGTAATTATATGGGATATAAGTAGGACAATTTTTCTCCGCATAAATTTCTTTAAAACTACAAAATGTGGGTAGAGTGCCGTTAATAAGAGGCATGGCCCACTTTATAAAATCATCAGCAACGTCTATTTTATCCCTGGTTATCCACTCTTCAGGAAATTCCCTTTCCGAATTTGCAACAACATCCAACGGGACTTTATCATATATTACCCTGTAAGATTCTCCTGGAACTCTTAAGATTGTAGCCATATACCCGTTTTCTTTTTTTAAAGCAATATCAGCCGCATATTTTCCAACCTCATAAGCCTCCAGTAAATCCACCTCCGATGCGTAGGCAATCTCTCTTCTCTGTCTAGTCCCTGGTTTTTCACATCTCGCACTACCTTTTACTGCCAGCCTTATTTTCCTATCCTCTTTATCCAGTCCGTTCAGGTAGCCAGTCAGTATTTGCCCCACTGATACAGCTGAAGAACCATATTCTACGTGCCCAAAATTATCCTTTACCACTCCCAAATCACCTAAACTCACCCCTTCTCCTATTACTACTATACACCTGCCACAAGCAAACAATTTTTCATTTACCTTTTCTGTAATAAATTCCAGGTTTTTCCGTGGACTTTCTTCCTGTATGCTTTCAGGCAAAATTATAAGAAGCGGCATTTTTCTTTCCGGGTCAGCAAGCCTGGCAGAAGCTGGGATAAAGCCTATTTTCCTGCCCATAACTGTTATTATCAGAACCGGATCGCTAGTATAACTTGCTTTATTCTCCTGGTTGGCTTCAATAACATTAATAGCAGTATTTCTGGCTACACTTCCGTAACCCGGGTCATGGTCACAAATATCAAAAGTCCCATCAGCTTTAAGTTTTCCACCCACATCATTATCAATGGTCTTTGGTATACCGCAAACAATAAGATCGAGCCCCTCTTTATTTGCAAGTGTATTTATCTTATTTGCAGTATCCATGGAATCTCCACCGCCGCAGTAAAAAAAGTAACCAACGTCATGCTTTTTAAATACTTCAATAATCCTTTCAAGATCTTCGTCATCTTTTATCTTATACCTGCAGCTGCCCAGAACACCCGCTGAAGATGTACCTGAAAGTAAGGAAATCTCATCCTTTAACTGACAGGATATATCAAGTAAATTCTCCTCCAGAACTCCAAGTATTCCCATCTTGGCCCCATAAATTTTATTTACCTTATTTGATGAAATAAGAATATCAATAACTCCCCTGACACTATTATTAATCACCGAGGTTGGCCCTCCTGATTGAGCAATAACTGCGTTTTTCATTAATTTTCCTTTCTATTTACCCTTAAATCATAAAGATATTTTCCGCCGTCTTCTATCCATAACTTTCCCTGACCTTTAAAATCTTCTCTTTTCAGAGTTCTTGGATCTCTATATCCCAATCCCACAGAACTACATACCTTTTCAGGTATACCCGTAGCCAGAGTCACTTTAAAATTGAACTCTTCTCTATCTGTTTTGCCATTAAATTTACCAGGTCCTGTAACATTTATCACGTGAGCTGCTACATTTCTGCTAAATATTTTATCTTTGGATTTAATAAGACAAAATATTTTATCCTTGCAGTGATAACCAAGACTAAGGATTTCTCTGTTCATGTTTTTATTGGAATGAAAGCACTTTATATGAGGTGCATAAAGAATAATTTCGCCACCCTCGGCCATAACCCCCACCCTTTGAAGCTTGTATGAACCTTTCCCTGCAGTCCACATCTCATCATAATACCCGGGTATATTCTGAACCACCTGCTTTAAAGGTTCACTTATATATCTAACATAAATTTTTAAGCTTGCAAGAGAAGCTGCTTCATAAGCTGTTTTGAAACCCTCAAATCCATTATCAATATACAATCCAATTGGTATCGTTTCGTCCTTCTTTTCAATACTTACCATATTAAAGGAAAATATTTTAGCCTTTATTTTTTTAAATATATAAAAAGAGCCCTGATTTATTATATCTCTAGCATTATTGTTTATCGTTCCAATAATATTTGGAATTCCTATAAGTGCTGCTATCCAGTGAAACAAATCTATTATTTCTGATCCTGAAATTCCCGGTAAAAAAATTTTAAGCCCGCCTGAATAACCACCTGCTTCATGAGGAACGGTTCCACTAACAGCTATTATTAAATCATAGTCTTCGAAAACCAGTTTATTTAAAGTTACCGGGATAGAATCAATCATATCGCTATTGGTCTTTTCTTTTACTATTTTTCTTGATATAGTTCCTATAGTAATAATATTAGAAGAATCGTTATACTGGTGATTATAGAGTTTCATATATCTCTCTTTCCTTTTTAACCCTAGCTTTCCCAGCAGCTCTTGCTCTGTCGTTTGTCGATGGGTTCCACCTGCATTTAGAAAATCGATTCTCTCAGCTCCATTTTCTCCTAGCCTACTTGCTATAAACGGTACTATCTTATTAGTAAAGTCTACCCTGGTGTAATCCGGATGTACTACTAATATTTTTTTGAAGCATCCTATTTTTTCTACCACTCTAGAAAGAAATTCATTAAGTTCTCTGTCAGAAATTCCATTAAAACTCTCTATAAAATCCATTTTGCTCTTTAAACTTCTCTCTCCGGATGACCATCTACCATCCATTCAGTATGATATTCTTTATAACTCCTATCATTCTTTTTAATAACTGCCACACCATCTTCTTCCAACTTGAAATATCCATGTGCCCCAAAATAATCTCTCTGGAGAGCAGCGATCTGCGCTGATACCATAACCGGTAAACTCATCTGTATAATATAATCATAGGCATTATCCATAGCTAAAACAGGCACCCCTGCTTTATGTGCAATATTAGTAAAAGTAGATAATTTATTAATATTTTTAACTATAAAATCTTTAAAAATTGGAGCTTCTATTAAATTATTTAAATTTTTATTTTTCTCGTATTCATTTGTTATTACATCAAGAAACTGGGCTCTGATTATACAACCTCCCCGCCATCCTTTAGCAATATTGCTTAAATTCAAATTAAAATTATATTCGCTGGATGCCGCTTGCAGTAGAGCAAATCCTTGAGCGTAAGAAGAAATTTTAGAAATATATAATGCATCATGTGCAATTTCTATCAAATTTTCTATACCTATTTCTAAATCATAATTCTTCTCAAATTTTATTTTATCTGAAATGTTAAGCCTCAAATCCTTTTCCTGGGACATCTCCCTTGAAAAAACGGCAGCAGCAATAGTAGGAATGGGTACAAGAAGCTCAAGAGCACTTTGAACTGTCCAAGTACCAGTTCCCTTCATTCGGGTTATATCAGCAACTCTATCTATTAAAAACTTACCGGACTTTTTATCTTTCTCGCTCATAATCTTAGAGGTAATTTCAATAAGATAAGAATTAAGAGTATTGCCAGGCTTATTCCATGAAGATAAAATATCTGAAATTTTATCTGCATTATAACCTAAAGCTTTTCTTAGCACCCATACTGTCTCTCCAATCAGCTGCATATCTCCATATTCTATTCCGTTATGAACCATCTTTACGAAGTGACCGGCTCCGTCAGGACCTATATATGAAACACATGGCTCTTCATCTTTTGCTTTTGCGGCTATACTTAAAAAAATTTCTTTTACCAGATTATATGCTTCTTTCTGACCGCCAGGCATTATAGCCGGACCCTTAAGCGCTCCTTCTTCTCCCCCAGAGATACCTGTACCTATATAGAGGATACCTTTTTTAAACAATTCCTTACTTCTTCTTATAGTATCCTTAAAATAAGAATTACCGCCATCAATAATTAAATCTCCTTTATTAAGCATCGGAAGCAGCTTCTCTATAATTTCATCTACCGACTTTCCTGCTTTAATCATTAGAATTACAATTCTAGGGGCCTCAAGACTCTTAACAAATTCTTCTAAACTATAGGCGGCAACTATTTTTTTTCTATTTGCTATAGAATTTATAAAATCTTCGGTTTTAGAAGAAGTTCTATTATACACTACCAGTGGATAACCCTTACTCTCTATATTTAATGCAAGATTTTGACCCATAACTGCCAGTCCGATCAAACCAACTTTTCTTTTTGTCATATATCAATTCCTTTCTTTAAGATTTATTTTCTATTCTTAAATTCTTTCTCCAAATAGAAATGTTTACACTCCGGAATACACACTAAAACCTCCATCAATTGGAATAACAGCTCCTGTCACAAATCTCGAAGCATCTGATGCTAACCAGATACATGCTCCTATAAGATCACTAGGTTCTCCAAATTTACCCATAGGAGTATGAGAAATGATTAACTTTCCCCTTTTAGTTAAATTGCCCTTTTTATCGTATAAAAGATAAAGGTTTTGCTTAGTTTGAAAAAATCCTGGAGCAATTGCATTTACTCTTAATTTTTTATTATATTCCTGGGCAAAGTGCACGGCTAACCATTGGGTAAAATTATTTACTGCTGCTTTTGCTGCAGAATAACCAGGTATTCTAGTAAGAGGTCTAACTGCATTCATTGAAGAAATATTTATGATTGAACCTCCATCCTTATTATTAGCTAAAACTTTTCCAAAAACCTGGGCTGGTAATATAGCACCACCAAAAAGATTAAGCCCAATTACTTTTTCTAAAGCTGATAATTTCAAATCAAAGAATAAAAGCTCTTCATTTGTGGTAGCTTCCTTTAAATTACCACCTGCAGCATTTACCAATATGTCAATTCTTCCAAAATCGTTTAATATTTTATCTTTACACTGTTCAATTTTATCTTTATTCATAACATTAATATAATAACACTTGGCTTCCAGCCCTTTATTTACTAACGACTCTGCCACTTTTTCATAATTAGCTATATCACATATAGCTATTTTGCTTCCTGCCATCCCTAAGCCCAATGCAATTGAAGAACCCAAGACACCAGCTCCACCTAAAATTACAGAATTCTTATCTTTTAAACTAAAATTCCCCAGTACTTTCATTATTCTTTTTCCTTTAAACAATTTAGAAATTTGTTTTGATCTTTAAAAATCTAATAAATTAAGATGTTTTTTTATATTTTCTGAGACATACTTATAATGCAAATCCTCATTTTCAAATAATGTTTTATAAATTTTATCCCTGAAAATATACTCATTATTTTCCATTGCACTTAAGATAGATCCGAATGTTATATGTAAGATTTGCCGGCATTCTGGCAAATTAAGGGTACTTGCCAAATCCTTCTCTGATACTTTATTTATATTAAAATTTGATGAAATTTCAGTAGATACGCTATATGGATATAACTTTTTATCATACTCAAATCTTTTTGAAGCATAACTATAGATTTCATAAAAAAGATCAGGATTCTTTACTGCAATCGTTCTTATTGATTCTAACCAGCTAGTTCCTGACGTCTTAATATGATAAAGATTTTTGGTTTCACTTGAAAATATTTTATATATAGAAAATTTGTCACTACCAGAATGAAGAGATAATTTATACCCTCCATATTTTCGTGCAATTTCAGCATGCAATCTTATATCCTCTGAGAATTTTTCTAAGTCACCTATATAATCGATAGCTTTCTGCCACTCTCCGGTAAAACGTAATGCAATATTTTGAAAATTTACTCCATTTCTCCCAAGCTCCAGTAAAATCAATAAATGGGCAAGCGGTGAGACTTCACTATCTATTTCATCCATTGAAACCTCGAAATCAAAATCCTCTTTTTTATTTTGTTTGATAAACTTATAACATTTAGCAACATGTTCAATAGCCTTAAAATAAGATACAGCAATAGGAATCAGCAAACTCTCGTCGAATTCAAGTTTTTTCTTATTTATAATAAATTTTTTACCAAGGTATAATTTCTCAATTTCTTTTCTTCCGGTAATTGAATTATATATTTCACTTATTCTAATTCTGGTTAATCCATTTACTTTGTTTATATAATATGAGGGATCAATCGTAAACATTGTAAAACCAATATCAATTACATTACTTAAATCCTTAATCTCTTTAACATGATCCGCGTCTGCTCCAAAACTGCCTTTATATCCATATTCAAATATACCCCAAATGACATCATTAAAAACTTTTTTCCAAGAACGTTTTTCTTTATTTATCTCCCTAACTGACTGTTGACATAAAAATGGGAAAATTTTTTTGTTCTGGAAAGCTTGTATATGGGCAGGCGTTGAAATTCCTAATCTATCACCAGTTCCAAAAGAAGTTTTTAAACCACAAATTGTGGGATATAAATGAGAAAATATTTTTTGGATTGTTTTAAGGTTTCTAAAATTCAGATTAGATTTTTTAATTATTAAGTTATCATCATTAATCTCTGCATTTCCTATAATTATTCCATCAAATTTTTTTAAGACTTCCAAATTGCTCAAAACAAATAAATATTTTTTATAGTTATCTTTTGCTATAAAAAAATACCCATTATCATTAAAAATTATTGATTTCTTATATACAAAATACTTTTTGCTAAAATCAATTAAAAACTTACTAAAAAAATTATTTTTACTTGTCATAACTATATCTTTTCATTAATAACGAGCAGAGCTTTTTATACTCCAGTAATTTTTACCGGTTTATTGGTATCATAGGATAATTTTGCTGCTTTCCCCAATATTACTGGGATCTTACCGTCAATACCAGTCACCAATGGTTTATTATCATGCATTACGCACTCAATAAAATCCTTCATCTCGTAAATATAAGAATCAATATAACGATCCATAAAGAAGTGAAGCGGTAAAGCTTTAATAGTATTTTTAGAATCAGTCAATTCTGTAGTATTTGACAAACTGTTAACTACATTAATCATACCTTTAGAACCAAAGATTTCTATACGCTGATCATAACCAAACACTGTTCTTCTACTATTATCTATTATCCCAATAGATCCATCTTTAAACTTAAGAGTAATCACAATTGTATCCAAATCTCCAATCTCTTTAAAAACTGTATCTACTAAAACACTACCAGTGGCATAAATTTCATCAACCTCACTGTTACTTAAAAAACGAGCCATATCAAAATCGTGTATTGTCATATCAAGAAAAATCCCACCACTCCTTTTTAAATAATCAATAGACGGTGGCTCAGGATCTCTACTAGTTATCTTAAGTATATTAATTTTCCCAATTTTCCCACTTTGAATGAATTCCCAAGCTTTTCTAAAACTAGGGTCATACCTACGATTAAACCCGACCTGTAATTTTACACCTGATTTTTCTACTACCTCCAGAGCTCTATCTATTTTTTCCAGATTTATATCAATTGGTTTTTCGCAAAAAATATGTTTTCCTGCCATAGCCGATTGTTCAATTAATAAGGAATGTGTATCAGTACTTGAACAAACAATAACTGCATCAATATCCGGATTTTCAATAATTTCTCTATAATCCTCAGTTGCTACAGGGACATTAAATTCTTTTGCGCATTTTCTTGCTTCTTCAATTTTTATATCAGATATCATTAATACATTGGCTTCAGCAATATTTAAACTCAGGTGTCTGCAATGTATTCGACCAATCCTACCAGCACCTATTATCCCCACTTTTACTTTCTTAATCATACAAAACCTCGCTACTCATAATTTTTGAAAAACTCCAATCTGCGGAAGTTCATAAACTGACTTCCAACCCTCACTAAATGGCTCCTTTAGAAAAGGCTCCATTTCTTTTTCTGTACGAAGCGTAACTTTTTTAACAGGTGGAACAGTTCCAGGAGGAAATTTTTCTAGAATTTGCTCAATAGTTAAAGTAAGATATTTCAGTATTGCTGCAATTGGTTTTTTTGCTTTTTTTTCACTTGAAAGACTTGGTTTTCCCACTACACCCTCGGGGGTAGCGTAACGCTCTATTGCAAAATGACCTTCACCTTCTGACCATCTATGGGGTCTTCGGAAGGGATCCACTGAAGTATCGAAATGACCTTCAGGTAAAAACACTTCACCCTCTGCATCCTGAACCACGCTCATGTCCACCATATCAGGGAATAAAAGTTGAGCAACCGATGTCTCGCTTTCATCGGCATGAACAAAATTTGTTTTAAAACTGTCAGGTTTATCCGCAGGAATAAAAAATTCCCTTACTGCTCTATGCCAATCTAAAACTCTGAAGATTCCCGGAAGTTGAAATCTCTTCATGAATTCCTGTATTGCTGATTCCAGCATCCACAAATGTCCATGATTATTTACAATAATAATTTTACGATAACCATCATTCCATAAACCTAACATTACATATATTAATGTTTCTTCAACAACTTCTTTGGGCATTATAATTGTACCAGGCATACCAACATGATGGTAAGGGTGACCACCATAGTTTAAGGCAGGTAAGGTCAAATTTACCTCATAATCTTTTTTAGCTGTATATCTCCTGACACCTTCCAGAATTTGAGTTACCATAAAGGTATCCAAACCTGTATTCGCGTGAATACCGTGATTTTCAGTACAACCTACAGGAACAAATACAATGTCATTCTTTCTTCTTTTTTCTATACATTTTACTCTTGGGGTATTTTGTATATAACAACCGGCTTTTCCCAATTCGGACTCAGATGGTATTTCATATTGTTTTAAGATATTACTAATTTCTTCCTCTGAAGCATCCCATATTTCTTTTTTTAGTCTACCAACGGTATTATCTTCAAAAATTATTGCTGGATTATTAGTTCTTAACCATTTCATATTAGAAATCACCCCTTAATCTTGTTTAATTAAATATCTTTAATAAAATATCTCCTACATTACACAGGTAATTTTACACTCTTTCCTATCTGTTCTTAATTTTATGATATTAATAGGAACTTCCTCTATAGTAATTTCTTTAGTTATAAGCGGAAGCATATTCATACCTCCAGCTATTGATTCTATTACTCTGGGAAATGTTCCGTGACCTGAATGGCCCTGTGCACCCACTATTCTTGCTCTTCTAACTTGCAGTACTTCACCGGTAACCGGAATTTTAGAATCAGCTCTCGCTACAACTACTACAGCGCTATTAAGAGTCCTTCCTTCCCAGATTGCCCTCTCAATCTCAGGATATACAACTCCCGGTAAACCTGTAGCTTCAAGATAAATCGATGCACCCATTTGATTAGTTATCTTCAATACTTTTTCAGAAAAACTTTCCTTTAGCGGATTTATTATATAATCAACACCTAATCTTTCAGCTATTTTTGCTCTATCCTCTTCCGGTTCCGATAATATTACTTTAGCAGCACCCTGTCTTTTAAGTATCGCACAAGCAGCAAGACCGATAGGGCCGCCACCTAATATAACCACATTATCTCCAGGCCGGATACCTCCTCCTCTCTCAATAACAGCATTGTATGCAACAGAAGTTGGTTCAACCAGACTACCCAGTTTAAATATATCTTCTTCATTATAATTCCCTACAAAAGGTTCGATACTCCATAATACTTTAGCGGGAACCTTTATATATCTTGCAAACGCTCCATCAATATTAAACCCAATCTCATCAAGTTTTTCACAATGATTAGGCCACCCATCAGCACACGGCTTACAATTTCCACACCATAGCATTTCTTCCGAAGTTACTTTTTCTCCTCCTTTAAAAGGTTTATTAGTAGTTTTATCATACGCTTCCGGGCCTACTTCTCGCACTATTCCAGAAAATTCATGGCCAAGTGTACAGGGGAAACCGGTAAGACCGGGATAAAATATATAGCCATTTTCATCTGATTGCGCCATATGAACATCACTGCCGCAAATTCCACAGGCTTTAATTTCAATAAGAACTTCTCCTAATCCCGGTTTTGGAATATTAACATCTTCTACTTTTAACTCTGGATTTTGCCATACTTTACTTCCCAAATATGTTTGTTTTCCTTCGATATCTTTTTGTCCCAATTTAAAATCTTCTTTAGGATTCCAATCAGCATATAATCTTACTGCTTTCATTTTTTTATCCATTTTACTCCTTTCCATGTCACCAAAAATTCATTAATCCAATTATTATCATTTATAAATCTTCTACAAACCTCTTTATTCCCACCTCTTTTTTCTCCTTTTCAGGTATATCAGAATCAAGAAAACCGGGTCCAACCGGAATAAAATCTTCCCTTTCCACTTCTACGAGTTTTATTGCTTTTTGAGGACATACTCTGGTACATAATCCACAACCATAACAGTTTTCTGCATTTTGATATAATTTTCCGTTTTTATTAATAAGACATTTGAAATGGCAGGATTTCGTACATATTAAACAGTCATCACATAAATTACTATCTATTTGTACCCTATATCTGCTTTTAGCTAAAGCTTTTTTACTCCCGGCTTCTAACACAGCTTTCATAAGTGAACAGCAACAAGTACAACAATTACATATCACATTAGGATTATCCGAATTAGCAGTCATATGCACCAGCCCTTTACGTTCAGCCATTTCAATAATACTTAAAGCTTCCTGAAAAGTAATTTTTCTTCCAATACCTCGCTCAATACAATACTGTGCCAAATCATTTAAACCTATACAAACTTCCAGAGGATACTCACAATTACGTTCTCTGGTACGGCATGCACAATTTTCAATACTAATAATTTTTGCATTCCTTAATATTTTTTCTATGTCTTCCAGAGTTTGTATTCTTGAAGATTCCTTTACCTGAAATGAATGATTAACTGGGATAACTCTTAAACCCATATCTTCTTCGTTAGCAGTTTTTTGGACTAAATATTCCTGATTATAAAATTCCTTCCATCTATCATAAAAAGAACTTCCTTTTCCTGAATATCGATCCAAATCAAATAGAACCATATCCATAAATACACCAGCGTCTTCCGGAACTTTAAACAAATTTTTATTATTTAATTTTTCAACAATAACTACGCCTCTATAAAATAGATCTATTAAGATTTTTTCTACCTCTTCACTATTTAAATTCACCTTTTTTGAAACATCAAAACTTGTTCCAGGTAATAGAGAAATTATTTTTGCCTCTTTTTCTGAAAAAATATCTTTTAATAAACTTATTAACCTTTTAGATTTACCAAATTTTAAATAATCCGCAATTTTGACATAATAATCTTCCTTTTTCATTTTACCGTTCTCCCTAGTATTCGCCAAAATTCTAAAAACAGCTCTATTTTATTGCTCCTGCAGTTAATCCTTTTACAAAAAATCTTCTAAATGCTATATATATGATAACAATAGGTATAATAGAGATGATGATACCTGATGCTAAATTACTGAAATTTACAACGTAAGCAGCTTCAAATTGTGACAATCCCAAAGATATAGTTTTAACATCCGGTTTATTCAAGAACACTAATGCAAAAATATATTCATTCCAAAACCACATGAATTGCAAAACCACTATAGTAGCAATAACAGGTTTTGATAAAGGCATTATGATTCTAAGATAAATTCCAAGTTCGGAACAACCATCTGTTTTTGCTGCCTCGCTTATCTCTTCTGGTATACCTTTAAAAAAACCACAAAAAAGAAAAACACAAAACGGAAGAGCATATGCTGCATATAAAAGTATTATCCCATAAAAAGTATTCAATAAATGAGTCTTAGACATTAAATGGAACAGAGGAATGATAAGAATCTGTGCTGGAATAAATAACCCTGACAATAAAAAAAAGTAGAAGAAACTATGACCAAAAAATTTTACCTTGGTTATTCCATACGCCGCTAAAGAAGAAAAAATAACGACAACTATGACTGCAATAACAGAAATTATTAGACTGTTTAAAAAATATTTTGACATATTACCCTTTGTCCAGGATTCTATGTAAAATTGAAAGCTCCAACTATGCGGTAAAGCTACTGGACTTTTAGAAACTTCAGCTATGGTCTTAAAAGAAGTAACAAAAAGAGAATATAATGGAATTAACCATAAAAAGCTTATTATTATTAAAAATAAACTATTAATGCTTTTCGAAAAATATTTTTTTATTCTATACATAATTCAATCCCTTTCATGGATAAATTCTGTATCAGTGCCCTTACTTCCATCAGGTAGCTATAATTTTCATTCCTCTCTCCTCGAAACCTTGATATATATAAATGAAGCTATTAATATTATTGAAAATATGAAAACAGCTATGGCAGAACCATATCCATGTTTTAGATTTCTAAATGCACTTATATACATCCACGATCCTACTACCTGACTTCTATTCGCAGGTCCTCCACGTGTTACTACCCATACTATGTCAAAAACTCTCCAAGCCGCTGTCATCATAAGCACCACAACTATTGTTGTTGCCTCTTTCAATAAAGGTATCGTTACATTTTTAAAAATATAAAATGAAGATGCCCCGTCTACCTTCGCCGCATCATATAATTCCGTTGGAATTGTATGCATAGCGGCGTAAAATATGATCATAGCCAGACCTGTTAATTGCCAAATATTAGCCACTATCAAGGAACCCACTACTGTTCCAGGATCTCCCAACCAATCTTTTGCTAAACTTCCTAAATTTATTTTGTTCAGAAAAGTATTAATAATCCCCAATTCAGGGTTATACATCCATTTCCATATAAGACCAACCGCAACATTTGAGATTAAAAAAGGAAACAAAACTATGAATCTATGCATACCTCCAGCAAAAATTCCATTGTATATAGTATTAGCTATAATAAGACCAAGAACTGTTGGAATTACTACAATAAAACAAGACCATATGATAGAGTTTTTTAGTGACATTAGAAATACTTTATCAGCGGTAAACATGGTTACATAGTTTTCAAACCCGATAAAAGTCATATTCTCGGCTAAGCCATCCCATTTAAAAAAACTTAATTTAATGGAGTTAATTACCGGGTATATTACAAAAAATATATATAAAACCAATGAAGGTAGCACGAACAAAAATCCTAAATACTTTTTTTTCATAAAACTATTCCCCAATTTTAGTGAATAAAATTAATTTAGCTCTTTGACATTTACACAAGAAAGGTGACCAATAAACTCTAAAAAATAATAAGAACTTAACCTCCCTTAATTTAAAGGAAACATCCTTTCATACCTCTAAGTATATGACAGGTTTTTACCTCTTTTATTTTAACCGTGTCATTATTGGAGACAATATTATCAATAATCACTATATTATAGAGTCGTTGTAAAAAATTTTAAGGTAGCACTGAATCAGTGCTACCTTAAAATCCCTATACCTTTATCTAGCTCCCACATAATCTAACGTCTCTGCAACGTCTTGTAAATTATTCAGGGTGGTTTCAGCATCTTGAATCTGTCCAAAAAAGGCTCCTAATTGAGCATAAAAATCAACTATAAATGCTCTGTTTATTATATGATCAGGCATCCAAAAAGCATCATATTCATCAAAAGATTCTGTTACATCTCGATTTCGTTGTGAAACTGCATCCCTTGCCGAAATAGTAGGTGTTAGATAAGGTAAGCTCGTTACCCATTCTTCAGCAGCTTCTTTAGAAATTATAAAATCCAACCATAATGCTGCTTCTTCAGGATGTTTAGTCTTTGCTGACATAGCCTGAATACCCTCTATATGCTTCTCAACAGCGTAACCTACATCAGGATTAACCTGTGGGAACAGCATATAATCCAACTCGACCTTATCTTCTCCCATAGCCTGTTCTATAAATGATTCCATCCATACTTGTCCAATCATAAAAGCACCTTGTCTTATAAATGGATCAAGCCCAGCAAAATAATCTAAACCATTTATGTCATCATTAAAATAGCCATTTTTTAATAGATCTCTATCTACCATGTCAAGACTTGCAATAACGTCAGGATCATTAAATGGCTTCTGCCCAGTATGAATATCGTAATAAGCGTCAACTCCTAAATTATTTGTTATAACATACGAGTACCAAAATTGGCTACACCACTGATCCCCATTTCCTAAAACTAGGGGTATTACTCCCTTATCTTTTATTTGTTGGAGAAGGTTCAAAAATTCCTCCCAGCTAATTATCTCATCATGTCCTGGATACTCCAATCCCATCTCTTCAAATTTAGTCTTATTTACATAAATAACAGTCTCACTCTGCTCAGTAGGTACCGCGTAATAAGTTCCATCATAGTTAACTACCTGTAATGAATCTGGATCTAGATCTTCTGCCCAACCAAACTGGTCATAATAATCATTCAGATTATAAACTAATCCTGTATCAACAAATTGTTTTAGGGCTTTTCCACCATACCAATAAAAAACATCTGGGGGATCTGTACTAGCCAATACTACTGGAAGCGCTGTTTTATAATCCGCATCTGATGTCGTATTTTCCTGGATTTTTATCTGAGGATATTTTGCCTCAAACTCTCTTATTAAGTCCTGCATTCCTGATTTCATCGGATCAGCGCTATATCTATTCCAGTATACAAGCGTTACTTCTTCAGGAACTTCCTCCACCGCTTCTTCAGATTCTGCCTTCTCCACCGCTCCTTCAGACTTCGCTTCCTCTTTGCAACCAGCAAGTGTGAAGGTAATAACCACTAGCACACTTATGGACAAGATTGAAACTAAAAGTAAACACTTTTTCATTTTACCTCCTTTGATATTGATTTGTGATGTGATAAAATCTTAGCGAGATTTGTTTTAGAAGAGGCCGGCAAGGTACTTTACTTTAACAAATCTCATTATTTCATAATCACCTCCTTTCTTAAAATATCAAGCTGCTCTGCTATTCCTATCAACTACTTTATATAATCTTTTTTATAATAGGCATTTTATATTGACCAAATAGAATCTAAATTTCTTACTTCTTTTCGGATCATTTCAATAGCTTCACTCTGAATTTTCCAAAAATTTATACAATGTTTTTATATGTTCTTTTATTAAGGCTTTTGATTTTTCAATATCTTCATCAAGAATACTGTCTATTATCCCTTTATGTTGTTTTAAACTCATTTCTATCGGGATACGACTTTTTACCAAACTTGATATCATGACATTGAATTGCTTATATAACTTTAAAATTATTTCATTATCACACTTTTCAATCAGATATTTATGAAAATCGCTATCCAGACTTCTGTATTTCCCAATATCTTTATTTTTTATAAATGTTTCAAACTTATTATAATATTTAATTAGAGTATCTTTTATTTCTTCTGAAATATTCTTTATTAATTTTTCTACTCCCCATATTTCAAACATTATTCTAATTTCCTGTAAATTATAAAAATCTTCTTTACTATATTTCTTCAAATAAAAACCTTTGTTTGGAATTTTCTCCAAGTAGCCATCAATTTCTAATTGGTGTAAAGCTATAAGTACTGGCATTTTACTTATTCCAAGACTATTCGCCAATTTACCCTGGTCTATTTTTTCACCTCTTATTTCACCAGCTAGAATTAATTCTTTTATTTTTTCATAAGCAATTTCACTTAAAAAATTCTTTTTAATTTTAATATCTTTCATCTTAATAATAATTATATATTATATATTTTATAAAATATATAATATATAATATAAAATTTGTCAACCATAAACTTTACTCACTCGTGAAAAAATAAAAATAAACCACTCAAACTCTTTCTAATATGCTTTTCGGTCATGCTGACCAATTAGGAAAACTTGTTGAGGAAAAAATATTGATCTTATAGAAGAATTTATCTTATTTTAATTTAACTCCTCTTATTTAAGACGAGTTGCCGTAACTATCTCCCACTAGAGCAAGCAGAGCAGTCACCACTTGTGCAACTGCTGCATGATGAGGAGCTGCCAGAATAATCATCCCTCTTGGAGGAGTTTTTAAAACCTACCGGAGAAAATATTTTTACCATATTTTTACTTCCACATTTACCGCATTTTATCTTACCGTTATTATCTCCAGTTACAACTATTTCTGTAACACTCTTACAATCTTTGCATTTATAATCAACAAATCTCAAAACCCATCACCTTAAATTAATTTATCATAAATAATAACACACTGCTCAAATATTATAATCATATAACCGTCCTGACTTCAAGTAAATAAGTTTGTAAAGACTGGAAAATCAGGAAATAAAAAAACTTAAAAATCATTTAAAAATTATCTTTTCACTCTTCCCGAATCATCCCCTCCCATCAAATTTTCTACTTCCGAAACCGAGACCCTGTTGAAATCTCCTAATACCGAGTGTTTTAAACAACTGGCTGCTACTGCGAATTCCAATGCCTGCTGCTTATTTTCATAAGTGTTTAACCCATATATCAAACCAGCCGCAAATGCATCTCCTCCTCCCACTCTATCCACTATATCTTTAATTTCATATTTCCTGCTTAAATAGAATTTCTCCCTGTCATTCATACAACCGGACCATCCATTTATGTCAGCACTTATACTTTCTCTTAAGGTTATGGCTATAGCTTTTAGATTCGAGAAAATCTCCAGAACATTTTCACTGAGTACCTTATATTTTTCTATATCAAGCATCCCGTTTTCTACTTTTACATCAATCTTAATACCCAGAGATTTCTGGCAGTCTTCTTCATTGGCAATTCCGTAATCTATATATTTTACAAGTTTAGGCATTATATCCGTTGCTGCTTCCCCATATTTCCAGAGTTTATTTCTAAAATTAAAATCACAGGATATAGTTATTCCTTTTTCTCTGGCTTTCTTCACTGCTTCAAGTGAAAGTTCCATAGCACTTCTGGATATTGCGGGAGTTATACCGGTAATATGAAACCAATCTGCATTATCAAAAGCTTTGTCCCAATCTATATCACCTGGTTTAGCCATAGAGAGAGCCGAGTGACTCCTATCATAAACTACAATAGAAGGCCGCTGATTTGCTCCGTTTTCCAAGTAATATGTTCCCATTCTTCCTTCGTTACGTATTATCAATGAAGTATCAACTCCCCATTTCCTTAATTCACTCTCACAGGCATCACCAATTATATTTTTTGGCAGTGCGGTGCAGAAAGCAACATCGAAACCAAAATTAGCCAGGGATATACCTACATTTGCTTCACCGCCCCCAAAAGTCGCTTCCAGTAATGGTGACTGAAAAAGTCTCTCAAAGCTAGGTGATTTCAATCTTAACATTACCTCTCCAAAAGTCACTATTCGTTTTGCTTTCATTTTTCTTTCCTCCCCTATTTCTGTAAAAGGTGTACAGCAAAACCACCTATTTCATTTTCCAGATATACTGCAACTGTATTCTGTTCAGTTCCTTTTCTGGTATTCCAATCAACTTCATAACCTTTTTCCCCAAGATAATATACCGCTCTATCAATACTGTTTGTTTTAATTGCTATATGCCCCATAGTTCCCGGTCCTCTGGACTTATTTACTTCTATTCCCGTACCGGAAAAATTGGACGAATTACCCTTTTTCAGATTAAATCCAAAAGCATCCGAAAACATTTCAGCGGCAGCCAATGATTCTTTCTCACTCTCCGCATTAATTCCTATATGAGCAAGCTCAAACCCCAGCAATATATCAATAGATTCTTTTACAATCTGGGTAATTTTGTCGAAATTTTCGGCATTAATATCTGTAGTATTACACATCCAGCTTCCTCCTACTGCGTGTATATAAGGTTTGTTTATAAAATCTGCCAGATTTTCTTTGCTTGCTCCACCGGTGGGTATAAATTTAACCATTCTATATGGACCATATAGTGCTTTACAGCCTTTAATACCACCATAAATATCTGCAGGGAAAAATTTTAATATGGTAAGATTAAACTTTAGGGCCTGTTGTATCTCTGTCGGGGTAACCACTCCCGGTGTTATCGCTATGTCTCTATTTTGACACCATTCAACCAGTTCAGGATTTAATCCGGGAGATACAATAAATTCAGCTCCTGCATCTACTGATTCTTTTGCTTTCTCTATGGAAAGAACAGTCCCGGCGCCTATGAGCATATCGGGATAAGTTTCCTTTACTTTTTTTATTGCTGCTATTCCATGCTCTGTACGCATGGTAATTTCCATAATCTCAAGACCTCCATCCATTAATGCTTTAGCTGCTGGTACTGCAAGATTTATATCATCTATAACGACAACCGGAACCAAGCCTATGTCTCCTATCTTTTTCAGAACATCATTCATTATAATCCTCCTTAGAATTTGTTTATCCAATATTTTGGCTCTTTGCCTTCAAAAACATTTTTCACATTACAGGCTGCTTTTGTTTTTAGTTCTATAATTGCTTCCTGTGTGTTAAAACCGGTATGATCGGTTAAAACGCAGTTGTCTAATTTCTTCAATGGACTGTTATGTGGGAGTGGTTCTGCATTATGAGTATCCAAACCTGCAAATGCTATTCTTTTGTTTTTTAATGTTTCTATAAGGGCCTTTTCATCTATAAGGGGGCCTCTTGAAGTGTTTATTATAATCGCCGTTTTTTTCATTAATGAAAAAGCTTTTTTATCTATTATGCCTTTCGTTTCAGATGTTAATGTCATATGCAGTGAAATGTAATCAGCTTTTTTCAACGCAGTTTCAAAATCCACTTTTCTTGCCCCTGTTTGCTCAATTACTTCCTTACTTAAATAAGGGTCATATACCAGAACTTCCTTTAATCCAAGCCCGGAAACTTTTCTGAATAAGCATCTGGCAATCCTTCCGAAACCAAGCAGAGCAAGTGTTTTGCCCTTTATTCTAAAAATATTTTCTCTACCAAGGTTCCATTTCCCTTCCCTTATCTGTCTATCCTTTGTGACTATACCCCTTACACAGGCAAATAAATGAGCGAGGGCAAGATCTGATACATCTTCCTCACAATAATCCGGTACATTGGATACATATATTCTCCTACTGGTACAGGCTTCTATATCCACATTGTCATATCCCACACCATATCGCGATACTATCCTGCATTTTTCCAGAGACTCCACAACTCTCTCTGACATGGGTGCCATGTCAAGCAATATACCATGTGCATCCCTGCATTTTTCGATCATATCTTCTTCGGTTATACAGTTCTCAACTACAACTGCGGCACTGCATTTTTTTAATATATCTTTCTCGATACTATAATCACCATGTCTATTATCTGAAACAACTACTTTATACTCCATCATATTTGACTTCTCCTGTTTAAAATCCAACATTAATGCTTTGATATCAAATTCCGCTATATGCTAAAAATCCGCCATCAATAGGTAAGATAACACCATTTATAAAAGACGCCTCATCAGAGCAAAGGAATATAACCGCACCTATAAGTTCTTCAGGTTTTCCATATCTAGCCATAGGGGTTTTATCAATTATCTTTTTACCCCTCTCGGTAAAACCTCCGGTTTCTTTATCTATTAAAAGATAATAATTCTGGCTGGTCAGTAAAAATCCCGGAGCAATTGCATTAACTCTTATTTCAGGGGAATACTCCTGATTCATATGTACTGCCAGCCAGTTTGTAAAGTTGCTTACTGCAGCTTTTGCAGCACTATAAGCCAGTGTACGAGTTAGGGGCGTAAAAGCTGCCATTGATGAAATGTTTATTATCGAACCCTTTCTTTCTTCAGCAAAAATTTTACCGAAAATCTGGCAGGGCATAACAGTTCCTACCAGATTTAAATCAAATACCCACTTTAGTGCTTCTTCAGGTATATCAAAAAAAGGTTTATCCTTTGCTGTAGTTGCTTCCGCCTTATTGCCGCCTGCGCCGTTTATTAAAATATCAATGGTACCAAATTTTTTTAACACTTTCTTTGCGGCAGATTTAATACTTTCTCTGTCCAGGACATCAACCTTAAAGGCAGAAGCTTCGCCGCCATTTTCAATAATCTGATTGGCAATTTTTTCCGCGCTTTCACTGTCCAGGTCAAGCAGCACAACCTTGACTTCTTTTTCTGCCAGACCTCTGGCTATTGTGGAACACAATACACCGGCCCCGCCGGTTATTACTGCAACTCTTCCCTTAAGATTAAAATTATGTTCCATAATATTTCCTCCCTTTTTAAAAAAGCCCCTTCCTAACTATCTTCTCTTAAAAAATTCTTTTCATACGCCCAAAGACCCAGAGCAGGATTCTTTATAAAGAAAATTTTTTCTCCATCTACTATGTTAAAACCGTCTTTAAGACTATTTATATCATATTTCTCTAGAGCTTCATCCAGAGACATATAGCAGTAATTCAAGCTCTCAATTTCCTCTCTGTTCATACAGCCGGATGCATAAATTATCTTAAAACGGTTATCAACTGTACCATGAATAAGATGAGCAGCCACAGAAAGATTGTTACGCATCTCGGGATCTTTCATTGCAATTTTAATTATTTCATTGCTCTTTTTATATCCATATTTCTTTATCAACTTGTCATTTTGACTATCCTCACCACATTCACGTACACCAGGAGCTAATATCAACAGTTCCCCGCCATCCGCCATAGCCATACGTGTTCTATATATTGCCTTGTTTCCAAGCCAGGTAGATTTGAATTCAAGGGGTGTCAGATACACAACAGCTTTGGTCAGTGGTTCAGAAAGTAAAATTATATTCTTCTCTGCACTTACCCGCGTAGCTTCTTTAAAAATCTCTATCCCTCTCCCTACTGCCAGACACTCCATTTTCGTACTTTTATCTTGCTGCGTTATAACAGTAAGTACATAAAGAAGCGGTATATCAGAAAGGAACTTTTCTTCTGCGAAATTGAACATTTTTCTTACAGGAGTATCCAATCTTCCCATTATTTTATCTATTCCGTAAAGTGCGCTCATATAGTGGCTCGCATTGATTATCTTTCTCCCGCCACAGCCTGCAAATATATTCTTATTATAGTTTGCCATGCCGACTACTTCATGGGGAACAACCTGACCAACGGAAACAACGATATCGTAACTTTTATCCATAATTCTTTTATTAATCTCTACACTGATATTTTCATCCATACAACCAGCAGAAATCTCTTTCACAAAATCCCCCGGAACTTCCCCTATTTTAATAACATTATCGCGCCACCTATGAACTATGAATTTATCTTTTGGAATTCCTTTATACATATGTTCAATTTCACCATCTGCCATAGGGGCATGAGTACCTATAGCAGGCATAATATCAATTTCCGCCTCACTCAGTATATCAACAAGCATTTTTGTAATAGAGCCTGCGTAAGAATTTATCCGGGTTATATCAGGTGGTAAAATAAGCGCCTTTTTTATAAATTTTCCGCTTTCAAGCGCCATATCCAATATCCTGTATATTTTTTTATCCGTAATAATTCCAGAATTTGATTTAATTATATAGTTTTTCATACCTGTATATCTTCTTGAAAATCTTACAAAAAAGTTAGATATGTTAACTTTTACCGTTAGTTTTGATGAAATACATAACCGTACACAATTTAGATAGTCATGCCCCCATCAATATGGATGCTGGCTCCGTTCATAAAAGAAGCTTCATCGCTCGCAGCAAATAAAACCGCGAAAGCGATTTCTTCATCTTTGCCGAATCGCCCCATTGGTTGGCGGGCAATCCAATCTGCCCGTGTTGCTTCCGGATCTTCAGAGGCCTGAATTCGCGCTTCAAGAGCAGCTGTATGAGTTGTTCCGGGACAAACACAGTTTATCCGTATGTTATCTTTTATGTAATCAGCAGCCATAGCTTTGGTTAATGATTTAATCGCACCTTTGGAAGCTGAATAAGCAGCTCTGTCTCTTACTCCTTTAACAGCAGCAACTGAAGCAATATGTACAATAACTCCCCCGCCCTGTTTTTTCATCTGAATGACGGCATATTTTGACATAAGAAAAACTCCCTTGACATTTACTGCCAGTGTTCTGTCAAGGTCTTCTTCGGATGTATTATCAACTCTCCCTGACGGAACTACACCGGCATTATTCACCAGAATATCAATTTTACCGAAAGCTTTTACTGTTTCTTTGATTATTCTTTCTGCCTCTGCTGATTTCGAAACATCTCCCTGAATAAAAACTGCATCGGCTCCTTCTGCTTTTATTTTTTCCACTGTATTATCTTCACCTTTCAGGACAATGTAATCATTAACCGCCACTTTGGCTCCCTTTTTTGCAAATGAAATTGCAGTTGCTTTTCCAATACCTGCGGCAGCTCCAGTAACCAGCACAACTTTATCAGTGAAAAGCACCTTTTAGCCTCCTTTTTTCAGTCGTAATTCTCCTCTTAACAATTTTATTTCCCTGTATAACCGTATTAATTAATATGCCTCATTTTATCTTACATAATATATGACACCTGATAAACTATCATCTGCTCTTTATACTATCGATACAGGAGCTTTGGTAAGAACATAACAACATCTGGTATAAATACTAAAAGTATAATAAACAAAGTAGTTGCTAACATGAAAGGTAGGGATTCCTTCAGGTATTTCCCTGTCGGCATTTCCAGAATACCGCAAACAACATACATGTTGATACCAACTGGTGGAGTAAGCAAACCAAATGTTATGGATGTACACATAATCAGCCCAAAATGAACCGGATCTACACCAACTGATTGTGCCATTGGCAGCAATATAGGTGTTAAAAGAAGTATTGCTACCGAACCTTCCATAAGGCATCCCAAAATAAGCAGGAATAAAATTATAATTAAAAGTACGACATAATGATTGCTTGAGACGCCCATTATTATACTTGTCGTAGCCTGCGGAATATGATCAAACGGAATTCCATACCCAAAAATACCGGACATGGCTATAATAAACATAATTGCCCCTACATCCATTACAGAAGTAATAATAGTATCAAGTAATTTTTTAAATGTAAGTTCTCTGTATATAACAACACCTACAAAGAGCGCATACACACATGCAAATGCTCCAACTTCTGATGGCGTAAACAGTCCAAAACGTAGACCTACAAGAAGGATAAACGGAAATATCAGCGCCCATATGGTTTCTTTTAAAGATAGTAAAATTTCCTTAAAAGTGGCTCTGCGTCCGGTTACAGGCTTGTATTTTCTTATAGTAGAAGTTATCCATACCGTAATCATATATACAATCATCATCAAAAGACCTACCATAAGTCCCGCGGCAAACAGATGACCTATAGATACCTCTCCCACAGTACCGTATATAATAATTCCGATACCAGGCGGGATGGTAGCAGTAATAAGAGATGTATATCCTATTACAGCGCCTGTATAGCCTTTGGTATAACCTTCCTTAATCATGCCAGGTCCCAGTATACGGCATTCCATTGCTGAGTCTGCCATAGCAGAACCGGATACACCACCCATAAGTGCACTGAGAACAACACTAACCTGAGCCAGGCCTCCTCGCATATGTCCAGTCAGTAGAGTAGCTAGCTTAATCAACCTTTTTGTAATTCCTGTTGAATTTAAAAGGTTTCCTGCAAATATAAAAAGTGGTACTGCCATTAGAGGAACACTCTGAGTTTGCGAAACTGGAAGCTGCACTATCATGGAAAAGGGAAGCTCCGGATGCTGTAAAAAGAAAGTTGCACCTGAAATTCCAATAGCAAATGCTACCGGCATTCCAACTGCCAAGAGTATAATAAATACAATCGCAACTATTAGCATACTTTTCCTCCGTATAATATGTTCAGAGAAAGAAATCTTTACAAAGGTTCTTCTTTAGCAGTATCCAGATAATCAATTTCTTTCTTCTTTTCAACAGACTTCTTTTTATATAAAAAAATAATCTTACTAATAACACTGCGGATCATAAGTAATGCACCAATAGGAAGGCTTAGGGTGACCCAGCTATAACTAATAGCAGGAATACTCTGAAACGGTCTTATTCTTGACGTATATACAAGCTGAGAGCCATAGACTAATAGCGCAACTAAAAATGCAAGTATTACTACATATAAAATTATAGAGTGTATTTTTCTTCCTTTTTCAGGAATTTTATCAATTAATGTGTCAACCCTAACCAGTTTATCGTTCCTAAGTGCGAGATCTCCACTAAAAAATATGCACCATGCCCACAAGAATAAAGACATATCTATTGACCAGTTTATTGGATGTCCGAAAACTCTTGTTAAAGCTGCAACAAATGTGATAGAAGTAGCAACTACCAAACATGTTGCAGCTAAATACCTTTCGATTTTAACTATAACTTCCGATACTTTTTTCATCACATACCACCTAATATTTATCCACATGCATTAAAAATTGATAGGTTCCTCAAGGTAATATTTTTGAGAGTATACTCTCAAAAAAGAGAGTATACTCCCGTACTCAATTGATTATTTACCCATTTCTGCAAATATCGCATCTCTTACATCAATGAGATCCAGTGCTTCATAAGCAGATGTGGAAGCCTCTTTGAATGCATCAATATCTATTTCTTCATAAGGTATAATAGTCATACCTTCAGCTTCCAGGTTATCATATGCTTCGTCAGACAATGTACCCAGTATCTCGTTAGACACTTCGATACCGGCCTTGTCGCACTCTTCAGTAAGCGCCTGCTGATATTCTACAGGTAATGAATTGAACCACTCAGCGCTACATATTTCAAAGTTAACCAGCAGTATGTGCTTGGTCAGGCTGTAGTAGTCACATACTTCATACAGTTTTGTACTGTAAGTAGCCGGAGGAACGTTACCGCAGCCATCAACAACTCCTGATTGAATACCGGTAAATACTTCTCCGTATGCCAGAGCAACAGGTTCTGCACCCAGAGCTCTGATTGATTCCAGCCAAATAGGTGCATTAGGAGATCTTATAAGCAGACCTTTAAGATCGTCAGGAGAGTATATTGGTTTGTTGGTTACAAGACTACGGAAGCCCTGCGCCCACATAAATGAAATAACCTTTAAACCCTGTGCTTCCAGATCTGTCAGCCAACCTTTAACAGTATCCAGTGTGGCAAGTTTCTCAACTTCTTCGAAGGTGTCTACAAAATAAGGTCCGTTTATAACTGCTATGCCAGGTACATAGTTTCCTAATCTTGCTGAATCGGTATTCTGTCCAACGTTAGCTCCTTCTTTAATCTGCTCAATAATATCTTCCTCAACTCCAAGCTGCGCACTGCTGTAAACTTCAATTGTCAAACCACCGTTTGTTCTTTCGGTAACAGCATCTGCCCATTTCATGAATGCAGCATGATAAGGATCCTTATCCGTCAGAACATGATTGAACTTTAAAATATAGTGTTGTGCAGGCTCTTCTGCTACTTCTTCTTCTGCAGCTTCTTCTTCAGCCACTTCTTCTTCGGCTTTAGCCACTTCTTCTTCGGCTGCTGCTTCTTCCTTAGCTTCTTCTTTACAACCAATTAACATAAAAGATGAAACTATCGATATACTCAAAATCAACACTATTATCCATAATAATGTTTTCTTCATTTCATATCCTTTCTTTGAAAAACTATCGATTGTAAAAAGCATACATTATTACTTCTTTATACCACCTCCTATACTTTACTTTTCGTATTATCTCTGGTAAATTTTTCTTGAGATTTGTTTGTGTTACACTCTAATATAATCTAATAATTATATTAGCATCATAAACAAATCTCTTTTTATTCATTAATCATCACCTCGCTTAAAATTATTTTTGCTTGCTATTCTCGTATTATTATGGCTAGTAGAAATATTTTTAAAATTAATACGGGTTTATAACCCGCTTTATTCAATAAATCCTAATTCTTTCGAAATCATATTTGCCTTCTCTATCAAAATATCTTTAAATGATACTAATTTTGATAATTTCATCCTGGTCTTTATTGCGGATATGCTTACTGCATATTTGACTTCCCTGCTGTAATCCCTAATCGGTGCAGCAATACAGCAAATATTCTCCTCATGTTCTGAATTATCAATGGCAAATCCTTTGTTCCTTATATATCCCAATGCTTTAATGAACTCTTCCTTATTAATAATTGTATTCTCTGTTAGGGGAATAAAATCGAGACCCTCAATTATATAATTTATAACCTCATTTGTTTGAAATGCTAAAATTACTTTTCCTGCTGCAGTGCAATTAATAGGAGCAATGTTTCCGATTCTTGAATACATCCTGATAGGTTTTCTGCTCTCGATTTTATCTATATAGACAACCCTCTTTCCATCAAACGTGGTCAGGTGTATAGTTTCGTTTGAATATTTTTCAAGTTCTATTAAATGGGGGTGGGCAATATTTATTATATCTATGGAATCAATTATTTTTGTGGCAACATTTAAGAATTTTAATCCCAGACTGTATTTTTTATTGTCTGGATTTATTCTAACAAGATTATATTTTAATAAAGTCTTTAAGAATCTATGTATTGTGCTTTTATCTATATCTAATTTGTCAGCAATATCTTTAAGCCTTAATTCACTACTATTTTCTAATAGATCTATTATTTTAAAAAATCTTATTAGTGTCTCTACCATTTAAAAAAATTTCAAATAGTAATATTAAGTTTCATTATTTGAAACTAAAATATCAAAACAAATCACCTTTGTCAAGCATTTGATTTAATATACCTCTCCTGCATTTTACTAAAAATCTTTACCGATTTAGGATAACGGGGCTCCTATGATTAAAAGCAATTGGAAAAAAGTGATTTTTCTTCCAGATGACAGTTACTCCTAGAAAATAGTTATAAACCAAAAAAATAACATTTAGGGAATAACCAATACCTTCATGGCAGTTTTACCTGACGACATTCTCCTAAGGGAATCTGGTACTTCATCCAATGAAATCTTTTCGCCTATTAACGGCTCTACATCGATTACATTATTTTTAAGTAAATTGACAGCATTTTGAAATGTTTTTCTCAAAGCAAACGAACCGGCTATTTTTATGTCTCTTTTAAACACTTCATATGGTTTAAGCCTTATTTTATCTTCCATTCCACTTACACCAAAAATGAGGAACCAGCCGTCATTTCTTATATATTTTACACCATTTTCAATTACCTCTTTAACACCAGTGGCGTCAATCACTGCCTGAAAACCTCTTTTATTGATTGAGAATAGTTTTCTTTCCATATTTTTATCTGCCAGTACGACATTATCCGCTCCTGTCTTTTTAGCCAGCTTCAACCTATCATTATTTAAATCAACAATAGTTACTGTGGATGCCCCATTATGTTTTGCCAGCTGTAAGTGTAAAAGTCCGATAGGTCCCGCTCCAAAAATAAGGACATCCGATCCAATTTCTATATTAATCCTCTGCTGCCCATAAACAACACACGCAAGAGGTTCCGCAAAAGCCGCCTTTTCAAATGGAATATCTCCGATATCAAAAACGCTATTTTCCGGAACGGCAACATATTCCGCAAATGCCCCGTCATAAGTAACACCGGTAGCCTCAAAATTCTCACAATGATTTTGAAGATTTTGGTTGCAAAAAAAACAATTTTCACAAAAGTTATTAGGATCGGCAGTTACCCTCTCTCCCGGTTTAAACCTGGTAACTCTGCTTCCAACTCTTTCCACGATACCTGAAAATTCATGACCCGGTATGATCGGATAGGAAGAAAAATAATCACCTCTAAAAATATGAATATCGGTACCGCATATACCGGCTGCTTTTACTCTGATAAGTACACAGTTATCCTTAACCAGGGGAACCGGTGCTTCTGCAATTTCAATTTTGCCTTTTCCCGTAACTCTGCATGCTTTCATATTATTCTCCCGATACAGATTATACTATATCTTAATACCTTATAAATACAAAAAAGAACCGGCTATTTTTATAAATTACATTATCAGAATTAATACTTCCGCAACTATAATTTTCTTAATCCCCTGAATTTTCAAATAAAAGCCTTCCTAAAAAATCGTAAAGTAATTAAAATAAAGTCCTAATTAGAATTTAATTAAAAAAAATACTAAGGAGAAAAAATGCTTTTAAAACCGGACATTAACACTTATATTCCCGGGAAAATTATTTGTGTCGGAATGAACTATAAATCGCATGTTAAAGAACAGGACGGCCGCTTTCCGGAAAAACCTATACTTTTTTCCAAAGCTAGAAGTTGTATTGTAAAAAACATGGAAAACATCGTATACCCTTCAGAAGTTAAGGAGCTTGACTATGAAGTAGAGCTTGCAGTGGTAATAGGCAAGAGAATGAAAAAAGTTCCCGAAGACATAGCATTTGATTATATCTATGGCTATACAATAATGAATGATATTTCAGCCAGAGATATCCAGAATAGCGAATCACAATGGTACCGTTCAAAGAGCTTTGACACCTTTGGGCCGATGGGTCCGGCTATAGTGGCAAAAAGCGAGATACCCGATCCCCAGAATCTTAACCTTAAATCTTACGTAAACGGCGAACTAAGGCAGAATGGAAATACATCAGACATGATATTTGGGGTATACCGGCTTATATCCTATATCTCCAGATCTATTACTCTGGAAGCGGGGGATCTTATATCCACAGGAACTCCTTCCGGAGTAGGAATTTTTATGAGAGAGAAAAAACTGCTCCAGCCCGGAGACACCATAATCTGTGAAATTGAGAAAATAGGAAAATTGGAGAATAAAATTACAGCGGAAAAATAACAGGGAGATAAAAGATCGGTAAGTTTATATATATATAAAGAAATTTCAAACTTATTTTTCTATTTTTTCTGCGTTGAATAACAATGAATGAGATTTATCAAATTTTTATCGGATCAATGTTAGTTGCTTTCTCCGGAGCACTGGTTCCGGGACCCATGCTTACCCTGGTTATAAGCAGCGTGGCTAAGAAAGGATTCTGGACTTCCTTTTTTATCGTAGTGGGCCATTCCTTATTGGAGCTAATAGTGGTAATAAGCTTTTTTATGGGAATACTAAAATTCCTGGACAATCCTCTCACTACAAAAATAATCGGTATACTGGGAGGTATTTTTCTTTTATATTTAGGAATCGATATCGTTGTTTCAATCTTAAGGAAGAAATTTATAATAGACTTCAAATCAGTACTAAAACAGAGAACCATTACCGGAAAATCAACCGGAGCGATCGTATTAAAGGGTATTCTTGTAAGCCTTATGAACCCTTATTGGTTTATATGGTGGATAAGTATTGGTGCAGCATTTCTTTTAAAAAGTGTGGAATTCAGTATAACCGGCGTTTCCTCTTTTTACATAGGGCACATTAGCGCCGATTTTATCTGGTATTTATTTGTCGGATTCCTGGTAAATACCGGACGAAAATTTTTTAACCAGAAGATATATAACGCCATTTTAATTTCCTGCAGTATATTTTTATTTTATCTGGGAATAAAATTTATTATTGATGCCGTTGTAGTCTGACCCTTTCTATTTCCCTTCAATATTTTAGTTGAATTAAAAAATTACAATACTAGAATATAACTAGCATATTATTTAATTATAATATCCCAAAACTTTTAAGTATTTGGTAACGAATGACAATTAAAAGGAGGAATTTATATAATGGCAAATGAAAAAAAGAAAAAACTGGCAATGGTGGTTTTCAGCGGAGATCTGGATAAACTTATGGCAGCTTTTATCATAGCAACCGGAGCAGCAGCTTCCGGTATGGAAGTAACCATGTTCTTTACTTTCTGGGGTCTCAGAGCTTTAAAGAAAAAAAGCTTAACCGGCAAGAGTTTTTTTGGGAAGATGATGGGCATTATGGAAAGGGGAGACATAAGCAAAGCTTCACCCAGCAAATACAGTTTTGGAGGTCTTGGCCGCTGGATTTTTGGAAAAATGATGAAAGCAAAAAAAGTTCCTACACTACCCCAGCTGAGACAAATGGCTATAGATCTGGGTGTAAAATTGTATGGCTGCCAGATGAGTATGGATGTTCTTGAAATTCCCAGAGAGAAAATGATTGATGAAGTCAAATCCTGCGTGGGAGTAGCATTTTTTATAGAACAGGCTCAGAACTCCGATATCCAGTTATTTATTTAGAATAAAGTTCTTTAGAGATATTCAGTTGTTTTAAACCCTGAAATAATTATATTATTTCTCCTATCTTTGTTTCCTTGATTTCGGGAAGATTATAAAGTAGGCAATTAGAACTATAATCATATTGGTTGGCATCTGAAAAATCCAGTTCATGTATATATTTCCAAAAGAAGTAAGATATCCCTGAGTAATATAGTGCAAAGGCATAAATATTAATGGTGACCAGGCAAGAGATAATAAAAAAATCAATAAAAACCTCAACCATCCTTCTGGAAACAATTTTGATATATTTTTATATTTTATAATCACTATCCAGGTAGTAAAAACTATAACAGAAAACACAACTGCAATAGGGATTTGAACCAGCAGCTGGTTATACTCCATAAGAAAATGATAAATACCAAAACCAAAGACGACCGAAACTATATTTATAACCGCCAGAATGAAACTATGTAAAATAATATTAAAAACTTTCATAAATTTTAATATTAAATATTATTTAAATATAATTCTCAATAATTATATTCTATTCAAGAAAAAATACCAATTCGTGTAGCTGTGGAAGGTGCCGGATATTTGTTTTACAAATAAAAATGACTGCCTGTTTTAATATCTGCCATATTAAAAATCAGGCCGGATAAAAATAATTTAATTTATTTTTTTATTTAATAATTCAGCTTATTTTATTATAATCACAGTTAACCATTGTAAACTCAAAAATTTACTATAATCTATGTATTTTAAATTAGTTATAGAAGTACTGGGTGGATTAGCACTTTTTATTTTCGGCATCAACAGACTAAGCAACAGTCTCCAGAAGGTAACATCCAATAAATTAAAAACAGTTATAAATACTCTTACCAAAAAATCCTGGTCCACGGTTCTGGTTGGTCTTTTTACTACCATGCTTATACAGAGCAGTAGCGCTACATCGGTTTTAACAGTAGGATTTGTGAATGCCGGCCTTATAACTTTAAGGCAGGCAATAGGAATAATAATGGGTGCAAATATTGGTACTACGGTTACCGCTCAAATAGTATCTTTTAATATAGATATGCTTTCTTATCCTTTGATAATCATAGGATTCCTGATGCATTTTTTAAGCAGGAGAAGGAGATATAAAAACATTGGAATGTCTATAATCGGGCTGGGACTTCTGTTTCTGGGTATGACTATAATGAAAGGTGCACTGGAACCCCTCAAGGATAATGAAGCTTTTAAAAACTTCCTCCTGGTTTTCAGCAAAAATCCCTTTTTTGGAATTTTAGCAGGTCTTGGTTTAACCACACTGCTGCAAAGCAGTTCAGCTACCATCGGGCTTCTTATTGCTCTTGCTTCTCAGGGACTTATACCCATTGGCGCAGCCATTCCAATTCTTATAGGAGATAACATCGGTACTTGCTCCACTGCTTTAATATCAAGTATCGGAACAACAGTCACTGCCAGAAGAACTGCTTTCTCTCATCTTATGTTTAATATTTTTGGTACCATAATTTTTATGGTTCTTTTATACGGACTGAGACTTCAGCCCATAATTGTAAATTTAACCGGAAAAAGTGTACCCCATCAAATTGCCAATATTCATACTATTTTTAATGTAGTTACTACCATAATACTTTTCCCCATGATCGGCTTATTTGAAAAAGTGGTTCTAAAACTTATCCCCGGTAAAGATATAACCGTACATAAGAATGCCCTTTATCTGGACAGCAGATTGATTAATACTCCCTCACTCTCACTGGAACAGGCAAAGAAAGAATTACTAAGAATAATTAAAATAGCTCAAACCATGTTGAATCTGTCCTTTGAAAGGCTATATAAAAGAGACCTGGTAATTGAAAAAAAAGTACTTGACCGGGAGGCTGCCGTGGACAGCATAACAGAAGATATAATAAGATATCTTACCAAAATATCACAAAAATCCCTGGGCTTGAGGCTTTCCAATAAATTAACCAATTTACTGCATATAGCTTATGATGCCGAAAGAGCCGGTGACCACGCCGAAAGCATACTCTACCTGATACTGGTAAAAGAAGAGAATAAAATGGCTTTCAGTAAAATTGCCTTCGAACAAATGGGGTTGGCACAAGATAAGGTTAACCACCTTTTTAACTCCCTGATATCAGGGATAGAAAACAGCAGTTTAAGTAAGCTTAAAAAATGTGAAAAAATCGAAAGCGAAATAGATTTACTGGTAAAAGAAATCCGAACCAGCCATTTGAAAAGACTTCAGAAAGGCGAATGCGTACCGCTCTCAGGAGTAGTTTTTGCAGATATTATTCTACACCTTGAAAGAACCGGAGATTTACTTTATGGTATATCAAGAAACTTATTAAATATTAAAGAATAATAATATAGTTGGCCAGTTAAATGAGAAAAGCATTCTATGATCAAATTAATGAAATTTCCGAAGATGTCATATCCATGAGCAATTTATCGCAAAATGCAGCATGTAAAGCTGTAAATGCTTTAATTGATTCAAATACCGCTTTAGCTCAGGAAGTAATAGACGAAGATAATAAAATCGATGATTACGAAATCTCAATCGAAGAGAAATGCGTGGTGCTGCAGGCAGAATATCAGCCAGTAGCAACAGATTTAAGATATATACATTCCATTAGTAACATAATCATACACCTGGAGCGGATTGGTGATCTCTCAGCTAACATTGCCAAAATCGCTAAAAGCCTGGCAAGGCTTAATATACAATATCTGGACGAAGATATGAAAAAAATACTGCTAAAGATGCTTGACCTGGTAAAACCGGTCCTTAGCAAGGCCACTTTAGCTTTCCAGAAAAGTGATCTTAAGCTGGCTTCCAGTATCGATAAAATAGATGATGCCGTGGATGACATACAGAAAACAATTATCCAAAAATTATATTCCTCTGCATTCAATAAAAAAGAAAATATAAAAATTATCGCGGATATATCTCTGGTAGCAAGATATCTGGAAAGAATTGGCGATCACTCCGTTAGTATTGGCGAAAGGGTACAATATTATCTGACCGGTGACTACAAAGTCTTTCATAGTGATGTTTAAAAACACTCACTATCTCTCAATTTACAATACTCGCTCTCACATTCGACTTCTATAGTAGAATGCTCCAGGTTTAAAGGTTTTATAATTTCTTTGGCTTTTTTCTTTATGTCAGTTATTTCTCTTACAGTGGTATCATCTTTTACCACGATATGAGTGGTCAGCACATTATTCAAACTGTCCATGGACCATATATGGGTATGGTGAACATTTACAACTTTATCTATTTTCAATATTTTGTCTTCAATTTGATTGATACTTATCCCCTCTGGGACAGCCTGTAAAAAAATAGAGAACGTTTTTTTTAGATTAATAATTACTCTATATAAAATATAAACAGTAATCAATATCGATAATATGGGATCCAATATGGGGATGTTTTTAAAAATCAATACAATACTGATAATAAATACCGCTGACCAGCCCAGAACATCCTCAAAAAGATGCAGGGCTACAATTCTCTCATTTAATGATTTCCCCCTTCTGACTCGCAGTACAGCAATCCCGTTTACAATAATACCTCCCGCTGCAAAAAGAAGCATTCCTTTCGCATTCAACTGCTGCGGGTTAAACAGTCTGGGTATTGCTTCGTATAATATATAAATCGAACCGGCAATTAATATAAGGCCATTAATTAATGCAGCAAACAGGGAATACCTTCTGTATCCATATGAATACCTCTCATCCTTTTTCTTTCTGGAATATCTTTCTAAAAACCAGGATAACCCCAGTGAAACACTATCACCCAGGTCATGTAAAGCATCGGATACAATAGCTATACTATTGGTCCAGAATCCGCCTGCAATTTCAATAACGGCAAACCCAAGATTTAAAAAGAAAGCCAGCCTGATATTAGAGACGCTCTCCTGCTTATCATCAGAATGATTTTTCATAATACCTTTTAATCGATGCAAATCTTATATTAATAAAAAACAATTGCCTCTTAAGGTAAATTTTTTTATTTAATTCTCTCCGCAAGATTTATCAGAGCCTCTTTTAAGGCTTTTTTGCTTTTTTCAGAAAGATCCTTAGAAGCAGCCTTACTCTTTTCGGACAAATTCTTTAAAGATTCCTTTAGAGTCTCCTTGCTTTTATCCGATAAAACTTTTGACATAACCTTACCTCTCTCAGAGAGATCTTTGGCAATTACTTTGCCTTTTTTTGACAGGTTATTGAAAACATCATCGCTCTTTTCGGATATATCTTCAAAGACATCTTTGCTTTTATCCGATAACTTCTTTAAGGCATCTTTTAATACTACCTTACTCTTCTCAGAAAAATCTTTTGAAACATACTTTAGAGCATCCCTGCTTTTTTCGGATAAATTCTTCAGAGCATCTTTTAACTCATTGATACTCTTCTGGGATAATTCACTATAATTTTTACTCACAGCTGTACCTCCATTTCCCTCATACCCATGTTGAATTAATTTTTACTTTATCAGATTTATATTTAATTTTAAAATATTTTAAATAAAAAACATCATTTTTAAAAAGAAAAATTTTTCTTCCATATCAATCCTTCATAAAGTATAATTTAAAAAAGTGCCTTTATCCAAACGAACCGAAGGATTTAATGAAAGCTAACGTAAACAGATACAGCTTAATTTTAGTCATATTTAGTCTAGTAATAATTTTTATAGGAACAATCCTTCTCTCGGGATGGATAAAACAGCCGGACACCTTCCGGCCGATATCTTATTCACCTTCTCCGGGATCAGGCGGCAGCAGGCCAGTTGTAGTCATGGTTGAAAACAGTTTTGCAGCCAGGCTCCAGTCCGGATTGAACCTTGCAGATGTGGTATTCGAAATCGTAGATGAATATGGTATTACCAGATTTGTGGCTATATATAATTCCAATGATGCTCCGGTGGTAGGGCCGGTAAGAAGTGCAAGGCCTTATTATGCAGAAATTGCCAGGGGATTCGATCCCATTTACGCTTTCTTTGGCACTTATCCGGAATGCTATAAAGTAATAGAGGACATGGGTATGTATGTTTTAAGCGCAATGACGGACAGGTCCGGTATGAGCTCCATTACCGGACAGGCACCTTACTGGCGGGATTGGAACAGAAGTTCCATACAGGAACATACTGCTTTTATGTCAGTGGCAAAATTAAGAGAAAAAGCCGGCCAGCTGGGATATCCCCTCGATGGTAACGGCATTCCATTCCCCTATAAAACCGATGCTCCATTATCGGAAAGAGGAAATGTTTCCAATATACATATAGATTTTTCCACTCATGCATATGCACCGCGCGGTTTTAATCTAGATTATATTTATAATAAAAGCGGTAATTACTACCTGCGTTATATGGGGGGGAGCCCTCACCTTGATTATAATACCGGAGGTCAGATAACGGCAAAGAATATAGTGGTAATGGTTACCGATATTAACGGGCCTCTGGATAAGTACGGTCATATGGATGTTAGAACTACTGGAAACGGAACTGCTTTTATTTTTCAGGACGGCAAAGCCATTCAAGGAAGCTGGCAACGCGGAAGTGTATACGAACCCTTTACATTCAGGGATAGCAGTGGAAATATAGTTTCATTTAACGGAGGCGCAACCTGGATAGCGATAGTTCAGAGTACGGAAAAGGCCAGCTATAATTGACATCGATAAGCTTTAAAGAAGTCTTTTTTCTCCCTTAATTTCTCTTATATCCGTTATATCTTCGGTTACTTCCAGACAGCCCCTATAACTGCCTTTATTATCATAAATCGGAAAATATCGTATGTATATCATACGGTTATTCAAATTAATCCAGAACTCAGCTACTTTTCTTTTCCCAGTCTTGAATTCATCAAGTATCTGCTGTACCTTATCCAGACTCTTCTTAGGATGGCAGTTTTGTACCTTAAGGCCGATTATCGACGGGGACCTTTTAAATAATCTGCTTTCCAATTTATTAAAATATCTGACCTCATCGCTGCTGCCCACAAAGGTCATATCAACAGGAAGAGTATCGAATATAAGTTCAATTTCTTCCCTGTTCATATTTCCGGTTCTGAATTTTAAAGTTTCACTTTCAGACATAAAACTCCTCCTAACTTTATTTAAATCATTTTATACTAGTATAGAATAGATTATTCTTTTATTTAATATTAAACGGGATAGATTTTTTCGAAACTGTATGTTTTTTTACCTTCTTTCTTTAACTTGAATAAACCCTTTTTGGTTAATTCTGATAATATCTTCTCTTTTTCCAAATGGTGATCACTAAAAGATAAAACACCTTCCGGTTTAAGAACCCGGTATATTTCCTCCAAAACCTGGGATCTGTTACCAAGATCAAGATATACATCATACATCAGAATAATGTCCATACTGCTGTCGGGAAGACCGGTTTTTCCATCAGATTGGATAGCTTCCAGATTATTTAATTTCTCTTTTTGGGCTGCGTATTTTACTTTTTTTATAGCCAGGGGATGAATATCCAGTGCATAAACTCTGCCTCTGTTACCGGTCATTTTGGAAGCAGCAATAGAATAACCCCCGGGACCACATCCGAAATCAAGCACATAATATCCCGGTTTTATATCTGTTTCTTTTAACATATTAATGGGGGGATTGAATAAATCCCGAATTTTATAAAAAAAGCACATAGTCTTATAATCCAAATTTGATTGTAATTGTCCCATTGTATATTCCTTTCTCCTCTTAAATTATTCTGTCATTGCTTTTTACCGATTATACCCAGGCCTATTAAATTCCTTTGAATCCTGTAGCTTTTAATCTCTGTTTTTGCCAGAATAGATTCTATCTCTTTTGCAGTATAAGCGGAATTTATCGAAGAAATCAAACCATCTTTCATTTCTCTGGACCTAACCATTAGTTTCATTAAAAATATCATAAGAGGGTTTATATCTCTTCTTAAATCTCCCACAAAAAATTTTCCACCAGGTTTTAAAACCCTATATATTTCGCTAAATATTAGCCTGGGTTCTACCCATTCATGTAAGGACTCGCAGCTAAACACCCCATCGAATTCATCATCTTTAAAAGGTATTTTATGAGCATCACCCAGAATATATTTAATCCTTGCCTCAAGCCCATATTCTCCGGCATTTCTCTGTGCAACTTTAATCATATTAGCACTAATCTCCAATCCGATAAGCCTGGTCTTTTCAGTCTTTTTTAGCCATTCAAGTCCCAGATAATCGGGGCCGGAGCCTATCTCAAGAACCGATCCTTTATCTATTCCTGCTTTTATAACTTCATTTGTCTCCAACCATCCCTTATCCCTCATCATCCTTTTAGCTTCATCAAACATCCTGACGTCCATTTCACCCTGTATACCTTCACCGGTTTCGGCCACTCTTGGTCTAATCATACAAGTCCTCCCATACTTATTGTATTCTCTAAAACTTATTCCTGATCTTTACCAGAATTGTGTACAGATTCACCTATTCCCTCTAATATTTTCAGGGCTATTTTTTTCATGACACTGGCCTTGGCTATAGCAATTCCCTTCTTTTCGTCTCCCACCACCAATAAATCATCTCCTGGCTTTATATTAAATATATCTCTTGCTTCTTTAGGAATTACAATCTGACCTTTTTCACCAACTTTTACCATACCAAATATATGCTTTCCTTTTTTTATTTCCATATTTACCCACTTTTAATATAAGTTATACAATTCATACAAATTATACAAGTTAGATTTTATTTGTCAAGGATTAATTTTTAATATTATTTAAAGCTCTGCTTGAAAAGATAATCATTGGCACTCATATCAGTTCGGGCATTTCGTATCAGCTCTCTAAAGTCCTTTGAAATTTTGGCCATCTCATCCTTTGCATGATTCCGGTGACCAGCCGCAATTTTTCCGAATTTCGAATTCATCAAATCCTTTAATTTTCTCCTTAGAAAAAATATCGGCATTTTTTTCATTATGTTAAATTTCCTCGGTAATATGGGGACACCTATTCTATCCAATGCTTTCAGATTTTCCTTAAACGCTTTAATAGATAGAACCAATAGTTCATCATCATCTCCCAGTTGCTTACCTTTATTTTTTGCTGCATATCCCGCCATGGCCAGCGGGTTTATAAGTGCAGCATGAGTTTTTAACCAGGCATCCATGTTTCTTAGAACCATAACTTTTATTCCCGCTTTCTGAAAAGTATCTCTAATATTTTTAATACGGTTACTTATACTCCCATCAAGTTCCCCAAAGTACAGGATTGTATAATCTGCATATGCGGTAATAACAAAATGATCTTCACGGTACCCGCCAGCTCCTCCAAATCCCAATAAAATCCGTTTACTGTCAAGAAATTTTAAATATTCTTTAGCACCAGTGACATTATTTCCTATAAAAATAAAAGTGGAGACCTTTTTATTTTTTTGTAAAATCGGCAGTATTTCACTTACCTGCTGGTATTGTAATATAATCAAAACCATATCATAATAATCACCCGGTCCTAATTTATCTGTAACTTTAACATCGGTCTGGAACTGTTTATTAAAAATTCTATCTTCAATAACAATCCCGTATTTTCTTAATTGTTCCAGCCGCCTACCTCTTGCCAGAATCGTAACATCATTTCCCCCACATTTTAGTTTGTATGCAAATATACTGCCAATTACTCCCACTCCATAGATTAAAATTTTCATAATTTTTACCTCTACATAATTTTATTTTTGTTAGGAACGCCTAACATTTTAATATAAGACTATAATTTTGTAAACATATATTTTTCTGAAAAATTAAATACCTTATATTTTTGAGGAAGGTGATATTATATTATGATAATGGTAATAATGTTTCTTTTAGACCTATCAGGGAAGCAGATTAGCATCAACATGTGATTCTGCGGTTATTTCACCTTCTGCCGGTACAGGCTCTATACTGAGAAGCGGCCCAAAAGAATAATTTATGTCAGTAAGTATAAAATCCAGAATAAATTTTTTTTCTTCCAGAGACATGGCATTCGATGCTTTGAAAATTTTACCGCCTTCAAGGTAAAAACCATAAATATTACGCCCTTCCACAGCTTTCTTCCAGGACTTTTCAAATTCTTCCTTATTTAAGCTTTCTCCGCCCAGAAGGAGTTCGCTGACAGAACGCTGCCACAATACTTTCTGTTTTATCAATTCACCGATATAAGATTTGGCGGCATTTTTTGCAATCTGGTAAGTTTTATTAACATCTTCTGTCGAACTGGAGTACCATTTTGAAGATAATTCCATTATTTTAGAAAATGCTTTATTTTCATTGATTTTTGATCCAACACCTCTGATAAGTATTTTTTTCCAGTAGACATCAAAAGCTTCCTGATAGATTTGTGCAATTCCCTCAGGACTTAATTCTTCATAGGGTCCTATCGTAAAATCATCTTCCCATAAATTATTTTTATTTACATCTATAAGATAAACATAGGGAAGATCATTTTTTTTAGATTCCTTTATGAACTCGGTCAGTGGGGGTTCTTTTATTTCACTGTCTATTCCGGGAAGTATATATTTTATAACAAATTCTTTTTCCCTGTCGGATATGTAGTTTTTAACATCAATTAGATGCTGAAATTTCCATCTTAAGAAATTCTTATTATAGTATCCCCGCGATCTATTTCCTTCCAAAATATCTTTCCACTCCATATTTGCCGCAGTCAATTTACTCTCCATCTGATCTCTATCAATCCGGTCATAAATATAGTCGCTGGCAATACTTTCAGCAATTTTTTCGTATACTATTCTGTACTTTATCAAATTAGTTATATGGATAGCCATGGCTTCTTCGGAAGATTGCCTGCGGTAACTATTCCACAAGATTTTCCTTCCATCGGCGGTCCGGTCATAATAACTCAAAGATTCTGCCATAATCTGTTCAAAACTTTCCCGTTCCTCTTTGGAACTGGCGCCTCCCCTTATTATGAGATCTACATAAGCATGAAAGCTCTCATGATAAACGCTGGATATTTCAAAACTGTCCATACTATAGAACTGCATAAAATTACCTTTATCATCAAATGCATCAGTCAGGTAGACAGTGCTGTTTGAGTATGCCGGCCTGGCTCTGTATTTTATACTTATCTTTCCGTTTATTAACTTCAGGTATTCCGTGGGAAGGCCATTTTCGTCTGCATAATAAATAAATTCAGTAAGGGGATAGGTGGATAGGTTATTACTACTGCAAGAAATAAAAAATGGTACTAATAGAATCAGGATTATAAAAACAGCGACCAGAGACCAATTTGATTTGTTATTGTTTTTTAATTCCATACCATAATTACTTTTATTATCTTTCATTCCTGATATTATAACAAACCATATTTTATCATTTATATTTTTAAATTAATCAAGGGAAGTATATGTAAATTTTATTATATATACTTTAATTATGATTTTAATTATTCTCACATTCAAAGTTATTTTATTACTAATATTAATACATATATTGACATTAATTTAATTATAATGTATATTTATAAAAAAATTAGGTGCTTTGAATTCTTCCTTAAATTTGGACGCTTGAGGAAGAAGGAGCAAGTAGCGTAACCGACTAATTTAGTCGGTTTTTTTATTTAATGAGAATATTATTAATTAATAAATATATAAAACAAAAATATAAATCGAATATCTTTATATCATTTTAAAGGAAGTTATTTAAAATGATGTTGCAAAATACCAGCTTTCTTATCCCTTTAGCAACTATAATTTTAATGGCTATTATAGGAGTTCTTTATATATGGATATACAGAAAAGGTTTGCAGGATATTATAGGTATAGGAATAATAACTCTGTCACTCATCTGGATAACAGCTTATATTCTTGAACAAAGCATTACAGTTAATCATTTAAAAATACTCTTTGATAAGCTTCAATATTCTGGTTCTATCCTACTGCCAATTGGGCTATTTTTGCTAACAGCTAGATATGTTAATTTTAATAAGATTTTTAATTTAAAATATATTATTCTTATCAGTGCTTTTCCAATTATTACCTTATTTCTGGTACTGACAAATGAGCTTCACCATTTAATCTGGGTAAATGCCAGGCTTGTCCTATTTGATTCTTCTAGTTTGATTGTTAAGGAATATAACACCTTATATTTTGTATCCGTTGCCTATTCCAGCATGTTAATTCTGGCCGGTATAATAATTACTCTTATAAACACCATAAAGTTATTTATAAAACCAGATGGTCAAAATCGCTGGAAAAAATTTTTCCTCATTCCATATATATCTATTCCCTGGCTGGTAATCTTAGTAAAATCTTTAGGATTTAATCCTTTTCCTTACATAGATGAGATTCCTGTAGTAACTGCCATCTGTACCTTGATTATTATCCCTTTCCTTAATAGAAACCATATAAAAGAAATTATGCCAATAGCATTTGAAACCATTTTTGAAAATATGGATGATGGGTTGATACTTATAGATGGAAATGAAAATATTTTAAAATTAAACTCAGCTTCCCAGAAAATATTTAATACCTCCATAATGAAAGCAGCTGGGAAATCGGTTAATTATTTATTATCGGAAGTAAATGAAAATCCGGACGTTTTCCTGGGAAATAAGGATTTAAAGATAGGAAATAATGGAGAGCAGCACTTCTATAATACAAGGCAAACAAAGCTAAAAGATAGTAGTGGAAAACCACTGGGTAAAGTGATCTCATTAAGAGATATAACCAAAATAAGAAAAGCAGAAGAGAATATAAGATACTTAAGCTTTTATGATAAATTGACCAGAGTTTATAATAGAGCTTTTTTCGATATCGAACTAAAAAGACTCAATACTGAACGCCAGATGCCTTTAAGTTTAGTAATTGGGGATGTAAATGGCCTTAAAATAGTGAATGATGCTTTTGGTCATATAAATGGAGATAAAATTCTTAGAAAAATTGCAGATATACTTAAATTATGTTTTAGAAAGGAAGATATTATAGCCAGGTGGGGTGGAGATGAATTCAGTGTTTTATTACCTAATACATCGTTTTCTACTACTATTCAAATAGTAAACCGGGTACAGGAAAAATGCAGGGAATGCAGTACGGACACTATGCTGATTAGTATATCTATGGGAGTAGCAACTAAAGAAAAACCCAATAAAAATAATGAAGAGTTATTGAAAGAAGCAGAAGATAGAATGTACAGACACAAACTTATAGAAAACCAAAGTGCCCGTAGTTCTATTATTGCTTCATTAGGGAAAGCTCTGAAGGAAAGGGATTATGAAACCAAAGAACATACCAAAAGAATGAAAAAATATAGTTTTCTTTTTGGTAAGGTGCTTAACCTTCCTGATTCCAAATTGGACGAACTAAGTCTTTTGTCTACTCTTCATGATATCGGAAAGATCAGTATTCCTGACAATATTATTTTAAAGCCTGGTAAACTCAATAAAACCGAATGGAAAATTATGAGCAAGCATTCTGAAATTGGCTACAGAATAGCATTATCATCTCCTGATCTTGCCCATATAGCTAAGTTTATTCTGTACCATCACGAAAGATGGGATGGGAAAGGTTACCCTTATGGTTTAGCCGGACATGAAATACCAATAATTTCAAGAATAATATCTATTGTCGATGCTTATGATGCTATGATAAGTGATAGGCCTTATAGAAAAGCTTTACCTAAAGAAAAGGCTATAGATGAATTAAAAAAGAACAGTGGTTCTCAATTTGACCCAGGTCTTATAGATACTTTTTTAAGTAAGCTACTTATAAAAGAGTCTGTAAATTAACTTTTTTATGTTACATAAATTGATATTTTTTATGGAACCGGAGTAAATATGAAAAAGAATAAATATAATAGGATTTTAAAACATTCTTTTCTATTACTTATATACGCAACCATATTTTTCCTTATTTTATTTAATTTACCAAAATACACTTATGCCCAGGATAAAGACAAAAATCTTGAAATAAGTGTGGATGTAAAGGAAGAGAAGAAAGAGGATAAAATAGAAGATTCTAAAAATTTAGATAGTATTTCAATCAATTTTAATGAGGAACTGATTAGCCCAAACCAAGAACCTGATAAAATTTTATTTAAAATCAATCAATCATTACAAAAATCGTTAAATATTAAAAAAGATAAAATCACAAAAATCTTAGGCATAAACATAAATAGTATAGAAGACTTAATAAATATGGAGAAGATAATTGAAAATTATAACATAATAGCAATAATAGACTTAGATGAAATTATTAATGCAAGCTCTGAAAAAAACCTGAATGAAGATATAGAAAATACCGCAACCAAAAAAGCCCCGGAATTTATAATAAATTTTTGGAATAAATTTAAAGAAATAGTAGCTTCCTATAATTAAAAACTTAAATCATAAAAGGTATCAACAATTTTTCATCTTGAATACCTTTTTTATAATATAAATAATTGTTTTACTATCCGCTCCTGAAGCTCCTGATAATCTCTCCAAGGCCCGGTCTTTTGCCATACATCAATATGTAGGTCCTCAGAAGCCTGGCTGCCAGCAGCATACCTCCAATAATGCATAAAACCAGAACCGCTATGCTGGTGGCTATTTGCCATACAGGGACACCCATTATACCAAATCTTAACATTACCAAAACCGGCGCGCTGAATAGGAATAGAATTCATATCCATCAGTCAATCGAGATGGTTATCTCAAATGTCCCTAAAGGTTCCACTCCCTCTTCCCAGGGTCTTTTATAATTTAATATGATACTTGTTTTTCCTTTGGAGACCGCTTTAAAGGTAAACATTTCATAACCACCTGCTCCTACCAGTTCCTTGTCTTCACTGGACTGTATAAATTCCGAATCGATTAGAGAAACTATAGCGCTGTCTGTTCCGTCGCTTAAAATCCAGCTGTACCCTGTAGTCGGATTGGATTCCAACTTTATATTTATTGTATCATTTATTTTTAGGTTGAAACTATCACCATTGTTTTTTTCTGTCAGGGTTTTTCCGGCTGCCACACAGCTGCTAAAAATCAAGATCGACACCAATATTACCAGTGAGGTGATAATCATTTTTTTCATATTTCTACTTTTAAACAATTTACCCTCCAGTCTAAAAAACTTTGAACTTATTATAGCATTAATACATATTCGTTATTTTATTTATTTTTTTAAGGTTGCTTTTTTTCAGGGAAAGTAGGCAACATATGAAATTATATTTAAAGACATAATGCTGCTAGAAAACTGCTGCCAAATTATTTCAAACCAGGATTATACGAATCATGCTCCTGATTATTTTGTAATTGCCTTCAGGATTAAAGAAGGCAGTTCCTTTGCCAGTTCCGGATTTTTATCGAATTTTGCGGCGGCATTTGGATTATTTAAAAAATAATATTGAAGAATCTCCAGAAATGTGCCTATAACTTTCGGAGAAGCTGAAACATTAAGTTCCCCCTGTTTTTTCCCTTCTTCAATAAGATTATAAATCTGATTTTCTATTTTTTTATTAATTTCATCTGCTGCCTGATCCTCATCGACATTGGTTTCAATATATTTTGGGAAAAAATGGTAAAAAAGCTCTTTGAAGAAATTAATTTTTAACACTATCAGTTTTTCAAGCTTAAGCTTTATAGAATTATGACTTCCCAGGATTTGTTTTATCTCAAGGAAACTATCATTTACAAGATTTTTCAATAAAACCTGCTTTAGATTTTCCTTGTTTTCAAAAAAGTTGTATATCGATACCTGTGAAACTGAAGCTTTCCTGGCAATCTCGGCGATGGTTACCTTGTTATAGCCATATTGACCGAAAAGCTCTTTTGCTGCTTTTAATATGGAATCTTTTTTTTGCTGGCGTCTTTTTTCGAACCCATTCATTTTAAACTCCTAATTATGAAATATATTTGTTATTTTAGTACATAATTATTGATTTTGCAATCTTTTTTGATTATAATATGAAATCTGTGGATTAAAATAGTTCATAATATAAATATAATATCAGTAAAAATAGGGCTAGAAGGGATGTAAAATATGGAAAATGTTATTGAAACGGATCATTTGACAAAAGATTACGGTAAGGTTCATGCCTTAAATGATGTATCAATACGCATTAAAAAGGGAGAAATCTATGGTTTTCTGGGACTTAACGGTGCAGGTAAGACTACGACAATTTTAATGCTTCTGGGAATAATCAATCCCACATCAGGCAATTCATTTTTATACGGAAAAAGAGTCAGTGCGGGAAGTAACAGCCTGTGGAAAAATGTGGGATATCTTCTGGAAAGGCAATATTCATATCCTGAAATTACAGTCAGCGAAAATCTTGAAATTATGCGCCACCTACGCAATATACCTGACAAAAAATTGGTCGATACTGTTATCGCCAGATTAAAATTAAATCCATACAAGGAGATAAGAACAAGAAATCTATCACTGGGCAATGCCCAGCGTCTTGGCCTGGCAAAAGCACTTCTGCACAATCCCAGCATTCTAATTTTAGACGAGCCTGCAAATGGCCTGGATCCTGCCGGTATTGTCGAAATCCGGGAGATGCTGAAAGATCTTGCTTCAAGTCAAGGGGTCACAATATTCATATCCAGCCATATACTGGGAGAGATATCCAAACTTGCCACGAGGATTGGAATTATACACCAGGGCAGGTTAATACAGGAATTAAACATAAATGAACTGGACTATCTTTTCAGGAAACGGCTTATTCTTGATGCCGGTAATAAAAAAGCAGCCAGGCTGAAGCTTATTGAAAACGGGTTTTCTGTAAATGTATCCGGAGAAGGAATGCTGGAAGTAACAGGGAAAGATGCAGTAAAAAATCCCGAAAATATTGCAAGTATTTTAGTATACGCCGGTCTGCCTCCAAAACTATTAAAAGTGGAAGAGGAAGACCTGGAATCATATTTTTTAAGGACAATCGGAGTAAATGGAGGAAATGTAAAATGAAAGGTATCTTATCCGCGTTATGGGTAGAAACTCTCAAAGTACGTAAATCCAAAATATTTTTAGTAACAATTCTGGCCTTTGCATTTATATCTATTTTTGTGGGACTTTTATTGCTTATCGCAAGAAGTCCCGAGCTGAGCAGCAGGCTTGGCCTGGTTGCCGATAAGGCAGCCATTTTTGGTAAAGAGGCCGATTGGCCGGCATATTTTAACCTGATCATCCAGGTAGTCAGCATGATGGGACTGATAGGATTTGGGTTCGTGACCAGCTGGATCTTTGGAAGAGAATACTCCGATCGTACCATAAAAGATATGCTTGCACTGCCCGTTTCCCGGCACGTAATTGTTTTTTCAAAATTTATTGTCACCGTTATATGGTGCCTTTTACTTTCCCTGATCCTATTTGTTGTCGGACTTGCAACAGGGTGGATGATTCATATTCCGGGATGGTCGGGGGAACTTGCCGGCCAGAGCTTTTACACCCTTATTGTAACTTCTATTCTTACCATACTGCTCTGTCCTCCTGTGGCTTTTTTCGCAAGTTATGGCCGGGGGTACATACCTCCCATAGGTTTTGTTATAGTTACTCTTATAACCGGACAATTCATTAATGCCCTTGGCATTGCGTCCTATTTTCCATGGACCATTCCTGCCCTTTATAGCGGAGCTGCCGGAGCGGATGGTTCACATCTGGAAATTATAAGTTACATTATTCTTTGTTTCACAGGTTTGGCCGGACTGATCGGAACACTTGCGTGGTGGCGCTTTGCGGATCAAAATTAAGTACCGGGATGTATAATGAAATAGTTTAAAATTCAGGATCCTTATTTTGATTTTTTGGCTTTTAGGCATTTTATAAAGTTTAAAACCAGGACTCCCAGAAGAATCGCAAGTCCTGTATTGGTTAGAGCGATTCCCAGAATATTTGACAGTGTTTTGCCATAAACAATTGTTACTTCTTCCTGGGTCGGTATAACCATCATAAAGGAAGGCGAGACAAGATATGGACCCTCTGCTCCGATTGCCTTCCAGTTCGGAAAGTAGGATACTTTTATAATATGAGGCTGGCCAATTCCAGTAGTTTTAAATGTGATTTTTTCATTCTCAACTTTTTCATAAATTATAGTTCCTTCATTTTCAATAGGATTTTTTGGAACGTTGATTAACTCTGATTTATCAATTTCCTGAAAGTTTTTCATATCTTCTTTTCCGTTATCAAACAGTACAGGTGAATCAATATTATCTATGTTAAAATACCAGTTACGCATATCCCATACCCAGTTGTCAGTTTTATATTTTACAGGGATATTATCGGCTATTTCAACAAAGTCATGCTTACCCTTTATTTCAAAGAAGCTGAAAGGTTCTATTTCTTTTAAAAATCTTACAGTATTGTCAGATTTTAAATCCTCTATTACTTCAGGGGAACTTGCAATTATGTATCTTATATTCATATATTTAAGGTGTGTCATAGCTTTTTTATAATTTCTTGCCGGCAAACTCCAGCCTGCAACGGTACCCCTTGGTTTTACCGACAGTTCGGCCTGATTTATATAGTGGAATGGAGCAGTAAGAGAGCTTTCTACGAGCAGCCCTTCCATAACCGGCTGATCGGTCCAGAACGGTATAAGCTCAAAAGAACGGGGTGTCCCAAATTTTGAAAGTAATTCTTTATTAAACTCAAACATTACTCTGCCTTCCGGGAGCGCGCTGAGATAATCCATCAGGCTATCATAAAGTTTCCAATCTGCCTTTGATTCAAAGCCAGTGTAATTATCCCTTGCCCACTTCGGAGCAAGCGGGTTTCCGGCAATTATAGAAGCACTGGTTAAAAATACAACCAAAGGTATTAAACCAAAAATTGCAAACCTGTATACTTTTTCTTTCACATTAATTTTATTTAAAGCCGAAATTATTGCCCAGTAAGCATAATTCAGGCCATAAGCAGCAAGTAGATAAATAAACATAAAAATGAATGGCAGTAGTCTTGCATTATAAAATCTATCACCATTGTAAGAGAAAAATATGGCTATGAAAGCTATGATTGACCAAATGACGATAAACATTCTTTTATCTTTTTTAATTATGGCAAAGAATAAACCAAAGGCACCAAGTGTCATTGCAGGTATGATTTCAAGCGGGAATATATTTCTTATTGAATTAAGATTGGTCCATCTCATCGGTGGAGTCCACATAATATTAAAAACAAATGGCAGAAGCCAGAAGGACGAAAGGAAGAATCCTACAGCCAGCACTAAAATGATATATCTTGCTGTTTTCCAACCTTTCTTCACGAATAGAAAACCGGGCACAATAATTAAAAGTGCGATTAGCGTGATAATATGAGAAAGTGCTATGCAGGCCACAAGCAATGAATTTATGACAAACAGCCAATCAAACTTTTCTCTTTCGATTCCTCTGTTTAAAGTCCCCAGGAAAAGGAAAACGAGGCCAAAACTCAGTGAATAGCTGAATTCGCCTGCAAGAGATCCTAAAAGATTTCCTCCGTATATTGTGAAACTTTTCATATATAAAAAAGCAATGGCACTTATCGAAGCAATCTCAGGATAGGGTGATTTTAAGCGGAATAATTTTCCAAACGCATAAAGGCAAACAGGCAGCATAAGGCTGCCTAATATGGTTACGAGCTTAAAGGATATGTTGTAAATAAAAATTTTAGACAGCAAAGCCATTAAAAAATAAGACAGCGGAAAATAGAAAGTCAACATAGGTATACCTGCAAACCAACCCATACTCCATCCCGTCATTTTAAAATTCGGAAACAATTCTTCTATATAAAATTTGGCGATATAATTATGGGAACCCGTATCTCCACCGTTTGTAGTGGTTGAACTAAAGATTAAATTCGGCTGAAAACAGTAAAAAAGCATTATGTAAATAATTAAAAAAATTACCAGGATCGAAAGTTTTCTATGCAAGTTTTTTTTCCCAAAATTCTGGAGTTTTTCTTCAGTAAGTTGGTCTGTTGAATTGATTGCAGCTATGCGGCCAATCGTTTCTTTTAGGTTTTTTATCTTATGGGATAAAAGCGTTAAACCATTAGATATTCTACTTGACTGCCTTGTAAAAAAATTTCTAAATTTATCTATAAACATTTAAATTGTATATTTCAATAAACTAAGTAAAAAATTTTAAAAACATCACCCAGAGATATTCTTTTATGTTCACCTTTTGGTTTTATTTTTATTTTATTTTTTACATCTTTTGTTTCCTCTACGTATTTTTTTGCAATATTGTAAGTTTTATCTTTACTTCCGTCATTTACAACTATCAATTCAAAATCGTAATCAAGGTTCTTAAATACTTCTACGGTTTCTTTAAGTGTATTTACAATATTCTTCTCTTCATTGTATGCAGGTATTATTACAGAGATTTTTTCACAGTGAACTTCATTTATATTCTTACGGTTATCTATACGGCTTCTGTTCATTTTTAAAAAAATAAAAATCTAATAATTTAACCTACTCTGTCAGCAAGTCAATATTTCTTTTTACAGCACAATGTAATATAGAGCAGGGACCTCCAAGTCGATAATCTGTTTTACATCCGGGACACTTACTTTCTGTTTTCATAACATAGCCCGGGCAAAGACGACAGGAAAGGCTGCAAATACCAATCTCTGGATATTTAGATTTCATATCCACATATACTAATAAAAACCTCGTTCTTTGTAAAATTATATATTATATTGGCTGGGCCAAGTAGTGAAATTTCGAACCATTTTTTAAATGAACTTTGATATGAACCCCAAAAGTTGAACACACACTTAACTAAATTAGCGCCAACTGA
>CAZSVM010000010.1:0-87980 GCA_964610315.1 uncultured Actinomycetota bacterium
AGGTGACATTTTCCCTGAATAGGTTAGAGGTGACAATATCGCAGAACAACAACAAAATATTAGGTAGATATTGACAATTCTCCAATAATTTATTATATTCTACTAACTATAAGCGTCATTAAATTTCTATGAAATTTGATGACGTTTTTTTATGGCAGCTCCTGTATTTTATCCTTATTCCTTTATAATTTTAATAGCCGGAAAGAGGATATGGGAAAGTGGATATGAATAATGTCTATGGATAATGTATTTTCTATATGAAAATAATAAAGAGAGATTCCAAACCTCTCTTTATTATTAAAAAATATCTACCTAATCCGGTTAAAATTATGAGTTTAGTATTTCATCTGTTTCCTGCTTATCAAGATCCATAATGTAAGGAATTTCGGAAATAGAAGCAGCTTCACTGGTAAGTGAGGCAATGTCGTTTCTATCGATATATTCTAAAGCGAATTTTCTGGCGCCTCCCATAAGCTGTTTCAATCCTTGTTCCAGCCTCTTGAAATAAGAGAATAATCCTATAGCCGATCCTGGAATTTTGTCTATTTTATCCTTAAATTCTTTTTTAAGATCAGTTACTTCCACAAATATGGACTCCAGATCATTTCCATATTTTTCAATGGATTTGGGGATGTCTCCCGATTTTATTTTTTCGGTTATGGTTTTTCCTACCATGCAAGCAGTGATAGGAGATCTGGCCATTCCAACCAGTTTGAAGTAGGGCGCACCGAGAGAAAGCCCTTTAAAAATTTGATCTTCAAGTACAATTCCTCCGGCAATAGCCAGGTCGGGAACGTATTTTCCTTTATCGGCAAGAGTTTTTACATATTTATTGGCAAGGCACTGTATATAAACTGTAGGAATTCCCCATTCATTCATCATGCGCCAGGGGCTCATTCCGGTACCCCCTCCGGCTCCGTCTATGGTAAGGAGATCGATGCCAGCTTCGGAAGAAAATTTTATGGCCTTAGCCAGATCCGAGGGTCTGTAGGCACCGGTTTTTAAGAATACATATTTTGCCCCTGCTTTTCTCAAATTTTCCACAGCAGCAAGAAAATCTTCTTTTTTTACCATTCCCACTCTGGAATGTCTTTCGAATTCTTTAAAATCACCGTGTTTGAATGCCATTTGAACATCAGAGTCCAGAGGATCCGGTAACACTATATATCCTCTTTTTTTAATTTCAATGGCTCTTTCAAGGTTATTTATTTTAATTTCTCCGCCAATATCTTTGGCACCCTGGCCCCATTTCAGCTCTACGATTTCCACTCCCAGTTCCCGTATGGCATATTCAAGAACTCCGAATCTGCTGTCTTCTACATTAGCCTGTACCACAATTCCTCCATATCCATGCTGCTGCCATTCTTTATACATAGAGACTCTTCTTTTAAGTTCGGGAGAATCCAGAATCTTGCCGTTACCGTCAAATTTCGACTCAGGATCGATACCACATACATTCTCGCCAATGGTCAAAATCACTCCGCTAATGGCTGATCCGATTGCCAGTCCTTCCCAGTTTTTTTTGGCTACATCCGTAGAACCCAGTCCTGGAATAATAATAGGAAGTTTTAACTTTAAATCTTTGTTTTTACCAATTACTGCTTCCAGATTGACATTGGTAAAAATTGCCTTGTCACTGTCTTCTTCTATACCATAAGTTCCGAATGCGGTTCCCATTATATTAAAATGAGAATAATCTATAGGGTAATCTTTCTGTGAGGCGGCTGTGAGGCTTCCAAAAGGCTGCGGATAAATAGTCTCGCTTCCTCTGTATGATGACTTCCCGATTTCGCATAATCCCAGACATCCCTCTGTGCAGGTAGCACACATCCCGCTGAAGGGATTTATGTTGTCGCCGTAAAGATTTTTGGTAAGTGTTGCAGAGGACGAGTTGATTTTTGAGTAACTCATATTTGCTCCTTTTACTTTTTGTTATAATTTACTTTAAAAATAAAAAAAGCATTACTCCTCTTGGCTTTTCAATGCCAATAGAAATATGCTTCTTTGCATCGAAGGCTTCGCTGCCTTCTTTTAAAATAATTTTTGTTAAATGCTATAATATAAAATTATACAGTGATGTCAAATAAAATTTTATTTTTTTATATGAATGTTTTAAAAGATAAAGTATTTTTATAATTATTTCCGAGATAATATCTCCGGATCACTCCGGATTGACGAAATTAAAAAGTTACCGTTAAAAACTATGTTTATATAAAAATTTTAATAAAGAAATTTTTTATAAGTTTTAGGAGGAATTTTAATTATTGAATAAAGGCAAAAACAGCAAAGTAATTCTAATAGATGGGAATAATATTGCCTACAGAGCTTTTTATGCCATTCCCGAGAGTATTTCCACCTCATCAGGGATTACTACTAATGCGGTTCTGGGATTTACCAGCATGCTTTTAAAACTTATAGAAGATCAAAATCCTGACGCTATAATTTGTGCTTTTGATAGTAAAACTCCGACTTTCAGACATAAGATATTTGACCAGTATAAAATCAAAAGAAAAAAAATGCCCCCCGAGCTTGGGAACCAATTTCCCCTCATTAAAGAAATTTTAAATGTATTTAATATTGTTTACCTGGAAAAAGATGGTTTCGAAGCTGATGATATACTTGCGGATATAGCCAGGAATGTCAAAAATGAATATGACCAGATAATAATAGTTACCGGGGATAAAGACATATTGCAGCTCGTTTCCGATAATATAAAAGTTATGTCTATTAAAAAAGGCATTACCGATACGGTATTGTTCGACAGATCGGGAGTAGAGGAAAAGTTTGGAGTCAAGCCAGAGAATATAAAAGATTTGCTGGCTCTTATGGGAGACAGTTCGGATAACATACCGGGAGTTCCCGGAGTGGGGCCAAAAACAGCAAGGTCGCTGGTAGCCGGATATGGTTCTCTGGAAGAAATTTATGAAAATCTGGATAAAATAGATAACCGGCGTTTAAAGGAACTGCTGCAGGCAAACAGGAATCTTGCCGAATTAAGTAAAGAATTAACTACCTTAAAAATGATTGGTGATATAAACATAAAGGAGATCATAAATAACAGTTTTAAAAATATTAGCTTTAATAAGGTAAGGCAGCTTTTTGAGAGTCTGGAATTCAGGACTCTGGAAAAGAAGCTCTACAGTCTTAAGGGTAAAATTAATTTTAAAGAAGAAACCCGGGCAGCAAAAAAGATAGATAGTAAAATCAGGTTGAAGCATTTAACCCCGGAATTAAATCTGGAAATTTTAAGTAAAGATATAAATAAAACTTTATATCTTAGCGAATATGTATCAGACAGCCGGTTTTGCGGGATTGTTTTATATTACGGCGGCGATGAGGCCTGTATAATAAAAGAAGATGACCTGGAAATAAAAACTGTAAGAGAATCTCTGGAAAAATTATTTGGAGATAAGAAGAATAGAATATCCGGTTTTGATTTTAAAAAAATATATAAAATAATGAAAAGTTACCGGATTACTTTGAACGGTAAATTCATAGATTATAAAATATTATATTTGGTCCTTAATCCCAATAAACCTACTGCCAGCCTGGATGAGATAATTTACCATCTGTTAAATATAGAAATTAAAAATGCTGAAGGAGAGGCTGGTGTTTCTGATAAAAGCGAAGGAAATAGCCCGGATGAATCAAAAAGTACGGGTAAGAAAAAACAGCTGGAGCTTGATTTCTGTGCGGAGGAAAAAGATAGTAAAAAGGCTGCAGGCGAATTGAATATACTCTTAAAAAAAATAAGCCTGTACAAAAAAATTGAGGACCTATTATTGGAAAGAATAAAAAAAGAAGAGCTCCAGGAATTATACTGGAAAATCGAAGAGCCGCTGATAAAAGTGCTGGCTGAAATGGAATATATCGGAGTTAATATTGATAGAGGATATCTGGATGGTTTAATAAAAGAATATGATAATGATATAAAAAGACTTCAAAAAGAAATTTATAAACTCTGTAATGAAGAATTCAATATAAATTCTTCCCAGCAGCTTTCGGAAATACTTTATAAAAAACTTGGACTTCCGGCTGTAAAAAAAACCAAAACGGGGCTGTCCACCGATGCAGAGACTCTTAAGACTATCTATAACAGCTCTCCGGTAATTGAGAAAATATTGGACTACAGGGAGAAAACCAAGCTCAAAAATACCTATATCGATGTTCTTCCCAAATTAATTGATTCCAGAGATTTAAGAGTTCATACCACCTATAACCAGTTGGGGACATCTACCGGAAGGATAAGCAGCAGTGATCCCAATCTTCAGAATATCCCCATACGGACGGAATACGGTAGGCAGATAAGAAAAGCATTTATTCCCGGGACCGGTTATGATTTGATAATGTCTTCGGATTATTCCCAAATCGAACTAAGGATCCTGGCCCACCTTTCGGAGGATAAAAATCTGATGGAATCTTTTAACCGGGAAGAGGATATACATACCAGAACGGCTTCGGAACTTTTTGATGTGGATTATAAAAATGTTGACCAGACTTTAAGAAGGAAAGCAAAAACTATAAATTTTGGGATAATTTATGGAATGACCGAATATGGCCTGGCAAGCAGGCTTTCTATCTCTGAAGAGGAGGCCAAAGAATATATTAAAAAATATTTTGACAAGTATCCCGGGGTTAAGAAATATTTAAAGTTTCTGATAGAGGAAGCATATAAAAAAGGTTACTCTACCACAATTTTCGGCAGAAAAAGATACCTGAAAGAATTAGGAAGCAGCAATCACCGGATAAGAAGTCTGGGGGAGAGATTTGCGGTGAATACTCCCATACAGGGCAGTGCTGCCGATATAATGAAACTTTCTACGGTGGTACTTTTTGACAAATTAAAATCCGAAAAAATAGACAGTAATATTATTCTTCATGTTCATGATGAGCTGGTGCTGGAACTGAAGGAAAAAGATAAGGGAGTTATTGAAAGGATAGTAACAGAATCAATGGAAAATTGTATAGATTTAAAAACAGACCTTAAAGTTGACATAAAGGTTGGAAGGAACTGGTATATTTAAAAAAATAACTTATAATATTGATTATTCTTTTTTTGCATGTTATCCTTTTCAAATATCAAAAAAGGAGAATAATTTATTTAAGAAATGGCTGAGAAAAATTATCACAAGAAATTAACAAATGACAATTGTATGATAGAAAATGAAGAGGGTAAACTGGTACCCAATTATGACCTGACCATGGTTAATTTGAATGACGGTGATGTGGTAAGGGGAAAAGTAGTGAAAATCGATAAAGACGAAGTTCTGGTGGATGTGGGCTTTAAATCGGAAGGAGTTATACCCTTAAGTGAACTGTCAATAAGAAGCGATATAAGACCTGAAGATATTCTGAAAGTAGATGATGAGATAGAAATAATGGTACTTCAGAAAGAAGACCAGGATGGTCGGCTGATATTATCAAAAAAGAGAGCTGAAGTAGAGCAGAATTTTGACCGGATAGAAAAAATTTATGAAAGTGGAGATATCATTGAGGGTGAAATTATAGAATGTGTAAAAGGAGGATTAATTGTTGATATAGGTTTAAGAGGCTTCCTGCCAGCATCATTAATAGATGTCAGGAAAACCAGAGATCTCGAATCTTACATCGGTGAGAAGTGCGTATGTAAAATTATCGAAGTGGATAGAAACAGAAATAATGTTGTTCTATCCCGAAAAGTTATTATAGAGGATGAAAGAAAAGAACAGAGGAAAGAAGTGCTCAGTAAAATGGAAATTGGCCAGGTAAAAAAAGGCATAATAACCAGTATTGCAGATTTTGGAGCTTTTGTTGACGTTGACGGTGTCGATGGGTTGGTTCACATTTCGGAACTTTCCTGGAATCATGTGAAGCACCCTTCGGAAGTGGTTAATGTAAATCAGGAAGTAGATGTGGAAATACTGGATATAGATCATGAGAAGCAGAGATTGTCTCTGGGATTAAAGCAAACCCAGAAAGATCCGTGGCTGGAAAAGATAAAGAATTATTCGGTTAAGGATATATTAAAGGGTAAGGTTACCAGAATTGTAAAGTTCGGTTTATTTGTTCAGATCGATGAGGATCTGGAGGGTCTTGTACATATATCCGAATTAAGTATGGAGCCGGTAAGGAGACCCAGTGATATTGCAAAAATTGGAGATGAACTGACGGTTAGAATTATTGATATAGATCTGGATAAAAGGAGAATGGCCTTTAGTGTCAAACAGGTAGAAAATCCTGTCGAAGACAAGGAAGAAAAAACCAAAGATATTAAATCTAAAGAAAAAGAAACCAAGAAAGAAGCTCCGGAGAAAAAAAAGAAGAAAAGCACTAAAGATGCAGATACGTCTGCCAGGGATAAGAGCAAACCTGCAAAGACTGACGATAAAGAATTAAATAAAAAGAGGCAGATAAAAGAAATACTGAAAGAGATGAAAGACGAAGCTAATATAGAATAGACAGGTATTTTTCCGGTAATTTATTTCAGATATTTTTTAAACAGATGCCGCAAAACCACTTTAAACCGCTATAATACTCTAGAAAAATCTTTAATTATTTTTAATAATATTTATTGGTGATAAGTTATTATTAATAATTATTCCGTAGCTTTTAGTTTTGAGCTTATTTATTTTTTGGATGTGGTTCGATTATTAAAAAAACAGGAGGAATACTATAAAAGTTTTAGGAATTACAGGAAAGGTTGCTTCCGGTAAAAGTACCGTAAGTAAATATATAAAAAAAATAAAAAAAGATGTACTTATACTGGACGCAGATAAGATTGCTAAAAATATTTATCAAAAGAATAAAGAAATTTTGGGGAAACTGGAGCAGCTTTTTAGAAAAGAGATTTTTGATTCCGGAGGGAATTTAATTTTCAAAGCACTTGCCGAGAAGGTTTTTTCAAGTAAAAAAGAACTGAGAAAATTAAATAGGTTAATGTTCCCATTGATAAGGAATGAAATCGAAAAAATTTTGAATAAGAATGATAAAAGAAAATATGTAATAATAGATGCGGCGGTGTTATTCGATTGCAAACTGGACCAGTTATGTGATTATATAATTCTGGTTACCGGTTCCCAAAAAAGAAGAAAACTATTTCTGAAAAACAAGGGTTTTTCAGATCATGATATAGAATTAAGAATAAATGGACAGCATGTAAAAATATATAAAAATAGAGTGACCTTTACTATTGATAATAATAACTCCGAAAAAAGCTTACTGGAAAAGGTGGAAAAGATAATAAAAAACATTTAACTTTTAAATGAAATAAAGGTACTGAATTGATATGAGTGGTTCAAAATTTAAAATTGTATCCAATTATTCTCCTCAGGGAGATCAGAGTAAAGCTATTGCCCGGTTAACCAGGGGAATTGAAGATAGTTTTAAATTTCAATGCCTGCTTGGAGTTACCGGTTCGGGGAAAACTTATTCCATGGCAAACGTAATACAGAATATTCAACTGCCCACGCTGGTCCTTGCTCCCAATAAGACACTGGCAGCTCAGCTCTGTAATGAATTCAAAGAATTTTTTCCGGACAGCGCAGTGGAGTATTTTGTAAGTTATTACGATTATTATCAGCCGGAAGCATATTTACCGGGCAAAGATTTATATATTGAGAAGGATACTTCCATAAATGAAGAAATAGAAAAGCTGAGGCTGTCCACTACCAATTCTCTCTATATCAGAGACGATGTTATAGTAGTAGCCAGTGTTTCCTGTATATATGGGTTAGGTTCACCCTCCGAATATGGCAAACAAAGAATTATCCTGAAAAGAGGGGAAGAATTTCCCAGAGAAGAAATAATAAGCAAACTGGTTAATATAAGATATGAGAGAAATGATTATGATTTTGTCAACGGTAAATTCAGAGTTAAAGGGGATACCGTTGAAATATTCCCTGCCTATCAGGAAAGGGCGGTAAGAGTTCAGCTTTTAGGGGACGAGCTGGAAAGAATTGTAGAGTTTGATCCTGTATCAGGAGAGATTTTTAATGAAAAAGAGGTATATATAATATCACCGGCAACTCATTTTCTAGCCACTGCGGAGTGGGTGGATAGAGCTCTTAAAACTATCGGGCAGGAACTGGAGGAAAGAATAGAATATTTTAAAAAACAGGATAAACTGCTGGAGGCTCAAAGGTTAGAGTCACGAACCAGATATGATATGGAAATGATAGCAGAATTAGGTTTCTGCAGCGGCATCGAGAATTACTCCAGGCATATACTGGGAAAGGCAGCGGGGGAACCGCCCAATACTCTTCTGGATTTTTTCCCTGATGATTTTCTGGTTATTATAGATGAATCTCATATCGCCATTCCGCAGATAAGGGGAATGTATGAGGGTGATAGATCGAGAAAACAGACTCTGGTGGATTATGGTTTCAGGCTTCCCTCTGCACTGGATAATAGGCCTCTGAAGTTTGATGAATTCGAAGCCAAAACTAAAAGAGTGATATTTACAACAGCCACACCCGGTCCTTATGAGAGGAAAGTAAGCAGTCAGATAGTGGAACAGATAATAAGACCAACCGGCCTGGTCGACCCGGAGGTTTCGGTAAAAAGAACCAGGGGGCAGATAGACGATTTAATATACGAGATTAAGAAGGTGGTAGACAGAGGTGAAAGAGTTCTGGTTACCACCCTTACCAAAAGAATGGCGGAAGACCTAACCGATTATCTGGCTGGCAGAAAAATCAGGGTAAGATATCTTCATTCCACTATAGATACACTGGAAAGAGTGGAAATATTAAGAGGTCTGAGAACCGGCGAGTTTGATGTACTGGTGGGAATAAATTTACTGAGAGAGGGATTGGATCTTCCCGAAGTTTCGCTGGTGGCCATACTTGATGCAGATAAGGAAGGGTTCCTGAGATCCGAAATATCACTTATACAAACTATCGGGAGGGCGGCAAGGAATATAAATGGAAAGGTTATAATGTATGCCGATAGTTTAACCGATTCCATAAAAAATGCGTTGTCTGAAACTAACCGGAGAAGAGATCTTCAGGTTGAATATAACCGGAAGCATAACATTACGCCAAAAACTATAAGTAAAACTGTATCCGATATATTGTATAATAAAGGAATAAAAGCAGGGAAAGAAGCAAAATCCGGCTTTAAGGTTAGCGAAAAGAAAAAACGATTCAGTGAAGATAAATTACTGGACATGAACCCCTCTGAGATTGCCAGTATAATAAGCGGCCTGGAAGAAGAGATGTATCTGGAAGCCAGAGAATTAAATTTTGAAAAGGCTGCCGCCATCAGGGATGAAATAAAGAGAATTAAAAAGATAACCAGTATAGAAATAAGAAAATAATGACTATGAAAGAAGAAATAATTATAAAAGGTGCCAGAGAGCACAATTTAAAAAATATAAATTTAAGAATTCCCAGAAATAAATTTATAGTTTTTACCGGTGTCAGCGGTTCGGGAAAGTCATCACTGGCATTTGATACTATCTATGCCGAAGGACAGAGAAGATATGTCGAATCGCTGTCCTCTTATGCAAGACAGTTTCTTGGTCAGATGGAAAAGCCGGATGTCGATTTGATAGAAGGCCTGTCACCAGCGGTATCCATAAATCAGAAAGGTGTTTCCAAAAATCCCAGATCCACGGTAGGAACCATTACCGAAATATATGATTATCTCAGAGTTCTTTATGCCCGGATTGGGATACCCTACTGTTACCGATGCGGAAGAAGGATAACCAGGCAAACAGTGGATCAAATAGTGGACAGGGTAATGGAATTGCCCGAAGGAACAAAATTTCAGGTTCTGGCCCCTATTATAAGGGGAAGAAAAGGGGAGTATATCAAAACTTTTGAAAATATAAAGAATAACGGGTATGCAAGAGTCAGAATAGACGGAAATATTTATGAACTGGATCGGGATTTTGATTTAAAACTGGATAAAAATCAGAAGCATAATATAGAAATTATTGTGGATAGATTAAAAATAAAACCTGATATAAGGAAAAGACTTTCGGAAGATATCGAAATATCACTTAAAGAAAGCAGCGGCATAGTGTATATCCAGCTGCTTGACTCTGGAGAAATACATAGTTTTTCAGAAAATTTCTCCTGTGTGGAGTGCGGTATAGATTTCGAAGAACTTACCCCCAGAATGTTTTCTTTCAACAGTCCCTATGGTGCCTGCAGAGAGTGCGGTGGACTGGGCATCAGCAAGGACATAGATCCCGATTTGATTGTGGAGCATCCTGAATTAAGTATAATGAATGGAGCAATTCCTTTCTTTAATATGGGTTATTCGAATTATTACTCTCAATTGATGAAGAGTCTGGCCCAGGAATATGGCTTCAATTTATATATCCCGTTCAGGGACCTTGATGAGTCCGTAAAGAGGGTAATATTATATGGAACCGATGGAAGAAGGATAAAAGTCAGTTATATTAACCATAAGGGACAGCCCAGGCATTATTATTTAAGATTCGAGGGTCTTGCCAATAACCTGAGCAGACGATATCTGGAAACGGAATCCGAAAACCAGAGAATTAAGATAGAAAAAATGATAAGCAGCAGGCCCTGCAGTGCCTGCAACGGGCAAAGACTGAGACAGGAAAGTCTGGCCGTAAAAATTAATTCACTATCCATAGCAGATTTTTGTGAAAAAACAATTGAGGAAGATATAAACTGGCTGAAATTACTGGAGCTTACTGAAAGAGAAAAAATAATCGGTGAAAGACTGATAAAGGAAATAATCGAAAGGTTGAATTTCTTAAAAGATGTGGGACTGGGTTATCTAACCCTGGGTAGAAAATCCAGCACCCTGTCAGGTGGTGAATCCCAGAGAATAAGATTAGCTACCCAGATAGGATCGGGATTGGTGGGAGTTTTGTATATACTTGACGAACCAAGTATCGGCCTTCATCAAAGAGACAATAAAAAGCTTATAGATGCCCTTAAACGTTTGAGGGATCTGGGTAATACCATAATAGTCATAGAACATGATGAAGAAACTATAAGAAGCTCCGATTTTGTAGTGGATATAGGTCCGGGAGCCGGCATACATGGCGGAAAAATCGTTTTCAGCGGAAGTCTTGATGGTATATATAACTGTGAAAATTCAATTACCGGTAAATATCTGAGTGGAAGGAAATATATTCCCATCCCCACTGAAAGAAGGAAAGGAAATGGAAAATATATAACTATTAAAGGTGCCAGAGAGCATAATCTTAAAAGTATAGATGTCAGGATTGATCTGGGGAAACTGGTAGCAGTAACCGGAGTTTCCGGATCAGGTAAGAGTACGCTGATTAACGAGACATTATACCCCGCTCTTTCGAATTTACTTATGAAAACAAAATATTATGCCGGTAAACACGATGGAATACTTGATTATAATAATCTTGATAAGGTAATCGTTATCGATCAATCACCGATAGGAAGAACTCCCCGGTCCAATCCTGCTACTTACACCGGAGTTTTTACCTATATAAGAGAGCTGTTTTCGAAAACACATGATTCTAGAATAAGAGGTTACAAACCAGGGAGGTTTAGTTTTAATGTGAAAGGCGGGAGATGTGAATACTGTAATGGAGACGGCCTTATTAAAATAGAAATGCATTTTCTTCCGGATGTTTATGTTCCCTGTGACGTTTGTAAAGGTAAAAGATTTAATCGTGAAACTCTGGAAATAAGGTATAAAGATAAAAATATTGCCGATGTCCTGAATATGACTGTCGAAGAGGCCATGAATTTTTTTAAAAACATTCCCAGGATAAATAAAAAATTGGAATTAATTAACGATGTAGGTCTGGGTTATATAAAATTAGGTCAACCTTCCACTACTTTATCCGGCGGAGAGGCACAGAGGGTTAAACTTTCTACCGAACTTTCCAAAAAAAGCACCGGTAATACATTATATCTGCTGGATGAACCAACCACCGGTCTGCATTTTGATGATATAAAGAAGCTGTTGGCTATACTTAAGAGATTAGTAGATGCCGGAAATACCGTACTGGTAATCGAACATAATATGGAAGTAATAAAAACAGCCGATTACATTATAGATCTGGGTCCCGAAGGCGGAGATAAAGGTGGAAGAATCATAGCTTCCGGAACTCCAGAAGAGGTGGCAGAAAATAAAGATTCCTATACCGGTAAATTTATAAAAACCTATATCGGCAAAAAAATGGTGAAAGCAACGGTATGAAGGGTGCATCTGCAGCAAATAAAAAAATAAGTAAAAATAGTCGGCAGCCGGACAGAATAAGGGAATTTTTAAAAATAATACCCAAAAAAACAGGAGTATATATATTTAAAGATTCCGGCGGTAACATCATTTATATCGGTAAGGCCAAAAACCTTTACAATAGAGTCAGAAGTTATTTCCAGGATAAAGGCAGGAACATCCTTTATTCAAAACCACCCGATTTCACAAAAAAAATTAAAGCCATTGATTATATAGTTACCGATAACGAAACTGAAGCATTGATACTGGAAAGCAGTCTGATAAAAAAGAATAGGCCTAAATATAATATAGATTTAAAAGATGACAAATCCTATCCCTTTATTGCGGTGACCATTGAGGAAAAATTCCCCAGAGTTTTTTTAACCAGAGATAGAGGTATTAGTGGTACAAGATATTTTGGACCCTATACCGATGCACAGGCTGTCAGAAAAACTATTGAATATCTAAGAAAGATATTTCAGATAAGGGATTGTAAAAAAACCCGTCCCGGGAAAGGGATAAATATACCCTGTCTGAATTACTATATAAAGTTATGTACTGCTCCCTGCATGGGTAATGTTTCACCAGAGGAGTATCGTAAAAATATTGATCTTATAATACTATTCCTCAGAGGAAAAGATAGAACAGTTATCGATAAGTTAAATTCGGAGATGGAGCATTATTCGGAAAACAGGGAATTCGAAAAGGCGGCGGAAATAAAAGATAAAATAGACAGTATAAATAAGCTGTATAAAAGTCAAAAAATATTTTTTACCGATGAAAGTAAGTGGGATTTCATATCTGCTGCCAGAGATGTAGATGATGCAGTCATAAGTTTGTTTACTTATAGATCGGGAACACTGGCGGTAATCAGCAATTTTACCATAAACAATACCCGGTATACTGGCCAGGGAGAAATTTTATCTGCATTTATCAGGGAGTATTATGCAAATATGGATGATGTTCCCCATAAGATCTTCTGCCCCGTAGAGATGGAGAGTAAGGAATTAATATCAAAGTGGCTGAGTAAAAAAGCAGGAAGGAAAATTGAAGTTTTAATCCCCAGAATTGGGGAGAAAAAGAGGATCATGGAAATGGTGGTCAGGAACTCGGTACTGTACCTTGAGAAAAAAAAGTTCGAGAAAGATATAGGGCAGAGTAAAATTTATCAGGATCTGGAAAAACTGAGAAAATTGCTGGGATTGGTAAATATCCCCAGAAAAATAGAATGTTTCGATATTTCCAATTTAAAAAATTCATTTCCTGTGGGGTCAATGTCTGTTGCTGTGAATGGCAAACTTCAAAGCAGCAGTTACCGGTATTTTAAAATTAAGACGGTAACCGGGCAGGATGACTGCAGAATGATTGAAGAAATTATAAGCAGAAGATTGAGATATCTGGAAAGTAAACATCCTGAAAGCGCAGAGATAAAAAAAGAAAATATTTTCCGGGTGAAGCCGGATTTGATGGTAATTGACGGGGGGAAGGCTCAGTATAGCACCGTAAAAAACTTATTAGCCCGGAAACAAATGAAGAATATAGATGTAGTAAGTATTGCCAAGAAGGAAGAAGTAATATTCTGTGAAAAATATCCCCGGGGGATTAAGCTTAATCTAAACCAAAGCTGTGTTCGAATTTTAATAAAGGTCAGAGATGAGGCCCACCGGTTTGCCGTAAAATATCACCGTCACTTGAGAGGCAGTAATATGCTCAATTCTTTACTGGATAATATAAAGGGCATAGGAGAAAAAAAGAAGAAAAATATTTTTGAAAGTATAGAATCGGTTGAAGAATTAAAGAGCATGACCATAAAAGATTTGACAGGCATAAGAGGTTTAAGTTACAAAGACGCAGTAAGTATATACAGAAATATTCATAGATAGGGATTAAGGTGATTGGTTTGTTAAAATGGATTTTGGATTGGGTAATACTTACTTTTTCGATTTCGGTTGCCTCGTACTTTTTGCCTTTTATTTATATATCGGGAAATAACACCTGGGATAGGATTAAAATTGCTTTTATAGCCGGCCTGCTTCTGGGTTTATTTAATTTGCTGGTTAAGCCTGTTGTTAAAATTTTGTCTCTGCCTATCAATATTTTAACCCTGGGACTTTTTAATATTGTTATAAATGCCGGTATGCTGTGGATTGTAGATTTAATCATGAAAGGCCTGGAAATAGAAGGCTTCTGGGGTTATATATGGGGTTCTCTGGTTATCAGCATAATAAGTATAGTCGTTTCAAAAATCATTTTTTTTAGAGAAAAAAAAGATGAAAAAGGTTAAAATAGCAGATGAATGTAACCAAAAAGATAAAACCGGAAAATGCTATGTTTTATGTTAAATGAAAGGTTAAAACAAAACAGGGCACAAATAAAAGGGAGTAAATTAAATTTATACTTAAAACATGATTACAGAAAAAGAAAAAATAAAAAGTAAAATGGAAATAGTTATAATTACCGGATTATCGGGAGCAGGTAAAACGGAAGCTCTTAAGTATTTTGAAGATGCTGGCTATTATTGTATAGATAATCTGCCGGCTCACCTTCTTTTGAGTCTTGTTGATTATTTTTTTAATGAAGATAGGAATATTAATAATATTGCCTTTGCCATAGATTTAAGAAGCGGATATTTTTTTGACGAAATTTACAAAACCCTGGACAAACTTAATAAAAGAAAAATAGAATATAGAATTTTATTTCTGGAAGCTTCCAAGAGTGCAATAATGAAAAGATATTCATTGACCAGAAGGAAGCACCCTCTGGTTGAAGACGGAAATCTTGCTCATGGGATAGAGAAGGAGATTGAGAAAATGAGCAGATTGAGAGAAATAGCCGATGTTATAATCGACACCTCGCAATTAAACTCAAAAGAACTGCGGATAGCCATAACTGATTCTATGATGAGTAATGCAGAAAAGAGCAAGCTTCTGCAGATATCAATTAATTCGTTCGGTTATAAATACGGTGTACCTGAAAATATGGATATCGTAATGGATGTAAGATTTCTTCCCAATCCATTCTATAACAAGGAATTAAAGGATCTGAGCGGAAGAGACGACAAGGTGATTGATTTTGTATTATGCAGAGATGAAACTAAAAAATTTATGAATATTTTTGAAAAATTGCTGGATTTTTTAATACCAAACTATATAGCCGAGGGTAAAAGTTATCTGGGAATAGGTATAGGCTGTACAGGAGGCAAGCATCGATCGGTAGTTATATCGGATAATATTTATGAATATTTAAAATCAAAGGGTTATTCAGTTAAACTTTTCCACAGGGATATTGGAAAGCAGGAGGAATAAATAAAGTTTGAAATGAATTATTTGTATTTTATAAAATCAGAAATTTTTGAAGATTATTTTTATACGAATATACTTTATTGATTCATTTAAATTTGTTAAAATTACACGGTTTATATTTAAACAAAAGTACCTTATAGTAAATAACATGAATATAAAAAATATTTTTAGCTAAAAGGGGGAAAGAGATGGCTATAAAAGTAGGAATCAATGGGTTTGGGAGGATAGGCAGGCAGTTCTTAAGAGCAAAACTTAAATATGATAAGGACAATAGTATCGATATAGTGGGCATTAACGATCTTTATGACCCTAAAATTCTTGCTCATCTTCTGAAATACGATTCAATATATGGAATTCTGGATTCCGAAGTTAAATACGGCAGTGATTACATAGAAGTTGGCGGAGAAAAAATAAAAATTACTTCCTTAAAGGACCCCGGACAGCTTCCCTGGAAAGATCTGGGAGTAGATGTTGCCCTGGAATCTACCGGAATCTTCAGGGACAGGGAAAATGCCAGCAAACATTTGACCGCAGGAGCAAAAAAAGTGGTAATATCGGCACCCGCCAAGAAAGATGGTGCGGATATAACCATAGTTCTGGGAGTAAATCATGAAAGTTATGATAAAGAGAAACATAATATAATATCGAATGCCTCCTGTACTACTAATGCGCTGGCACCTGTTTGCAAAGTACTTCATGAAAATTTTATTATAAAAAGCGGGATTATGACTACCGTGCATGCTTATACAAATGATCAGAGAATTCTTGACCTTCCTCATAAAGATTTAAGAAGAGCCAGGGCAGCTGCATTATCAGCAATACCTACTTCTACCGGTGCAGCCAGTGCAATCGGCCTGGTAATTCCTGAGATAAACGGTAAGTTGGATGGTCTGGCGGTAAGAATACCGGTACCGGTGGGCTCATTGGTGGACCTGACTGTGGAAACGGAAAAAGATTGCTCTGTAGATGATATAAATAATGCTTTTAAAGAAGCATCGATGGAACCAAGATTTAAGGGTATTTTAAGGTACTGTGAAGATCCCATCGTATCCGTGGATGTGGTTGGAGATTCGCACTCCAGTATTTTTGATTCGCTGAGTACTTTAAAGAAAGAGAATCTGGTTAAAGTTTTGTCCTGGTATGACAACGAATGGGGATATTCGAGCAGGCTTTATGATCTGGTAAATTATATAATGAAATAAAATAGCAGTAATAAATTTAAACTATAAATAACCGGGGTTTTAGATACCTCGGTTATTTATGAGAAGAGGTTTTGGTGATAAAAATGTTTAACAAAAAGACTATAGAAGATATAGAAGTCAAAAACAAGAAAGTACTGGTAAGGGTTGATTATAATGTTCCTCTGGATGATGAGCTTAATATTACCGATGACACTAGAATAAAACTTTCGCTGCCAACCATTAATTATCTTATCCAGAATAATGCCAAGGTTATTTTGATGTCTCATCTTGGAAGGCCGAAAGGAGTTGTTGAAGATAGATTAAGATTGGATCCGGCAGCAAAGAGGCTGGGGCAGTTGATAGGCAGGGAAGTCAAAAAATTTAACCGGATATATTCCCCGGATATTAAGGAATATATAGATAATAAAATGAATTATGGTGAAATTGTAATGCTGGAAAATCTTAGATTTGATCCCCGGGAAAAAGCAAATGATAGCGAATTCTCGAAGTCACTGGCAGCCCTTGCCGATATTTATGTTGACGATGCTTTTGGAGCTGCACACAGAGCACATGCGTCTGTGGAAGGAGTGACTAAATATCTTCCGGCGGTAGCCGGGTTTTTAATGAAAAAAGAAGTTGAGGCCCTGACCTCTCTTCTGGAATCACCCCGGAGGCCTTTTTTAACCATTCTAGGCGGAAGTAAGGTTTCGGATAAGATAAAAGTCATAAAGAATTTACTGGGTAAAGTTGACAGTTTAATACTTGGCGGAGGAATGACTTACACCTTCCTGAAAGCACAGGGATATGAAATAGGTAAATCGATTTGCGAAGAGGATCAGATTAATTTTGCCATAGATATGCTTTCTCTTGCCCAGGAGAATAATGTCAACCTGATGCTGCCTGTGGATGTGGTAATTGCTAAAGAATTTGACAGTGAGTCGGAGAAGAAACTGGTTTCCATACAATCTATACCGATAGACTGGATGGGACTGGACATTGGAGATAAAAGTATAGAGTTATTCGAGAAAGAGATTTCCAGAGCCAGTACTATTTTTTGGAATGGTCCGCTCGGTGTTTTCGAATGGGATAATTTTGCCCGGGGGACTAAAAGTATCGCCTATGCTGTTGCCGAAAGTTCCGCAGTTACTGTGGCAGGCGGTGGAGATACACTGGCAGCGCTTAAAAAATATAATTTATCCTCAAAGTTTTCTCATGTTTCAAGTGGAGGAGGAGCTGCTATGGAGCTTCTGGAAGGTAAAGAATTGCCTGGTGTAGCGTCTCTTCTGGATAAATAATTTAAAGTGTATAAATTAGCAAGAAAGGAATTATATTATGAGAACACCTTTTATAGCTGGAAACTGGAAAATGAATATGACTCATATTCAGGCTATAAGCTTCATGCAGGATCTTGAATACAAATATAAGAATAAAAATAATTGTGAAGTAGCAGTATGCCCTCCTTCGACAGCATTAAGAAGTGTAAAAACCATAATTGATTCTGATAATATAGATATAAAACTGGGTGCGCAAAATATGCACTTTGAATCTTCAGGAGCTTTTACCGGAGAGATTTCGCCGGAAATGCTAAAAGCATTAGGTGTTGAATACGTAATAATTGGTCATAGTGAAAGAAGGCAGTATTTTAACGAAACTAATGAAATAGTTAATAAAAAGGTAAGTGCCGCTTTTAAAACTGACCTGAAACCGATTATGTGTATTGGTGAGTCACTAGACATAAGAGAAAGCGGAAGGGCAGAAGAGTTCGTAATCAGCCAATTGGAGGAATGCCTTATCGATGTTGACGTAGAAGATATTATCAAACTTACCATAGCATACGAACCGATATGGGCTATTGGCACCGGTAAGACTGCCACAGCGGAAGATGCCAATGGCATGTGTGCATCCATAAGAAAGAAATTAGAAGAATTATATAATAAAAGAATTTATGAAAATATAAGGATTCTATATGGCGGAAGTGTTAAACCATCCAATATATCAGAGCTTATGGGTATGTCGGATATAGATGGGGCATTGGTGGGTGGTGCCAGTTTAAAAGTAGATGATTTTATAGCCATAATTAATTATTAGAATCATAGTGGAAGGTGAATCCAGAATTATAAAGCGGATATGTTTAATAATATTGGATGGATGGGGGATTTCTAACCTGGTTAAAGGTAATGCCATCAGGTTGGCAAGAACTCCTAATATGGATAATTATTATAGAATCTACCCCAATGTAAAGTTAAATTCCTCGGGAGAAGCAGTGGGCCTTCCGGAAGGTCAGATGGGGAATTCGGAAGTGGGTCACCTGAATATTGGAGCAGGCAGGATTGTTTATCAGGAGTTTACCAGAATAAACAAAGAAATTAAAAAAGGTACTTTCTTTGAGAATAAGGTATTGGTTGATGCTGTCAATAAGGTAATAAAAGAAGGCAGCAGTCTTCATTTGATGGGACTGGTATCGGATGGCGGTGTACACAGCCATATCGACCATCTGAAAGCCCTGATTGATCTGGCAGCTGGTAAAGGGGTAAAAAACCTGTTTATTCATGCTTTTCTTGACGGAAGAGATGTCCCTCCCAGAAGTGCTATCCCTTATCTAAATGAAATAGATGATTATCTGAAAAAGAAGGGCACCGGGCAAATCGCTACGGTTAGCGGAAGATATTATAGTATGGACAGGGATAATAGATGGGAAAGGATTAAAAGAAGTTACGATGCTCTGGTATATAGAAAAGGAAAAAAATTTAAAACGGCTGCAGAGGTTGTTGAATTATCTTATAGAGATAATGTAGATGATGAATTTGTAGTACCGGCTATAGTAGAGAGTAATTTTAAAGAAAAGGCGGCAGTAAGTTCCGGTGACTCGGTAATATTCTTTAATTTCAGGCCGGACAGAGCACGTCAGCTTACCCGGGCATTCATAAGCGGGAGTGAATTCGATAAATTCGATAGAGGAAAGCAGCCTCCAAAGATTTATTTTATATGCATGACTCAATATGATAAGGAATTCGATGTCCCGGTAGCATTTCCACCTGTAAAAATAATAAATACATTGGGAGAAGTTATATCGGTCAATAAATTAGAGCAATTAAGGATTGCCGAAACAGAGAAATATGCGCACGTAACTTTTTTCCTGAATGGCGGAATTGAGAAACCCTATCATGGTGAAGATAGAGTCTTGATACCGTCCCCCAGGGTTTCGACTTATGACTTAAAACCAGAAATGAGTGCATATGAGGTTACAGATGAGGTAATAAGTAGGATTAAATTAAAAAAGTATGATGTAATTATATTGAATTATGCCAATCCGGATATGGTGGGACATACCGGAAATTTAAATGCGGCAATAAAAGCAGTGGAAGCAGTGGATAAGTGTGTGGGTAGAGTGGTGGAGGAGTTAAATAAAAATGATGGGCTGGCGATAATAACGGCAGATCATGGAAATGCAGAGGAGATGCTCAGCAGTGGTGATATGAAAGTTGTGACTGCTCATTCCACATCACCGGTGCCCTTTATAATTTGTAATACACAAGTAAAATTAAAAGATAACCATGGAAGTTTTAAATTAAGTGATATCGCACCTACCATATTGGATCTTTTAAATATAAAAAAGCCGAAAGAGATGACCGGAAAATCCCTTTTGTCTGCTTGAATTATATGCTAAAAGATAGGTTTTGCAGATGTTCCATGATATAAAAATATTGTTTTTAATGCCAATTTTCTGGTAAAATATAGGCCAAAAGCCAATTTGAAGTTTAAAAAAATTGGGAGGAACTATAAGTATGGGTTCTATTTTGCTGAATATTATATTTGCTTTTCATATCGCTGCCAGTGTAGGATTAATACTCCTGATTCTCCTGCATGCAGGAAGAGGGGGAGGGGTTTCAGGATTATTCTCCGGAATGGTAGAGACTTTTGATGGAACGGGAATTGTGGAAAAAAATCTTGATAGGATTACTATTATATTGGGTTTAATTTTTACGGTTACCACCATAATGTTATTTATTTTTTTGTAAATTAATAGAAGTTGCAGGATTATCATTTAAAACGAAAGGAGGTTTTAAAGAAAAAAATCTTGCAATATAATCTTTGTAAAAAAGAAGGAGGCTTTAGTGAAAATTAGTAAAAAACTATACGCAGTAATTGTAATATTTATTGTAGCAGCACTTATAAGCTCTGTTTTCATTGGCTGTAAAAAAGAGGAAAAGGTGGGAGGAACCATGAGGCTCTATATTCATGAGCCGGTGTCTCTCGACCCCCCGAACAGCTATGAAAGCGAAGGAATACAGGTAATAAGACAGATCTGGGACGGCCTGGTTAAATATGATCCTGAAACTTTGCAGGTGGTACCGGCCATTGCAGAATCGTGGGATGTCAGCGATGATGGTCTGGTTTATACTTTCCACCTGAAAAAGGGAGTAAAATTTCACAGTGGAAGAGAACTTGTAGCGGATGATTTCGTTTATTCCTGGTCGAGAGTTGCACAGGCAGCAACTGCATCTTATCTAGCTTATCACCTGGAACCGATTGTAGGTTATGATGAACTTCAAGCTGGAGAAGGTGATACCCTGGAGGGTGTAAAGGCTTTAGATGATTATACTCTGGAAGTAACCTTAAAGTACCCTTATGCTGATTTTGTTAATACACTCGGCCATGTGGTATTCTATCCTGTAGCAAAAGAAGATATTGAGCAGTGGGGAGATCAGTATGCGGAACATGTAAACGGTACAGGTCCTTTTAAGTTTGTAGAATGGAAACATGATCAGTATATAGATCTTGAAAGAAATGACGATTATTACGGTGACAAAGCTAATCTGGAAAAAGTAAGATATACGATTTTTACTGATGAGAATACCGCATTTCTAGAATTTCAAGCCGGCAATTTGGAATATTGTGCAATTCCTCAGGGGAAAATACAATCCACATTAGATGATCCCGAATACGGAGATCTGGCTATTATCAAACCTTTGCTTGCCATTTATTATTTTGCCATGAATGTACAGAACGAACCATTCAAAGATAATCTGGCATTAAGAGAGGCTATAAATTATGCTATCGACAGGCAGAATATTGTAGATGTAATAAGTGAAGGTGTTCCCACCGTGGCTACCGGAATAGTTCCTCCGGGAATACCAGGATTTCAGGAAAATGCCTCTAAATATACTTATGACGTAGAAATGGCAAAGCAGAAGCTTGTAGAAGCTGGCTATCCTAATGGAGACGGTTTACCCACTCTTACATTCGGAATAAACATTGGATCAGGCCATGAATTAATTGCCGAAGCAATGCAGGCTGATCTGGCAGAAATAGGTATAAATGTAGAAATACAGGGAATGGAATGGGGAGCAGCACTTGATGCCTTCAAGAATGGAGAAATCAGTTTCTTCAGATTAGGATGGATAGCTGATTATCCTACCATGGATAATTTCTTATTCCCGTTATTCTATTCCGGATCGGCAGATAATTATACTGCATATAATAATCCCGAGGTAGACCAGATGTTGCTGGATGCCAGACAAACTACTGATGATAACCAGAGATACACTAAATACAGAGAAGTAGAGAAAAAAATAATCGATGAATCTGCTTTCGTACTTATTTATTTCTATGGATCCAGACGTATTGTTCAGCCTTATGTAAGAGGTTTTGCACTTGATGCTATGGAGAATTATGATCTGAGCAAAGTCTGGTTTGAGAAATAATAGACTGAATAATTCTGTTAAAGTTTGATAGGAGTTATTTTTAAAGAAATTAAAAATAAAGTGGTTAAAAGAAGTAACCTGCATCTTAAATGGTGCAGGTTACCTGTTAATGTAAAATATATTTGAATTTAAGCTGTGTTATTATGCTTTTTTATATTATAAGAAGAATACTGCAAATTATTCCGGTCATAATCGGGGTTACCCTGATATTATTTATATTGTTGTATATCATTCCTGAAGATCCGGCCAGATTGATTCTTCAAAAAGGAGCTACCGAACAAGCCCTGGAGAACCTGAGAGCAAAAATGGGTATAGATAAACCCCTGTATGTACAGTACTGGAGATATCTGGAACAACTGGCCAGGGGTGATCTGGGCACATCTTACCGGTACAGGAGGTCGGTAAACAGCATATTAGCCGAACATTATCCCAATTCTATAAAATTGGCTTTTGCGGCGATTGTTATTGAAATAATTATTGGAATAATGGCTGGGATAATTTCTGCGGTAAAAAAGTACAGTCTCTGGGATACCCTGGTCACCGTTTCTACCACCATTGCCGTCTGCGTGCCTGTCTTCTGGCTGGGAATGTTGCTTCAGGTGGTCTTTGGCCTGAAACTTAGTATACTGCCAATGTCAGGGATGGGTGACGGCAGTATAAGATATTATATATTGCCCGCAATTACCCTGGCTTCAGTGTCGACTGCTTTTGTAGCCAGAATGACCAGGAGCAGCATGCTGGAAGTTATGGGTAATGATTATATGACTACCGCTTATGCCAAAGGATTATCACAGTTCAGGGTAATCGGAAAACATGCTTTAAAGAATGCTCTTATACCGGTGGTAACATTGATTGGATTAGACCTGGGAGCTCTTATGGGGGGAGCTATTCTTACTGAGACAGTCTTTAGCTGGCCCGGTGTGGGAAGAGTTATTTACCTAGCCATATTGCAAAGAGATGCCCCGGTGGTAATAGGGGGAACTCTGGTCCTGGTATTTATTTTTGTGATTATGAATCTTATTGTAGATATAGTATATGCCTGGCTGGATCCCAGAATTAGATATCATAGAAAAGAAATAAATGTTTAGTTTATAAATATGTATCCTGATAACAAAGTTGAACAAGATAACAACAATAAAGTAATTACAGAAATAGTTCCTGAGATTAAATACACCCGGTCATCTTTATATAAGGATGCCTGGAAAAGACTCAAAAAAAATAAACTGGCAATGGTTGGCCTGGGAATTGTGATAATGCTTATATTGATTGCTATATTTTCAAGCCTTATCGCTCCTTATAATCCTATTGCAAGAGTAAAGGAAGAATCGTCACTTTCCCCGGGCAGAGCGCATATTTTTGGCACCGATTTGCTGGGAAGAGATATTTTTAGCAGGGTAATATATGGAAGCAGAATTTCAATAATGGTAGGTGTTGTTGCTGTGGGTATATCGGTCATTATCGGCTTATTCTTAGGTGCCTTGTCAGGATATTTTGGAAATGTATCGGACGCTTTCATAATGAGAATTGCTGATATATTTTTTGCTTTTCCTTATATTCTGGGAGCTATAGCCATAATGACTGTTCTGGGTCCCGGCATCGTAAATATATTCATTGCCATTGGTATTTTAGGATGGGCTGCTTTTGCCAGGATTTTCAGGAGTTCAATTTTATCCATAAAAAATAAAGAATATATAGAGGCTGCAAGAGCACTTGGTGCCAGCAATTACAGGATTATCACCAGGCATATTTTTCCAAATGCATTCGCCCCTATAATAGTTTATGCCACCATGAATATAGGAACGGCAATTATTGTTGAGGCGGCACTTAGTTTCCTGGGATTGGGGGTACAGCCTCCGACTCCTGCCTGGGGCAAAATGCTCGCCGAATCTCTTGATTATATCGATATAGCTCCGTGGATGATGTTATTTCCGGGTTTAGCCATTGTTATAACCGTACTTGGTTTTGTTCTGCTGGGAGATGGCCTTAGGGATGCTTTCGATCCCAGGCTAAGATAAAAATAATGGAAAAATTAAAAACAATTTTTATTTAAATAATACATAAAATGTCAAACAACAATAAACTTTTAGAAGTAAAAGATTTAAAAACTTATTTTTTTACTGACGAAGGCGTGGTAAAAGCTGTCGATGGAGTAAGTTTCGACCTTAAGTGCGGAGAAACTTTAGGTATAGTGGGTGAGACTGGTTCTGGAAAAAGTGTTACCGCACTTTCCATATTAAGGTTAATTCCTCAGCCTCCCGGTAAAATAGTAAATGGTGAAATAGTTTTCGACCACAAAGATTTGCTTAAAGTAAATCTTAAAACACTTCAGGATTACAGGGGAAACAGGATTTCTATGATTTTTCAGGATCCAATGACTTCATTGAATCCGGTATATACTATTGGAAATCAAATAATGGAATCCTTGATTATACACCAGAAACTTAAAAAGAATTCAGCTAAAGTAGAGGCTATAAAACTTCTGGAAACGGTAGGTATCGCAGAGGCAGAAAGCAGACTAACCAGCTATCCCCATGAATTTAGCGGAGGAATGAGGCAGAGAGTTATGATAGCTATGGCCATAGCAAATGCTCCGGATATATTGATAGCGGATGAACCTACCACTGCTCTTGATGTGACCATCCAGGCCCAGATACTGGAATTAATAGACGAATTAAAATATAAAACAAATTCATCAATCATTTTAATTACCCATGATTTAGGGGTCGTTGCCAAATATGCCAAAAGAGTAATGGTAATGTATGCAGGAAAGGCAGTCGAATTTTCTACGGTGGATAATATTTATTATAAACCGTTACATCCTTATACTATAGGGCTTATGAATTCCATAACCAGGCTGGATAAAAGTAAAGAAGAAAGGTTGAGGCCAATAGAAGGATCTCCTCCCAGTCTTATAAATTTACCGAAGGGTTGCGCATTTAAAAACAGATGTGCTTATGATAAAGGAGAATGCGGAAATATGTATCCTCCATTGATTGAGGTTGAAGAGGGGCATTATGTTGCCTGTTATAGAATGAAAGAAATACAGGAAGAAAGAGCTAAATTAAAGTCAAAGTCATAAGTTATGGAAAATAATGTCTTGCTAGAAGTAAAAAACTTAAAGAAATATTACAGTTTACACGGCGGATTTTTTTTACAGAGAAGTGCCGGGATAGTAAAAGCAGTGGATGATATTAGTTTCTATATTAATGAGGGGGAAACATTCGGATTGGTAGGAGAAAGTGGCTGTGGTAAATCGACCACGGTAAGGGTTATATTAAGGCTGACTCCTCCAACCAGTGGATCGGTTATGTATAACGGTAAAAATATTTTTAAACTTGATAGAAAACAGATGTTTAAAACAAGAAGGGAGATGCAGATAATTTTTCAGGATCCTTATGCGTCTCTTTCACCAAGAATGACCATAGGGGATATTATAAGCGAACCTATGGAGATACATAAAGTTGGAAATAAAAAAAGCAGGATGAAAAAAGTAAAAGAATTATTAAGTACTGTCGGACTTAATCCCGAGCATATAAACAGGTATCCTCATGAATTTAGTGGAGGCCAGAGGCAGAGAGTGGGAGTCGCAAGAGCTCTGGCTTTAACTCCAAAATTATTATTGTGTGATGAACCGGTATCTGCTCTGGATGTATCTGTTCAGGCTCAAATATTAAATCTTCTGGCGGATTTACAGAAAGAGTTTAATTTAACCTATTTATTTATTGCTCATGATCTGTCCGTGGTAAAGCACGTAAGTGATAGGATAGGGGTTATGTATCTTGGAAAGCTGTTTGAAGTAGCCAGGAGTGAAGATCTTTATAAAAAACCACTTCATCCCTATACTATGGCGTTGTTATCTGCAATTCCTATCCCCGATCCTGAACTGGAAAGAAAAAGAAGAAGAGTTGTTCTGGAAGGGGACGTACCTAGCCCCATTAACCCTCCTTCAGGCTGCAGCTTTCATACAAGGTGCCCTAATGCTCAGGACATTTGCAGTAAAGAAGAACCGGAATTAAAAAATTACTCAAAAGATGATAATCAGCATCTGGCTGCCTGTTTTTTTGCAGGGAAACCTATATAAGTAAGTAATTATTTAAGGCAAATAAATGATTAGACTGAACAAAATAATATTGATTATTTTAATACTTTTGATATTTATAAGCGGCTGCCTCTATTCTTGTGAATATAATGATCTGGGACTTTTTAATACTGTAGTAGAAGAAAATGATACCAGTAGTGTAAATAATGCCGCCGAAGAGCTGGATATAAACAGTAAAGATTTTTTCCTGGAATCAAAAGAAAAACAGATGGATAAGAATCCTCTAAGTGATATCAATGTAAGGAAAGCCATATTTTACGCAATAGACAGGGAAAGAATCGTAAAGGAACTGTTTGGCGAATACGGAGAGGTGCTCAATAGTTTGTTTGAAAAGAATTCCGGCTATTATTACTCTTCCTGGTCGGAGTATAATTATGATCCGGAAAAGGCAAAAGAATTTTTAAATAAAACAGGGTATGGCATTGATAATCCGCTGTACATCACCATAGGTTCTATAAGTGATAACAGTACAAAGCAAATGATAGAGGAAATGATTAAAGAAGATTTAAGTAAAATTGGAATAAAGATATGGATTTTTAATAAAACTTCGGAAGAATGGTATAGAGATTGTGTTGGAAAAGGCGATTATGAGCTAGGCATATGGTCAATATATAATTTTGATGGAAGCAGCTTAAGTTATAATTTTAGTTCCGAAAAAATACCGCCTCTGGCAACGGAAGAGAATAAAAATTGTGAGAATTTTTATTGGTACAAAAACACGGAAGCTGATGTAATTCTGGAAAATATTGCAAATGAAAACAACATTGAGAGAAAAAAAGAGCTAACGGATGATTTTCAGGATATACTGGCTAATGATGCAGTAATCCTGCCTCTGTACAGCAGAATATATGCTATTGCCTACAATAATAAGAAAATAAAGAATATGGATATCAGTGTCAAAAATAACAAGATATTCTTTAATATCGAAAAGTGGAATTTGTATGGTGAGGAGCAAACAGATGAAGATAAAACAAATGAAATTATTATCGGGTTTGAAGGAGAAGATTACGAACCAGCCAATCTATTTAGTTCGGATTATATAAGCGACCTTTTAATGAAAGGTTTATGGGAAATCAATGAAAACGGTGAATATGAAAATGTATTGGTAGAAACGGATTCTTCTCCGGGAAATAATTTAAACAGTGCACCGAATCAAAAGGTTAAAGTTGTACTTAAAGATGGAATATTCTGGGAAGATGGGAATCCCATTACGTCAGAGGATGTAAAATATACTTATGATGTCGTTCTTAAAAATGAAAATATCTTGAATATTGATGAGGATTACTCCAAAGTTGGAGAAATTGAAGTAATAAATGAAAAAGAATTTAACATCATTTTCAAAGATGAAATTAAAAATTGGAAAAAACTTTTTGGATTTATTTTCCCCAAAGGATCACTGGATGAAAAAGATATAAACAATTTTTCTGTGGAAGATATTGTAGCAAGCGGTCCTTACAGGATAGATCAATATGTAAGCGGGGAATATTTATTACTAAAGAAAAATGATTACTATTTTAGAGAAACACCTGACATGGATAACATAAAAATTTTATTTGACACGGATATTAATAATCTTATAAGCATGCTCAAAGATAAAGAAATAGATTTACTAAGTATTCCCTTCAACTTGGATTTAATAAAAGGTCTGGATGAAAATAAGGATTTTAATTTATTGATTAAATCGGGTGATCTTCTGGAGCATCTGGCTGTTTGTTTGAAACCTAAAGAGAAATAGAGATTGCAGAAATTTATGAATTCCGTGCTTTAAGTTGTGGTGGCTTGTTAGGTGTATCAACTATTATTTTTAGAGTTAAACAAGTAAGAAAGTTATAGTAAAATAATCTCAAGACGGGTTTGATAAAATCATATTGTGTCGGAATGGCGGAACTGGTAGACGCGCAAGGTTGAGGGCCTTGTGAACAATATTGTTCATGGGGGTTCAAGTCCCCCTTCCGACACCAATAAACTTACCATATGTGATTGAAATGATAACCCTTAATTAATGAGAACATGCTATCTAATTTCTTCTGATTTTTTATATGCAATTTCTGCTTCTCTGTATTTACCCTGTTTCTGCAGTAATATATGTAGAATTTTCCAGGCATCTTTATTATTTTCGTCCAGTTTTATTAATTCTTTAATAATTTCTTCGGATTGAAGATATTTGTTTTGTTTGAAAAGAGTGGCACCCAGACAGAGTAGAGCATCGGTATATTTCTCATCTAATTCCAGGGCTTCCCTGCATGCCAGTTCTGCTTCATCATATTTTCCCTGTCTGTAATAATTAATGCCATAATAATACCACGCTTCTTTAAACTTTCTATCTAGCCTCAGGGCATCGTGACAGGCTCTTTCCACCTCATCATATTTGCCTTGTTTGATAAGTATTTCAATAAAATATATCCATGCGTCCTTTTCATTTTCCATATTTTAAACCAATCCATAAAACGAAATAAATAAATAAGTTAAAAATCAGATTTTAAATCATATACATAACTATTTTTAACCGGTAATAGATGTCAATGGCACCTATAACCGGGCTTTTTATATAAAAGATGCTCTTTTCCAATTATATCAGTTTTGTAAACTTCTTCAGCCCATTTTTCCTCAGGTACTTCTTCAATAGATACCGAAATAGATTCTTCAGTAGTATCGATGGTATCTTTTAAAGCTTCTACAATTCTGCCAGTCATCTGTTTTTTTTGTTTTTCTGTTCGGCCTGGCCATAATTTAACTATTACATGAGGCATTTTACTGCCCTCCATTATTTTTTTAATAATTATAAATGATAAAAGGATATATTAAAAAGGGGAAAAGTTTTTTATAATTAAAAGTATATCCGGAAAAAATATTTAATCAAAATTCTTATGAATAGCGAGTTATTCCCATAAATAATTTATTATTATCATTGATGGTTATATAATTATAATATCAGTATGTTTCTGAGATAATTATTGAAGAGAAAAGGAAGAAAAATGAAAGAAGCATATCTATATAAAAAAATTAGCAAAAATAAAGTAAGATGTAATCTTTGTAATCATAGATGCATTATTAAAAACCAGGATGTAGGTAAATGCTGTGTAAGAAAGAATATTAATGGGGTACTTTATTCTATGGTATATAGGAAATTAATTGCTGAAAATTCCGATCCCATTGAGAAGAAACCATTGTTTCATTTCCTGCCCGGTACCAACTCCTTATCAATAGCTACTATGGGATGTAATTTCAAATGTTTTTTTTGTCAGAATTTTGACATCTCACAAGCTCCATCTGATTTTGATAGAATCGAGGGAAAGGATGTTCCGCCCGAGGTGTTGGTTGAACATGCTCTGGCATACGGAGATAAAAGTATTTCATATACCTATACCGAACCAACCATTTTCTTCGAATATGCTTATGATACTGCAAAGCTTGCCCATGAAAGGGGACTTAAGAATGTTTTTGTAACCAATGGTTTTATGACCAGAGAATGTTTGGAAATGATAGAGCCCTACCTGGATGCTGCCAATGTAGATTTAAAGAGTTTTTCTAAAGACACTTATAAAAAGAAGATTGGGGGAAGGCTGAAGCCGGTTCTGGATAATATTATCTTAATGAAGAAGATGGGTATCTGGATTGAAGTTACTACTTTAATAATACCGGGAATTAATGATTCTAAGGATGAATTGCAAAAAATAGCGGAATTTCTGATGGGAATTGATGAAAGTATACCCTGGCACATAAGTGCTTATTACCCGCAATACAAATCAAATATCCCGCCAACTGGTGTGGAGAAAATAAAAATTGCTATGGATATAGGGAAGGAAGCAGGATTAAAATACGTATATGGTGGAAATATTTCCGGCAGCTGGTATGAGAACACTTTCTGTCCGGAGTGCAATTACAGGTTAGTTGAAAGAACTGGGTTTTCCGTTTTTAATAATAAGTTGAAAAAAGATCTATGTCCAAATTGTGGCAAAAAAATAGAAGGAATATTTTAAAAAGTTTCATCGGTTTGTTTAATGTTTTAAAATTAGCGCTTTAAATATTAAAAGGTAATTACGGTCGTTATTCAAGATAAGTAATATAAAAAGTAATAGAGAAGCTTTGCTTAACTTTTAAATAAAATTATCCTATAATATTTTTCTGTTGCCTGCGTGGCGGCATAGCCAAGTGGTAAGGCAGAGGTCTGCAAAACCTTTATCCCCGGTTCGAATCCGGGTGCCGCCTCCATATCAATAAGAATTAATTTTTTATCTTCTTAATTCAAAAAGACCAATTAATTAAGGGTAGATAATACGAAAATTGAAATTTTCTCCGAAATATGCTACAAAAATTCTTTGATATTGAATTTATGAAAATATATAATTACGTAAATATAATAAAAAGTCATTAAGGATTTAATTATGAGTGAAGATTCGGTTGCCGTAGAAACTTTTGACCTTACTAAAAATTTTGGAAGTCTGATTGCTGTAAATAAACTAAACCTGAAAGTTAGAAGAGGAGAAATTTTTGGCTTCCTGGGCCCTAATGGAGCAGGTAAAACTACAACCATTAAACTAATGACCGGGCTTTTGAAACCAACTTCAGGAACGGTAAAAATTATGGGTAATGATATCCAGGAAGATCCGATAGAAGCTAAAAAGGTTATAGGACTTATACCGGAAGAACCTCAGATTTATGAGAAATTAACTGGCAGGGAATTCTTAAGATTTATAGGAAATTTATTCGGTATGGATAGAAATGGAATTGATAAAAAAATAAAAGAGCTCTTAAAAGTTTTTGATCTCTCCGAGAGAGGAGATCAGTTAATTCAAGGTTATTCACATGGAATGAAACAAAAAATTGCCATAGCAGGAGCATTAATTCATTCCCCAAAGGTACTTTTCTTTGACGAACCTACGGTGGGTCTCGATCCCAAGAGTGCCAAAATTATAAAAGATATTTTAAGATTCAGGGCAGAGGCAGGAGACTGTATCTTTATGTCCACTCACATTCTGGAAATAGCGGAAAGAATATGCGATAGAGTAGGCATTATACAGGATGGAAAGTTAATAGCAGTAGGAGATATGGAAGAACTCAGGAAATTATCTATGGAAAGAAAAGGAAATCTGGAAGAGATATTTCTACAGTTGACCGGGGGAGATGAAGATATAGATATTATAAAATCATTGACCTGATAGTTTATGCTTGGTTTATTGCTTAAAAACAGATTGACCGTTATTTTTCTGGGGTTTACCAGAGATGAACCGAAAAAAAGAGCCGGAAGGATCATCGGGACTGTAATTGGGGTAATAATTTTTTCTCTTATTCTATATTTCTCCACCAGACTTATTTCATTTATTTTTAGAGATTTAAATATAGAACTGGCTGATACCATATTTGATATAGCTCTGGATTATGCTTTTGCCATAGTATTTATTTTTATATTATTTACCGGTATTGCCGCCAGTCTTTATATACTATACTTGTCAAAGGATCTGGAATTATTGTTAAGCTTGCCTATCAGTTTTCGAACAGTTTTCACTTATAAATATATCGAAGCATTGATATCAAATTCTTATTTGTTCTTTATAATAATTTTGCCGTTTCTAATAGCCTATGGAATAACCTCAAAAGTTCCTCTTGCTTATTATCCGGTAATGCTGGTAATTTTTATTTCAGTGGTATCCATACCAACCAGCCTGGGGGTTTTAATAGGGATGGTTGCGGCCAGATATGTTAATCCGGCAAGAGCAAAGGAGATACTGGCGGTAGTAGGAGGTTTATTTGGGCTGCTTATATGGTTGTCTTCACAAATTATACCCAGATATGTACAGAATATAACTCCGGAATTGAAATCGATGGAAATTGAAAACATACGGCAGTTTATTTTAGATGTTTTTGACAAGCCGTTTTTAAAAATTTTACCTTCTACCTGGGGATCGAATACTTTATTTTTTCTCCATAACGGTAATTACCGCCAGTTTGTTTTAAGCTTTGTTTTTATCACCGCTGTTTCCGTATCTTTGATATTCCTCTGTATAATAATATCCCAGCGAATATACTATACTGGCTGGTCAAGTACTTCTCAGGTAATAAGTAGAAAAAGATCAAGAAAAATAAAAGCAGAAGAAACAAAGGTAATCAGCGGCAAAAAATACGGATTTTCATTATTTTCGGGAATTAATTATTTAATAATTAAAGATTTTAAATTACTTACCAGAGATGTAAGAAGACTTGTACAATTACTGATGCCAATGGTAATGTTTCTTTTCATATTTTTTTGGTCTTTTTCAAACCAGATCAATAAAGGAGGAGATATTAATTTTTTTATAAACATAGAAACTCTTTTATTTTTATTTTTTCCTCTACTAATTTCGGGAATGATCAACATAAATGTATCCGGTAACAATATAGGAGGAGAAGGATTAAAGTTCTGGATAATAAAGACTTCCCCCTTACATGCCAAAAGAATTTTGAGAACGAAAATTATTTTCAGCTCCTGCATAACCGCACTGATAGGAAGTATTTTTATGTTAATATTGTATTTTCTATATAAACCCGGAGTATTGATGCTTGCGGCAGGACTGTTTCTTTTGATTTTATTCAGCTGGGGCGATTCTGTAATTTGCACTTCGGTAGGGACTTTTTTCCCGGTTTTCAATCCTCCTCAACAAAATAGAAATAATGTTACATTCCTGGGAGGTTTATTGATTTTGGTATTATTTATTACATACTTCATTTTTTTCGGAGGGATTATTATAGGTATGTTATTTCTGGCAAAGTATCTAAGCTGGCCCGGACTGGTAGTTTTTCCCATAATACTGGTTATAGAAATTATAATTAATATAATTCTCTATAACTTGCTAATAAATATGGCTGCATACCGTCTAAATGCCCTGGAATGGAAATATTAAGAAGGCATCAGATATTATTTTATTTTAACCACGAATTCAAGCATATTATCTTACAGATAATTCCAAATCCTGATACCGGTCCCTGATTTTTATTAAATATCATTAAATAATATTATTATTTGTATATAAGTATGAATATTATAATTATAATAGTATAAAATATTAATTTTTTGGTATAATATAACAATGTGATTATAAAAGTTTTTATTATAATATTAATAAAATTGAGGTAAGGTAAAATGGATAATAATTTTGATAAAATTTATAAAAACCGTGCTTTTAAGTTTTTTAAAGAATTCGGTTACAAAGTTATAAAATTAAAATACTTCATAATGGTAGTGGGAGCAATGCTGCTGGAGATTGTTACTTTAATCATTTATATATTTAACAATGAGAAGATTATTGATTTCGATCTTATGACCGCCAGCGTGCTGTATGGGGTAACCAGTGCCATTATTGTAATATTGGCTGTAAGTTCTTTAATACTTATAAAGACCGATAAATACCGGGATAAAAAGAGAGTAGGCCTATTTAATGGTTTTAGAAGAGAGTATTTTAAACTCAACAGCGAATATTCAGGAGAGATAAGTAATATGGTCAAAAGTTTTGATAATGAACGGGGAAATATCGAAGTAAAAATTAATTACGCCATAGAAATTGCAGAAAAATACGATGATTATATTGAGGAATTCTCAAAAATAGAGGTACCGGTATTTTTAAAAGAAGCATTTAACTATAAGCTGGATAACCTGAATAAAGAGAAATTGTTTTTTACCAAATTTTCTTTACTGGCAAGTCCTGAAGAATTGGAAAGAATTAACAAAGAGTCTGATTTAGCAAACGAAAATTTCTTAAGGGAACTTGATAATATGGAAAGGAATTTGAAAATTATAGTTTAGAAATTGTAAGTTAATTAAAGATGGAAAAAAGCAATAAAATTAAAGAACAATTGCTCTCTGAGTTAGAAAAATTACACCGCATAATAGACGAATATGAGAGTCCACAGTTTGATTTTAACGAAATAGAAGAAGCACTGGAAGAAAGCAAAGAAAAATATGAAACTTTAATTAATTCCGCCCCTTTTGGCATACTTACTATTGACGGAAGAGGGATTATTACCTCTTGTAACCATAAAGTACTGGATTTTCTTGGCCAAACCGAGGATGAAATAGTGGGCAAGCATTTTACCAGACATAAATTCCTGAATGCAGCGGATATTCCCAGATACCTCAAAATATTTGCTTTTGCCTTAAGCGGTAAAAAAGGTATGCCTTTTGAGATTTCCGGTCAGGATAAAAATGGAAATGATTTTTTCGGGGAAGTTTATTACGGGCTTATAAAAAAAGACGGCAGAGTAAAATCAATTCAGGTGTTAATAACAGACATAACCCGGAGAAAAAAGGCTGAGGAAAAATTAAAATATTTAAGATTTCATGACAGTCTGACCGGTCTTTATAATAGAGCTTATTTTGAAGAGGAAATAAAAAGGCTTGATACCGATAGGCAGTTACCCATAAGTTTCATTATTGGTGATGTAAACGGTTTAAAGTTAATAAATGATGCCTATGGTAACAAAGAGGGGGATAAAGTTCTTAAAGTTATAGCAATAGCTTTAAGAGAGTGCTGCAGGAAAGAAGATATAATTTCAAGATGGGGAGAGGATGAATTTTCTGTACTGCTGCCCGGAACCACGGCAGAGTATGCCCGAAAAATAGTGAAAAGAATTAGAGAAACCTGTCACAAAACCGGCAAAATTAAGGCAAAATTCGATTTTTCTATAGGAACGTCCACAAAAGAAGATCCTGGTGTGGATATTCAGAATATCATGAAGGAAGCTAAAGATGAAATGTATAAAAATAAGTTATTTGAATCTAAAAGTATTCCTGATTCTGTCATATCCTCACTTATTGATTCTTTGCTTCAGAACAGCTTTGAAACACGGGAACATGGAAAAAGAGTTGAAAAAATGGTTTTAAAACTGGGGAAAGTAAAGGGATTGCCAAAAAGCAAACTGGAGCAATTATCGGTTCTTGCCGATCTTCACGATCTGGGGAAAATAGCTATTCCGGATGATATTGTAACCAGGAAGAATGAATTAAGTGAAAGGGATTGGAAGATATTAAAAAGTTATCCCGAGATTGGATATAATATTGCATCGTCATCAAAAAAATTCTCCAATATTGCCGAATATATTTTAACCCACCACGAAAGGTGGGATGGAAAGGGCTATCCGCAGGGGTTAAAAGGAGAAGATATTCCTCTGCTTTCCCGTATTACGGCCATTGCTGATGCTTATGACGTTATGAGGAGCGGTAGATTTTATAAAAGGACATTGAGCAAGGAAGAAGCTATTAAAGAGCTAAGAAAATCCAGTGGTTCACAATTTGACCCTAATTTGGTTGAAGAATTTATAAAAATTCTGAAAGAAGAATAGGATTCTTATTTATTTCTCTTTTTTATTTTTCGGCTCTGATCTCTATTTCATCTCCGTTCGAAATTTCTTTAAGCAGGGGTATATCTTTTTTATTGATTATTTTACCGATGACAGTAACTGGACCTGCTGCCTGGGGTTTTTCCCCAGTACTGGCAGGAGTTTTCCCAAAAAAAATACAAAAAGCATTACCGGGAGGCCAGTAGGCAACGGAACCCACATCAAGAATTTCTATACCATTCTCCAGTTCAATCTGTACCGGTATCCTGAAGTATATCTCATTACCCCATCTATTTGCTCTGGAGACGATGGGTATTTTTTTTAATATCTCTCCGGCTGTATTAGAATTATTTAATTTCACGGGGAACTCCAGGTTTTTAGAAAATATTTTGATAATTCTGGTCATTTAAAACACCTCTAAAAATAAGATAGTATTTTCTTTACTCAATAATTGTTGATGTATAAAATAATAACAAAAATTATATATTTTAAAACAAGAATCTATAAATACAGGGTTTGATTAGAGGTTTAAAGTTAAACTTTAAACTTATTTTTAGAAGATACCGAAAGATATAAATTGATTAATATAGAAATATAGATTATTCTTTAATGATATAATTTTTAATGATATATTTTTTAATGGTACCGATTGTTTTGATTGAAGGGATATAAATATGAATTTTAAATTGAATCATGTGGAAGGAAAAAATAAGGGTAAGCTGGTCTTATACGCTTTGAGTACCTGTCAGTGGTGCAGGAAAGTTAAAGATCTTTTGGGTGAATTGAAAGTTGATTATTATTATGTTGATGTAGATATGGCAGGTTATAATGAGATAGAAGAAATAAAGGAGGAAATTAAAAAATATAACCCGGCTTTTAGTTTTCCAACTCTGGTAATTGATGATAAAAACAGCATTATTGGATTTAATGAAAAAGAAATTAGAGAAAGATTAAAATAATGAGTGTAACCCATGAAATAACGAACGAAGAAATTGATAATTTATATACGAAATTAAAAGATGATGCAGAATCCGGCGGTTATCATTTGAATCCTGATATAAAATTTACTAAATCACTGGTAAAGGGCCTGCTTCGAAACCAGGAAAGATATGGATACCAGTCATGTCCCTGCAGGCTTGCATCCGGCAAAAAAGAAGAAGATCTGGATATAATATGCCCTTGTGATTATAGAGACCCTGATCTGGATGATTATGGCACCTGTTACTGCGCGCTATATGTTGATAAGGAGACATTGGAGGGTAAGAAGAAAGTCAGGCCAATTCCGGAGAGGAGGATTGCAGGCGGAAGGAAGGATAAGGAGAAAAAGGAAAAAATGCCTCAAAGTAAAACTCTAGATATTAAGTATCCGGTATGGAGATGCAAGGTTTGCGGTTATTTATGTGCCAGGAAAAACCCGCCGGAAATTTGCCCTGTATGTAAAGCGGGGAGGGAAAGATTTGAAATATTCATGGAGAGCAGTAAGTAAATGGGATAAGTAATCAAGTAAACCGGTAAATAAACAGAGCATAAAATAAAATTAAATCAATATATTAAAATATCTTTAATTAAATCTAATCAGTTTATCAAGCTATCCCGGTCTGCCAGTTTTGCTATGGTCAATTTATTTTCACCAAATTTATGTGATATTTTATCGATAGCCAGGGCCAGATTTTCATCCTTCCATTCCTCTTCGGGCAGCAGGCTTTTCAACATGGAAACTGGTTTAAGTTTACTAAGATAAACTCCTATCAGTCTGATTTTTTTTCTCTTCAGGTCCAGATTTTTAAGTATGGCAACAGAAGATCTATGGATGTCAAATATACCGGAGGTGTAATTTTTTAAGGTTATTCTCATGGTAATTGTCTTAAAGTCGGAAAATCTTACTTTGAGGGTGACTACTTTGCCCTTATACTCTTTCAGGCGGAGATTTCTGGATATTTTTTGCGAAAGGAGAAGAAGTGTTGATCTTAGTATCCCGTAATCATCTACATCTTTACTGAAAGTCACTTCCCTTCCTACTGATTTAGGTTCCTGATTTGGTATCACCTCTCTGTTGTCGATCCCGTTTGCCATTTTATGTATAATTCTGCCGGCCTCTCCGAACTTGTTCTCGATTATCAGGGGAGGAGTTCTGGCAAGGTCTCCTATAGTTTCGATTCCCATTGGTTTAAGTTCTTCCTCCGTAACTTTTCCCACACCCCATAAATAAGATACCGGCAAAAGCTTAACTTTTTCCATAACTTCGCTGGTATTATCCAGTACGGTAAGGCCGTTAGGTTTTCCTATACCGGAGGCCAGTTTGGCTAAAAACTTGTTGGGTCCTATGCCTGCGGAAGAGATTAAATTGGTCTGTTCATATATCCGTCCCTTTATTTTTTTGGCCATATCCAGTTCGTTTCCAAAAAGCTTTTGACAGCCGGTTACGTCCAGGAAAGCTTCATCGCAGCCTATAAATTCCACCAGAGGGGTAAACTGAAAGAATATCTCTCTTATTCGTATTGATTCCTTAAGATATTTTTCCATATTAACAGGGATATAAATTCCCCGGGGACATAATTTCTTTGCCCGGCTCAGAGGCATTCCCGAGTACAGGCCATATTTTCTTGCTTCATAGGAAGCGGTGGAAATCACTCCTCTGTTTAACGGGCCCCCCACTATCAGGGGTTTGTTTTTATATTCCGGAGTGTCTCTCTGCTCTATCTGAGCAAAGAAAGCGTCCATGTCTATATGTATTATTCTTCTTGAACCAGCCATACTGATCTTGTTTTTGTAAATAAATTATTTTTAATACTCTCTTTTCTACACCTATCTTTAGCTTTTTTTAAATAGGAAAGACTTATGACATTTTTACCGATTACGGTTGCCTCACCATCCTTAAGGCAGAGGCTGCCTTCAATTATCAAAGCAGAGTGATTCATTATTACTTTCAGATTCTTTTTGCATCTATCGGGGAAGAACACTGCTTCATACATACCATCCCTATCTTCCATGGTGCACAGGAGCATATCTCTGCCATTTCTGGTTTTAAACTTATTATCTGACATAGATTTTGATATCCTTTTCCGTTTCTAATCAGGGTAACCAGGTGGGGGAGCATGCTGTCGTTGCTGACACAGATCTCACAGCCGATCAGGGGCTTTATGTTTTTACTAATGGCTTCTTTATAAAATTCAACGGCTCCGCTCATTACATATTTGTCGGTGAGAGCGACTGCATTCATACCCTTTTCGGCAGCAGCATTGATCAAGTCTTTTATTTTTACCGACGACTTCATCAGACTGTATTCACTGTGTACATGAAGATGAGAAAAAAAAGCCATTTTACCCCGTCCGGCTGATTGAATTTATATAGGAAAATTAACTGTTTTTATATTACTACCAAACATATGTTCGGTCAATAGGGATTTATAAAATTTCCTTACTAATAGTTTCAGGGTTGATTTTATGAAATTTTTATATATAATAAGAGGCTTTGTACGGTAATATTAATAGATGTTTTAATTAAATTGTTAATATTTTGGTAAATTGAATATAGAAAGGGAGTAAAATATGAAAAGGTATAATATAACTGTACATATTTTATTCTGGGTTCTGGTGGTATTTTTGTCATCTGCTGCAGCATTGATTTTGTTTTCAAAAGATGATAGGTTCGGTTCTATCTTGCCGTTTTTAAAAGATACCGAGCTTCCGCAGAAAGAAAAGATGGTGGTCAGAGAGGTTAATGAAGTGGAGAAAGAAGTTGACTGGTATTATTTTATTGCTTCCGGATATAGCGCCAATGATCCCGGGCAGGGTACCGATAATGTAACTGCAACCGGAAAAGAGATAAAAGAAGGAATTATTGCAGTAGATCCTGATGTAATTCCTCTGGGAACGAAGGTGGAGATAAAAGATATGGGAGTTTTTACGGCAGAAGATACCGGGGGAAAAATTAAAGGTAACAGAGTAGATATATATTTTGATTCAAAAAAAGAGGCAAAAGATTTTGGCAGAAAAGGTATCTGGATTAGAATTATAAACGGCAATAATAAATTGGAGTTAGCTGGTTTATACGGTGAGGTACCCTTGTATGAAAATGTACCGGTAGACGAAGATGGAAATTTATCACCATATGGATATCAGGCACTGTATGGAAATTTATCGTTGTCCGGTAATTAGGAATCTTTTTTATTATCTTTAATTATATTATTCAGTAATCCGTAAAATTCCAGAGCATCTTTTTTTCTTAATTTATATATTTTGATACTCTCTTTTTTATTCTCTACAGTCAGGGTGGAATAAATCAGGCCCTGCTTTAATTGAACAGAAACAATATAGGGGTAGGTGGCTATAAATTTTTTATCTCTGGTTATATTGGAATAAAAATAGAAGAATAATTTTTTATCGGTTAGGACCAGGTAGCCGTCGATTATATTTTCCAGGTTGGCCGGGGCGATAAATACAGTTTTTTCGTCAGGTTCCATAAAAGGAAAATAACCCTTGTTGTGTGATTCTTCATCATGTGATATTTGTTTATTCATTCCAATGTCCTATAAATTTGTTTTATATTTTATAATCCGTTTAGAAAATTAAGAAAAAATTAAGTGTAATTATATTAAATAATAATTAATAAAAAAAGGAAATCCTTTGGAAATATAAAAAATAATAGAATTTGCTCATGTGTCTATGTTTGAAGGAGTCAACCTTGAATATTCTACCGGAGTATTTTGTTGACTTTTGTTTTTTGACTGGCTAATATTTGTTTTGCAAAAAAAATGGTAATATAATACTTAGCCTGAAAGTATATCGAGCGGAAGTAGCTCAGTTGGTAGAGCATCACCTTGCCAAGGTGGGGGTCGCGGGTCCGAGTCCCGTCTTCCGCTCCATTTTTTTATAGAAGATTTAATTTATCCTCTATATATAAAAATATATAATGGTAAATATGAGAGAATTGGATAATTTTAAGGAAATCTAATTGCAGATGATTGAAATTCATTTTAAAAATACAGGAAAAATTAAAGTAGAAAAAGGGTCCAGTGTTCTGGAAGCATTAAGTAAATTAAACAAAGTAGTTGCAGATACGGCGGTAGCAGCGGAACTGGTAAACGATAAAGGTGAAGACTCTGAGAACAGACTGGTTGATTTGAATTTCGGAGTAGAAAAAGATTCTGTTTTCAATATTATTACTCCCCATAATGATGAAATAGCCGGCGATATATTAAATCACAGCTCCTCTCATATAATGGCGGCGGCTATAAAAAAAATATTTCCGGATGCCAAATTTACCATTGGTCCTGCCATAAAAGAAGGATTCTATTATGATTTTGAAACTTTAAAAAATGTATCAGCAGAGGATCTTCCTTTGATTGAAGAAGAAATGAAAAAAATTATAAAGGCTGATTACCGGTTCGAAAGAAATGAGATAAGCAAGGAAGAAGCCAGAAAATTATTTAAAGACAACATATACAAGATAGAACTAATAAATGATATAAAAGATGATAAAGTCAGCATATATACCTGCGGAGATTTTGTTGACTTGTGTGCCGGACCGCATATTCCATCGACAGGAAGAGTGGGAGCATTCAAGTTATTAAGCGTCGCCGGGGCTTACTGGAGAGGAAACGAAAAAAACAAGATGCTGGCCAGAATATACGGGACATCGTTCTTTAAAAAAGAGGATTTAAAAAGGTATCTCGAAAAATTGGAAATAGCCAGAAGAAGCGATCACAGGAAGATAGGCAGAGATCTGGATCTGTTCAGTTTTCATGATGAAGCACCGGGATTTCCTTTTTTCCACCCCATGGGAAAGAAACTTATAGATATAATACTGGAATACTGGAAAGATGAACATTTAAAAGAAGGTTATATGGAGATAAACACTCCCATTATACTCAGCAACCAGTTATGGAAAACTTCCGGCCACTGGGATAATTACCGAGAAAATATGTATTTTGTAAAAATCGATGAGGAAGATTATGCCATAAAACCTATGAACTGCCCGGGTACTATTTTAGTATATAAATCAAACCAGCACTCTTATAAAGAGCTGCCTATAAAAATTGCCGAACTGGGATTGGTCCACAGGCATGAAAAATCAGGTGTTCTACACGGATTGTTCAGAGTGAGGAGTTTCACTCAGGATGATGCTCATATATTTTGCACGGTGGAGCAGGTGGGTAATGAAGTATCCGGGGTAATAAGTCTGGTTGACCGTATTTACAGAGTTTTTGGTTTTGATAAATATAAGGTTGAGCTTTCCACCAAACCGGAAAAACGAATAGGAACCGACGAGATGTGGGATGAGGCTGAAAGTATATTAAAGGATGCCATGGAGACTAGCGGGCTGGAATATATGATAAATGAAGGTGAAGGAGCTTTTTATGGTCCCAAAATTGATTTTCACATAAGGGACTGTCTAGACAGAACCTGGCAGTGTGGTACCATACAGCTTGATTTTGCCATGCCGGAGAAATTTGATATCGAATATATGGGAGAAGATAATGCCAGACACAGGCCGGTAATGATTCATAGAACAGTTCTGGGGAGCATCGAAAGATTTATAGGTATACTTCTGGAGCATTACAGTGGAAATTTACCTCCATGGCTGGCTCCCCGGCAGATTACCATACTTCCTATTTCGGAAAAATATTATCGGTATGCTAAGAAGGTGTATGATTGTTTGAAGGTCAATGATTTCAGGGTGGAAATGGACAACAGAGTGGAATCATTGAGTAAAAAGATAAAACAGGCAGAGATTAAGAAAATACCCTATATGGTTATAATTGGTGAAAATGAGGAAAAAACTGAAACTGTAACCATAAGGAAAAAAATTGGCGGGGATATAAAAGAAATAAAACTGGAGGATTTTATAAGCAAATTAAAAAATATCGTCGGCAGTAAGGAAAAAAATTATTAGATGAATTTTTTAATACTTTATTTTTTATAAAAATGTTCCTATAATTCTAATAATCCTTGTAATTCGGTCTTAAATTTTATTATACCGGTATTAACATAACATGACTTTTATATTTTATTAATATATCAAGGGGTACGTGAAATGACATTAAAGGAAAGAGTAAAATTGTATACCACTAAAACCGCTATAAAAGGCGTACTTAGAATACTGCCTAAGATTTCCGACGATAGGTGGCTTTCCCTGATTAAAGGAAGGGTATATAAGCTTAAGAAAAAAGAAGAAAGAGATTTTCTGGAGAATTTACTAATAAATCTTAAGAGGCAGTCTTCCAGAGTATCTCCACAGGTGAGAGAAAAAGTAGTTATGAATTTGATAAATAATGCCATGATACAGGGTCAGCCCAGAAGGCTTGCTTTTGCTAAAAAATATGGCTTTAATCCGCCCAATCTTTTAGTAATGAGTCCCACCATGAGATGTAATCTGAAATGCTACGGGTGCTATGCCTGGCAGTATTCCAAAAAGAGCGACCTTCCCTATGATGTATGCAACAGAATAATAGAAGAAGCAAACAACATAGGGCTTTACTTCTTTGTTATTACCGGCGGGGAGCCATTTTGCTGGGATAAATTATATGACTTTCTGGAAAGACATAATAATTCATTTTTCCAAATTTATACCAATGGTCAGTTGATAGATGACAAAGTGGCAAAGAAGCTGGCGGAACTTGGGAATGCAGTTCCCTGTATAAGTGTAGAAGGTTTTGAAAAAGAAACTGACGAGAGAAGAGGAAAGGGAGCCTGGGCAAGAATTATGAAAGCAATGGATTCACTTAATAAAAATGGGGTGCTTTTTGGATTTTCGGTGACTGCAACCAGATCTAATAATGAATTGGTGGTAAGCGATGAATTTGTTGATTTGTTTATAGAAAAGGGAGCATTCGTAGGATGGTACTTTAATTATGTTCCTATAGGTAAAAATCCGGCTTTGGAACTTATGCCCACTCCTGAACAAAGAGATTACAGACGTAAAAGGATTCTGGAAATAAGGAGGAGCAAAAACCTGGTAATAGCTGATTTCTGGAATGACGGGCCGCTGGTAAACGGCTGCATGGCCGGCGGGAAAAATTATTTACATATTAATGTAAATGGAGATGTCGAACCCTGTGTTTTCGTTCACTTTGCTGCTGACAATATAAAAGAAAAAAGTCTGGTCGAAATTTTAAATTCGGATTTCTTTAATGGATTCAGAAAAAGGCAGCCTTATACGAAAAATCATCTGAGACCATGCTGTATAATAGATAACCCTCATGTTTTAAGAGAAATAGTTGCTGAAACCGGTGCTTATCCCACCCATGACGGGGCAGAGACAATCATAGGCTGTCTTGCAAAACCACTGGATAAATATGCAGGTGATTATAAAGAAATTGCGGACAAGGCGTGGGAAGAAGAGTATGTTCCTGAAGAAGATGGAGAAGTAGCAGTATAGACAAAATAATTAATAATTAGTATAATTCCGAAATTACCAATACAAATTTGTTAAAAAAATAGAAGGAATAAAAAAATAAGTAGAAATCATCTATTTCTCACCAGATGGCAGTTTTATAAACTTGTTAATTTGGTTATTTATATTTAAGTTCAAATAAATAGGTAGATGATTGATCTGCCTATTTTTTTTAAAAATGAACCTGGGAGGTGTACCTTCAACGACGATAAGAAAATTCGTATAAACGAACAGATAAGGATACCGGAGGTCAGATTAATATCGGAAGATGGTAAGCAGATCGGGATAGTTCCTATTAAAGAAGCATTAAAAACTGCCGAGCAAAGAGGGCTGGATCTGGTTGAAATTTCCCCTGGAAGCAATCCTCCTGTCTGTAAAATAATGGATTACAGAAAATATAAGTATCAGCTGGAAATATCGGAAAAATTAAAGAAAAAGAAGCAATCGCAGATTATCGTAAAAGAAATAAAATTGAGACCCAAAATAGATACAAATGATCTTAATACCAAAAAAAGGCAGATAGAAAAATTTTTAAAAAGTGGCTATAAGGTAAAAATAACTATTATGTTCAGGGGAAGGGAAATTGTGCACAAGGAAATTGGTATGAATATACTGGAAAGATTAATGGAAGAATTAAAGGATAAATACACTCTGGAGTTGGAACCAAAGACGGATGGGTACAATATAATTACAATTTTGGCCCCGGCTTTGAAATAAAAGTGAACCCCAGAAATTAAACCGGAAGGATATTTATTATGCCTAAAATAAAGACCCATAAAGGCGCTGCTAAAAGGTTCAAGGTAACCGGCAGCGGAAAAATTTTAAGAGTAAAAGCGTATAAGAGCCATATTTTAACCAAGAAGAACGCCGAAAGAAAAAGGCGGCTGAGGAAAATGCAGGAAGTATCTTCTTCCGATAAGAAGAAAGTAAGAAGGCTGCTAAGTAGATAGGGAAAGGTGTGATTTAAATGACCAGAGTTAAAAGAGGACAATTAAAAAGAAAAAAGCATAAAAAAGTATTGAAAGAAGCGAGGGGATATTATGGTTCCAAAAGCAGGAGCTATAAGATTGCCAAAGAGCAGCTTCTTAAATCAATGAGCTATGCATACAGGGACAGAAAAAATAATAAAAGAAATTTCAGGAGATTATGGATTACGAGAATAAATGCTGCAGCCAGAATAAATGGGATATCCTATAATGAATTTATTTGCGGCCTAAAGAAGGCCAGCATTGATATAAACAGAAAAATGTTGTCAGAAATGGCTGTAAAGGACCCTAATGCTTTTAAGAAATTAGCCGAGGCTGCAAAGAAACAGCTGGTATAAAATTATGGATGAAGAAGAAAAAAAAGTAGATGAGCTAGAAAAAAAAATAAAGGCGGAACTTGATAATTTTAGCAGGGAACTGAAAGCTATAGAAAATTTAGGCGATCTGGAGAGAATAAGAACGAAGTATGTGGGGAAAAAAAGTTTCCTGATCAAAACCTTAAAAAATATCGGCAGTTTACCTCAATACCTAAAGCCAGTAATCGGCAAAAAGTTAAATACTGCACGCGGTGAAATCGAACGGAGTATACTGGAAAAGGAAAAAATTCTTAAGGGTATTGAATATGAAAAAAAACTAAGAGAAGAAATTATGGACCTTTCACTGCCGGGAAGAAGAATAGAAGCCGGAAGGAAAAATATAATTTCCAGAGTCATCGAAGAGATCGAGGAAATTTTTATCGGTATGGGATTTCAAATTGCAGAAGGACCTGAGGCTGAAACTGATTATTATAATTTTGAAGCGCTAAATACTCCTGCCGATCATCCGGCGAGGTCTCTACATGATACTTTTTTTATATCCGATAAAATTTTACTCAGGACTCATACCTCACCGGTTCAGATAAGATATATGGAAAATAACAAACCTCCCTTGTTAATTATAGCGCCGGGTAAAGCATACCGCAGGGATTATGATGTATCGCACACTCCTATGTTTACCCAGATAGAGGGCCTGGTGATAGATAAAGGTATAAATTTTGGTAACCTTAAATGGACACTGGAGACATTTGCCCATGAAATTTTCGGAAAAAACAGAGAAGTGAGATTCAGACCACATTATTTTCCATTTACAGAGCCAAGTGCCGAGGTTGATGTATCCTGTAATATATGCGGTGGAAAAGGGTGCAGGGTATGTTCAGGAAGCGGATGGCTGGAAATTCTGGGTGCCGGAATGGTAGACCCTAATTTATATTCATTTGTAGGATACCATCAGGAAGAAGTAAGCGGATTTGCTTTCGGCATGGGAATAGAGCGAATTTGTATGTTGAAGTACGGTATTGATGATTTAAGGTTATTTTTTGAGGGTGATCTGAGATTTGTCAGCCAATTCTGACTTTTGGTATGTCCTTAATCATTTGGGTTTTGTTATTTAATTATTTTTAAAAGGATATTTTGATTGTATATATTTGATGGAAGGCAGTTTAGGAATTGAGAGTAACATTAAACTGGTTAAAAGAATTCCTGGATACGGATAAACTTGATCCGGAGAATATTGCCGATATGCTGACCATGAGCGGAACCGAGGTTAAAAAAATTGAGAGTTTCGGCAGTAAATACCAGGATATAATAGTAGGGAAGATCATAGATTTTTCCACCCACCCTGATGCTGATAAATTAGCTATGTGTAAAGTCGATACCGGTTCAAAAAGACTGGATATAGTATGTGGTGCAAAGAATTTTAAGAAAGGGGATATAGTAGCCGTTGCTCTTCCCGGAGCGAAATTAAAGGGCACAGTTATAAAGGAAAGTAAAATAAGAGGACAGATTTCCGAAGGAATGATGTGTTCTGAAATGGAATTAGGCCTTTCTTCCGAATCGGAAGGTATAATGATCCTGGATGCCGATTGCAAGGTAGGGGAGAATTTCTCAAAATCGGTCGGCCTGAACGATATTGTCTATGAACTCGAGATCACGCCTAATCGGCCTGATTGCCTGAGCGTAATAGGGATTGCCAGAGAGATAAGTGCTCTAACTGGCTTCGAACTTATAATTCCCGGTTACCAATTTCAAAGAAGATTAAATATGGATTCGGAATTTGCTATTGAAATAGAAGATTATATCCTTTGCCCCCGTTATTCAGCTAAAATTTTTAAAAATATACCCAGCATGCAGTCTCCACAATGGCTTAAAAACAGATTGAGGTTGTGTGATGTAAGACCAATCGATCTTATTGTCGACCTGACCAATTATGTTATGCTGGAAACCGGCCAGCCTCTTCATGCTTTTGACCGGGATCTTTTATATTCTCCTAAAATTATAGTCAGGAAAGCAAAAAAAGGTGAGAAAATAAGAACGATCGACGATTCTTTGAGAATTCTGGATCAAGATGCGCTGGCGATAGCCGATGAAAATAAAGCAGTAGCTATTGCCGGTATTATGGGTGGAAAGGATACCGAAATAAATAAAGATACAAAAAATGTATTGCTGGAGTCGGCAAACTTTTTCGGGCCTTCCATAATGAAAACTTCCAAAAAAATAGGGCTGCGGTCGGAAGCCTCAAATAGGTTCGAGAAAAAAATCGATCCTCTTCTTACTTTATTTGCTATCGGAAGATTTGAGGATATTTTGAAAAAAGTTACCGGTTCGCAGCCAGAAGGATATATTTACGATAATTATAAAAAGATAAAAAGGGAAAGAAAAATAATTTTGAGAGCAGATAGGGTAAGTAAAATTCTGGGCAAGAATATCGAAAAAGAGGTAATATCCAGTATACTTACCGGTTTAAAAATTGAAAATAAAATAAAAAATAATACCATAGAAGCCTACGTACCTTCTCATAGATACGAAGATCTGGAAAGAGAAATCGATCTGATAGAAGAGGTAGCCAGAATTTACGGATATGATAGATTGGACTCTATTCCTACAGCTACCAGTGATAAACGGGGGAAATATACTTATTATCAGAAAATGGTGAGGGAAATAAGGCAATCTCTATGCAATATCGGACTGAATGAAGTTATAAATTATTCTTTTATTGGTGCCGAAGCAATTGAAAGGTTCAAACTAAATCTTGAGAATGATTATAAGGATAGTGTGGAGATATTAAATCCCATTAACGAAGATTTCAAATATTTAAGAACCATGCTTCTTCCGGCGCTCATGAAAAATATCAAGGATAATATTAATCATAATATCAAGGATATTAGAATATTCGAAATATCAAAAGTTTTTAAAAAAAGAGGCAAAGATTTATTACCCCTGGAATTAAACAAGCTTGGAGTAATACTTACCGGAAAAGCCGTACAAAAGGGCTGGGGTCAGGTAGAAAGAAATATTGATTTTTATGATTTAAAAGGTATTTTGGAGTTTTTATCCGGTCTGTACTACCCCTATGGTAATCTGAAAATAGAAGAAGGACAGTATAAATTCTTCCATCCCCGAATAAGCGGTAAAATAAATATTAACCGGAAAGTTATGGGAATAATTGGGAAAATTCACCCTCTGATAATAGAGGAAACTGAAATTGGCCAGGATGTTTATTATATGGAACTGGATATGGATGAGTTCATAAATAATGTAAAAGAAGCCAGGAAGTACAAATCTATACCCCCGTTCCCTTCCATAGATATCGATCTGGCAGTGGTGGTTGATGAAAAAATCGGGAATGGAGAAATTATAAATGAGATAAAAAAGAGTGGTGCCGGATTATTAAAGAAAGTGCGTTTGTTCGATATATATAGAGGAGCGCAAATAGAGAAAAGTAAAAAAAGTATGGCTTATGCCTTAAGTTTCAGGGATGATTCCAGAACTTTGAAGGATACGGAAATAGAAATAATAGTAAACAGAATACTTGAAAATCTGGGCAGGAAATTTAAGGCAAGGATTAGAGAATAAGTAAGATATGACAATAGAGTTCCCGGGCACCAGAGGGGAAATTGAAGAAAGCAGTGCCCAACATAAATATCACTCATCTCTTGTGGTAAGATATAAAAACACCGGAGCACTGGTTGATCTGGGAGTAAAATTCAACCCCCGGTTAATAGATAGAATTAATGATTTTGATCTTATATTAATCACTCATGCTCACCCCGACCATTATCTATGGACTCTGAAAGATGAAAAAAGGGTAGATATTCCCGTATATCTGACCGAAGTTACATTTGATTACGGAAAATATAAACCCTTAGGTTACAAGATTATTAAAAGCGACAGGGAATACAGGCTTAAGGATCTCAACATAACTGCTTATCCGGTAATTCATTCTTTGAGATGCCCGGCGGTAGCCTATAAAATTAAGGGAGGTAAAACTTTAATTTATGCTCCGGATTTAGTGGATTTTGAAGAAGATAAGAGTAAAATACTGAATGGCATCGATTTATTGATAGCTGATGGTTCCAGCCTTAATATAAATATGGTAAGAAGAAGAGAAGGTAAACTTTTCGGACATACCAGAATAAAAACTATAATAGGCTGGTGCAAAAAATACGGGATAAGCCGGCTAATTATTACTCACTGTGGTAAACAGATAGTTACCATGGATCAAAATAAACTGGCGGAAAAATTGAAAGAATATGCAGAAAAAAAAGTTAGGGTAGAGGTTGCTCATGACGGCTGGAAAATGGAATTATAACTAAGACTTGAAAATTAAAATGGGTAAGAAAAAACTTACCCATTTTTATGACGCTGCATTACTTTGTTTTAATTTATTTAAGGGCTCTATATCACCTCCCTTAATTTCCTTACAAACTAAGTTTCAATAGCTGTGTAACTGATACGGACTTCAAAAGACTCTTCCGATATTATTTTTATTTTAACAGTCAATAATGAATATTTTATGGAGAATTGACGGATGAAATTATTTTTATAGTAAATATGCTCCAGAATTTCTACATTTTTTTTTAATATAATTTCACCAAACTCACTAAAAAATTAAAAAGGGTGAAGAAATGGTTTTGAACAAAAGAAAAATGGCTATTACTGCAATTTCTACCGTTATTTTGTTATTAACTTCGGTTACTCTTACTTCCTGTATGGGGATGGGCCCCTTTTCCGGGTTATCGGAAGAGGGAGGAACTCAGCAAATGGAGACCTTCACTGTGCAGAGAGGAAATATTTATCAGACTGTTTCCACAACCGGCTCCGTAGATTCGGATTCTCTTAATACTTACAATATGCAGATTTCTGGTAAGATATTGTCCGCTCTGGAAAAGGGAGATTATTTCAAAAAGGGCGATATATTGGTAGAAGTAGATAATTCAGAGGGCCTGCTTCAGCTCGAACAGGCCGAAAAGAATCTGAAACTTTCGGAAATTTCTTTAAAATCAGCAAAATTGAATTATCAGGCAGCTCTGGATTCCAATCATATAGACATTCAATTAGCAGATCTTAATACCGAGAAAGCTGAAGAATCAACCGAAAGCGCATTGGATTCTCTGGAAAATGCCCAGGAGATGGGGGATTCATACTCCATATCACAGGCAGAATCTTCTTATAAGCAGGCACAACTAAGCCAATCTACTACCTATTGGAACAATTTATCCAGTCTCCAGTCGGCAGATAGGCAAATCGATTCAACCAGAAATAGCATAGAACAGGCACAAATACAATTGGAACAGGCCGATATTGACTATGAATCAGCACAAAAAGAGCTTGATGATTATGTATTATATGCTCCCTATGATGGTGTGGTTATTTCGTCTGATTTTATAACCGGAGATCAGAACTCGGCAGCCAATGCTATATCCATAATAAGCAGTAATTTTTTAATCAAGTCAACTATCGGTGAGAGTGATATCTCGAAGATATCGGCAGGTAATGATGCATATATTACCCTGGATGCCTATCCCGATTATCAGATTTCGGGAAAAGTGGAAAAAATAATACCAGTGGCCACGGAGGAGGGCAATATAATTTCTTTTGAAATTTTTGTTGATTTCAGTGATACCGGAGATGCGGAAGTATTCTATGGTCTTTCAGCCGATGTCGATATCGTCACCCAGGAGGCCGAAAATGTCCTTTACGTTCCCATTCAGGCGGTATATACGGAGAATGGCAAAAATTATGTGGACGTTTTGATTTCCGGCGGACAGGTAAACGCGGAGAATGCAGCTCAATCCGTAAAAAAGACCGAAATTACTACCGGTATAAATGATTATCAGTATATAGAAGTCACTTCAGGACTTAATGAAGGAGATATAATCATAACTTCCAGGATACAATAAGCCTGAATGCGGAGTCGGAGAATTATGAGAAAAAAGATTATAGAAATCAAAGATGTTACCAGGGTATATAAAATCGGTAATATAAAAGTAAATGCTTTAAGAGGGGTTGATCTCGAGATAAATCAGGGTGAGTTTTTATCCATTATGGGGCCCTCCGGTTCGGGAAAGTCCACACTTATGAATATACTGGGCTGTCTGGATACTCCTACTTCAGGATCCTATTTTCTGGAAAATATAGATGTTTCCAGGTTAAATGACAACCAGCTGGCAGAAATCAGAAATAAAAAAGTCGGATTTGTATTTCAGACTTTCAACCTGCTTCCAAGGTCCAATATTATAGGGAATGTTGAACTCCCTTTAATTTATTCCAAGGAAAAACAATTCAAATCAAGATCAAGCTTAATAAACGAAGTAATAAATTCAGTGGGATTAAATGATTGGGCAAAACACAGACCCAATGAATTATCAGGGGGGCAGAGGCAGAGAGTAGCTATTGCCAGAGCTATTGTCAATAACCCAACTATAGTATTGGCCGATGAACCTACTGGAAATCTTGATTCAAGAACAGGAGAAGAAATAATGGCTATTTTCCAGGAACTTAACCGGCAGGGAAAGACCATTCTGTTCGTTACCCATGAAATCGAACTGGCAAGGCATGCCCAAAGGATAATTTATCTGAAAGACGGTATTTTAAATGGCGAAGAATTAATAAAAGATCCGGTTGATGCACGGAAACGGCTTGAACATATGCCCAGATTGGAAGATAAGATAAACAATATGTCAAAAAGTGTTTCAGGATGAAAAGAATAATTGAGAATATAAGAATTGCATTCAAATCTCTGGCTTTAAATAAACTGAGGTCATTTTTAACCATGCTGGGGATTATAATCGGAGTGGGCTCCGTAGTAGCAGTTATGTCTGTAGGAGCGGCAGCGCAAGCTTCCATAACCGCAAATATACAGAGCATAGGCACCAATGTCATTACTATTACTCCGGGCAGAGAGCAGGCATTTAGGGGTGCCAATGAATCTGAAAGCAGGACAGGTGGAGAGCAGGGTGGAGGTTTCATGGTTAGCAGAAATTTTGGAGAACAAGAAGAAGATATTGTAGCAGGGGAGCTGTACCTGGAAGATGTCAGTGTTCTGAAGGAAAAAGCGGATCTGCTTGAGGAAGTAGTTCCTGTTCTGACCGGAGGGGGTACGGATTTTTCCTATAAGAGCTGGAGTGGAAGCGTTAGTATAACTGCCACCTCGGAAGATTATTTAAAGCTTACCGGTTATGAATTGGATAAAGGCAGCTTCTTTACCGAAGGAGATGTTTCCAATTCAACCAATGTAGTTGTTCTGGGATATAATGTGGTAACCGATTATTTCGGAAAGACAAATCCAGTAGGAGAAGAAGTAAGAATTGATGGAAAGAAATTTATAGTAATGGGAACCTTGAAATCAGCAGGGTACACTTTTGGTATGAGTGCCGATAATTCCATTTTTATACCGGTTACTACTGCTCAGAATAAATTATACGGTACGGATACAATTGGCCAGATACTCGCAAAAGTTAAAAGTGAGGATAATATGGATGGGGCTATAAGTGAAACAAAAGATGTCTTAAGAGTGCAGCACCATATCTTACTTGGAGGAAGCAATGATTTTGAGGTCTCTAGCTCGGGCCAGCTCCTGGAAGTAGCAAGCTCGGTTGCAAATATTCTAGTAATTACCCTGGCCAGTATAGCAGCTATTTCACTTCTGGTAGGAGGCATAGGGATCATGAATATTATGTTTGTATCGGTTACCGAAAGAACCAGGGAAATTGGTATAAGAAAAGCAATAGGAGCCAAAAATAGAGATATACTGGTACAATTTTTAACCGAAAGCATCGTGCTAAGCCTGTCAGGCGGTATCATAGGGATAGGCTTTGCCGGTTTTATAACCTGGATATTGAATACCTTTACTACCTTGAGTTCGCTTATTACCGCTTCTCCCATAATTCTGGCTTTAACCTTTTCCACAGTAATAGGCCTGATTTTTGGTATTTTTCCTGCTATGAGAGCAGCCAGGCTGAATCCCATTGATTCATTAAGACATGAATAGTCTTTATAATGGAATTGGTTTATACTCATTTAATGTAAAAAGTTAAATAACTTGAGAAGATGAAGATACTTATAATTGAAGATGAAAAATCGGTAGCGGATAATCTTAAAATAGGTCTGGAGCAGCATAGATTTATCGCTGATGTAGCCTACACTGGACAAGAAGGTCATTATATGATTGAAAATTATGATTACGACATAATAATTCTGGATCTGATGTTGCCTGATACATCGGGTGAAGATTTATGCAGGAGAATAAGAAAAGAGAAGGTAAAAAGCTTCATACTTATGCTTACTGCTAAAAAACAGGTAGAAAATATCGTAGAGGGTCTTAACTGCGGTGCCGATGATTACCTTACCAAACCATTTGAATTTTCGGAATTGCTGGCAAGGTTGAGGGCCCTGCTCAGAAGGTTCTCAAAAAACAAGGAAAATATACTTAAAACCTTTGACTTAAAAATTGATCTGGACCGGGAACAGGTATTTACAGGGGAAAAAGAAGTAAAACTTACCAAGAAGGAATTCATGATTTTGGAATATCTTTTAAGATACAAAGGCCAGCTGATAAGCAGAAATCAGATTCTTGAGCATGCCTGGGATAGGAATGTGGATATTTTTACCAATATTGTGGATACCCATATAAAGAATATAAGGAAAAAGCTGGGCAAATTGGGAAAGCTTATAAAAACGGTGTACGGTTCGGGTTATAGAATAGTGAATGATAAATAAAGGTGTATTTATGAAATTAACACTCCAGAAAAAAATATTACTGTGGTTTGTAATAATAATATTTGTTTCCTTTATACTTTATGGATTTTTAATATACTTTGTTTACAGATTCAACCTGATGGGGGAAAGATACATAATTACCATAAGTGAACATTTGGAAGGAATTGACCGGGTAATTATTGAAAGGTTGGGGGAAATGAATAAGTTTGAACCTTTTGGGCTTCCCCCTCATTTAAAAATACTGCCCCCCGGACTTTTTTTAAGAATATTTTATACTATAACCGGAGGAGTACTGGTAATAATAATGATAGCTGTATCGGGAGGTTTTCTGGTGCTGAGGAGAATGCTGCATCAGATCAATCTTATAACCGAAAACGTAAAGGAAATAGATGAAAAGAGGCTGCATTTGAGATTAAACCTTAAAGGAAAAGATGCTATCTCCAATATGGCCAGAGTTTTTGACAGTATGCTGGATAAAATTGAGACATCATTTAAAAAACAAAGGCAATTTATTCAAAATGCTTCACATGAACTGAACACCCCGCTTACCATAATGAAAACAAAAATCGATGTGCTCCGGCAGAAAAAAAACATTACCAATAAAGAGTATAAGGAAACCATAATTTTAGTGGATAGTGAAATTATGAGGCTCTCTAAAATAACCGAAGAGCTGCTTAATTTATCCGATATTGAAGAAAATGGATTTAAGGATAAATTCAGTCAGGTTAATGTAAAAAAAATTCTGGAAAAATTGATAAAATTGTTTGGAAATCAAATTATGTCCAAGAGGCTTAAACTAAAAACAAGTTTTAGGGGCAGTTTTATTATTATGGGTAGTGAAATGCAGATAGAGCAGCTTTTTTTTAATCTTATGGATAATGCCGTAAAATATAGTGTTCCCAAAAAAGAATTAAATATCAGCCTGGAAAATGACAGGGATGGGAAACTACTGGTTTGTAAAATTGTCAATATCAGCAAAGTAATCGATGAAAAAGATTTACCTTATATTTTTGATCGATTTTATAAGGTTACTGCCGTAAATGATAAGAGGAGCTATGGCCTGGGTCTCTCCATAAGCAAGAAAATAGTGGAAAATCATAGCGGTACCATAAAGGTTTATTATAACAGGGACAAAAAAGAAGTAACCTTTGAAGTGTGCATACCACTGTTTAACCGTAAATGAAAGAAGTATAAATCTTATTTGAATCTCCAGTTTATCTCCATTTTTTGTTTATATAATAATTCCTAAAAAAGTAACTATAAATGAAGGAGAATGTTATGGATGGTTTGCCGGCACAAGGGTTTGACCAGTTTATGAGGCCAAATGGCTTATTCGTTATTTTCAGGTTGCTCAGGTTTATGCCTTATATAGCGGGAGTTTTACTTATTGCTGCCATAGCTATATGGATTATATTCGGTATTAAAAAATTCAGGTGGGCTAAAATACTGGCCATAGTTTTGACTGTGCTGGTGGTTATTACCGGTTTATGTAATGTGGCGCCCTTGTTTCTAGGTGGATTCAGGGGAAGAGTTCCAGGGCAATTTCCGTCAAATGAGGAACAATTCAGACAATTTCAAGAAAGGACGGATTCCGGGACTGAAGGAAGTGTCTATAATAATATAATTGATAATATGGAAGTAATAATTTAAAAAGTAAATCATTCGATAGATTAAGTAGTTAATAGAGTTAATAATTCTGTATAAGGTTGTGGTATAATGTTTTAAAATTATTAACTCTATTTTTGTATAATGAAATGCTATCTTACCGGCAATAAAATCTGTGGTCTTAATGTGAAAGAAAAATCGAATCAGGTATTCATAGCCTATAATTATAATTATAAAAATGTGGAAAGAATCATAGAGGAAGTTATTATCCCTGCCCTTAAAAGCATGAATATCAAACATAAAATAGCCAGACAGGAAATAAGGACCAAAGATTTTTTTTGTAAAATATGTGAACTGATACAGCAGTCCAGATACTTTCTGGCCAATCTTACCAATCCCACTTTCAACGTAGGATTGGAGCTGGGACTGGCACTGGGATTGAATAAAGAAATAGTGCTTCTGGCCAGTAAAAGAACTAAAATTCCTTCGGATCTGGTGAGGCAGGAAGTGATATTTTATGGCAGGGATCTGGATAAACTAAGAAAAGATTTCACTGGTTGCATAAAAAGTTTAAGTTAAAATTATACAATAAATTGGAATTTAATTATGCTTAGCGATAAAGAGCTAAAAAATTTATTGAAGAATTCAAAAACCATAGCGGTAGTAGGAGCTTCCAGAGATCCTCATAAAGCCGCCCATATAGTTCCTGAATACTTGAAGGAAAAAGGATATAAAATAATTCCGGTCAATTCTTTTGCGGATAAAATTTTAGGTGAAAAATCATATGGAAGTATAGCTGATGTAAAAGAGAAAGTGGATATTATAGATATTTTCAGACCCGGCAAAGATGCCTATCCCATAGTTAGGGAATCGTTATCATTAAAGCCAAAGGCTATCTGGATGCAGCTCGGCATTCAAAACATTAAAGCCAAAGAACTGGCCCTGAAATATAATATCAAAGTGATAATGAACAGATGCATGATGATGGAATATAAAAGGCTAATAGAATCAAAATGAGGAGAATAAACCATGAAAATTACTCTGATAAAAAAAATTAAGGAGACGGAAGATATTTATTCCTTTTCCTTTAAACCTGATGAGAAAATAGTATGGGAAGCCGGGAAGTTTATATTTTTAAAAATACCTCATCCCCACCCGGACAGCAGAGGCGATACCAGGCATTTTACTATCTCCTCGGCGCCTTATGAAAAGAATATTTTAATAACCTCGAAATTCGATTTTAAAAACGGAAGCTCTTTTAAAAAAGCGCTGCTGAATTTGGAGGAAGGCAGTACTATAGAGGCATTCAATTTGAGAGGTAAACTTATCGTTAAAGATCCGCGGAAAAAATATGTATTCATCGCCGGAGGTATAGGAATAACACCTTACCGTTCCATTTTACTGGATCTGGTACATAAACATGAATCATCGGATATAATCCTGCTGTACTGCTGTAAAGAGGAAGAAATTATTTTCAAAGATGTTTTTGAGGGAATCGAAGATAACTATGAATGGCTGAAAATCCATTATATAATTGAGCCCCAGCTTATAAGTGAAAAAATAATCAGGGATGAAGTTACAGATTCTCAGGAACGGATTTTTTATGTTTCCGGCCCTATTATTATGGTAAAAATAGTAGAGGGGTTTTTATCAAAGTTAAATATAAGGCAGGACCGCATAGAAAAGGACTACTTTCACGGTTATTGACAAAATAAATTTTATTCATTCAATAAGCTTAATCCTGTATAATCCTGAATATTAAATATAAAAAAAATGATATCCTGATATTTATGAAGAACTACCAGAGATTGATTTTGTCGGTATTGTCCGCGCTGTTTCTGTTTCTTAGTTTTAAAGAGATGGGTTTTTTTGCCTGGTTCTCGTTTATACCATTTTTATTTGTGGTATATAAATCGAATCTGAGGCAAACCATACTTTTCAGCTATATATGCGGATTGGGTTTTTTCAGTGGTGCTACTTACTGGATGATCAAGCTTCCGGTGAAATATACCTGGATGCTTCTGGCAATTCTACTGGGAATTATACTTATTGTTTTTGGAGTTGCCTTATATTTTATATTTAAAAAAATACATCAGCCCTATTTAAGAATATTTTTAATCCCGGCAGTATGGATACTGATTGAATTTTTAAGATCGCAGACGCTTCTGGCCTTTACCATTGGCATACTGGGCTACTCCCAGCATAATTTCCTTCCTCTTATACAGGTTACCAGATTTACCGGTATCTACGGGATATCCTTCATTATAATCCTGTTTAATGTAACTATTTTTGAGACTATAATGTTTTCCATAAAAAATAAAAAACTCATTTTCAAGTATTTAATTATCAGCATATCTGTTCTGGTGGTTTTTGCTGCTTACGGTATTGTTAGCGTGAATAATAATCTGAACCGGGTTATAGAACACAAAGGTTATAATGAAATAAAGGTAGCCATAGTACAGCCTAATATATTGCTTGGGGAAAAATATTTGGGGAAGGGGACGGAAACAATTCCGGATCCCTATGGAGAAGACGGAACCTATTTCAAAGAAGGAACGGAGCTGGTTATATTTCCTGAAAGTATACTGTGGGGATCTATGGATGAAAATAAAAATTTCAAAAACTGGTCAAAGGAAGTAGCAGAAGAGGAAAATATAAACCTGCTTATAGGACAGTATGTTCATAATGAAGCCTCTACTGAATATTATAATTCGGCTTTTTTATATGGCTCCAGATTAGAAGTTCTGGGAAGATATGATGAAATTCATCCCGTGCCTTTCAGTCAGTATATGCCCTATCCAAAAGTTTTGGGTTTTTTAAAGTTTTTGGATTTTTCCATAGTAAATCTAATTCCTTCCAAAGATTACAGCCCCATTAATTATCCGGGGAAAGGTAAACTGGGAATAAACATATGTTATGAGTCAACCATACCCTCTATTGCCAGAAATATAAGAAACAATGGAGCTGAAGCTATTGTGGTACTCTCGGATAATTCAAGCCTGGATGATAGTATAGCTCCCTGGCATCATCTCATATTTTCAAAAGTAAGAGCCATTGAAAACGGATGTTATGTAGTACATTGTGCCAATACCGGAATATCCGCTATAATTTCTCCCGATGGAGATATTGTAGTAAAGTCCGATCTTTTGGAAAAAGAAGTGTTGTACGGAAGTATTTTTCTTATACCGGTAAAAACTTTTTATTCAAAATTCGGCAATCTTCTTTTATTCATATACTGGGGAATAGTCTTTTTAGCCGCTATTTCCTATCTTGTTTTTAGAAAAATCGGAAAAATAAAATAGCTGCCCGTTAAATAATAATAATAATAAAATAATAAATAAATATTGCATAATATTTATTTATTATGTATAATATGCAATATTTAAAATGGAGGATTTATTTATGAAAAATATAATTAAAGCAGGAATTGTAGGAGGTTCGGGATTTACCGGATTGGAACTGGTAAAAGTATTGAGCAGACATAAATATGTAAAATTAATTTTTGTTACTTCCAGGACCTATAAAAATTTATCGGTAAGTGAAGTATTTCCGTCATATCAGGATAATGAAGATGACAAACTTACTTTTATAGAACAGTCTGAAATTAAAAACTTTGAAGATACCGATATAATATTTCTTTGTTTACCTCCTCATAAATCAATGGAATATTTAAAGGGAATTACCGGTGAGTACCATTTTAAAGTTATAGATGTAGGTTCCGATTTCAGGTTAAAAAATCCGGATGATTATAAATACTGGTATGGCACAGAGCATATTATGAAAAATGAGCTTTCCGAATTTGTGTATGGCCTGCCGGAGATAAATAGAGATATGATAAAAAAAGCTAAATATATTGCCAATCCTGGCTGTTATCCTACCTCTGTTCTTTTGGGGCTTGCACCGGTTGTAAAGAGCGATATCGATATCCTGGATATATATATTGATTCAAAATCCGGAATAAGCGGAGCCGGAAGGAAACTGGTAGATAAGTATCTTTTTACCAGTATAGAAAATAATTTTTATGCTTATTCTGTTACCGGCCACAGGCACACCGGAGAAATAGAACAGGAGATAGAAAATATTTCCGGAAAAAAATTTAAAATAAGTTTTACTCCGCATCTTGTTCCTTTAACCAGGGGCATATTTACCTCTATATACTGTAAGGTCAAACCTGTCGCAGAAGAGAGTAACACAGAGGAAAAAATATACGGCTTGCTGGAAGAATTCTGTAAAAATCTTCCCTTTGTCAGGTTTATCGGTACTGAAATACCCCAGCTTAAGGATGTGGTGGGAACCAACCTGTGTATTATAGGTTATAATTTTGATGAGAGAGCCAATACCCTTAAGATTTTTACTGTGATAGATAATCTTCTGAAGGGAGCTGCAGGACAGGCCGTTCAGAATATGAATATTATGATGGGTTTCAATGAAAAAGAAGGATTAAATTTTAACGGATTATTTTCTTAAAAACAGGAAAGGATTTGGAATTGGATATGAGTGTAAAACCGGATAAAAAGGATGATTATTTTAAAATTATAAAAAATGGAACTATAACTACCGTTCCCGGATTTTATGCCTCTGCCTGCCACTGCGGCATTAAAAATTCGATGAAACCGGATATTTGTATAATATATACTCCCGAAGGGAGTACCTGCAGTGGTATTTTTACCACCAATAAATTTATGGCAGCGCCGGTATTGATTACCAAAGAACAGTTGAAAAAAGAAGGAAATATCAAGGCTGTGGTGATAAACAGCGGAATTGCCAATGCCTGTACCGGTAATACAGGATATGTTAATGCAAAAAAAACCATAGATATAGCTGCTCGGTATCTGGGTATCGGTAAGGAGAACGTAATAGTGTCATCAACCGGGATAACCGGGAAACAGCTGCCTATGGATAAAATAGAAGAGGGGATAAAAAAATGTTCAGATAACTTAAGTTCTGACGGTGGTCACCGGGCTGCGGAAGCAATACTAACTACCGATTTAATTACCAAGGAAATAGCGGTAAGTATTAATGTCAAAAATGGAAAAAATATAATAATAGGAGGTACGGCCAAGGGTTCGGGAATGATAGAACCCAATATGGCCACTCTTCTGGTATTTATAACCACTAATGCCGGGATTTCCAGGAGTTTACTTGACAAACTGCTGCATGAGGAAGCGGATACCAGTTTTAACAGCATAACAATCGATGGATGCCAGAGCACAAATGATATGGTTATAGTTATGGCCAATTCCCATAGTGATATAAATATAAAAAATAAAGAGGATAAATATTATAAAGAATTTAAAGATGCGTTTTCATATGTAATGAAAGACCTGGCAAAAAAAATAGTCCTGGACGGGGAAGGGGCAACCAAATTGATTAAAATAAAGATAATAAATGCAGAGGATATATCCGGTGCAAAAAAATTAGCCTTAAAGGTTGCAAACTCTAACCTTTTCAAATCCGCTATGTTTGGTCAGGATCTTAACTGGGGAAGAATATATACCGCTCTGGGTTCGTCTGACTGTAATTTTGATCCTGACAAAGTAGGTATATACATTGATGATATATTAATTGCAGAAAATGGCGAAGGAGTGGATTTCAATAAGGAAGAAACGGGAAAACTTATGAAAAAAAGGGAAATAGAATTTACTATCGATTTGAATTATGGGAATAAAAACTTCGAGGTTTTAACCGCGGATCTTTCATTTGATTACATTAAAATAAATGCTCTATATCATACATAAACAAAAGGTATTAAATTTCAAAAGGTAAAGTTATAAGAAAAGGTAATAAAATGAACTACATTAAAGAAAACAGCATCGAAGAAAATAAGCTTTATATGGGCAAAGTGGAGGTTCTATTAGAATCGCTGCCTTATATAAAAGAATATTTTGATAAAGTGGTGGTAGTTAAAATAGGCGGAAGCATGATGGAGGATAACAATATACTGGAAAGTGCCCTTGACGACTTAATTCTCATGAAATATGTGGGAATAAAAGTGGTACTTATACACGGCGGCGGTAAACAGATTAATGAGATGGCGGTAGAAAGGGGAATAAAACCGCAATTCGTGGATGGATTGAGAGTAACTAACCGGGATACTATCGAGATAGTAAAAATGGTCCTGGTCGGAGATATAAATACCAAGATTGTATCTTTTCTTAATAAACATGGAAATATAGCAGTAGGAATATCCGGTAACGACGGCGGTTTTATAAAGTGCAGTAAGAAAAAATATAAGAAGAATGGGAAAAACGTGGATTTAGGTTTCGTAGGGGAGATTGACAGCGTCAATTCCCAATTTTTAGGCAATATTTTAAAAAACGGTTATATACCGGTTATTGCCACGCTGGGAGCGGATAACAAGGGAAATATATATAATATAAATGCGGACACTTGTGCCGCTGAAATTGCAGTCTCTCTTAACGCCAAGAAAATGATCCTGCTTACCGATGTGGACGGAATAATGAAAATAAAAGGCAAAGAAAAAAAATTAATATCTATATTAACCATGGAACAGTGCATGAAATTAATAAAATCAGGCAAAATAAGTTCAGGAATGATTCCCAAGGTCATAGCTTGTATAGATGCATTAAAAAGCGGGGCGGAAAGGACCCATATATTAAACGGGATCAAAAAACATTCCATACTGGTGGAAATATTCACCGATAAAGGCATTGGTACCATGATAACCAGCAGTAAGGAGGTAAAATAATTATGGATAAGAATTCGAAAATATTTGATATGGGAAAAAAGTATTTGATGCCTACCTACAACAGGCTGCCGGTGGTATTTGAAAAAGCTAAAATGCAGTACCTCTGGGATGTTGAAGGAAACAAATACCTCGACTTTATAGCCGGTTATGGATGCCTCAATGTGGGACACAGTAATAAAGAGGTGGTAAGTGCCTTAAAAAACCAAATCAGTAAAATCATACAGTCTTCCAATGTGTATTATAATAAACCACAGGTTATGCTGGCGAAAAAATTGTGTGAAATTTCCGGATTTGGAGAGAAAATATTTTTTGCTAACAGCGGTACGGAATCTATTGAGGGAGCTATAAAACTGGCCAGGAAATATTCGACCGATAATTATGATTCATTACGATATGAAGTTATTACATTTAAGAGAGCTTTTCATGGAAGGACGCTGGGAGCTCTTGCGGCTACAGCTCAATTAGAGAAGCAAAAATTATTTGAACCCTTGCTTGCCGGATTCAAATATGCGGAACTGAATAATATGGAATCGGTAAAAGAATTGATGAATGAAAATACCTGCGCTGTTATGCTGGAGCCGGTTCAGGGTGAGGGCGGTGTTTATCCTGCGGATAAAGAATTTATGAAAAACTTAAGGGATATGTGTAGCGAAAAAGATATGTTGCTTATTTTAGATGAAATACAAACCGGTTTTGGAAGGACCGGGAGTATGTTTGCCTACCAAAATTACGGTGTTTATCCTGATATACTGGTAGTAGCAAAAAGTTTGGGGGGCGGAATGCCCATAGGAGCAATAATATCCAGGAATAAAGCAGCAGCAAGTTTTGGACCGGGAACACATGGTTCAACATTTGGAGGAAATGCTGCCTCATGTGCTGCAGGACTGGCAGTCCTTGATTATATAATAGATAATAAGCTGACTGAAAAATCCAAAAGATTAGGACAGTATTTTACGGAGAAATTGATAAAAATTAAAAAGAAATATTCTGCAGTAAAAGAAATAAGAGGTATGGGCCTCATGATAGGAATGGAATTCAACAAACCCGTAGCTGAAAATTTGGTTATGGATGCTCTTAGTGATAAACTGGTTATTAATAAAGTATCAAGCAATACTTTAAGGTTCCTCCCTCCTCTGATAATAACCAAAAAAAATATAAATACACTTATAAAATGGCTGGATAAGAAAGTAAAGGAGATATAAAGTGAAAAAAGATTTTTTAACCTTGAAAGATTATTCCAAAAAAGAAATTGAATATATAATTGATCTTTCAGGAAAAATTAAGAAAGATAAAGATAAGTACAGTGATATTTTGAAAGGAAAGAATATAGCTCTGCTTTTCGATAAACACTCTACCAGGACCAGGTTATCCTTTGAGGTCGGAATAAATCAACTGGGCGGCCATGCTTTAATCCTGGATTCAAAGAGCCTGCACTTAAGCCGGGGTGAATCTTATAAAGATACGGCAAAGATTTTTTCGTTATATGTTGAGGGTGTAATTATAAGGACTTTCAAACAGGAAACCATAGAAATTTTTGCGGAATATGGAACCATACCGGTGATAAACGGACTTACAGACACTTATCATCCCTGCCAGGTGCTGGCCGATATTTTAACCCTGAAAGAAATGGGAATGCTGGATAAAAAACTTAAATTCGTTTATATGGGAGACAGTAATAATGTAACCAACAGTTTAATTATAGGGTTTTCAAAACTGGGGATAGATATAACTGTGGGATGCCCCCCAAAATATTCTCCCGGGAGTGAGATACTGGAATATGCCAAAAGCCAGAAAGAGGGCAGTAAAATCAACATAATACATGACCCGGTTGAAGCAGTAAGCGGTGCAGATGTAGTTTATACCGATGTATGGTTGAGCATGGGTCAGGAAACGGATAATTATAAGTTAAAGGAACTTGAAAAATATCAGGTAAACTTTAATTTGTTAAAACAGGCAAAGAAAGAAGTAAAAATAATGCACTGTCTTCCGGCTCACAGGGGAGAGGAAATTACATCCGAGGTTCTGGATAGCAAAAACTCAATTGTTCTGAATCAGGCGGTCAATCGCCTTTATGCACAAAAGGGGCTGCTGACTTATTTGTACGGAAATTAATTATAGGGAAGTTAAGTTTATGCAGTAAAAAAATAATTGAAATAAAAATCAGAGGTAAAATAATAAAATGAGTAGATCCGAGAGACTTAGAACCATAAAAAAATTAATAGAAAATAAAAAAATTTCTTCTCAGGAAGAATTATCCAGTGAGCTGATCAAAAGGGGATACCACGTAACCCAGTCCACTATTTCAAGAGACCTTAATTATTTGAGAGTAGTAAAAATAAGAAATTATCGGCAGGAGGAATTTTATGCTGCCCGGGTGGGGACATTTGAGGGTAAAATTTTTGATCCTGAGAAGTTTAAATCCAAATTCAGAGAAAGTGTGGTGTCCGTAAAAAAAACTAATAATATAATTGTAGTAAAAACATTCCCCGGGGAGGCACAGGGAACAGCTGCCGTGATTGACGGCATGAACTTTGTGGAAATACTGGGTACAGTGGCCGGTGATGATACCATAATTTGCGTTACGGACAGCTCCGATAATGCGGTTAAAATATTTGAGATGATGCAAAAACAGTTCTAGGTAGATTATAAAATATAAAAAAAGATAATTTGACTGAATAATTAACGAAAGGATTAAAAATGACTGATAAAGTAGTTTTGGCATATTCGGGGGGACTTGATACTTCCATTTCCATAAAATGGATTAAAGATAAGTATAATATGGAAGTAATAGCAGCTCTTATAGATTGCGGTCAGCCTGATGATTTAAGGAAAGCTTATCAGAGAGCACTGGAGATAGGAGCTTCCAAATCTATATTAATTGATGCCAAAAATGAATTTATAAATAGTTTTATTCTTCCTTCAGTAAAAGCAAATCTGAAATACGAAAAAAAATATCCGCTGGCTACAGCACTGGCAAGACCTTTAATAGCAAAGAAACTAGTGGAAACAGCAAAAAAAGAAGGGGCAAAAGCAGTAGCTCATGGTTGTACCGCAAAAGGTAATGATCAGGTACGTTTTGATGTGGGAATAAGAAGCCTGGCACCGGATCTAAAAATAATTGCCCCTCAAAGGGAGTGGGGTATATCAAGAGAGGAGGCAATTAAATATGCGGCGGAGCATAATATTAAAACACTGGTAACCAAAAAAAGCCCCTATAGTATCGATGAAAACTTATGGGGCAGAAGCATTGAATGTGGGGTGCTTGAAGATCCCTGGAATGAACCTCCGGAGGATATATATCAGTGGACGAAAATTACCAGGGGTAGGGATGAATTCGGATATCTGGAAATAGGATTTCAGGAGGGAAGTCCTGTTTCACTAAATGGTAAAAATATGACTGCGGACATGATTATTAAAAAACTTAATAAGGAAGCGGGTTCTTATGGAATTGGGAGAATCGATATGGTGGAAAATAGACTGATCGGGATAAAATCAAGGGAAATTTATGAATCTCCGGCAGCGGAAATCATAATTGAAGCCCACCGGCAACTTGAATCATTGATACTGGATAGGGAACTGGTTCATTATAAATATATTTTGGAAGAAAAATTAGCGGAAATGGTATATTATGGACTATGGTTTACCCCACTGCGAAGCTGTTTGTGTTCCTTCATGGACCAAAGTCAGATTTTTGTGACTGGAACGGTAAAAATTAAACTTGAGTACAAGAGTTTTAAAGTAGTGGGAAGGAAATCAAATTATTCTTTGTATGATATAAATCTGGCTACTTATGATAAAGCAGATAAATTTGACCACAGACATTCGGAAAGTTTCATTAAATTATGGGGTTATCCTTATGAAATATTAGGAAAAAAAGGAAGGATCGATGGAAAATAAAATATGGAAGGGCAGGATCGGTAAAAATATGAATAAAGAGGTGGAAAATTTTACCTTTTCTATAAAATCGGATAAAAAACTTTATCTTTACGATATCAACGGCACTGCGGCTTATGCCATTGGACTTCTGAAAATTGGAATAATAACGGAAAGTGAACTCAAAAAAATCCTATATGGATTAAAAAAAGTGAAGAAAGACATAGAAGAAGGTAAAATTGACGCTCATCTGTATGAGGATATTCACAGCCTGATTGAAAATGAATTAGGCATGACTATTGGAAATGCTGCCATGAAAATCCATACCGGAAGGAGTAGAAACGATCAGATAGTTCTGGATGAAAAACTGTTTATAAAAGATGCGGTGATAGATGCACTGGGAAATATTATAGCTTTGCAGAAAAGTATTTTAAAAGTGGCACAAAATACATTGGATATAATTATTCCTGCTTATACTCATATGCAAAGAGCCCAGCCGGTATTACTATCACACTACTTAATGTCCTATTTTTATAAATTTGATCGGGATACCGAAAGTTTTTTCAATAGTTTTGAATCCAGTGATTCTCTACCTCTGGGAGCAGCAGCCTGTACCGGCAGCGGATATGAACTGGACAGGAAACTATTAAAAAAACTTCTTAAGTTTAAAAGACTTGACCCTAACAGTATGGATACGGCAGGAAACAGGGATTTTATAATAGATTTTTTATTTTCATGCACCAAAATAATGATGCATTTGAGCAGATTTTGCGAGGATCTTATCTTATATAACAGCAGTGAGTTTTCATTTATTGAAATAGAGGAATCCTTTTGCACCGGCAGCAGTATTATGCCCCAGAAAAAAAATCCGGATATCCTGGAGCTAATAAGGGGGAAAAGCTCCCTGGTAATGGGAAATCTTCTGCAATTGATGATACTGCTTAAAGGGCTGCCGTCAACCTATAACCGGGACCTGCAGGAAGATAAAAAAATTTTATTCGGTGCCTGTAAAGAAACCATATCCTGTATTGATATATTTTCCAAATTAATGGAGAAAATAAAATTCAACCGGTTAAAAATTAAAGATTCCCTAAAAGAGGGTTTTCTGGAAGCCACCGATATGGCTGATTATCTGGTAAAGAAAGGAGAGAGTTTCAGGAAAGCTCATAATATCGTAGGTAAAATCATAAGTTTATGTATAAATAAAAAAATATATTTCAGGGACATAAAACTGGAAGAGCTTAAAAAATACTCGTCTTATTTTGAAAGCGATGTATATAGCTATACCGATATTTGCTCCTGTATTTCCAATAAAAGCATTGATTGTGGTACCGAAAAGGGGCAGGTGATTTCCAATATCAACTCTGCAAAGAAAAAGATAAAAGATGTTCAGCAGAAGTTAAAAAATCTTACCAAAAGAATTCCTTCTTTTGAACAGCTGATAAGTTATACGGACAACCTGTAAAAATAATTGAAAATTTCTTTTTCCGTTACCAATGAATAAAAATATTAAAAAATTGGAGTTAACTGCACCGGCTGGAGGTATGAATCAATTAATAGCGGCAGTTAATGCCGGAGCAGATTCTATCTATCTGGGTTATAGAAAATTTGGGGCCAGAGCTTATGCGGATAATTTTGATTTAAACCAGCTTAAAAAAGCAGTTATTTTTGCCCATGGCTATAATATAAAGATATATTTAACCCTGAATACACTTATAAAGGATAACCAGATAAAAGAGGTAATAGATTTCCTGAGGCAGTATACTGCTATTTGTACCGATGGAATTATTATACAGGATTTTTGTGTATATAAGATAATTAAGGACCTCTTCAAACCGGTACCTGTACATGCCAGTACCCAACTTAATCTTCATAACCTTTACTCATTAAAACTGATAAAAGGACTCGGATTTAAAAGAGCCATCCTGACCAGGGAAATGACCTTGAGTGAAATAGAAAAATTATGTAAAGAAAGCCTGGTCGAAATAGAAATATTTGCTCATGGCTCACAATGTTATTCATATTCAGGGAGCTGTTATTTCAGTTCATTTATAGGAGGGAGGAGTGGGAACCGGGGAAAATGCACGCAGCCCTGCAGAATGAAATATAAATTGCTAGAAATAATTAACGGAAAAAACAGTTATATTTCCACCGGAGAAGGCTATATTTTAAGTAAAAGTGATTTATATTTGCTGAATTTTATACCGCAGATAGCAGAGGCAGGAGTTGATGCATTAAAAATCGAGGGCAGAATGAAATCTGCGGAATATGTGGGTATGGTTACCAAAATTTACCGGAAGTATATAGATTTATATTACAGTAATCCCTTAAATTACAGGGTTGATGAGTATGACCAGTATAAACTTACCCAGATATTTTCCAGGGAATTGGGCAGCGGTTATATAAATGATGAATATCCGTCAAATATTATATCTTTAAAGAAATCCGGAAGTATTGGTAATTTTCTGGGCAGAGTTTACCGGATAGATTATGAAAATAAAGACAGCAGAAAAATAGAATATATCCATATCAGAAGCAGGTGGGAAATAAACAACGGGGATATTATCGAAATATGGACTAAAAAGGGAAACAGCAGAATAACTGTAAAGGATTTCAAAATATTGGATAAACAGGACAAAGAGTATAGATACAGGATTAAGGTTAACCGGATACAACATATTTTGGAAAAAGACAGAGTGTTTAAATTTTTTGATAAGAAGATAAATGAGGAAGCCAGTGCCTTATTTAAATACAATTCAAGTAAGAATAATTTTAAAGCTTCTTCTGTAATTTCAGGGGTAAAAATACATCCTCATGTGCCGGAGGGAAGTAAAATAGAGGACTATTTAAGTAAATATCTAGTTTGCCGGGAAAAAACGGATGTAAAAAAATTCCGAAATAAATTAGGCCTGATAGCTCGAGTATACAATTTTGAATTTATAGAGTCTTTAGTTAATTATGGAGTCAAGGGTGTGATATACAGTAATTTTAAAGAATTAGTAAGCAGCAGAGGCTTTGAAAGTGATATGGTTAAATCTCTGAAGGCATGTAATGAAAATAAAAATATTATATTATGCATGGATACTCCACAAATCATTTATGACCGTGATTTTATGTCAGTAAAAAATAACCTATCCAGGCTGCTTAATGAGGGGATTGTGAATTTCAGGGTATCCAATCCGGGGATGCTGGAATTCCTGCTGGAAATGAATAAAAGTAGTAGGTCTGATATCAATATATATTTAAGCTCCCATTTCAATTTATTCAATACCCCGGCAGTGGTTTTTTTTAACGAATTTACCGGCAAGAGAGGGAGTTTAAAAGGAGCGGAGCTTTCTGCGGAACTTAATCTAAATGAAGTTTCCAAGATAGTATCAAACATAGAAAATTTATACCGGAACAAACCGGCACTTTCCATCATGGGCCATGGTTATGTCCAAATCATGAATTCCAGATATAAGCTGGAATTTATTACCGGTAAAAAAGAGGGAGGCAAGTTTTATATTGAAGATATAAAAGGTTACCGTTTTCCGGTTGATTCCGATTATAACCATAATATTATGATTTTTAATTCAAAGAATATATGTACCTTGTTTGATCTGGAAAAAATAAAAGAGAGCGGAATAAGCAGCATAATTATAGACAGCTGCTTTTACAATGAAAAAGATTTCTTTAAAATTCTAAAAAATTACCGGGAAGCCATAAATATACTTTATGATAAGGGTATTGAAAAATATAAGAACTTTGTTTCATACCTAAAGAACGATAAACTTTTTTCGAATTATTCCAGGGGACATCTATTCCGGGGGGTAGAGTAAGTAGAATATTCAATATCCGTATTTTTGTTATTTTATTTCTATAATAACTGTAGAGCCGTAGTTAAGATATTCGCCAGCTCCCGGTATCTGATTTGAAACTTCTCCGGTATCGGAGGAATCGGGAGAAATTACAACTGTAAAACCGGCACTTTCCAGTTCGGTTACGGCATCTTCTTTAGTCATATTTATAACATCAGGTACTTCTATACCCATGCTTACTTTGATGATTATTTCAAATGTTTTATCATAAAGGGTCCCCTCTACCGGTGTCTGGGAAAATACTTTATCTATTTCTTCTTCACTTTCTTCCGTAATTACAGTAACATTATCAAATCCTAATTCACTCATCGCTTCAATTGCCTCTTCTTCGGTCATGCCGATTACATCAGGTATTAAGGCTTCAGGATTTTCACCTTTACTTACATATAAGGTTACCGCCGTTGATTTGAAAACCATCGAATCGGGGACAGGATTCTGATGTATTACATTATCCTGAGGCTGAATATCACTAAATTCATATATTATTTCATCCACTGACAGCTCCAGATCTTCTAAAAGCTGCGTTGCATCGTTTAAATTCATTCCGGTAAGGTCAGGCATATTGAAAGTTTTTTTACCTTTGCTTATGTATAGAGTTATGCTTAATTTTTCTCCTTCCAGTGATTCAACTATGGTTCCTGCTTCCGGTTCCTGTTTAAAAACAATATCCTGATTATATACCTCATCGAAATCATGAATTTCCTCCACTACAAAATTTAAATCTTCAAATAAGACTCTTGCTTCTTCTTCATTCATCCCTACAACATCGGGAACCTCAACTTTATTATGTATATTACAGATTTCTTCAGGTTCCTCACCTTTAATAAATATTTTCCACTGGTTAGTTTCTTCCGGGCACCAGAATGTAGTCAGCAGATTGGATATAGTACAAATTTTAACATCGATAAGTTCCTTGTCCGGTTTTTGAAAATCAGATATGGGTAAACCTTCCAGTGCCGAGGACATGAATTCCCTCCATATATCTGCCGGATAAGTTCCGCCAACCACTGTTCTGCCGTTTATAGGTTCCATTGGCTGATTGGAATCGGAGTAACCCATCCATACTACGGCAACCAGTTCCGGTGTATAACCAGCAAACCAGGCATCTTTAAAATCACTGGTGGTACCTGTTTTTCCGGCGGCCGGTCTTCCTATATTGGCACCTTTACCGGTTCCGCTTTCTATAACTTTTTTTAAGATCTGGGTAATATAGTATGCTTCCGGTTTTTCCAGAATTTTTTTGTTTGCTTCGTTTTTATCGGGATCATATTCATATAATATATTACCCTGAGCATCTTCTATTTTTAATATGCATACAGGCTGCCGGTAGAATCCGCCGGAAGCAAGGGTTGAGAAAATTTTACTTACATCAAGGGGAGTTATACCGGTTTCCAGCCCACCCAGAGCGATTGCCGGGTTGCTTCCGATGTCATATATTTCCATATCACTCAAAAGGTTTTCCACATTTTTAGCTCCGACTTCCATCATAAGCTGGGCATATACTACGTTAACCGAATTTATGGTGCCGTCTACTACCGACATCTTATCCGTATTGAATTTCTGCTCACCATAGTTATCAACCTTCCAGTCCGGGCCTTGTTCCATATCTATAGTGATAGGTCCGTTGGGATTAAAAGTATTATTGGGGGAAATGTGCTGCTTTATGGATTCCATCAGAACTGGGACCTTAAATACGGAACCAGGCTGTCTTTTACCCTGTATGGCTATATTGAATTTGGAGGTGTTATAATCTTTTCCTCCAATGAGAGAATAAATATATCCATTTTTAGGATCAGTGCAAACCAGTGAATAGGAAGGGGCAATATCTTCAGGAAAGACTTTTTTAAATGCATCTTCTGCTTTTTTCTGCAAATCGATATCCAGGGTGGTGTAAATACGGAGTCCTCCTTTAAAAACATCATAATCGGTAAATTTCTGGTCATATAAATTTCGTTTTACATAATCTATGAAATAAGGAGCAATTCTGCTTTCCGATTGTCCGGAACCGGCAACCAAATTTTTATTTATTTCAACTGGTGCAGCGAGAGCATCAAGATATTCAGAAGTGCCAATTAATTCCTGCTCGTACATAAGCTGCAGTACCAGATCCCTTCTTAGTTTTGCTTTTTCCATATCATTGAATGGAGAATATAATTCGGGAGCCCTTACCAGACCGGCAAGCAATGCAGCCTGTGGAAGAGTCAGATCACTGGAATCCACTCCGAAATATATTTCGGCTGCTTTTTCTATTCCATATGCTCCCGTACCGAAATTTATGGTATTCAGATACATTTCCAGAATTTTATTTTTGGTATAGTTCCTTTCCAGCTGAATGGCGATTAGAGCTTCATTTATTTTTCTGCGGAATGTCTTTTCGGGACTGAAATAGATATTTTTTACATATTGCTGGGTAATAGTACTGGCTCCCTGAGCCAGCTCTCCTGTTTTTATATCGGCTATTAAAGCTCCAAAAATCCTTATATAATCCACTCCCTGGTGCTCAAAGAATCTCTTATCTTCAACGGCAACAATAGCATCCCTGATATAGGGAGACATGTCATTAAAAGAAATTATTTCTCTATTTTCCTCGGCATGAAATTCGGTTATTAAAGTACCGTCAATGGCATAAACTTTGGAAGTCTGGGCAATGGGTGAGGGAGTAAGTTCTTCCAGAGTAGGGAGAGTGTTAAGGTAGTAAAAAACTACTGCTATACTGCTTACCAATATAATGGAAATAAAGACTGCTGCGGCTATTAAAAAAATTTTCAGACAGCCGCCTAATTTTTTTCGCCTGGGAGCCATCAAAAAAGTTCACCTTTTAATTATTTATAATATTTCCAGATTACAATCTAGGAAATTTTATAAGAAATTCTGTTAAATAACAATACAGCCATAATATAAAACCGAAAACAGCAGAAAAGGATAAATCCTTAAAATAGACATAGGGATAACTGTTGTGTTAATATTTAATCTAATTTTTCAAATTATAAATTATTGCCGGAAAGAGTGGTATGGAAAAAAATTTAAAAAGACAGCTTGATGTAATTGTATCAGGAGCCGAAGATATCCTGGTAAAAGAAGAACTTAAATCCAGAATAGAAAAGTCAATAGCTGAAAATCGGCCCCTAAAAGTTAAACTGGGACTGGATCCCACTGCTCCCGATATCCATCTTGGCCATACCGTGGTTCTTAATAAATTACGTCAGTTCCAGAATCTGGGTCATAAAGCTATTTTAATTATAGGTGATTATACAGCGAGAATAGGAGATCCTTCCGGCAGATCTACTTTACGGCCCAAATTATCTGATGAAGTTATAGAAAAAAATGCAAAGACCTATATGGAACAGGCATTTAAAATTCTTATTCCTGAAGAAACCGAAGTGGTTAAAAATTCCAAGTGGCTCCACCATTTGAGATTCGATGATATTCTGAATTTGACCTCCAGATTCACCGTAGCCAGAATGCTGGAAAGGGATGATTTCAAAAAAAGATATAAAAATAATGTGCCCATAGCTATTATGGAGTTTCTTTACCCGGTGATGCAGGCCTATGACTCCGTTGCCATTGAAGCCGATGTAGAACTGGGTGGAACCGATCAAAGGTTTAATTTGCTGATGGGAAGAGAGTTACAGAAAGAGTTGGGCCAGAAACAACAAATTGCTATTACTATGCCCATTTTGGTGGGTACCGATGGGATTGAAAAAATGAGTAAAAGTCTGGGAAATTATATAGGGGTTTATGAGCCCCCGGGCGAAATTTTCGGTAAGATAATGTCCATACCGGACAGCATTATGATCGATTATTTTAAGCTTTTAACCACCATGGAAGAAAGGGAAATTAAAGAGATTGAAAATAATATAAAAAATAATAGATTGAATCCCTCTGTAGCTAAAAGAAATCTGGCAAAAATAATCATAGAAAATTTATATTCTGGAAAGGAAGCTTTAAAAGCAGAGAAAAATTTTGATTTAATCTTTAAGAAAAAGAAAGTCCCGGAAAAAATTGAAAAGTATATTATAAATTCAAAGGATATAAAGGATAAAAAAATAAGTATAGTTCAGATACTTTTTGATTCCGGCCTGGCAAGCTCCAATGGCCAGGCCAGAAGATTGATATCCCAGGGAGGAATTAAAGTTGATAATAAGAGGATAAACGATCCCGGCACCGAGTTTGATTTTGATGATATAAATAACAAAGTGATACAAAAAGGAAAAAGACATTTTAGAAGGATAATAATTAAAAAATAAATATGCATGAATATTCCATAACCTGCTCTATTGTTGAAATATTAAATGATTTAATAAAGAAACATAATATAAAAAAATTAAAAAAGGTAAATTTTGAATTGGGCCCACTTGCTCATCTGGAACCCCAATCGATAGAGTTTTATTATAATTTTCTTACAGAAGATAATCCTATCTTGAAAAATGCAAATCTTAATTTTAAGAAAAATAAAGTAAAGATAGAGTGCAGATCCTGCGGTAAAACCTTCCAGTCAAAAACTTTTGTTTCCAGGTGTATTTATTGTTCGGGAGATAAAATAAGAATAGTGGAATCCGATGATATCAAAATAGTTTCTATAGAAACATAGTATTATTTAATTAATAAGTATAAATAGAATTTGAGTGATGAACGAAGCAGGTTAATTTATATTGACTTAAACCAGTGCTATAGTTAAAATAAAAACAATTAATGTTAATAATAAAAGTTGCTTGATTTATAAATTAATTTGCGCAGGTAAGGTAATATTTTAGGTCGTATTATTAGCGATAGAAATACATTTTAATGTAAAAAAGATGATTTCAGAATTTGGCTATAGATGTTATTTTAATTATTTCAGTTGCTAATGATAATTTTATTAAAACTATAAAAAAGGGAGTTAATTTAACACTCTGTTTTATATAAAAAAATTAGAATATTTACTTTTTAAAAGCGGGAAGCTGCGTTTTATAATGTAAATATTGGATTTTAATAATTATTGAGGATATTTAGTCAGTGCGAATTAATTTATAAGTCGAGTGGTTAACTCGGCTTTTTTATTTGGAAGGAAGGTTTGCAAAATGGATTTATTAATAAGAATAGCGGCGCTGGGAATTGCATTCATAGTGGGCGGCTTGATGGGTTTTTTCTTTAGAAAATATATCATAGATTCAAAGTTAAGTTCAGCAGAACAGAAAGCAAATTCATTACTCAGCAATGCTAAAAAGGAAGCAGCTACATTAAAAAAAGAAATTATGCTGGAAGGTAAAGAAGAAATTCAAAATTTGAAAACCCATGCCGAAGAAGAAATAAAGAAACAAAAATTCGAGCTTAAAAAAAGAGAGGATAGATTGTTATCCAGGGAGGATTCCATAGAGAAAAAGACTCATTATGTAGAAAAGAAAGAGCAGGAAGTAAACCAGAGAAAAGAGGAACTTGAAGGTAAAAATAAAAAATTGGACGAGGTATTAGATAAGGAAATACTGAGGCTGGAAGCTATTGCCGAACTGACCAAGGAAGAAGCAAAAGCAATTCTGATTAAGAAAATAGAAGATGAAGCAAAATATGAATCCGTAAAAGAATTAAAAAATATCGAAGCAAAGTTAAAAGAGGAAGCGGATACCATGGCAAAAAAAGTAATATCTCAAGCCATACAGAGATGCGCACTTGATCATGTAAGTGAATCTACAGTATCGGTAGTAAATTTACCCAATGATGAGATGAAGGGAAGAATAATAGGAAGAGAGGGAAGGAATATTAGAGTTTTTGAGAATCTTACCGGTATAAATATAATCGTTGATGACACTCCTGAAGCAGTGATTCTGTCATCTTTTGATCCGGTGAGAAGGGAAATTGCCAGAGTAACTCTGGAAAATCTGATAATGGATGGAAGAATTCATCCGGCTAAAATCGAAGAAATGTATGAAAAAGCCAGCAAAATTATCAATAACGAGATAAAAGTAGAAGGCGAGCAGGCTGTTTTTGATGCAGGGATATCGGAATTGAATCCGGGAATAGTAAAAGTACTGGGAAGGCTAAAATACAGAACCAGTTATGGACAGAATGTTCTCCTTCATTCCAAGGAAGTTGCTTATATTGCCGGGATAATTGCATCCGAACTGGGTATGAATGTTAAAAAGGCCAAAAGGGCCGGCCTGCTTCATGATATAGGAAAGGCTCTAACTCATGATATAGAAGGGTCACATGCAATAATCGGAGCGGAACTGGCTAAAAGATTGAATGAAGAAGAAGAAGTATGCCATGCCATTAAAGCACATCACAACGAAATAGAAGCAAGCACGGTACTGGATGTAATTATACAGGCGGCAGATCAGATATCAGGCGGAAGGCCCGGCGCACGAAGAGAAACCCTGGAAAGCTATGTAAAAAGGCTGGAAAGTCTGGAGAAAATTGCCACAGAATTTAAGGGTATAGAGAAGGCATACGCTATACAGGCCGGAAGAGAAATAAGGGTAATGGTTAAACCAGAAGAGGTTAACGAGGATATGTCCATTGTTCTGGCCAGGGAGATAGCAAGAGAAATAGAGAAAGAAATGGAGTATCCGGGACAGATTAAAGTAACGGTCATAAGAGAAAGCAGAGCAGTCGAGTATGCAAAATAGTTCTGATTTAAAAAAATTTCTGTCTGAGCTTAATATAAAAGATTCGCTGAATATCGAAGAAGATCTGGGAGATGGGTACGTCAGGCTGAAAATTTCCGAAGCCGAAAGGAGACAGGCTCTTCAGGATATAAACTGTGTCGAAGATATAATAGTGGAGTTGTTAAGAAACAGCAGGGATGCAGGCAGCAAGAATATTTTTATCGGAACTAAAAAAATTGAAGATAAAAGAAGAAAAATATATTTTGTGGATGATGGCTGCGGAATTCCTCCCAATCTTCAAAATCTTATTTTTCAGTCAAGGGTAACCTCCAAGCTGGACAATGGAATAAGGGATTCTTACGGATTTCATGGTCGGGGAATGGCTCTGTTTTCAATCAAGTTAAATGTAGATGAGATAAAGATAGTTTTTTCCGACCGGTTAAAAGGAGCCTCATTTTATGTAGATATAGATCTCCTGGAAATCACCGAAAAAAAGGATCAATCGGCAATACCGCAGATAATTAAAATGGATGGTGATTTGAGTATAATTGGCGGTGTAAACAATATAATAAAAACTATAATAGAGTTCCAGCTTCAGAACAGCGATATTAACTTCTTTTACGGGAGCCCAACCCAGATACTGGCTACTATGAGGGAGATTGTGAAAAAGAATGAGAATTACAATAATTATCCAAAATTTGACCAATGGGATAAGTTAATTGATTTTGTGCAAAAGAATAATATAAAAGTAACCAAAATTCCGGTTCTTACCGATAACTATAATCTGATGGAAGTTGTTTCCAGAAATATATTTAATATGGATATATCTCAGAGAGGCATTCAAAGGATTATATATAATGAGATCAAGGAACTGGAGCCATTAAAACTTACTGCAGACGGTAACCTGGAAGAACAAATAGAAAGCCGGCATGAAAATAAACCGGATAAAAAAAGGGAGAGTAAATTGACTCTTTATGATGAATCAAAACTGGCCGGCAGGTTTAAAGATGAAGAGATAAGATGTATAATTGATACCGTAGAAAACAAGATTAAAGAACTGGGAAACAAATATTTCATTACTACTGGTAAAAATATAGAATGTAAGAAGGCAAATAATATTATAAAATTATCAATTGAATTGAAGCAAAAAGAATAAAAACTTAAAATAGCAAAAAAATAACATGAACGAAAATATCAAATTGCTCAAAGTATCTTCAAAATCAAAACCAAATTCAGTAGCAGGAGCTATAGCGGGAATGATAAGAAGTAATAACAGAGTTAAAATACAGACCATAGGTGCGGGGGCTCTCAATCAGGCTATAAAAGGAATTGCCATAGCCAGAGGATTTATAGCTCCCACCGGTCAGGAATTAATATGCATACCCTATTTTAAAGATATAGAGGTTAATGGAGAAGTAAAAACTGCCATCGTGCTTACCATTGAATCCAAATAAATATTCAATTATCATAATTATCATCAGTAAAACAAACCTTTTAAATTTACTTATATCTTTTTTGGTTAAGAATATTTACTATTATGAAAGCGTATATTGAAACATTCGGCTGTCAGATGAATGAGAATGATTCGGAAAGAATCATATATCTTCTTGAGACTTCCGGTTATAAAAGAATTTATGATATGGAGGATTCCGACCTTATTGTGCTTAACACCTGTACAGTGAGAGAAAAAGCTAAAAACAGACTATACGGACATATTGGAAATTTAAAAAAATTAAAAGAAAAAAATAAAAATATTTTAATCTGCATCGGTGGTTGTGCCGCACAGGATTTAAAGGAAAAGATAACAAACGATTTTCCTTTTGTGGATATTGTTTTTGGAACCCATAATATCCCGGAACTTCCGGATCTGATAGGCAGAAGAACTTTAACTGGCAGGAGTATATGTTCGATCAAAAATAATGGTTTTGATCCCGATATCTTTAAGGTCAAAAGAGAATATAACTTCAAAGCATTCGTTCCCATAACCATAGGCTGTGATAATTACTGCACGTACTGTATAGTCCCCATGGTAAGAGGAAATGAAAAATCTATAGAGCCGGAAATTATTGTAAAAAATGTTAAGGAGCTGGCAGCACAGGGAGTATTGGAAATAACACTGCTGGGGCAGAATGTAAACTCTTATGGAAAAAATCTTGATCGATTCTGTAATTTTCCTCAGCTGCTGGGAAAAGTATCACTCATAGAAGGTTTGAAAAGAATAAGATTTATGACTTCTCATCCCAAGGATTTTTCCGAAAATCTTATCGATATTATTGAAAACAGAGAAAATATTGTAAAACATATCCACCTGCCCCTACAGGCCGGCTCTAATAAAGTTTTAAGGAGAATGAACCGGAACTACACCAGGGAGGATTATCTGGATATTATAAAAAATATAAGAAAAAAAATTCCCCAATGTTCTATTACCACCGATATGATAGTAGGTTTTCCGGGAGAAGAAAGAAAGGATTTTTTGGAAACGCTGGATATGGTAAAAAGAGTCAGATTCAGCAGGGCTTTTACATTTATTTATTCACCTCGCAAGGGAACCGCTGCGGCAAAAATGAAAGATTATATACCGCCGGGTGAAAAGAGGAAATGGTTCAGAGAACTGCTGGAGACTCAAAATGGAATTTCTTATGAGGAGAATAAAAAGTTTGTGGACAGGAAATTCGAAGTATTGGTTGAAGGAAAGAGTACCAAAGATAACAGTATGCTGGAAGGAAGAATGGAAAACAACATTATTGTAAATTTTAAGGGCAGCAGCAAACTTATCGGAAAAATAATACCGGTTAAAGTAACCGGGGCTCGAACATTCTATCTTATGGGAGAACCAGTAGATTAAAAGATGTCTGGAAGTATGAATAAAATGAGGAATAAAGAACTATCGGGAATTAAAAACCTTAAAAAATCATTAAGGAACCAAAACGTAGATTTGGATAAACTGTCCCGGGATCTGATAAATTCTAGAAAAGTTATGGTTGTATGCGGACCTACCAGCAGCGGTAAGAGCAAAATAGGGGTAATTATAGCAAAATTACTGAACACTGATATTATATCCATGGATTCCATGCAAGTTTACAGGGGAATGAATATAGGAACCGATAAGTATGATACCGGGAGTTATGATATAAAACAATATATGATCGATATCTTTGATCCGGACCATAATTTGAGTGTGGTAGAGTTTAAGGATATATGTGATGGAATAATAAGAGAAAAATTTTTTTCTTTAAATAAAATTCCCTTACTGGTAGGTGGTTCCGGCCTTTATATAAGAAGTGTAGTAAACGGCATCGATAATGTGCCCCAGGAGAGTAAGAAAATCAGGGAAGAATTAAAAGGGGGAATTGAAAGGGAAGGTATAAAAAAATATTATTTAAAATTAAAAATGGTCGATAAGGAGTATGCACAAAAAATAAGTGAAAATGACCGGAGGAGAATAATAAGGGCACTGGAAGTATATCAATTAACCGGTCTGCCTTTTTCCACCTTCCAAAATACCTGGAAGGATAAAAAACAAGCCTATGACGCAATACTGGTGGGCATTAAAATGGAGAGGAACAAGCTTTACCAGTGTGTTGAAAAGAGGGTGGAGAAGATGTTCAAAAACGGGCTGGTTAATGAAGTAAAAACATTAACCAGCAAAGGATTTAAAAATTGCCATAGTATAACCCAGGCAGTAGGCTACAGAGAAGTATCGAAGTATCTGGATGGAGAGATAACTCTTGAAAAATGTATAGATGAAGTTAAAAAAAATACCAGAAGGCTGGCAAAAAAACAGATAACCTGGTTCAACTCCGAACCGAAAATTAATTGGATAAGAGCAGATAATTATGATAACATTTTTAATTTAACCGGTGATATTTTTAAAAAAATTGTTATGGACAGGGCAGATGAATAAAATTGAATTTTCAAAATTAAATGGTCAGGGCAATGATTTTATATTAATAGATGCCACCGTAAAGAAAATAAATCTGTCCAAAGACCAGATTGTGGAAATGTGCGACAGAAATTTCGGCATTGGAGCTGATGGACTCATATTGTTAAGAACATCTAGATTATCCGATTTAAAAATGGAGTATTACAATAAGGATGGCTCGGTTGCAGAAATGTGTGGAAACGGCATAAGATGTGTGGCCAGGTTTGCCTATGAAAAAAAATTGGTGAAAAATGAAAATATAGACATCGAAACAATTGCCGGAATAAAAAATATTTTTCTGGAGATTGAAAATAAAAAGGTTGGAAATATAAAAGTCAATATGGGTAGTCCTGAATTCAGGCCCGAAAATATTCCGGTTAAAATAAAAAATGAGGATGAAGTTTTTAACTATAAGATAAATATAGGTTCCAGAAATTTTTATATAAATTGTGTATCCATAGGTAACCCTCACTGTGTTATTTTTCTGGAGGATGGTGAAAGCCTGGAAAATTTTCCGGTAAGTAAGTGGGGGCCGCTACTGGAAAATTGTCCTGTTTTTCCTAATAAAATAAACGTGGAATTTGTTAAGATTGAGAGCAGCCGGCAGTTGAATATGAGAGTATGGGAAAGGGGAGTAGGGGAGACGCTTGCCTGCGGTACTGGTGCCTGTGCAGCCGGAATCTGCACTCTCAAATTAAAAAAAATTAAGGGAAGTAAGGTAATAGTTAATCTGCCGGGAGGAAAATTAAATGTGCTGTGGAGTACTCCTGATTTAAATGTTTACCTGGAGGGTAAAGTGGATTATAAATTCGATGGGCTTTATTTTTTATAAAAAGAAAGAGGACCAAAATGAATTTTGAAGAATCTGATAGATTGAAATATCTACCTCCTTACCTGTTTGCTGAAATTACTAAAATTATAGATAGAAAAAAAGAAGAAGGGGTTGATGTAATAAGTCTGGGTACAGGAGATCCTGATATGCCCACGCCGGTAGAAGTAATAAATACCTTATGCACCGAGGCAAACAATCCTGAAAATCACAGATATCCTTCAAGTTATGGTTTAAAGATATTCAATGAAGCGGTAGCAAAATTTTATTATGAAAGATTCAATGTAACTCTTAATCCTGATAAAGAGGTTATACCGCTTATGGGTTCCAAAGAGGGTATACCGGGTATGGCCTATACTTTTATAAATCCCGGCGATTATGCAATCGTACCGGACCCTTCGTATCTGGTTTTTAAAATAAGTACAATTTTTGCAGGAGGAATACCATATACTATACCCTTGAGAGAAGAAAAAAATTATTTATTCGATGTGAGCGAAATTAAACAGGATATAGCTGATAAGACAAAAATTTTATATTTTAATTATCCGAACAACCCCACCTCGGCAACCTGTGGAGTTGATTTTTTTGAAAAAGTAGCTTCTTTTGCCCATAAAAATAATATAATCGTCTGTCATGATAATGCATATTCAGACACTTACTGGGGTGAAAACAAGCCTATGAGTTTTTTAAATGCTGCTATTTCCAGAAATGTGGGAATAGAAATAAATTCACTTTCGAAGACATTTAATATGACCGGGTGGAGGATCGGATATGCAGTGGGCAACCAGGAAGTAATAGAGAGTCTGGGCAAATATAAGACTAATGTTGATTCCGGTATTTTTAACGCGGTTCAGTACGCCGCGGTTAAAGCACTGGATAATTATAACAAGTACACGGAGCATATCAATGAAATTTATAATAATAGAAGAAATATGGTTAAAAAAATGCTGGATGGCCTGGGAATTGACTATTATGATTCCAATGCCACTATATATGTATGGGCAAAAGTTCCGGAAGGATTTACCTCCGGATCGTTTTCAAAAATGCTGCTGGAGAAAGCAAATGTAGTAGTAACTCCAGGCAGCGAATATGGAAAATTCGGGGAAGGTTTTTTTAGAATTTCGCTGACCATAAATGACAGCAGACTGGAAGAAGCTTTAAACAGAATAGGGAATACCTTATAAAATGTTAAATACAGATTTTATAAATTAGTTTTTATTATTCATCATTCTTATTATTTATGATAAAGGAAAAAGTTCTCTTAATTTTTACCAGTTTTGATATACATAAGAAAAATTTAAAAGAAAGACCGGTAAACCACGGAACCTTTAATGAAAATGTAGAAGAATTAAAGAACCTTACTATCAGTGCCGGTGCTCAGATCGAGGATATTTTATATTACAAGCAGGATAAACCCAATCCCAGATATTTTATAGGGACCGGCAAACTGGAAGAAGCTAAAAATATTGTGAACGGTAAGGAAATAGAACTGGTTATTTTTGATGATGAAATAACTCCTACCCAGCAGAGAAACCTTCAGCTCAAACTTGATACCAAAGTACTGGATAGAACTGCTCTCATTCTGGATATTTTTGCCCAGAGAGCTCACAGCAGTGAGGGTATATTACAGGTGGAACTGGCTCAGTTAAATTATCTTCTTCCCAGATTAACCGGAAAGGGAGTGGAACTTTCAAGACTGGGCGGCGGTATAGGAACCAGAGGCCCTGGTGAAACTAAACTGGAAGTGGACAGAAGAAAAATCAGAAAAAGAATAAGTCAGCTTGAAAAAAAGATAGATCAGATAGATGTTCAGAGAAATGTACAGAGAAAAAGAAGGGAAGAAAGAAATGTTTTTAAAATATCTCTGGTAGGGTATACCAATAGCGGCAAATCAACCCTTCTTAATTCAACTACTGATGCCCATGCTTATGTTGAGGACCGTCTTTTTTCCACTCTTGATTCCACTACCAGAAAGATAAAAATACATTCCAGATCCGAAGTTTTAATCTCGGATACGGTTGGTTTTATAGAGAAGCTGCCGCATCAGCTGGTGGCTTCATTTAAATCCACACTTGAAGAAGTTAAAAGATCGGATTTGTTGTTACTGATCGTGGATATAAGTAAACCGGATTTCGAGAGCAACATTTTAAGTGTCAAAGAGGTTTTAAAGGAAATCGATGCTGAAGGGAAACCGGTGCTTATGGTTTTTAATAAAATAGATAAAGTAGACACCCAAAAAATTAATAGTTTAAAAGTTAAGTATAAGGATGCGGTTTTTATTTCTGCTATAAAAAGGGAAGGATTTTCCGAACTTTATTCCAGAATAAAAGAAATAATCGAAAAAAATTATTTGGATATAACCGTAAAAATTCCCTACAATGACAGTAAAATAATGTCCTTTATTTATAATAATGGCCATGTATTGAAACGTAGAAATTTAGAGGACGGTGCCGTATTGAATCTGCATATCAATTCGGATTACTGTTCTTTGCTGTCTCCCTATATATACAGAGAGAAGGGAAGTAGAAAAGCCGGTATTGTTTAAAAATATTTCCTGATTACCCCTATTACTTTTCCGATTATTTTTACATCATCGACAACAATGGGCTCCATATAATCGTTTTCAGGCATCAATTTTATCACTTTATCAGTTTTGAAAAATCTTTTTACCGTTGCTTCATCGCCCAGGAGAGCTACTATGATTTCACCGTTTATGGCATTTTCCTGTTTTCTTACCACGATGTAATCCCTGTCCAGTATACCGGCATTAACCATACTGTCTCCTCTTACATGAAGAATAAAAACTTCCTTCTTGCTCTTTACAAAATCTGCGGTAAGAGGGAAATAATCCTCGATATTCTCATCTGCAAGAATTGGCCTTCCGGCCGCTATTTTACCCACTACCGGAACATATACCATATTATTGAAGCCCATACCGGCTGGTTCATTTTCCTGTCTGACCAGTAGAGAAATGGCACGGGGTTTTGAGTGATTTCTTTTAAGATATCCTTTTTCTTCAAGTTTTTTTAAGTGGGAGTGAACCGTAGCCGAGGAACTAAGGTTGACCGCTTTGGCTATCTCTCTTACCGAAGGGGGATAACCGGATTCCTTTATTTTCTTATCGATGAACTTTAATATTTTTTCCTGTCTGGAGCTTATATTTTCATCCATAATTTTTTAAAATAAAATATTCTAAAAATACTTCTTTTAATTATATTTCCGGTTATTATAACAGAAAAATAAATATAAGGCAAACATAAGTTCGCTTTATATTGGTTTACAATTAATCGGTTATCCTCATATCAATTTAATTATTAGCTATTTATTGATTATCTATTTACCGGCTATTCGTCTTCCTTTTTGATCCAGGCCATCATCTTTCTGAGTTCTTTTCCTACTTTTTCTATAAGATGATTTTCTTCTCTTTTCTTAATGGCATTATATACCGGTCTGCCGGCTTTATTTTCGAGTATCCACTCTCTGGCAAAAGCACCGCTTTGAATATCCTCAAGTATTTTTTTCATATTTTTTCTGGTCTCGCCGGTAATTATTTCCTTTCCTTTTACCATATCACCATATTCTGCGGTGTCACTTATGGAATACCTCATCCAGGATATACCGCCCTCGTATATTAAATCTACTATTAGTTTTAATTCACTCAATACCTCGAAATATGCTATCTCCGGCTGGTATCCTGCTTCTACCAGAGTATCGAAACCTGCTCTGATAAGTTCGGTGGTGCCTCCGCATAGCACCGCCTGCTCACCAAAGAGATCGGTTTCCGTTTCCTCTTTAAAGGTAGTAGTTATTATACCCACTCTTCCGGCACCGATTGCTTTGGCATAAGCAAGACAATACTGTTTGGCTTTTTTTGAATAATCCTGATGAACGGCAATAATTACCGGAACACCGCTGTTTTCCTTGTACATCCTTCTTACGATATGGCCGGGGCCCTTGGGGGCGATCATTATAACATCAATATCTTCCCTGGGGATAATCTGATTAAAATGAATATTAAAACCGTGGGCAAAGCAAAGAATGTTTCCTTTCTCAAGATTAGGTTCTATGTATTTGTAATAAACATCTTTCTGCAGGGTATCCGGCACCAGAAACATTATTATATCGGCCATTTTCGAAGCCTTATCGGTAGAAAAAACTTCAAAACCTTTTTCTTTAGCCAGGCTCCATGGCTTGCTTCCTTCAAGTTCACCAACTATTACATCCATCCCGCTATCTCTAAGGTTTTGTGCGTGTGCATGCCCCTGACTTCCGTATCCGATTATGGCTATTTTCTTTCCTTTCAATATGTTCAAATCGATATCTTTATCGTAGTGAATCTCTGCCATTTTTCCTCCTCTTTATCTTTAAATATGTTAAAAATAGTCGGGTAGGGGACTATTAAATGATTTTCTACTTATTCTAACAAATAATAAAGAAAAGTTATATAAAATTCGGATTATAAAGTAAAAAAATTTAAGTATAATTTTTATTTTCCTATTGACACAAACATATGTTCGATGTAATATAAATAGCGAACATACGTTTGGTTATATTTAATTTATTAATTAATGACTGTAAAAGGTGAAATAAATTGAGAATGGTAGGAATGAATGTAAAAAAAATATTGTTTTATACGTTGTTAATAATCGTAATATGCCTGGTATTAGCTGCTTTTTATTTCAATAAGTATAAATTTGGAGGTATAAATATAATCAAATATACCAGAGTAAATCTGGAGAGCGAAACTAATCTGGATGAGCTTGCCAGCAAATATTCCGATAAAGAGACCAGGGCAAAATTCGTAAGTGAGATAAAAAGAATAAATAATATAAATTATTCCGATTATATTCCTGGAAATTCTACTTTAATTATTCCTATAATCGAATCCGAATAGTATAATTTATAATATTTTATTTTTAGACAATTAAGGGCTTTAATTACTTTTTAATCATTCTTCCAAGTATTATTTTAATATATATTTTGATATAGTTAGTTAAGAGATGATAACCATAAGAATAAAATTGCTGGACAAATCGATTCCTGTGCCTAAATATGCTCATAAAGGTGATGCCGGAATGGACCTTTACAGTGCCGTAGATTGCAAATTAAAGCCGTTTGAAAGAAAAAAAATACCAACCGGTATAAAAGTGTCCATACCGGATGGTTACGCAGGATTTGTACAGCCAAGATCGGGAATAGCCTTTAAAAGTGGTATTGGTATGGTTAATGCACCCGGTCTGATAGATTCCGGATACAGAGGAGAAATATGTGCTATTCTTATAAATTATGATCCTCATAATACTTTCCATATAAAAAAAGGTGATAAAATCTGCCAGATGGTATTTAAGAAAATCGAAGAGGTTGATTTGAAAATAGTTGAAGATCTTGATGAAACTGACAGGGGAGAGGGTGGATTCGGAAGTACTGATAAATAAAATAATGTTGTTTATTAATGAAGTCCTGAAATATTATGCCGTATTGGCCATGTATTATAACTTCCGATAATATACATTATGTAAACTTTTATATATTTTAATAAATCTCTCTTTATTACTACATAATATATAGATATACATTGCTATATAAATACCATGTTATAGAATCGCACTACCCTATTTTTAAATTATATGTATCCGGAGTTTTAAGAGTTATTTTTAATGATTATAAAAATTATATATACTGAATTAATAATTATTGTTGATATTATTTGAAAGGATTAAAGAATATAAAAATTAAGAATTCTTAATTATTTTAGCAGGACAGCCGGCAGCCATACTGTTATCAGGGATGGATTTTAATACCAGCGAATGTGCTCCAATGGTACTATTGGAACCAATTATTACCGGACCCAGTATAGTAACATTAGTATAGAGGATGGCATTATCTCCAATTTGGGGATAACCGGGCTGACCATGATGAAAAATTGAATGGCCAAGACCTCCCAGAACTACATTGGAAAAAATACTTACATTGGTTCCAATCCTCACTCCCCTACCTATAATAACACCTGCCGGATGCCAGATTCTACACCCCGAACCAATCTCTGCAGCGGGATCTATTTCTGCTCCATTTAAAAAAAAATTTATTCTACTGCAGATTTCGGCAAGCAATCTCAATTTTATTCTATAAAGCTTATGATAAAATCTATAAAATATTAAAGCTTGTACACCGGGCTTAACCATTATTATTCTAATGGCTCCCCAGATACTGGGCCTACCCTTAATGGTGCCATAACGGCTGAATAGGTGTTTTATATCTCCTTTTAAACTGCCGCCAGTGTCTCTTTTACCGGTACTTTCTGTCATTTTCCTTTATTTTATTATCATAATCATTATTATTTTGGATAATAAGATTTAAAAATGCAAGTTTTAAATTGGGGTGAACCCCATACTTAGACATATTGTATACTAAAAATAGTTAATATA
>CAZSVM010000011.1:0-78591 GCA_964610315.1 uncultured Actinomycetota bacterium
CGTCGGGCTCATAACCCGAAGGTCATAGGTTCAAATCCTATCCCCGCTACCAAAAAATCATAAGCTTCTAAAAATTAATTGGACATAGTATTAATTCAAACATATTATTGGAAAATATGCTTCCTTTTTTGCAGATAATTTTTAAGAGAACACCTGATGTGTCTCTACTTCGTTATTCTATTAAGGCCTGTTAAAACGTCACTATTTTAAAAAACTTATTTATTTTTTTCTGCGGCAGCATCATCTTGTTTTCTGGTTACCGGCCATCGGTAATTATATTATTTTGAATGCAGTACCATCTTCGGAACAGATATTTTTATTAATATTGATTTTAAATTATAATTTACTTATGTTTTCGAAATATATTGGTATTGGTTTGTAGTATCGGAAAAATAATTAAAAGAAAATTTTAAGGAAACTAACTGTTCATGCTGAAAATTCTCTTTAAGAGGAATAAATATAAGTATAAATATAAATTCTTGCCCGGAAGGATTTTTTTACTGGTGTTGGCCCTTTTTTTATGTGTAAGTTTATGTGCCTGTACCGTTATTTCAAATATAGGAAACTTTTTTAAGGATAAATTTTCAGCAGAGGATGATATGAATGAAGCCATAGAGACTGTAAATACGTTTTTTAATTTGCTAATAGATAAGAATTATGAGAAAGCCTACCAGTATTTAAGCAGTAAGGATAAGTCAGCTGGCAGTTTGGAAGATTTTTCCAATGAATTCAAAGATGTTACTGATATAGTATCGGTGGACGTTAAATGGGTGGAAATTAAAAACAATGTAGCTATAGTGGATGTGGATTTGACCGATTTCTATGACGGGGAAGAAAAGGTATTTAAAGACATCGAAGTATCTCTGGTAAGAGAGGAAGATGGAAGCTGGAAAGTAGCATTCTGGAAATAAAAATGTTTATAAATTGAAAAAACAAGCTTTAAGGTTATAAATTGATAGAATAAGGCACAAGGTATATAAAAATATACAGTCATAAAAATTTAAACTGGAAAGGAATAAATTGAAAGTATTATTTTTGGGAGATGTTTTTGGTAAACCGGGAAGGGAAATTTTAAAAAGTAAACTTCCGGTAATGGTAAAGGAAAACGATATAGATGTTGTTATTGCCAATGGAGAGAATGCAGCGGGAGGAATTGGAATTACGCCGGAAATCTGTAAAACATTATTGGATATTGGTGTAGATGTGGTAACCTCGGGGAACCATATTTATAAAAAGAGAGAAATATATGATTATATTCAGCAGCAGCCGCGCCTTTTAAAGCCGGCAAATTATCCTCCGACTACTCCCGGAAATGGATATTATGTTCTCTCCGATAGTAAAGATAATAAAACTACGGTAATAAATATTTGCGGGAGAATCTTCGTGGAATATCTTGATTGTCCGTTCAGGTGCATAGATAAAATTTTAAATAATATTAAGGAAGAAACGCCGGTAATAATTGTGGATTTTCATGCTGAGGTTACGTCCGAAAAAGTGGCCATGGGATGGTATCTTGACGGCAGGGTAAGCGCGGTGGTAGGTACCCATACCCATGTTCAGACTGCCGATGAAAGGATATTGCCGGGAGGCACCGCTTATATTACTGATGTCGGTATGGTTGGACCCAGGAATTCGGTTATTGGAGTAAAGAAGGAAAATATTATAAGAAGATTTATAACTATGATGCCCCAGAAATTTACGGTTGAAGAAGATGATTATTTAATTAATGCGGTCGTAATTGATATTGACCGGAAGAGTGGCAGGGCAAATAGCATAGATAGATTAAATCTGGTGGTTGAGAGTATTTAATTTTTTAAACAGAAATATAAGAGTAATATCCGATATGAATTTTAAAATCAATAAAATAGTAAATAGCGAGTTTGCCGCAGATAAAGTTATTTCAAAAGCACTAAAGACCATGGAATCCAATAATATGGTAAAAAGCAGGGACAGGATATTGATTTCGATTTCGGGCGGGCCTGATTCCACATTTTTAACCCACCTGTTTTATCTTTTACGGCCGGTTTTTAATTTAACTCTTTTTGGCTTCTGTCTCGATCATATGACCAGAGGCGGACAGTCCGCAAAAGATGCTTTGTTCGTGGAAAAATTGTGCCGGGAACTGGATATTAAATTATTCAGGCAAAAAATGGATGTTGCGAAATGGTGCCGGTTAAATAAGATTTCTTTTCAGGAAGGGGCCAGAAAAATAAGAATGGAAAAATTATTGGAGATTTCACAAAAAAACAGTATAGAAAAAATTGCTACCGGCCATAATGCCGATGATAATATAGAAACTTTTTTGATGCACCTGCTCAGGGGTGCCGGGTCCAGGGGCCTTTCCGGAATAAGGCCGGTCGCCGGTAAATTTATAAGGCCTCTTATTGAGATTTTCAGAGAAGATATTATCTCTTATCTGGACAGAAAAAAGATACCTTATTGTGTGGACAGAACCAATATTGAAAATATATATTTTAGAAACAGGATAAGAAATATCCTCATACCCTTTATAAGCAATTATTTTGGCCAATCTTTTAAAAGAAAAGTATTAAGATCACTGAATATATTAAAAGACGAAAGTGATTTTCTTGACCGGTATTCACTAGCTAGAATGGAGAGCATGGCCTCCATTGAAAAAGCCGGGGATGCCGGGAATCCTGTCTTTATTAAAATACCTGTTTTAAAAATTGGTGAGGAAGCCAGAGCTGTCCGAAGAAAAATTATAATGTCGGTGATAGAAATGATACACGGAAATCTGGAAGATATAAGTTTCAGAAATATAGATGATATTTTAAAAATATGTGTTTCGGGAGGGGAAAGTAAAATTATACAGCCCCAGGCAAATATAAGGGTTTTAAAAATAGGGAGCTATATATATTTTGCCGATATGGAATACTGTGAATTTCTGCCGGAAGAATTTGTAAGGTTCCTAAAAGAGGATAAAGGGGTAAAGGCGGCAAAGAGAGGGAAAACCAGGGAAAAAGAGGTAAAAATCGGAACCAGCATGAAATTAACAGACTTCGGCCTCAAGTTATCCACCGAACTTTTAAAATATGGTCAGGATAAAATAAATTTAAATGAGGTTGAAAATACGGAAGCTTTTCTGGATTATACCAGGATTGAACTCCCGGTAAAAATAAGAATTTGGGAAAAAGGGGACAAATTTTATCCCCTGGGAATGAAAAAGGAAAAAAAGCTGCAGGATTTTTTTGTGGATAATAAAATCCCCTTGCATTTAAGAAAATTGATTCCCATATTTACAGATAAGGAAAAAATAATCTGGGTAGGAAAATACAGAATCGACAGCAGGGTAAGGATAACCGATAATACTAGGGAAGTCCTGCATTTAAAATTATTTTAAAAATAAATTTAATATGCTTTAATGAAATTATATTCTAATTAGGGGTAATCAATGGGGCTTTTTAAATTTGAAATAATTGATGGTGAAAAGGTACTGGTTTGTAATCATACCAGAGTAAAAATACTGATTGACGAAAAAAGACTTAATAAAAGAGTAAAAGAATTAGGCCGGGAAATCACCAGAGATTATCAGGACAAGAATCCGGTGCTGGTATCTATTTTAAGGGGTTCCTTTATTTTTATTGCCGATATTTGCCGCGAAATTAAAATACCGGTTACTTTTGATTTTATGGCTGTTTCAAGTTATGGAAATTCTAAGGTAAGTTCCGGCATTGTAAGAATAACCAAGGACCTGGAATTCAGCATCGAAAATAAAGAGGTTCTCATTATAGAGGATATAGTCGATTCCGGAAGAACCTTAAATTATCTGGTAAAGAATTTACAGGCCAGAAATCCGAAAAATATAGAAGTCTGTGCCCTTCTGGATAAGGATGTTCCCCGAAAAACAGAAAACAGGGTTAAATATAAAGGATTTGATATTCCTAATAAGTTTGTGGTAGGATATGGTCTTGATTTCGGAGAGAAATACAGGAATTTCCCTTTTATAGGGTATATTGAAAATGAATAGTAATTATATTATTATCTAAAAAGCGATAAAAAAATATAAGGAGATGTTTAAAATTTGAAGAACAATAAAGGATTAAATAGAAGGGGATTTAAAAATATTGCACTGCTAATATTGCTTATAGTAGTGGTGTTTCTGATTTTAAGAAACCCTCTTTTTCTTGCACCTCAGGTGAAAGAGTTTAATATGAATGATTTCGTTAAGGCAGTGGAAGAGGGACAGATAAGTACCTCGACACCAATGGTGATTAAAGGAGAGGACAGAGTAGTAGAGGGTCAATTAAATGATGGAACTAATTTTAAGGTATCATATTTAGCGGACTATGACATTACTCAATTTTTACTGGATAATAATTTACCTTTTAAGGTAGATAACCAGAAACAATCGGTATGGATTCAAATTCTGGTAAGTGCCATACCTTTCATTATAATGTTTGGTTTGATTTTCTTTATGATGAATCAGCTTCAGGGAGGAGGTTCCAAAGTACTTCAATTTGGAAAAAGCAAAGCAAGATTGGTGGATAAAACTAAAAAGAGAGTTACTTTTAAAGATGTTGCCGGGGTTGATGAAGCGGTAGAAGAATTAAGAGAAATCGAAGAATTTCTGGAAAATCCGAATAAATTTAAAGCAATGGGAGCAAAAATTCCTAAAGGTGTCCTGTTGTACGGACCTCCCGGAACCGGAAAGACGCTTCTGGCAAGAGCGGTTGCCGGTGAAGCCGGTGTACCTTTCTTCAGTATAAGCGGTTCCGAATTCGTGGAGATGTTCGTTGGTGTGGGTGCCTCCAGAGTAAGAGACCTCTTCAATCAGGCCAAAGCAAATCAGCCGGCCATAGTATTTATGGATGAAATCGACGCAGTAGGAAGACACAGGGGGGCCGGATTAGGGGGAGGACATGATGAAAGAGAACAGACCTTGAATCAATTACTGGTGGAAATGGACGGATTCGATGTCGACAGCACGGTAATACTGATCGCAGCTACCAACAGGCCGGATATCCTGGATCCTGCACTGCTCAGACCGGGAAGGTTTGACAGGCAAATTGTAGTAGATAGGCCGGATTTACTGGGCAGAGAAGAGATACTGAAAATACATGCCAGAGGTAAACCTCTGGATAAAGGAATCAATCTAAAAACTATAGCCAAGCAAACACCCGGATTTACCGGTGCCGATCTTGCCAATCTTTTCAATGAAGCTTCTCTGCTGGCAGCCAGACATAACAAGAAAAAAATAAGTATGTTTGAAATAGAGGAAGCGGTTGAGAGAGTCATTGCCGGACCGGAGAAAAAAACAAGAATTATATCGGAAGAGGAAAAAAGAATAATTGCTTATCATGAGTCGGGACATGCTATACTTTCGTATGTTCTACCTCATACTGACCCGGTTCATAAAATATCCATTATATCCAGAGGAAGAGCACTGGGGTATGTAATTACTTTACCTGAGGAGGATAGGTTTCTAAAATCAAAAAGAGAACTTATGGATAACATTACCCAGCTTCTGGGAGGTAGAGTGAGCGAAGAAATGAATTTCAACGATATAACTTCCGGAGCACAAAACGACCTGGATAGAGCTACCAAAATCACCCGGAAAATGATTACGGAATACGGGATGAGTAAGAAACTGGGTCCGATTACTTTTAAAGGCGAGGAAGAAGAAGTATTTTTGGGAAAAGAAATTGGTTCCAGACCTCATTACAGTAATGAAATAGCTTCCGCTATAGACGAAGAAGTGCATAATATAATTATGGACAGCTACGATAAGGCAAAGAAGATACTTATGGAAAACAAAGAAACTCTAGCTGTTCTGGCAAACGAATTAATGAAAAAAGAAACTTTGGGCAGGGAAGAAATACTTAAAGTATTATCAAAAGTAGAGAGCAAAAAAACCAAGAGAGTAGAACAATTAGAGGAAGAAAGTAAAGTTTTGGATAATAACAAAAAAGCAGTAAAAAATGCAAAAGTAAAAGTGATAAAAGCAGTTGAAAAAAAATGACAGAGGAACTTTTATTCAAGCAAGCTATTTCGATATTCAAGAAATAACCAAACATTTTAACAAAGCTTTCCGGTATCTAAGTATTTATTATTTGTAATAATAATTTAAGATAGGAGTTTTCTGTTGGATAGAAAGATGATAGAAGAAGGAGTAAGGCTGATAATAAAAGGTATTGGGGAGAATATAAACAGAGAGGGCCTTAAGGGGACTCCAGAGAGAGTTGCGGAAATGTATGAAGAAATATTCAGCGGAATCGGAAAGGATCCTTCCAGGGAATTAGGGCCCCTGTTTGATGAAAGTCATGATGAGATAATCCTGGTAAAAGATATCCCTTTTTATTCGGTATGCGAGCATCATCTGGTACCTTTTGTAGGAAAAGCTCATATAGCTTATGTTCCCAATAAAACCGGGAAGATTATCGGCCTTAGTAAACTTATACGTGTATTCGATATCGTGGCCAAAAGGCTTCAGGTCCAGGAGCGTTTGACTTCGATAGTAGCGGATACCATTATGAAGAAAATTAAGCCAAGGGGAGTTATGGTTATAATCGAAGCCGAACATTTGTGTATGAGTATGAGAGGAGTAAAGAAACCCAATACCTTGACCATAACTTCTGCCGTGAGGGGTCTGTTCAAAGAGAATCCAGCCTCGCGGGCTGAAGCAATGGCACTTATTAAACAAAATAAATAGTATATGAAGTTTAAAATAAGGGCATTAAGCATCAAGAACAGGCTGGAAGGTTTAAAAGAATATGCGAAGATAGGAGCTACTCCTGCCGGCTCCCGAATAATGGTAGAAAAAATATTTCCAATCTCTTTAAAAATCAGGGGAGTAAATCCGCTGGCCGCAAATATTTTAAAACAGGAAATGCTTGCCAGGGGTGGAGATGTAGTTACGGCCAGGGATGCACTTATAGAAGTAGGAGGCAGAGCAGAGGTAAACAATAAATCTGCCGTTATCATCCAGGGTACGGTAAAAACTATCAAAAGTTTAACTGATAAGATAGAACAACAGCCTTTCGAATTAAAAGAATTATCTGTTGAATTAAGAAAATATATGGAAAGACTGGATAATATCGCCAAAAGGAAAGAGTTAATAATCGGTAAGAAAAAGTTTGATCTGGAGAAAGATGTACTGGTGGTAGGGATTTTAAATATTACACCGGATTCTTTTTATAATGGAGGATATTATCTTGAAAAAGATGAAGCCTACCGGAGAGCCGAAACTATAGTAAGCGAAGGGGCGGATATAATCGATGTGGGGGGAATGTCCACCAGGCCGGGTTCTCTTCCAGTACCTGTTGATGATGAAATGGAAAGAATTATCCCGGTTATAAAGTATATAAAAAAAAATTATGACATTTTAATATCCGCTGATACTTACCGGTCCCAGGTGGCCGGAAAAGCAATAGATGCCGGGGTTCATGTTATAAATGATATTAGCGGCCTTTCCATGGATAAGGATATGACAGAGGTTGTTGCCGGAAGTGGTGTTTCATTAGTTATTATGCACATTAAAGGAACTCCCCAAAATATGCAGAAAAATCCGCAGTATAAAAATGTAATAGATGAGATCTATGATTATCTTGAAGACAGAACCGTTATAGCCATAAATTCAGGGATAAAACCGGAAAAAATAATCGTTGATCCGGGGATAGGGTTTGGAAAGACTCTGGAACATAATCTGGAAATACTAAATAGAATCAATGAGTTCAAGATGCTGGGGTATCCCTTAATGTTGGGGGCATCCAGAAAATCTTTTGTGGGAGGTATTCTTGATTTACCGGTTGAAGAGAGACTGGAAGGAAGTCTGGCCGCGGCAGTTTATGGTGTGATAAATGGGGTAAATATTTTAAGAGTACATGATGTAAAAGAAACGGTGAGAGCAATAAAGGTTGCCGGAAGGATCATTGGTGGATTTTAATAATATCTCAAAGATATCCTGAAATGTTTAAAATAATAATAAAAAATCTTAATTTATTTGGCTACCACGGAGTCAAAGAGAGCGAGAAAAAAAATGGTCAGAATTTTTGCTTTAATATTGAAATCTTGCTGAATAAAAAAAGCTTTTTAGATAATGATAACCTGGAAGATACCCTGAATTATTCCGAGGCAATAAGAATTTTAAAAGATATAAACAGCGACAGGAGATTTGATCTCCTGGAAACATTATCCCAGACTATAGCTAATAGAATTATGGAAATGTCACCCCTGGTGGAAAAAGTGGCTGTAAAAATAGAAAAAACATCTCCGCCCATAAAAGAGAATCTTGAATCCGTAGGAGTTCAGTATATTCTGGATAAAAAAAATATGGAGAAGAAGGAAGAGGTAGAACTGGAAAGCGGTGGAATTGATGTATATATGTCCCTGGGTTCGAATATCGGAAATAGAGAGAACAATTTAAGAAAAGCTGTCGATTTAATTAACAGCAGTCCTTATATTAAAGTGCTCAAGGTATCCTCGATATATGAAACGGAACCCATGTACTTAAAGGACCAGAATTATTTTTACAACATCGTGCTGCAGGCAAAGGTAAAAGAGGGAGTCAATCCATTTGAAATCCTGGGATTTTTAAAAGGAATCGAGTTTAGTTTCGGAGGTAAAAAGAATAAAAGATTTGGTCCCAGAATTATAGATATAGATTTATTATATTATGGAGAAATGTTTATTGAGTCGGACTTTCTGACCATACCCCATCCGAGGATACAGGAAAGGAAGTTTGTTTTAGTGCCACTAAGTGAGATAGCTCCCGGATTTGTAATAGGTGGAGAAAATATAAAAGAATTTATGGATAAAAAGAATTTTACCGAAAAAGTGGACCTGGTAGAGAACTGGCAGAGCCCTCCTATCTGATTGAATTTATGTTCCACTGGAAAAATAAATATAATGTTTTTTTATATAAATTTTTTATTTAAAAATCTTTAAACTAGGTGTGCCAGAATAAATGCAAAATACCAGAGTGGAAATACCTTTACATAAACTCTTATAAACTATTAACTTTAATACTTGCATCCCGACTCTGTATTTCTATTTATAAATCCTCCTAATGGATTCATATTTTTTTCCTTGACTTATGGGCATATGTCCATTAAAATAATTATGGGTTTATGTTCATAATATAATTATTAATTGATATTTTGAAGTTTTGAAAAATTATTATACAAAGGAGGTAACGTAAATGCCAGGAGGAGATGGAACAGGACCAGCTGGGATGGGTCCTATGACCGGAAGAGCTGCAGGATATTGTGCTGGTTATTCTGTTCCCGGATATATGAATCCTTATAGAGGAAGATACACCGGTGCAGGAAGAGCCTTCGGAGGTGGATTTGGTGGTGGTCGTGGATATAGAAATTGGTTTCATGCCACCGGTTTTCCCGGATGGGCTAGATATAATATGGGTTACCCTGCCTGGGGTGGTGCAGTCAGGTATCCATTCACTCCGGATTTGGAGCCAGGTCAGGAAAAAGAAATATTAAAGGAACAATCCGAGGTTTTGCAGAAACAGTTAGATGAGATAAAAGCAAGAATGGATGAATTATCCAAAGAACAGAAAAAAAAATAAGAGAATAAAATTATAAAAGAAGGAAGGATAGGTAAATTACCTTAAGAATTAGGGTGATTTAATTTAAGGAATATAGCTATCCTTCCTTCAAAAATTAGTGAAAAGGTGATTTAGTGAATGACGTAATAAAAGATGAAGCGATTGTAAAAAATATGTCAGGTGTAAAAAATAAATTTATGGTTTTTAGTGGAAAAGGTGGTGTCGGAAAAACCACTATTGCAGTAAACCTTTCTTATCGTATGATGATTAAAGGTTATAAGATTGGTCTTCTTGATATAGACATACATGGCCCAAATGTAATAAAGATAATGGGTCTTGAAAAAGAAAAACTGACCAGCAAAGACGAGAAAATAGAACCAATTAAAGCTTTCTCGAATATGAAAGTAATAAGTACCGCTTCTATTTTAGAGAGTGAAGACAGCCCGGTTATCTGGAGGGGTCCTTTAAAAATGAAGTTAATCAGACAGTTTTTAAGTGATGTTAACTGGGGCATTATCGATTATTTGTTTATTGACTCTCCTCCGGGGACAGGGGATGAACCTTTAAGCATAGCACAGCTTATGCCTGATCTTAATGGAGGAATTATAGTTACTACTCCGCAGAGTATGGCTACTATGGATGCTAAGAAGAGCATAAGATTTGCCCAGCAGTTAAAAATGCCTTTTATAGGAGTAATAGAAAATATGTCCGGTTTTATTTGCCCCCATTGTGGGGAAAGGATAGATATTTTTAAAACAGGCGGGGGGCAGAGGATTGCTTCGGAAATGAATGTTGAATTCCTGGGAAGGATTCCATATGACAATATGGTTATGAGCCTGAGTGACGAGGGTAAGATATATATGGAAAATTATAAAGACGGTACAGCTACTAGCGAAGCATTCAATTATATATCTAATAAAATTATAGGTTTAAATTAAATTTTATTTTTACCAGGCATGTTGAGTTGTTAGTATATTTATATATATCAACAATGATAAGAGATAATAATTGGTGAAGTATTTGAGCTCAATAATCTGGTGATGTTTTTATATATGTAAGTAAGGAAGGTATTTTTTAGTTCAGATAGAGGAGGACTTTTTTGTTTTATGGGCCCGTATTATCAAGAAGATTTGGCTATTCTCTTGGGGTCGATTTAATTCCCTTTAAAGTATGTGTATACGATTGTATATACTGTCAGCTTGGGAGAACAACAAAGAAGACTATAGATAGAAAGAAGTATGTAGATATTAGTTTTAAGGATTTTGAAAACAAACTCATTAAAAACCTGAGAGATAATCCTTATATTAACTATATTACTTTTTCAGGCTCTGGTGAGCCAACGTTAAATAACGATATAAAAAAATTTATAAAAATAGTTAAGAAAATTTCTGATATTCCTGTGGCAGTACTTACAAGTGGCGGGACCCTTGGATTTGATAATGTTATTGAAGATATAATAGAAGCAGATATTATAAAGGTTTCTATGGATGCCCCTAACAATAGGTTACTAAAAAAAATAAACTGTCCCTGCAGAGAAATTAATTTTAGTAGAAATATATCAGGATTAAAAGAATTAATAAAAGTTTTTAGCGGAGAAATTTGGCTGGAAATAATGATTTTAAAAAACATAAATGATAACCTGGATTCAGCGTACAAGTTTAAAAACATAATAAATGAATTAGGTGAAGGTATTAAAAAAGTTCATTTAAATACAGCAATTAGATCTACAGGTAAATATTCAGATAAATATAATATAAAATTACCTTCACCGGTAAGGTTAAAAGAAATAAAAGATATTCTGGGAGGTAAAGCTCAGATAATAGGAAAGGTTAACTATAAAAAATATAGCCGGAAATTATTAAAGATAGAAGAAGAAATAATTAAATTACTTGAAAGGAGGCCAATGGGAATAAAGGATATGGCTTTTTCCCTTGGCTTTAACCTTAATGAGGTAATCAAAATTATTAATAAATTGCTGGCTGCAGGTGAAATAAAGCATATTATCCATGGTGATATGGAATATTATTTTAAACCAAAGGAGCAAAAAGTATGAAAATTGCTATTTCTACAGACGGAAATAAAGTCTCACCGCATTTCGGAAGGTGTCCGCAATTTACTATAATCGAGGTCGGGAATAATAAATTAACAGACAGAAAAGTTATAGAAAATCCCGGACATCACCCTGGTTATCTGCCGCAGTATCTCAATAAAATTGGAGTTGGCTGTATAGTAGCCGGAGGAATGGGAATGAGAGCCAAAGAACTTTTTAAACAGGCCGGCATTGAAACTATTCTCGGCGTTGAGGGAGAAATTGAAGAAGTTATAGGTAAAATAATCAGTGGTTCCCTGGAAGGAGGAGCAAGTATCTGTCAGCCGGGTCTGGGAAAAGGATATGGCATCGAAAAATCCGAATGTGATCATGACTGATTATGATTGATTCTGTAATATTTAATGAAGTTTTTTAATTTTCTGGAAAGGAGTGGTATTTATGCCAAGAGGAGATGGAACTGGACCTATGGGTCAGGGTCCTGGGACCGGAAGAGGCTTAGGCCGCGGCGGCGGAAGAGGTAGAATGGGAGGTCAGAGTATGGGTCCCGGTGGAAAATGTGTGTGCCCGACTTGTGGAACTAAAGTTGATCATGAAATAGGGGTTCCATGCTTTGATATGGTCTGTCCCAAGTGCGGTACTAAAATGGTAAGAGATAGGGTATAGAGATGGCAGCAAGACCGGTAATAGATAAAATAGTAAATACTATACCTTTATTCGTGTATTACAAGCCGCAGGGTATTCCCATCAGTAAATTGGATGAGCTGAATTTGACCATGGAAGAAATCGAGGCTTTGAATCTAAAGGATAGACAGGGATTGGAACAGGCAGAAGCTGCCAGGAGGATGGGTATATCAAGATCTACTTTTCAAAGACTTTTAAAATCTGCCAGAAAAAAAATCATAACTGCAATTATAGAAGGAAAAGCAATAAGACTTGAAGGAGGAAACTATATCCCCGATAAGGATATTATCAGGAAAAGGTGCCTTAAGGGGAATTATCACTATCACATCAAGAGAGAGGATTTGAAGCAGAAAGATCAGGAATATAAAGTGAGTAAGATAAAATGCGCCAAATGCGGCAGGAGATTAATTGTATTTAAATAGGTTTAATATTTAAGTTAAGTAATAGAAAAGGAGAATAGGAAAATGAAAGTTGCTATTTCTTCCAGTGGAGGTACTCTGCAGTCAAATGTAGATCCAAGATTTGGCAGGTGTCCATATTATATTATTTATGATACCGAAAGCGGAAGCTTTGAAGCTGTCGAAAATAAAAGCAGACTGGCCTCTGGGGGTGCCGGTATACAGGCAGCGCAGAGCATTTCTGATATGAAGGTTGAAACGGTTATCACCGGAAACATTGGACCCAATGCATTCAGAGTTTTATCTGCAGCATCTATAAAAATTTATTCAGGAACTACCGGCAGCGTAGAAGATGCAATAGAAAAATATAAAAAAGGAGAATATAAAGAGAGCACTGGCCCTGATGTAAAACCGCATTTTGGAATGGATAGAAAGTAATCATAGAAAAGAAAGAGAGTAAAAATTTGATAATATCGGTTGCCAGTGGTAAAGGTGGGACAGGCAAAACAACAGTAGCTGTCAATTTAACTTTATCATTAAGCAATATTCAGTTACTGGATTGTGATGTTGAAGAACCCAACTGTCATATTTTTATAAAACCAGTTTTTACTCGTAAATTTATGGTTTCTATTCCTATTCCGGAAGTCAATCAAAATAAATGCGATGGATGCGGTCGCTGTCAGGAAGTATGTGTATATAATGCCGTTGCAGTAGTTGATAAAAAAGTTCTTATTTTCCCTGAATTGTGCCATGGTTGTGGTTCCTGTGCCTACTTTTGCCCCAACAGCGCTATAAAAGAAAAAAATAAAGAAATAGGAGTTGTTGAAACCGGGGGAAAAAATGGAATTCAATTTGTTCATGGTAAGCTTAATATAGGTATGATGATGTCACCTCCGGTTATAAGGGCGGTTAAAAAGCATATTAACAGAAAAAAAACTACAATTATTGATGCACCTCCAGGAACTTCCTGTCCTGTAATTACAACCATAAAAGATACTGACTTTGTTATTCTTGTAACTGAACCAACACCATTTGGATTAAATGACCTGTCACTGGCTGTTGAAGTAGTGCGAAAGCTGGGGATTCCATTTGGGGTTATAATTAACCGTTTTGATTTAGGTAATAAAAAAGTAGATGAGTACTGCATAAGAGAGCATATTCCCATACTAATGAGAATACCTTTTAGTAAAAAAATAGCCGAAATTTATTCCAGGGGTGATTCTATTATTGATGCTTTGCCGGAATACAGGAGGGAATTTCAAGAATTATATAAAAAAATTAAACAAATTAGCCCGTTGCAAAAAAACTCAAAATAATAAGGGTAAAAGAGATCAATCATGGATAGCAAAATTAAACAAATTGTTATTATAAGTGGAAAAGGAGGAACGGGAAAGACAGTTATTACTGGAGCATTTGCTGCATTAGCCAAAAATAAAGTTATGGCTGACTGTGATGTGGATGCGGCAGATTTGCATCTTTTACTTAATCCTGAAGTAAAAACTTCAGGAATTTTTAGAAGCGGAGTTAAAGCTTTCACATACAAGGAATACTGTGAAGGTTGCGGTGTGTGCAAGATGGTATGCAGATTTGATGCAGTAAAAGAAGATTTTACCATAGATCCGGTTTCCTGCGAAGGGTGTGCGTTTTGCAGTTTAGCCTGTCCTCAAAATGCTATAAAGATGAAAGTAAATGCTTCCGGTAAATGGTATGTGTCAGACACACGATTTGGGCCACTAGTCCATGCCAGATTAGGTATTGCCGAGGAAAATTCAGGAAAACTGGTTACCCTGGTCAGGCAAAAAGCAAAGGAAATTGCTGAAAATAAAAATTATAGGTGGATTATTATAGACGGTTCCCCGGGCATAGGGTGCCCTGTAATTGCTTCCATAACAGGAGTGGATTGTGCAATAGTAGTGGTTGAACCAACAATATCAGGATTACATGATGCTGGAAGAGTAGTTGATGTTGCCAGACATTTTAATGTGCCGGTAAAAGCAGTAATAAATAAGTACGACCTGAATTGTGATATAACGGGAAGAATTGAGCGCTGGTTTAAAGATAAAAATGTTCAGGTTATCGGAAAAATAATTTTTGATAAATCTGTAGTAGAGTCAGTGGTAGAGGGAAAAACAATAATAGAATACTCTAATAATAAGGTTACGGAAACTCTGCGCGATATATGGATCCTGCTGGAAGAAGAATTGGGGAGAGGATAATTTAAAAAAATGAGAATACAGGTTCTTTTTGACAAAGAATCGGTAGCCAGGAATCTCCATATCGGATGGGGAGTATCTTTTCTGGTTAATTGGAAAATACTGTTTGACACAGGAGAAAATGGTTACTGGCTTTTAGAAAATATAAGAAATTTAAAAGTAGATATCGAAAAGATATCGGCAGTAGTAATTTCACATGACCACTGGGATCATACCGAAGGGCTTTGGGAGCTTTTAAGAAATAAGGAAGGGTTTAAAGTTTACGGGTGTCCTAATTTTGGCAGGGGATTTAAGAAGAAAGTTGAAAGGTTAAAAGGTAAACTTATAGAAGCGCAAAGAATTACGAGGATCGCGAAGGGTATCTTTGTAACCGGTGAAATTGAAGGTAATTTTAAAGGAGAATATCTAGCCGAGCAGGCTCTGATTATAAAAACTAATAAAGGGCTTACTATAGTAACTGGATGTTCACATCCCGGGGTTATAAAAATTATAAAGCGGGTGGAAAAAGGTTTTCCCGATAAAAAAATTCATCTGCTATTCGGAGGATTTCATATGATTGATAAAAGCAGGCGGGAAGTAGAATTTATAGCAAAAAAAATTAAGGAAATGGGGATAGAAAAGATCGGTCCTACTCACTGCACTGGAAATGAAGCCCAGCTGATTTTTAAGGAAATATATAAAGAATCTTATGTTCCTATAAAAACAGGATCGATCTTCGAAGTTTAAGAGAAAAATGAAAACTAACTTTATATTATAGTCACATTATTCCGCAATATTGTATTTTATTAATTACATAATATCTTAAAAAAACAAATTTAAAATCGATTAAAAGAAGTGGGGAAAAGTCTTGCTTTCTTGGTTGATGCGTGTTACTTTATTATTAAAAAGTAACACATAATGAGGAGGAGCAATATGCATATTCCTGACGGATTTATCGACCTTAAGACAGCTATCTCTACCGGAGTGGTCTCTGCAGGCGGTCTGGCTACGGCAATTTACAAGGTGAAAAGTTATTTCAAGGCAAAAGTTATTGCCCTTATGGGAATTATGAGTGCGCTGATTTTTGCCCTGCAAATGATTAACTTTTCCATACCGGGAGGAACTTCTGGTCATCTTCTGGGAGGAGCTCTGGTAGCTATAATTCTGGGACCAAATGCGGGTGCCATAGTTATAACCGTGGTTCTGATCGTGCAGGCTTTTATCTTTATGGATGGCGGAGTAGTAGCATTGGGAGCCAATATCTTTAATATGGCTATTATTGGTGTCTACAGCTCTTATTTGATTTACTGGCTGATTTCCAGGACATCAAAATCAAAAATCGTCTTTTTTACCGCGGTCGCAGTCGCATCCTGGCTTTCGGTAGTAGTTGCTTCTTTTTTTGCAGCTCTTGAGTTAGGAATTTCAGGTACCTATGCCATGGGAGTTACCCTAAAAGCAATGACCGGGATTCATGCTGTAATAGGAATCGGCGAAGCAGTAATCACAATAGCCGTAGTTGCCTTTATAAACAAGGTAAGGCCGGATCTTATTATTACCAGGAAGGGAGATTTGAGATGAGGGATAAACAAAATTATACTTTTGTACTTATAGGAATAATTGCAGCCCTTATAATAGCTATGTTTATTTCTGTATTTGCATCGTCTTTTCCTGATGGTCTGGAAAAAGTTGCCGAAAATCTTGGATTTATAAACAAAGCTGAGGTAATGGTCCCGGAAAGTGCCTTTTTAATCTCTGATTATGCTTTTGGCGGTGTGGATAATGAACTCTGGCAGACATCTCTGGCCGGTTTTATTGGCGTATTTATTATCCTTGGTATCTTTGGAATAGTATATTTAATTTATAGAGCTACAGGCAGAAAACAATAGTTTTTTATATTTAGTCGGAAAAATTATTTGGATTCATTGGGAAATATTCTAAGCATCAGGCAAAAATTAATAATAATCCTGGTAAATATTTTCTTTCTGGTAAGTGTGGGAAAGGGACAGTATTTGATATTGTTTCTTTTTTCTCTGGCCGGTATTATGATCGTGTTCCTGTTTTCACCTGATATCAAACAACTCCTTAAGAGGACATTTGTAATATTTTTGTATCCTTTTTTTATTTCCATTTTTATTCCGTTTTTAAGTAACGGCAAAACCATTGCCAGAATTGATCTAAGAGTGTTTCATCTGGTCATAACCGATAATGGAGTTACTGTTTTTGCTACCGTGCTTATAAAATCGTTTCTTTCTGTTTTACTTATGACCTCGTTGCTTTTGTCCAGCAACGAAACGGAGCTGTTAGGCGGACTTAGAAAGATATACTTTCCCCGCATAATAGTTTCTATAATTTTTTTAATGTACCGGTATATTTTTTTAATAATGGAAGAATCCAGGATAGGCCAGATGGCTATAAATGCAAGAATATTTAAAAAACACTCCTATGGCACCATAAATAAAAGGCTATCACATCTTATGAGTAATTTATTTATCAAATCTCTTAGCAGAGCGGAGAATATATATAAATCTATGGAAAGCAGAGGATTTGACGGGAATTTCTATTTAATCGACAGGGGAGAAAAGACAAAGGTTTCAGGTAATATTATGTTTTCAATTTTTATACTTATTCCTGTATCATTAAAGGCTATTGAACTGTGTAATATTTTATAAACAAAATTATCAATTTAAAGAGTTTTAAATAAATTTAATTTAAAATGGGACTTTTAAATTATTTATATCAGCTGGAACGAAATGGAAATATATGGTTTATAACAAAATAATTGAAGTAAAGAATTTATATTATAGATATCCGTTAAGTAAAAGACTCAGCGGAAGCGGAAGCAGTTATAAGGAAGCTTTGAAAGGAGTCAGCTTTTCGGTTAGCAGGGGAGATAAACTTTCGATAATAGGACCAAACGGTGCCGGAAAATCAACTCTTATGCTTAATATTGCCGGGCTGCTGGATGAGGAATATAGAAGCGGTGAAATATTTATAGAAGGCAAGGAATTAAATAAAAAAAATATTTATGACATCCGGGAGAAAATAGGATTTGTTTTTCAGGATCCCAATGATCAGTTATTTTCAATAAAAGTTTTCGATGATGTGGCCTTCGGCCTGATAAACTACCTGAATAAAGGAAAAGACAGAAGGGCAAAGGATAGAAATTATCTTGAACAAAAAGTAAAAGCTGTTTTAAAAAATGTAAATCTAAAAAATGTAGAAAATGAAATTTCTCATTTTTTAAGTTTCGGAGAGAAGAAGCTGGTATCCCTGGCAACAGCATTATCATACGACCCTGAGATACTTATTCTGGATGAGCCTTCAAGCAATCTGGACCCTAAAAACAGGAATAACTTTATAAAGCTGATTGGAAATATGAAAAAAACTATACTTATTGCCACTCATGATCTTGATATGGCTTATGAGTCTTCGGATAGATGCATAATTTTAAATGAAGGGGAAATGGTATCCGACGGGGATTCAAAAAAAATTTTAAGTGACAGAAACCTGCTAAGACATAACAATCTGGATTTACCATTAATATTAAGAGGAACTGCTACTTAAGATGGTGCAAATCTTTTTATTTGTCCATATTTAATGTAAAATCTTAACCAATTCGATTCTGTAAACTTTAAATAAAAGGTTTGATATGTTGCTGGCTATAGATATTGGAAATACACAAACAGTTATTGGGCTTTTTAAAGAAGATGAAATACTGGCCTCATGGAGAATGGTTACGCCAAAGTACGAGACTGCTGATGAAATTGCATCTGCAGTTTTTAATTTTTTACGGAATTCCGATTTCAAACCCGGAGATGTCAACGGTATTGCAATTTCCTGTGTCGTGCCCAGGATACTTGATGAAATTGTGAAAATGAGCGGCAAATATTTCAACAGGGCTCCTTTTATAGTGAACAGTGATATAAAGTCGGATCTGACAATTAGTTATGAATATCCTGAGGAGATAGGAGCGGATAGGATAGCTAATTCGGTAGCGGCAAAGGAGATTTACGGATATCCGGCAGTGGTTGTGGATTTTGGGACGGCAACTACATTTGATATATTGTCTTCCGGAGGAGAATATATAGGCGGTGTAATAGCGCCCGGTATAGAAATCTCCTCGGAAGCGCTTTTTAACTGCGCAGCTAAATTGTCCAAGGTTGATTTGAACTGGCCCGGTTCGATAATTGGAAAAAATACCAATGACGGCGTACGTTCCGGGATACTTTATGGATTCCTGGGTCAGGTTGATTTTATAATAGATAAAATAATCGAGGAACAAAATAAAAAGGATAATGACTTCAAACCGGAGGTTATTGCCACTGGAGGGCTGGCCTTTCTAATGGTAGGCAAAAGCAAGTGGATTGAAATTTTCGATCCAGATTTAACCCTAAAGGGATTAAAAATATTGTTTGATAAAAACAAATAGCAGTTTATATTGGAAAATTAACGCCGGAAAATTGGGAAGGTTGTAAAAGTCGAATAAAAGATTATCAAGGTCAGATAAGAAGACAACAATCCAATGAAAATATATAAATTAAGATGTGGAAACTTTTAACTTGATTGAACTTACCGGTGAACTGGAAAAACTGGTAACCGGACTTCTGGCGGGCTATAAAGCTAAGAACCTGCCTGGTGACTATATTTATCAAATTATTCATCTAAAATCAAGTACAGGCTCTCATGTTCCATTTTCCGGAAAATTACTTTCTGACTCCATATTAAAAAATAACCCTGCATCGGTAGGTTTCAAGATCACGGATTATTCATTTAAAATTGGAAATGTGACCATAAAAAACCCTGTAATTACAGCACCGCTTGCGGGGATAAGCGATAATACTTACCGGATTTTTGCCCATTTTTTTGGGGCAGCCCTTACATACACCGAGATGATTACCGGTTATGGTATCTATTATAGGCATAAAAAAAGTCTAACCCTGGCAGATATTACCGGTTATGAAAGACCCTGCGCTTTGCAGATATTCGGATCGAATCCGGATATAATGGCTGAGGCGGCGGCAAAAGTTGAGGAAAAGGCGGATATTATAGACGTCAATATGGGCTGTCCGGTTCCCAAAATACTAAAAACTAAAAGCGGTGGATATCTTACCCGGGACGAAGTTAAGATAGAGAAGATAATAAAAAAACTTTCTTCGGTTTTAAAAAAGCCGCTTACCATAAAAACCAGAACAGGATGGAACAGTGGCAGTATTAATATTTTAAATATTGCAAAAATTGCCGAAAGTTCGGGAGCAGGAGCCATATCCATTCACGGGAGAACCGTAAAGCAGGGTTTTTCGGGCCAGGCTAATTATGAATTAATAAAAAAGGTAAAGGAAAAGATAAAAATTCCGGTTATCGTAAGCGGCGATATCGATTCTCCCGGAAAGGCAAAGGAAGTACTGGATTATACCGGTTGTGACGGAATTATGATGGGCAGGGGGGTAAAAGGTAGATTATGGCTTATAATAAATACATTGTTATCTGTTTATAGCGGAAGTGATAAATTTACAGATAAGGAATTCGATCCCGGTGTGAACTGGAAAAAAGATTTTTCAAAACTCTACTTAAAATTTTTGATTTATTTTAAAGGAGAAGATAAAGGGGTAAGAGAATTCAGAAAACACCTCTGCTGGATTTTCAGGGGTACCAGGGGCATTAATAAAACAAAGAGCGAATTTTTTAAAGTTGGTAATTTCAAAGAAGCTGTGGATTGTATTGAAAATATTAGAGCTACCTAGTCTGGTTTTTCTGTCAGTTATTTTTTATCAATTTGTATACTTATTGCTTACTTTCCTTATTTTATTTAAAATCTTTCATAAAGTTGATAGAATGCTAAAATTATAGAGTTAAATCTATAGAGCAATAAATTCTTTTCGGGATGTAGCGCAGCTTGGTTTAGCGCGCAGCGTTCGGGACGCTGAGGTCGGGGGTTCAAATCCCCCCATCCCGACCAGAAAAAACTTTATAAAACATACCAATTTAAAAGCATAAACAAGAGAGTACGGTTATTTTAAGTCAAATTAATTCAGGGCATCTCAAATCCCTGGGAATATCTAGATGAGTACGTTTATTTTAATGAGAATACTGGAATCTACTCCATGCAGGTATGACAGGGGCGTTCGTATTCTTACCCTGGGTAGATTGGATAGCATTTATGATAGTTTGACTTCTTATATCAAAAAGGGTCAGCATGTTCTGGATATTGGATGCGGTACCGGAGCACTGACATTGAGGGCTGCCCTGAAAGGTGCAAAAGTAAAAGGGATTGACATAAATCCACAGATGCTGGAAATTACAAAAAAGCGGTCAGCAGAATTAAAACTCGAACAAAATATAGAGTTATGTGAAATGGGTGCTGCCGAACTTGGAGACGAAAAAGCAGGAAGCTATGATGTTGTGATGAGCGGCCTCTGTTTTTCCGAATTAACCGAGGATGAATTGATTTATACTCTGAAGGAAATAAAAAGATTGTTAAAGCCGGGAGGTATCCTGCTTGTTGCAGATGAAGTAAGATCCAAGAGCATTTTAAGGAAAATACTTAGCTGGCTGATAAGATTTCCCCTTGCAATAATTACCTACCTTATCACCCAAACTTCTACAAATGCCGTAAGGAATTTACCGGAAAGAATAGAAGGAGCAGGCCTGCTGATAGAATCAGTCAGGTTGAGTAGAGTAGGAAGCTTTATGGAGTTAGTGGTAAGGAAACCAGAGGATATGGTGAAATGAATCTTCTCAAGTATATTGTTGTAAACATTATCGAAACTTTGCTTAGAATTATCCCTTTCCCCTGTAAAACAGGTTTGATTAAAATAGGAAATCCGGCCAGGAATTCACTTGTTTTTCTGACCTGTAATTATCATTTGACTGTGGAAAGAGTAAAAAGAGCGTTTAAAGGAATGGATTGTTATCTAATTGCAGCAAATAGCAGAGGGTACAATGTATGGTGCGGTTCTACAGGCGGACATCTTACAAATCATAGTATTATTTCCGTTCTGAAGACCAGCGGAATAGAAGAGCTTGTAGACCATAGAAATGTAATACTTCCCCAGCTGGCTGCTGCCGGAATCGAATCAGGGGTAATTCATAGAAAAACCGGGTGGGAGATTATCTGGGGGCCGGTTTATGCCAATGATATTCCTGCCTTCATAAAAGGCAGGTTTAAAAAAACTCCAGAAATGCGTAAAGTCAAATTCCCGTTAATTCAGCGCTTTGAGATGGCTGTTATGTGGGCGTTCCCGTTTTCGATTATTGCATCTATTATAGCAATTCCTTTCAGGCCTGAGATTCTTCTGCCCCTGAATATTCTTACCTGGGGCCTACCGCTTTTAATTTTTATTTCCTTTCCTCTTTATTCCAGATGGCTTAATCCGAAGAAAAAAAATACCAGTTTTAGTAAATATACTGTTATCTTTGATCTTGGCCGCGTTCCGATCATTCTCTGGGTAATTTTTATGATTTGCCTTACTACCTGGCGCATTTCTATTAGCGCTTTTAGCTGGGGATTCTTTATACGCTGGGGTTTCATTTCATTTGTTATATTCCTTCTGGTAAGTATTGATTTAATGGGCAGTACTCCTATATACAAGAGTGGTTTACATGAAGATAGGTTTCTTAAAATCATTATTGATGAAAGAAAATGCAGGGGCGCCGGTTTTTGCGAGCAGGTTTGTCCCAGGAATTGTTACAAAGTAGACAGAAACCGGAGTATTGCCACAATACCGGGAGCGGATCGATGTGTACAATGTGGTGCCTGTATAGTTCAATGCCCGTTTGATGCATTGTATTTTGAGAGTCCGAAAGGTGAAATAATAACTCCGGAAACTATCAGGAAATTCAAATTAAATCTTATAGGTAAACGTCTTGTAAAAGTGGAGGGGAGAAAATAAAAATATGTTTGATGCACTGGTATTTGATCTGGATGGAACCTTATGGGATGCTTCCAGGTCCAGTACATTGGGATGGAATAACGGCCTTAAATCATTAAATATCAAGAAGTCCGTTACAATAGGCGAAATGAGAAAAGTAACCGGAAAGCCGGCAAAGGAATGTACGGACATATTATTCCCTTCTGAGGTTAAGCAATATAAAAATCTTTTGGATACCCTGTGCAGTTTTGAAAGAAAGGCAGTGGAGAGATACGGTGGGAAGTTTTATCATTCTTTTAAGAACACCATAGCATATCTTTCTAGGAAATGTGATTTATATTTGGTTAGTAATTGTCAGAAATGGTATATTGATGTTTTTTTTAATTTTTCCAGTTTAAAGAAGTACTTTAAAGGATATAATTGTTACGGGATTTCGAATCGGAAAAAGAAGGAAATGTTAATTGATTTGAAAAAAAGGCATGACTTTAAGAAACCGGCCTATATCGGAGATACCGAAGAAGATGAATTTGCGGCAAGAGGTGCCGGATACGCCTTTATATTTGCAAATTATGGCTTTGGCAGTCCAAATAATCCTGATGTTATTATAAATTCATTAAAAGAATTGAAAGCAGTTTTAAAAACAGCTATTTAAAAAAACTGCCATAAATATATCAGAGTTAAAGAGCAATAAACATATTGAATACATTAAAAATATTAGCGCAAGCCTGAATCTGGATTTTACATAAAAAATTTTTTATAATATAAACAATTATATATACTTTTTTTAATACTATAATTATTAATATGTTTAAAAGAAAATATTGGCTTACTGGAATTTTGATATTGGTATTTATTGGATTTATCTTTACCGGCGGCTGTGTACAGAAGGATAATATAACTCCTGAACAGCAGGCAAGAGAAACTAGCATCAATGAAGCAAAAGAAACACAGGAGAATGTCGGGGGTCCGAAGGAAAGTTATCAGGAACAACTACCTGGACAACAAAATATAGGAGGCCCCGGCAATAGTGAAATTATTATAGAATCAACAGATTATTCTTATAAATCCACTACCGAAAAGCCAACCGGATGGTTCAGTAGTAATCAGGAGGCTGATATACTACTTTCCGGAGTTGATTTCAATAATACCGGGGGACCTCTCCTATTCAATCATCAGGGAGGAATTGCCAGTGATGGAGAGCACCTGATACTTGCAGATAGAAATAACAACCGTGTTCTTATATGGAATTCTCCGCCGGAAGGGAATGTAGAACCCGATGTAGTTTTAGGTCAGAAGGACTTTATATCAAATAGTCCGGGAGAAGGTCTTGGCCAACTCAACTGGCCTGTATCTGTTTCGACTGACGGCACCCACCTCCTTGTGGCCGATACCTACAATTATAGGGTACTTATCTGGAGCGAATTCCCGGATCAAAATGGGCAGCCTGCCGATTTATATATTCAGGGTCCAAAGGATAGATTCGAGGAAGGAGAAGTGGGATGGCCGTGGGCTGTCTGGACGGACGGCAAGAAAGTTATAGTTACAAGCACTGAGAGTTCCCAGGTACTGATATGGAACAGCTTTCCGGCCAGAATAAATCAGAAGCCTGATATTATTATAAAGCTTGATGATTTTGGCACACCCAGAACAATAGGTAGTGATGGCACAAATCTTATCATAGGCGATCACAACGCATTTGGTTCGGAACCCGGCAATTTTTTCTGGAAGACTTTCCCCAGCCAAAACAATCAAAAATATGATTTTTTTATGAAAAATGCTCCCGGTGGAGATATGCAGATTGGTGAAATAATGTGGGGTCCGACTTTTACACCGGATGGGAAATTTATAGTGGTTAGCGATAAGGTTCATATATGGAATTCTTTCCCGCAAAACGAGAACGATGCTCCTTACCTTTCTATGGGGGGAAATAATGGAGCTGATGGTTATAATTTCGGATGGTCACAAAGTGGTGATGGTTCGTCAATCGCGTATGTAAATGGAAAATTGTATATATCTCTTTGCAATGGAAATAAAATTGTTGGTTTCGACAATATGCCGGTGTCAGCTGACCAAATCCCTGATTTTGTCATAGGTGCGCCTGACATTTATACAAATACTCTTGAAACAGAATTTATAATGAGTAATCCCGTGCCGGCAACTGATGGCAATAGCTTATTCGTGTCATCGGATTTTGATAGAAAACTCTACGTTTGGAAATCCATACCGGATGAAAGTGGTGCAAAACCTGATTATGTATACAGCCTTCCAGAAGGTCCATGGGATAATGCGCTTTATAATAACATTTTAGCACTGGTAGGGAAGCAAACAATATATGTATGGAGAACACTACCGGTAAATGGCGAAAAACCCGATAAAATATTCAGCAGGGGCATAGGCAGCATATCCTTTAGTGAACTGATTGGAGTTGCGATGGATGAAAAGTATTTTTATCTTTCGGATAAACAAAAAAATAAAATTTATGTCTGGGAAGGAATTCCGGATGAAGATTCTGAACCCATTTTTATAATAGAGTGCGAAAAACCAGGCAGGCTTTCAAGTGATGGCCAGTACCTCGCAGTTGCAGCAACAGATAGAGGGCCGGGAGGTTCGGTGGTTATATACAAAGTTTCTGATCTGGCGGGGGGTCAACCGATAGCTGTTCTAAATGGTATGTTTAGCTTACCCCAGGGTGTGCTGGTTTATGATGGCCATCTATTTGTAGGAGATACGGTATTTAATGCTGTTCATATATGGACTAATATAAATGATGCTATTAACGGAAAAGCTGCAGACATTCTTTTAGGAGAAAAGGAACGAACACCAAAAATAGGTATTGATACCCTTTTCTGGCCGGCTACGCTGGCTTTTGACGGCAGCTATCTCTGGGTAGGTGAATTCAAATTCTCGGAGAGATTGCTTAGATTCTCTGTGAAGTAAAATATTTATCCGCAGATTCAGATTTTAAAGGTGAAGGCGTTACTGCTTCTTTAATCAATCATTTAAAGATAAAATGTAGCGAACATTTCTTAAAATAATGCCCCGAATTCTATGTAATGTGGTATATTATTAAAAGTCAAATAATTTCAAATGAAAGTTTTTAAAAATGGAATATAAAAATAAAAAAATTGCTTTCTTTGATGCGAAGCCATATGACCGCAAATCTTTTGACATAGTAAATGCAGATTTTGGGTTCGATATAAATTATTTCGATGCCCATCTTAATGTCCAAACGGCAGAATTAACTTATGGTTTTGAGGCTGTATGCGCTTTCGTCAATGATAAAATCAATAAAGAAGTTATTGACCACCTCTTCGAGCATAATGTTAAAATAATTGCACTGCGCAGTGCAGGATATAATAATGTCGATTTCAAGGCAGCTTTTGGTAAGATACATGTGGTACGAGTTCCGGCTTACTCTCCTTATGCCGTTGCCGAACATGCTGCTGCACTTATACTCTCGTTGAATCGTAAGACACATAGGGCATATTACCGTATACGTGATGGAAATTTTTCAATTAATGGACTCCTGGGATTTGATATGAATGGTAAAACAGCAGGAATAATAGGAACCGGCAAGATCGGTAAATGTCTTATTTCTATATTAAAAGGGTTTGGTATGGGAATTCTAGCATATGATGTTTATCCGGATAAGGAGTATGAGAAGGAAGCCGGAATAAAATATGTAAATCTGGATGAGCTTTTTAAAAAATCTGATATTATATCCCTTCACTGTCCTCTTACCCGGGAGACTGAACATATGATTAATGAAGATAGCATTCAAAAAATGAAAGACGGAGTTATGATTATAAATACCGGAAGAGGCAAGCTGGTTAACACCGGTGCTTTGATAAAAATGCTTAAAGCCGGTAAGGTAGGTTCTGCAGGGCTTGATGTTTATGAAGAGGAGAATGAATATTTCTTTGAGGATTATTCAACTCAGATGATATCCGATGATATTCTGGCCCGTCTTATAACTTTCCCCAATGTTCTGATAACTTCCCACCAGGGATTCTTCACTAAAGAGGCCCTTCATAATATCGCGGAAACCACCCTTGATAATATAAAGGAATTTTTCGATGGAGGGTACCTTAAAAATGAGATTTGCTACAAGTGTGAATTAAAGCAGTGTCTGAAGGATAAAAAACAGCGTTGTTTTTAAAACCTATGGCGTCCAGCAAAAAATGAAATGGGGGAAACAATGAATTTTGATCACATAGCATTTCAAGTTTCCGATATTAATTCTATTATTAATTTCTACACACAAATATTGGGATTTAAACTAAATTTAAGATCTACAAACCAGGAGGAATATGAAGAATATGCTTTTCTGGAATTTGGTAATACCCATCTTGAATTAATCCAGGACTTAAGTAAACTGTACCGTAAACCGTAAATAAGAAAACCATATTGCCCTCATACATGTATGGAAGTTGAAGATATGAAATCATCTGTTGAGGAATTAAAAAAGAAAAATATACCCATAATAAAGGGACCATTTGGAATAAAAGATGAAGAGACATGGGTATATTTCAGTGATCTGGATAATAATATTCTTGAATTTATCCAGTGGTATAAAAAGAAGTAGGAGCCCGGAAACTTAATAATGTTTCGAAATATTATAAGAGGCATAATATGGGTAAGAAAAATGTAAAACTTATAAATCTGGCAGCTGTTCTTATTTCCTCAAATATTATAAAAACAGTGGGATATTACCATGATATTATGGGTTTTAAGGTAGTGAAACACTTTGATGGTAAAGAAAAATTTGCTGCACTTTACAGGGATAAAATAGAAATTATAATTGTCCAGTCAAAATATGGCGAGGTTCAATCAAACCAGCAGAAATATGGTGCGGGATATGATATTTATATCGATCCGGACACAGTAGAAGGTGTTGATTTAATTTATACTGAGTTAAAAGATAAAGGGGTAAAAATAATTTCCGCTCCTCGAATGACGGAATATGGGTCTTATGAGTTTGTTATGGAGGATATTGACGGTAGGTTGATTGGAATTGGTCGAATAAAAGATAATAATCAGTTTTTTAAAAGTACTAAAATATAAATATGATTTCATGGATTAATTTTGCTACGATGCTTATCTCGGCTTTTCTTTTTTCTTATTTCTATATAAAAAGTGTAAAGCCTGCTGCCCTGGAAAAGGAGATCGGTAAAATTGCCTATTTCAGGTGTGCCGTATATAGATTAATGGCTCTAATTTTTGAAATAATCATCTGTATTAACTATATAGTTTGCTTCTTTTACCCTCTACCAATTTCGATTCTCAGAACCTTCCCCTGGAATTGGTGGATTTCTATCATGATAGCAGTTGTAATTACCATTCCGGCAGGCTACCTGTTTGGGAAGGGCGTAAAGGACGCCGGTAGAGAGGCTATGGTACCGGCAAAGGATCAGGTACTTTTTGGAGGTATATATAAACAAATCAGACATCCTCAGGCAGTTGGTGAATTAATGTTCTGGTGGGTAATTGCTTTGTTATTAAATTCTCCTTTCCTTGCTTTATTCTCGTTTATCTGGATACCGATTTTTTATTTGTTTTGTTGGGCAGAGGAGAAGGATCTAGTTATTCGTTATGGTAATAAGTATCTTGAGTATAGAAAAAATACAGGCTTTATAATACCCAAGAGAGTAGGGAAACGTAGATATTGAGGAAAATACATATGGAAAATAAAGAGAAAATTATAAAAAGACAATATGAAGCTTGGGCATCGACTTATGATAAGGATAAAGTTGAAATCATAAAAAGTGATACAGGTATTGAGTTGGTGGAATTTATTGATCTTATATTGAACAACTGTGATCTGCAATGCGGTCAGAATATACTAGATGTGGGTATCGGAACTGGTTTGATTTCCATAGCTATTGCTAAAAGATTGTCAGGAAAATGTAGAATTTTGGGAATCGATATAACTGATGTAATGCTAAAAAAAGCTAAATCTAATATTGAAAATGAATCTTTGAGGGATATTATTTATCTTAAAAAAGCTTCAGCTGAAAATATCCCAGCTTATAATAATCTTTATGATCTGATTGTATGTGTTTTTACCATCCGGCATACAAACATTAAAAATGCTTTAAATGAATTTATAAGAGTTTTAAAGCCAACAGGAAGAATATGTATAGTAGATTTATATGCACCGGATAGGTGGAGATTACTTCTAGCAAGAGTAATCACGCCTTTATTTAAACTTTTTCTTATGCGTAAAAAGAAGATGAGAGCGGAAAAAGAATCTAAACTTTTTACCTTAGAGGAATGGAAGACCCTTATTATGGGAATTAGGGGTAAAAATATCCGAATACAAAATTTTCCCAATATAAGTGAACCAAATTGGAAGCCCGGGAAGATTATAATATCATGGAATAAAAGCCGAATTAATATTTAGAATCTGCATAAAGTCACAAGGATTTAATAAATACTACTGAGAGGATAGGATAATAGCTATAGAAGAATGGTTGCAGATTATGGAGAGATACGGCGCAAAGATATGGCCGGCGCAGGTAGTTTTTTACATTATTGCCATCCTGCTTACTGTCTGGATTTTTGTCAGACCGGGAAGGCTACAGAATATATTTATGAAAACATATCTAACGATCTCATTTGCCTGGATCGGGGTAGTCTATTACTTTATTCTGGCAAAAGATATGGCTGTGGGTACCAATATGAATTATGTCATTGGCTCTTTTTTTATCATAATATCAGTTTTATTTGCTGTAGATATATTCAGAAACAAAATGTGTTTTTCGCTATCCAAGGTCAGGTGGCTTAGATACACTACTATAGTACTAACTGTCTTAGTGTTTTCTTACCACTGGATCGGCATGGCATTCGGACATGAGTTTCCAAATCTTATAATAATCGGTACTATACCTTGTCCGACTGTGACTTTTGGCCTAATCCTTCTTACCACTTCCCTCCCACAGATCGACAAGATAATCTATATCTTACTGCTTATTATGGCAATTCCTTTTACTCCTTTCTTTCAAATTGCCAAGTATGGTGTTTATGAGGATATAATTCTTTTTGCTGTTGGTATTTTCAGCCTTGTCCTGCTGATAAAAAATTGGAAAATCGAAGGTAAGAGTGTTAATACTGGTTAATTTTCTTCTGTGCCAAACTTTATGCAATACTAGGTTAAATGCACTGCTGTGCAGCACAGGAGCTTTGATCTTTATGATTATAAGAGTTGATTAATCTATAAAGTATTAGGTACAATAATACTATTTTAATCGATAGGAATACGATGAACATTTTTCAAATAATATTATTAGTAAATCTTTGTGTTTCAGTTAGTTATTTCATAATAAGTATGGTAACTTTGAAAATATCTGGTATAGATCCCATAGGGAAGAGGGAGAAAACAGATAATATTTTTGGGGTACTTTCTATAGTAATGTCAACATTAATATTATTTGGTTTGTGGATAATGTATATAATTAATCCAGATATATCATTGCTATTCTTATCAATTAAACCACTGACAGGATTAGAATATATTAAATGGATATCAGTATCTTTAATAACGATTGCCACAGTAATTGAAATTATATCAAGTCTGACATTAGGAAGATCTGGGAGGATTCATTCTTCTAAGGAAAAAACAAAACTCATTAAAACAGGAATGTACGGAATTATCAGAAATCCAATAGTATTCGGGTTATTTTTATATGGTATTGGTATTTTATTATTAAATCCAAATTTACTCGGTCTGTCTATGATGATATTTCTGGTTTACGGATATAATTTTAAGGTTGATGTAGAGGCAAAGAAATTAAAGGAAATGTTTGGTGATGAATGGAATGAATATTGTAAAAAGGTGGGTAAGTATTTCCCAAGGTTATTTGTCAGATAAAACAACATTATTGATTTTGCGGAGAACTATAAATTCTCCAGAGGTGATTTAACAGAGTGGCCGGGAAAGATCCTTATCCTTGAATCTGATAAAGATACAGCTTTACATCTGTCGGAAAAGGAGACGGTAAAAAGGCTGCATCCTCAAGCACGGCTACATAGTTTTAAGAGCAGGGGGCATCTGTCTCTTGTCATCAACCCGGAAAAATCAATCTCTATAATCAGGAACTTTCTGAGTGGGAAGTGAAAAAGTGATAGCAGAAATAGAAAAGTTAAATAGTAAGATAAGAGAGTGCAAAAAGTGCAGGCTATCCGAGACCAGAATAAATCCCCTCTGTGGAGAGGGTGATACAGATGCTAGACTGATGCTGATCGCCCAGGCGCCGGGTGAAAATGAAGACAGAGAAGGAAGGATGTTTATGGGGCCTTCAGGAAAAGTCCTGGATGAATTATTCATGGAAGCAGGTATTAGCAGAAAAGAGGTTTATATGACAAACCTGATAAAATGTATGCTCCCGAAATACAGAAAGCCAAAACAAGATGAGATTAAAATCTGTAGTGGTTATCTGGATAAGGAAATAGAATTGGTTAACCCACAGGTATTAGTCCCATTGGGATACTATGCTATAAAATATATCTTTGAGAAATACAATATCCCTTTGCCGTTTAAATTAGAATTTGAGCAGATTTACTGTAGGATTTTTTTGACAGATGATAAAAAGGTATTTCCATTGCAGCATCCAGCAGCTGTTCTCTATCACAGTTCTATTAAGGAGAAAGTGATAAAGGATTATCGTAAATTAAAAGTGCTTTTGTTTGATTGTAGGTGGTATCCGGTCTGTCCAATGAAAAGATATTATGAAGACGGTAAGTTGGATAAAAAATGGGTAGAGTTATACTGCAAAGGTGACTGGGAAAGCTGCATCCGTTATCATATGGAGGAAGAAGGCCGGAGGCACCCGGACTGGGTGCTTCCAGATGGGAGCATTGATGAAAGATTACACAAGATATATTTTTAGAGTTTCCTTTTACTATTGATAACTGTCATACCCATATCATGTCAAAAACTACGGCGGTGAAAGAATTATGGTAAAATATAACCTTAAAAGAAAGGAGCTATGAGAGTATGAAAGAAATTAACGATTTAATTGCCTGTTGCGGACTTAATTGTTCCGAATGCGGTGCCTATATCGCTACAAAGACCAATGATGACAATAAGAGAGCAGAAGTATCAAGAGAGTGGTCAAAAATACATAATGAAGATATCAAACCGGAAGATATTAATTGTAATGGTTGCCTTTCTGACGGGCAGAAGTTTTCCTACTGTGATGTTTGTGAAATCCGTAAATGCTGCGTAGAAAAAGAATTGGAAAACTGTGCAGGTTGTGATATGTATGCCTGTGATAAACTGGAAAACTTTTTCAACATGGCACCGGACGCACGTACAGCTTTAGATAATTTACGCCGACAGTAATTTTTTTCTAAAAAACAATTATCTTTATCCACATAGCCGGGTTATATAGTAGAGGTATAATCCGTGAAGGAAGAAACTGCAAAAAAATTAATAGAAAAATATGTCAATGGCTGGAAAGATGGAGACTTAAAGATACTGCTATCTGTTTTGCATGATCGGGTTGAAGTCCGGGAATGTACCGGTGCCGTTTATCAGGGTAAAAAAACGATTGGAAAATGGTTTACCAGCTGGAATCAGGGAACAAACAAAATTATTTACTGGGAAATAAACTCTTTTGGTTTTGATGAAAAGAAGGCAGTAGCTTTTTTTGAATGGAAGTTTAAATGCAGATACGAAAATAAGGAATACCAGTTTGAAGGTTCAAGTATCGTATATTTTAAAGATGAATTGTTGTTTAGAATAAATGAATATGAAATGAAGCTTAAAAAATTTTACCCTTATAAGTAATAAGAAAAGATTTTAAAAATATACAACATTAGTATATAAAAGTATTTAATAATGATTAAGGAAAACATAAATATACCAGGAACATCACCAGAATTAATATTTAAACTGCGGGAGAGTTCGTTTGCGAATGACCTATTTATAACCGCAGTCAGCTATTTCGATTTCTTTAATTTTTTAAAAGAACATCCTTCTAATTTTGACAGTATCGCTAAATCATTGAATATTAAAAAAAGACCTCTGGATGTTATGCTTACCCTGTTTAAAGCATACGGTTTTATTGCAGAGAAAAATAATAAATATTATCTCTCCGATATTTCGTATAATTATCTGACCAGCAAATCATCGTTTGATTTGAGTTCCTATGTAAGCTCATTAAAAGAAAGGCCGATATGTGCCGAAATGAAAAAAGTATTGCTTACCGGAAAACCGGCAAACTGGGCAGCAAGTAAGAAGATAAAGCAATGGACTAGTTCCATGGAAACTGATGATTTTGCACAGTCATTTACAGCGGGAATGAATAGCCGGGGCGCATATCTGGCAAGTGGCCTGGTAGGTGCGGTTGATTTGAGAAAATATGGCAAAATACTGGATATTGGCGGCGCATCCGGGATATATTCGGTTGCTCTACTGCTAAGTAATCCAAATTTGAATGCTTCCATCTTTGAAAAACCGCCTGTAGATAAACTGGCGCAATATACCATAAATAAATCCGGTTTGAGTAGTAGAATTAAAGTTATACCTGGGGATATGTTCGAGGACAAATTTCCGTCAGGCTATGATGTACACTTTATTTCACATGTGCTTCATGATTGGGATTTCAATGAAGTAAAAATAATCATAAATAATTCATTTGATGATCTGGAACCAGGGGGAATGGTAATTATTCATGATGCTCATATAAATGATACCAAAACCGGTCCGGTTTCTGTAGCGGAGTATTCGGTTTTGCTTATGTTTTTATCGGAAGGTAAGTGCTATTCTACTGCTGAAATGAAGCAAATCCTTGAAGAAATAGGTTTCGAAGATATAAAATACAGGCCGACAATTTTAAATAGAAGTATAATTACGGGAATAAGACCTTAAAATATCAATTGAAATAAATATCAATAGTAAAGCAGGAAATCAGTTATGAAATTTCCAAAGAGTATTTCATTTACTCTGACCAATGTCTGCAACCTGAGGTGCAGGATGTGCGGCCAGTGGAGTAGCAGCGGTTATATGCATGATAGAAAAGAGAGATTAAAGGATGAGATGGGGCTTTCACAATGGAAAAGGCTTGTTGATGAACTGGCTGCTCATAATACTGACTCTATTTTACTGAGAGGCGGGGAACCCTTTCTGTTTCCCGGTATAATAGAGCTTATAAAATATATAAACAATAAAAATATTCTTACCCACATAGATAACAATGGGACTATGCTCTGGAAATATGCAACAGAGCTAACTGATATAGGAAATGTTCATATTAACGTGTCAGTTGACGGCCCAGAAAATGTACATGATAAAGTAAGAAGTGTTAAAGGCTGTTTTAAAAAAATAAAAGATGGTATTAACCTGTTAAATAAACTCGAGAAAGATGGAAGAAAAAAAGTAAGCAAATTGATTGTTTTTACCATAAGCAGGTATAGTGTTATGGGGCTTGGGGAAATGCCTGACGTGGCCCGTAGTATGTCTGTGGACACAATAACTATAGTTCCTTATTATTATATTCCCGGTTATGTCGGTAAACAGTATGAAAAACAAATGAAAGAAAATTTTAACCGTATCGCTTTCTCCTGGAAAGGGTTCCATCATGAGAGTTCCGGGGTTGATTTTAAAGAATTCAGGAAACAATATAGAAGATATCTGGCAAATCTTAACGGGATAAAGAATTATCCTTATATGGATTTTTCCGAAGATGATTACAGGATATGGTTCGATGACCCAATAGCTCCTGTAGGATCGATGCGATGCCTGAATGTTGAAAGACTTATTGATATTCAGCCTAACGGAGATGCAAATTTTTGTGTTGATTTTCCCGATTACATAATCGGTAATGTTAGAAATTCATCTATAGAAGATGTATGGAATAGTAAAGAGGCGGAGATTTTCCGCAGGTATAGACGGGAAAAACCGCTTTCGGTATGTCACAGGTGCGGGGCAAAGTATATGTCTGAAATTAAAAGCTGAAATTTTAAAAAAGACGAGTTATTGAAAAGATCTTTATAAGTTGCCTGAAGTAATATATCAGATAAAAAAAGATACAAAGGTGGAAATGAAATTGAATATAAGATCTGCAAGAAAAGAAGAGCTGCCTATAATTTTAACTCTTCAAAAAATAGCTTACCGGCAGGAAGCAGAGAGATACAATGATTACTCCATGCCTCCGTTAGCTCAAACTCTCGGTCAACTGGAGGAGGAATTCAATAGTAAAGTAATATTGGTTGCAGAAATTAACGGTATAATAGTAGGCTCTGTAAGGGGTGAAGCCAAAAATTGTACCTGTTTTATACAAAGACTTTTTGTATCTCCGGACTTTCAGGATCAGGGTATCGGAACCAGTCTTTTAATGGAAGTAGAAAAGAAATTTAAGGATTCTATAAGATATGAGTTATTTACGGGGAGTAAAAGTAAAAAGAATATCCATCTCTATCGAAAATCAGGCTACAGGATATTCAAATCCGAAAAACAATCCGACAATGTGGATATTGTATATATGGAAAAATATATATATAGATAACAGCAAGTATTTACTGGAATGAAAGATTTGATTAACATGAAATCGATTAGGCGGAGGCCAATCGTAAAAGAACTTCTCTCTTCTTCAAATCCAACTATCCGATATAAAACATATAAGCTTTTATTGGATGAACCGGAAGATTCTCCAAAAATGCTTTCATTAAGAAAATCAATTAAAAAATCATTGATGGCTAAAAGATTGTTATCTCATAGAAGAAGCGATGGAACTATAGATGCCCATCCTTATAGAAAATGGCAAGGACCCCACTGGACATTGTACAGTCTGGCAGAGATAGATTATCCCTGTGGGGGCAGGTCACTGTTATCCATGCGGGATCAGGCCTATAACTGGTTACTGGAGGAAAAACATCTGAAATACCCCAGTTCTCTTCTTATTCCAGGGCAGGAAGATCGATTTCGCCGCTGTGCTTCCCAGGAAGGTAATGCTATATGGTATTCAATAAAGCTGGGTATTGATGACCAACGCACAAAAATTCTGGTTCAGAGACTTAAAAAGTGGCAGTGGCCGGACGGCGGCTGGAATTGTGATAAAAGACCGCAGGCAAGAAAATCTTCAGTAATAGAGAGTCTCATTCCGCTGCGAGCCCTGCATCTTGCAGGGGAAAGGTATAATGATAGTGAAGCTCTGGAATATGCTGATAAAACAGCGGCGTATTTCCTTAAAAGGAAGTTATATCGGCGTCTTAAAGATGGCAAAATGATCCTTCCTGATTTTGACAAAATACATTACCCTGTATTCTTTTATGATGTTCTTTTTGTTTTACTGGTAATGGCCGAGATTGGTAAGATTACAGATAGACGCTGCAGCGAAGCACTTGATATACTGCAGTTGAAACAATTACCCGACGGCGGTTTTCCGCTGGAACGTAAGAACTGTAAGACCAGTAATACTATAATTACCAGAGGCTCTTTTGCGGACTGGGGTGAATGGGGTAAAAGAAAAACAAACCCGTTTGTTACCATTTATGCTCTTTATGTGCTTAAATGTGCAGGTAGATTTGGGTAAGGATAAACTTATGAAAAAAGTTTTATTGCTGCTGGCTAATGGATTTGAAGGATACGAAGCAAGTGCATTCACAGATGTACTGGGATGGTCAAGGGCATTTGGCAGTGTACCGGGAGGGGTTGTAACTGCGGGAATGCATCCACTATTGAAGTGTACCTGGAATTTTACAGTAATTCCTGAAATACAATTAGGTGAAATAAATGTGGATGAGTATGATGCTCTGGCTATTCCAGGAGGGTTTGAGGCGGCAGGTTTTTATAAGGATGCGTACGATGAAGATTTTTTGGAAATAATAAGGAAGTTTAATAAAAAAGATAAAATTATTGCATCGATTTGTGTGGCTGCACTGCCACTGGGTAAAAGCGGTATACTGAAAGACAGAAAAGCAACCACATATCATTTACTGGATGGTAAGAGGAGAAAGCAGCTGGCGGAATTTGGAGCCAAAGTGCTGGATAAGGATATAGTAATAGATAAAAACATTATAACTTCCACCAGTCCGGCAACAGCAATAAATGTTGCATTCAAATTGCTGGAATTGCTGACAGGTAAAGAAAACTGTGAAAAAGTTAGAAAATTTATGGGATTTACGAAATTATCTTGGTTATAGAGTTACGGATAAAATCCAGGGAAGGGAATAACAAATATGTTACAGATGGCATGCTGTGGTGATGATTGTAATTACTGCCCCAGATATACGGGAACTATTAACGATGATAAAGGAGCGTTAAAAAAGACAGCCGAAATATGGTACAGAATGGGCTGGAGAAACAGGATATTATCACCTGATGAGATGAAATGTTATGGGTGTTTATCTGTCAAAGATTGCACGTACGGGATCAAAGAATGCTGCGGGGAAAAGGAGATTATTAATTGCGGGTATTGTACTGAAATGCCCTGCGGCAAATTAAGAAAAATGTTTAATAGAAATAAAAAATATAAAGAAATAAGCAGAGCTCTCCTTGCAGAAGAAGAATATGAGATATTTAATACAGCTTTCTGGATGAAAGGGGATCGTTTAAAAAGGATATGGGATGATAGAAATAAACGATAACAAAACACCTCACAAATCATCTGAATATGATATAAAAGTTAAAAAAACCATACCATTTTATGAGTGTTTTCATCAGCAAACAGTTGACCTGATTAAGACCGTTAATCCCAGCGTAAAAAAATGGCTGGATACCGGCTGCGGTACAGGTTTATTTATAAAAAGAGCGCTTCCGTTATTTAAAGATTGTACCTTTATACTGGTAGATCCATCAGATGAAATGTTAACGATAGCCAGGAAAAGACTCAATGGTTATAAAAATATAGAATATATAGATCCTGTTAGGACTGAAAATATAAAATTAGAAGGGAAAAAGGAATTTGATGTAATAACTGCCATACAGGTTCACCATTATCTAAACAGGAAAGATAGAATAAGGGCAACCAGGAATTGTTATAAGCTTTTAAAAGATGATGGGATATATGTTACATTCGAAAATATAAAGTCGGAAAATGATGAGATGATATATTTTCAGCTGGAAAGATGGATGAATTTTCAGTTAATAGAAGGCAGGAGCGAAGAAGAAGTATCCGAACATAAAAAGAGATTTAATTTGAAGTATTTTCCCATAAAGGTAAGTGAACATCTCAAGCTTCTTAATTCAACAGGATTCAGGATAGTTGAAATATTCTGGCTGTCATACCTGCAGGCTGGCTTTTTCTGCATAAAGTAGGGTTTAAAATACGATATTAATTGTAAATAAGGCTAACAAGTGTAACTAAAACTGATATAATATAGGCTACTAAATATGGGTTATTTAAGATAGGAATACGGAAAAAATAAGGGGAGATAATTTATGAAAAAGGTTTTTTTAATATTAATTGCGGTTATAGTTACAATTTTAACCATTTTAATGGTAGCAGGTTGTAAATCGACTGCAGCAATGCAGCCTGCCGAAGTTGAGTTTGTTGGAAGTGATTTTGAGATATCTTTGCCGGAGAATTGGGAAGGTGGTACTAAGGCAGAACTTGATTCTGTGATTGAGAAACTTAGAGAACTAAACCAGAGGCAATTGGCTGATAAAGTAGAAGCAAATAAGTTTTATTTATTATTTTTTGGATATAATTCAGAGGAAGCTGCTCAGGGCAGCAGTGTAAGTGATTTTACAATTACCGGTGATTCGGAAGTTTTTCTACCGCTTGATGAGTATGTGAATCTCTCATATACAAGCCTTTCAAAAGCATATGAAGAAGCAGGGTATGAATTTAAAAATATTGAAGAAAATATTGTTCCCATGGGCAACTATGAAGAAGTAAGTAGAGTTATATTCGAGCAGACGGTTGAAGGTGTAAAAACGAAAGTGGCCCAGTATATTATAAAGCATGAACCGGATTTTTGGGTTCTGACTTTTATTACAGATCCGGAACAATTTGATAATAATATACAGGATTTTGATAAGACAATTGAAAGCTTTAAAATTATAGATTGACAGATGGAGTAGAGTAATATAAGCATGAAACTCTGGAAGAGAAAGTTAAAGGCGCAGTTTGCAGTAAAAATCTATATTTATTTAAAAAATTAAATTTAAAAGGAGTGATAACCATGATGTCAAATATTCCTATTGATCTGTCCAAAGTAAAGAAAGAAAACATCGATAAGGAAATTCTGAGAGCTGCAGTTATTGCGGAACTGGATGCCATAAGCTTATATGAGCAGCTGGCTGCAGTTACGGAAAATAATGATATCAAAATAATTCTCCTGGATGTAGCTAAGGAAGAGAAAACTCATGTGGGAGAATTTCAGACATTACTTTTAAGAATGGACAAGCAGCAGGTTGAGGAACTGAAAGCAGGGGAAGAAGAGGTTAAAGAAGAGCTGGGTGAATAAATTAAATCACCCGATTAACTTACCAGGTACTTCCGAATACTGCATTAATAAAAAAGTAACCTTTGAATAATATCTTATCAATCAGCAGATTAATTAAAAAATTAATAGATATGAGCTGTTTTTTTAAAAATGGCGGCTATAAGCAGATAACGGGGAGTAGTTGATGAGGATATTCAATGAGGGCAGCTAAGGTTAATTTTAAAGATAAAACCAGGAAAGAACTAATTGCTGCAGAAGTAACGGAAGCAAGTAATTTTTTTGATAAGTTGTTTGGATTGGTAACCAGGAGAAAATTAAAAGATAATCAGGGTTTTCTTATAAAAAGCTGCAATAGTATTCACACTTTTTGGATGAGATATAATATAGACGTTGTATTCCTAGATAAAAAAAATCTGGTTTTGAAAATTTATCATCAGGTCAGACCTTTCAGGGCAACCCCGTTTGTAAAAAATGCCTGTTCTGTACTGGAGTTACCCTCCGGACATATTAAAAAAACTTCTCTGAAAGTAGGGGATTTCATAAAATTCGAAATCTAAAGAAAAGAATTTTATATTATAAGAATTATGTAAATTTGCTCAATACTTCTTTATACCTTTTTGAAACAGGATTCATTACTGCTGCAATTTTAAAATGTCCCAATGCTCTGCTTAATTTATTTTCTCTGATCAGGCATAAGCCAAGACCGTAATGTGCAAAATCATTGCATGCATCTATTTTTAAAGCCTTTATAAAATTCCTTTTAGCAGAGGCATAGAAGCCGCAATTGTAATAGGAACTGGCAAGAATTTCTCTTATTGAGCCTTTTTCAGGTTCCAGTTTTTTTGCTTTTTCCAAAAACATTACCGCTTCCAGAAATTTTCCTTCCTGGGATAATTTTTTACCCTTTTTAAAAAAATAATATGCGTTGCTCATAGTTTATGTAATAAGTTACCAATTAATCTATATGGAGATTATTATATCACTAACCACTAATATTCCTAAGCAATCAGGATTTCCCGGTTACCTAGTTATTATAATTTAATATTATATATTTACATAATTACATAAATGTGTTATTATGACTATATTCAAATATATTATAGAGTTTAAACGGGTAATCTTGAAGATAAAAAAAGGATTCGGGCAGTATGAATAGAATATCATTGATTATAAGACAGAAAATATTAAGTATCGTTTTTATAATCATTTCTATAATCGGAGGAGTGTTTATTTTCTGGTATATAATCAGCCTGAAGGAAAAAATTCCGGAGAATATTAATTATAATCAAATATTCATAGCTAAATCGGATATAAAAAAGAATGAAAAAATTACCCCGGAGTTAATAGAAGAACAGGAGATCCCCGCAAATATATTTAGTGGAAAGTTTATTGTAGATAAAAATGAAATTATAGGTGAAAAAGTTACTGTGGATATTTTAAAGGGTGAAATTATTACCAGGGATAAACTTGAAGGAAGAAATTCTGGTAATGATTTTAATCTTAGCTTTTCCTCTTATATTCCCGAGGGTTTAAGAGCGGTAAGCATTCCGGTAAATTTTTATGGTGACAGATCACTGCTTAAGGAAGGAGATAGAGTTGACCTAATATCCACCTATTATGAACCGGAAAACGATATTCTATATTCGGAGACAATTCTTAGTGAAAAAGAAATAATATTAATAAGCGGAAATTTTAAAGAAAGCGATTTAAGAAATGTTAATAACCAGGAAAATTTCTTGCTGGGTTCATTAACCGAGGACAATTTGGTTGATTCTTATTATGAAAATCCTCTTATTATCACTTTTTATCTCACTGGCCCAGAAGCAGAAGGAATTTTCCTGGCTATGGAAAGAGGAGTTTTAAACCTGTCGATATGTCATGGGAATTAACTTTTTTATCAGGGTTTAATTTATTTATCTAAATGGTCAATAATTCAGTTTTAGAATACGTAAGAAAGGAATTATAAGATGACAGATAAATTGGATGGAAGCGAATCAAAAGTTATATTGTTTTCCGGAAGCAAGGGAGGCTGCGGCTGCAGTTTTATAACTTATTGTGTCTCAACTTATCTTGCCAGAGAAACTACTAAAAATATTTTGCTTCTGGATTTAAATATTGGTAAGAAGGACAGCAGGTTGATTTTTAATTTAGCGGATGACAGTTGCAGGGATCTTGGGGATCTGGAAGAAGTCATAAATGAACTGGATGTTTCAATATTAAGGAGACTGGTGGTTAACTTTAAAAATAGTTTGAATCTGATATTACCTCCAATAAAAATAGAAAAGAATAAATTTTTTTATGGGGATTACCTTGAGAAACTGCTGGATATGCTTAAAGAACATTTTGATATTATCTGTGTGGATTTTCCCAATTATCTTTTTGCTCAGTATATGATTAGGCTAAAAGATTTTATTGATAAATATGTTTTTATATCACTACCGGATTTAATTTCCGTAAATAATTTGAATTTAATGGTTAAGAGCATAGTTTATGATGAATTTTCTTATGATTATGACATTTTGATTAATAAGTTTAACATCAGACCTGCTGTCTCAACTACTGGCATTAATTCAATTTTAAATTACCCCATAAATGCTTTTATTCCCTATGATAGGGACATTGAATTTTTAATGCTGAACAGGGGGCCTGATTCTATTTTTAATTATAATCTTAGAACCGTAACCAGTATTTCTGCTTTTTCAAAAAAAATATATGAGGATTTTAGTCTGTAAATTTTACTTATAATGATATGGATACATCGAATTATTTAAGTACAAAGATACTAAAAAAGATTAAAACTGAGGATTTAAGCGTTCTTCCACCTGAAACCAGATTAAAGATTATTGATAAATATTTAAAGGAAATAGCAGAAGAAGAAAAAATTATAGTCAGTCAGAAGGAGATTCTAAAGCTGGCCAAGGAAATTTATGAAGATAGCTATAGTTTTGGACCGGTAAGTCTCCTTATGAATGATAACCGGATAACCGAAATTATGATAAACAATTTTGACCAGGTTTATATCGAAGAAAATGATGTTATAAAAAAAACAGGAATTATTTTTAGAGACAATAATCATATCAGGAACCTGATCGATAAAATATTAAGTCCTCTGGGTCTAAGGTTGGATGAAAGTTCGCCAATGGTAGATGCCAGACTTAAAGACGGATCAAGGATTAATGTAGTTCTAAATCCGGTGACCATAAATGATATGGTGGTTACCATAAGAAAATTTAATAGAAATATAATGGATATAGGAAGTTTAAAGAGGGAAGGTACCATAAGTGAGGAAGTTGCTGATTTTATCGAAACCTGTGTAAAGAGTAAGTTGAATATAATAGTCAGCGGAGCTACTTCTACCGGTAAAACCACTTTTTTAAACGTTATTTCCAATTTTATCCAGCCGGATGAAAGAATAATAACCATCGAAGAAACACTGGAGTTAAATTTGAATTTGCCCCATATAATCAAACTGGAAAGCAGGCCTCCCAATATTGAAGGAAAGGGGGAGATAACCATAAGGGATCTGGTAAGAAATTCATTAAGAATGAGGCCGGACAGAATTATAGTAGGAGAGATCAGAGGAGCTGAAGCAGTGGATGTTCTTCAGGCAATGAATACCGGTCACGATGGTTCTATGACCACCATTCATTCCAATTCACCGAGAGATCTGGTAAGCAGATTGGAGACAATGATACTGATGTCCGGATTGAATCTGAATCCTTCGACTGCCAGAAGAATGATAGCATCATCGGTGGATATGATTATTCATCTGGGGAAGTTAAAAAATGGAAGGAGAATTTTGCTGAGAATAAGTGAGCTTATAAATAAAAATGAATCTATAGGGGGTAATACGATTCTGGAGGTAAAGGACATCTTTAAGTACCGGATGACTGATATCGAAATAAATAAAGGCGGATTCTGCAATGGGAATATTATTTTTACAGGCTACATACCAGCATTTATGGATAAGGTAAAAAATCATGGGTTTGATTTTAATTTTGTAGATAAAGATGAGCAGTGAAATTTTAATTTTTGTTGTTTCTTTCATAACCATAATATCCCTGGTTTTAGGCTTGAGGAATATTGCCTGTATGTTTGGTTCAGGTACCGGGATTTTAAATGGTGAAAGAAATTACAGGGAGATCAGGTTAATAAAATATATTTTAAAAAAATGGGAAACCGGTAAAAAAGTATTTATAATACTTATATTTTTTATCCTGGTATTATGTTTCTACCTGCTCTCCCTGAACTTTATATTCAGTCTATTTGTCGGTATATGTGTAGAAATATATGTTATTGATTTGTTGAATGGTTTTGAGGAGAAGAGAAAATATCTGCTGAATAATCAGCTTATTGAATTTTTAAATAATATGGCAGTAATGCTTAGAGCCGGTAATACGGTAAGAAATATATTCAAGTCCTCTGCCAGTTGGTTTAAAGATCCTCTTGGCGGCTATTTAAAGGAAACAGTCAATGAACTGGAGCTGAATTCCACTCTGGATGAAGCTCTGGATAGATTTTCGCAAAAGTGCAGGAGTATGGAAGCTGATCTTCTAGTCAGTTCTTTAAAAATCAATAATAAAATAGGCGGGGATTTGATACCTGTCCTTGATAACATAGCCGACAGTATACGCCATAACCTTAAATTAAAGTCACAATTAAATACCATGAGTGTACAGAGTAGATATTCCGGTAACATTATCTCTATATTCCCTATTATAGTCCTGACTCTGCTGTGTATTTTTATGAACCATGCGATAATGGATTTTTTTTCTACCGCAGTAGGAATTATCTCCCTTATAGTAGGAGGAATTCTGGAAATTGCGGGGATAGTAATCATTAAGAAAATCACCGGTATTAGAAAATTATGAAGGATAAAATATGCTTATATATTTGATTATGTTCATATATTACTTATGTGTATGCTGGGGTATATTCTATTTTCTCAGAGTTAAAGGCTATTATCAGCCTGGCAGAATCAGTAACCGTCCCCATTCCGGGGAAAAGAAATTAATTAGTAGGCTTACAAACAATATAAACTCGGTTTCTTATAAAATTGGAAGTATTTTGATTAACAAAAAATATTTTAAAGTCAGGAAAGAAAATATAGAACTATTAAAGTTGCTGGAATTTGAAAATAAATTATATCCAACTCCAGAATCTTTTACAGGTTATAAGGTAATTTTATCATTTTTGCTTATTATTACTGGCTCACTTATTGGCGGTAATCTGATAAATTCATTGGTTTTAAGCACTATCGGAGGAACGATTGGTTATTTTATTCCAAATCTGCTGCTCCAGAATTTCAATCGTATAAGGCAGAAAGAAATAGATAGGGACTTACCTAATATTATCGATCTGCTTGTAGTAGCTACATTATCAGGACAAAATATTTACAATGCTATAAAAATTGTAGCTGCAAAATATAAAGGGAGTATCTGTTCGGAGCTTTCCAGTTTTATAAAAGATATCGATATCGGAATTGGTAAATTGCAGGCTTATAGAAATTTAATGGAAAGGAGTAGTTCGAGTGAATTCAAAAATTTTGTTTTTCTGCTCATTCAGGCGGAAAGGTATGGATCTTCAATAAATGAAATATTAAAGAGGAAATCTGATTATATGAAGTTTAAAGCCTATCAGAACCTGGAAAGAAGAATAAGGAGAACAGCAGTTCTAATATTATTTCCGCTGGTTTTTCTTATACTGCCCTCTTTTGTAGTATTAGTGGGAGGGCCGCTTATATATTCAATAGGGGGAAATTTTTTAAAATTCTGATCTTTTTACGCTTAAACACCCCGGATAAAATATCCGGGGTGTTTGTCTAGGCGTCCCTAAAATTAGATTACCTGAAAATTTAATTGGTAAATACAGTAGCCACTACTCTCCGGTCACCGCCGTTTTCGCTTATGTCAGTAGCTTTACTGGTTGTGGTGCTACCAAGAACTTCGGCTTTGTATTCTTTATTTATACTGTCTATTCCTTCATCAAGATTGTCTGATATTCTGGATAGTATTGTTTCTGTTTTTATGCTGTCATCTTTAATGGATACTTCTTTTTGTACCACTGCTGCTTTTTCTACATCTTCTACTTTGTATGTACTACTTTGAGTAAAGCTACTGTTTATCTTTGCCGCTTTAAGATTAAAAGCACTAAATAGTGGAAGAGCAGCAATCAATGCCGCTACCACTATGATTATCACAGTTATTTTTAATTTAAATCTCATCAGCTTTTTCCCCCAAAAAAACCACCTAACCCAGAGGCTAGATGGCACATCCTTTTTAAATAAAAAAGTAATAGCCGGTTGCACCACTTGGCTCGTTACATTCCAAAGTGCCCAGATAGCAGAATGTAAGTCCCAGCCTCCATTACTGAAATAAAATTTAGAATATCAATAAAACATATAATTATTTGTTATATTAAAATATTAAAACTTATTAATACTATTGTCAAGATTATTTTATATATTATTTTTATTATATTTTTATTAATTTTTTCGTAATAAATAAAAAACAGACCAAAAGTTTTAAAAAATCGATATAAAATATTAATTTAAGTATATTTATGTATTTACACAAATACATAAGTATGGTAAATTAATTATATAGGTATATGAGTAAATGTATAAATTGGTATTATGATTTAAAGGAGGTGAGAAATTAAATACTGAAATATCGCATGCAAACTTTATGGTCAGGGAGAGGGGGTGAGTAAAATTAAACTGAGGAAAAAAAATATATTGATTAGATTCCGGAACCAGAGGGGACAATCAACTCTTGAATACGCATTGGTTACTGTAATTGCAGGGATAATAAGTGCAATTTTAATTGCAGTTGGGAAACCCCTAATAATAGATGTTATTTCAAAGGTTTTTGCCAAGATAGCTTCAATGGTTTAGAAATTTAATCAAGAAATATCATATGCAGATTAACGAAATGGGAAACGGTTCTAAATTTAAAATTATGTCAGGAATAAATGAAAATAAAAAAAATTGTGAAATTTCAACCGGTAAATCAAAAGGCCAGGCTTCCATTGAATTTGTCCTGGTTATTCCTTTTCTTATTTTGATAATTTTAGCTGTTTCCCATTTAGGATTGTTGATTTATCAAAAAAATGTACTGGAGCAGGCTGCTCGTGAGGGAGTAAGAGTGATAACTACCACCAATTCCAACCAGGAAGCTCTCAAGTGCATAAGAAGAGTTTGTTCCGGCCTCGATCAGGATAAACTTGATATAAAAATTACTCCCGAGAATGGAGCTTCCAGAAGAGTGGGAGATGTGGTTGAGGTAATTGTTGGGTATAGATCCGGCGGCATTGCCCATTTACTGGAAGTATTTACAGGAAGAGAGAACTTAATAAAGGCAAAAAGCAATATGAGGATGGAATGTTACTAAAAAATTTAAAGATACAAAGCAGCGGAAATATTTCTTTCCTGGTATTAACTGTATTAGCGGTATTTTCAATTTTATTCGTATTTATCTTTGATCTCTGTCAAATTTTTGCGGTGAGAGAGGAGACAAAAAAAGCTTCAGATGCCGCTTCGCTGGCAGTGGCACAAAATTTGTTGTTTTTTGAAAGTCAGGACTGCCTTAAAATGGCTGAGGAAATTGCCCGGTTAAATAATTGTACTCTGGTTGAATGCAGCTGTGATTATGATGAAGTAATAATTACGGTAGAAAAAAGAATTGGATTTTCTTTGCTAAATAAATTTATCAAAGAAAATGGTGTGGTTAGATCCACATCCAGGGCAAAAGTAGTGTATCCGTGGGATGAACAGTTTGGTTACTGCGATTCCTATAGATTCGATTATTAAAATTTTAATAAATTTTGAATTAATAACATCTTATAATGAAGGAGAAGACATGAATTACGTAAACCATATATTTTTACTGGGAAATCTGACCCGTGATCCTGAAATTAAGTATACCAACGAAGGAATAGCCATTACCGAGATGGGGCTTGCGGTAAATAAAAAGTGGATTGATAAAAACGGGAAAGAATCGGAATCAGTGGATTTTTTTAATATTACCACCTGGAATAGTCTGGCGGAAAATTGTGCAGCTGCGCTAAAAAAGGGAGACAGAATCCTGGTAAGCGGCCATATGAACTTAAGAAGTTGGGAAAACAAGGAAGGCAAAAAATATAATATTACCAGCATCACTGCTGATATAGTGGCAGCAAGTCTGGAGTTTAACCAGTTAAAAATTCTAGAAAAAAATAATATAGAATTGAAAGAAAAGGAAGATGAGAAAAATGAAAAAGTTAAAGTAAAGAATTCATAGAATCTTGGTAACCAAGACTGGTCAAATAAAAGTGAAGGAAAACCTCTAAGAAATCAGAGGTTTTCCCGTATTGTTGTGCTTATGTAATAATAAAGAAATTAATAGTTTAATCAGGCAGGTGTTTGCATTTATAGCTTATTGTATTTAATATTATTTTTTAAGATTAAGGAAAAGAATTGAAAAATTCCAGGGAATTAAAACCTGATGATTTGATAATTTTTAAAAAGCCCCACCCCTGCGGTTTTAACCGGTGGTTACTATTGAAAGCGGGGAGCAGGATGGAGCTTAGGTGTGTTAAATGCGGCAGAAAAATTATTCTGGATAGGAAAGAATTCGAAAAAAGATATAAATCCAAATTGAGGTAAATGTTATATAATTACCTGGTATAGGCCTGGTTGTATTTATAAAAATAGAAAGGTATTTTGAGAGGAAAGGTATTTTAAAAAGGTGAACTTAAGAAAAACGGATTATGAGAATTACGATTACAGTAAGTTCTGGGAAAATAATAAGAGATTATATGAAGACAAATCGGAAAGGCTGGCTCTAAGAAAATTACTGACCGGGGAGAATGGAAAAAATAAACTTTTTTTTGATATCGGCTGCGGTTACGGCAGGTTGTTTAATGAATATATGGATTTCGAAACCATAATCTTAATTGACTATTCATTGAATAATTTAAAAAATGCCAGAAGCAGAATAGAAAAATTTTTAAAGAATAATCCTCAGAGAATGTCCTCAGTATATTTTATTGCTTCGGATGCTGCTTGTCTTCCGATAAAGTCAGACAGCGCAGATGTAATATTGACCGTGAGGGTGGTACATCATCTTGAAGATCCCCGGAAATATTTTGACGAAGTGATCAGAATACTTAAAAACAGAGGTTTATTTTTATTGGAATTTGCCAATAAAAGAAACCTCAAAAACATATTAAGGTTTTTTATAGGTAAAATGGACACCTCTCCTTTTAATTTAAGGCCCTCTCAGGTGGGTGAAACCATTTTGAATTTTCACCCCAGATACATATCGAACCTTCTGGATAAAAGAAATTGTCTGGTAGGAAAATCAATAAGCGTTTCCAATTTCAGACTTAATTTTTTAAAGAAATTTCCGGGCACAAAGACTCTTATTTTCTTTGAAAAAATATATCAAAAGTTTTTTCCTTTTATGTCTTTAGGGCCAAGCGTTTTTTTAAAATGTACCTTAAATAAATCTGAGTCCAAAGAATCCGAAGATGTCTATATGAATAGAAAAATAAATCTGGAGGATATTTTAATTTGCACCTCCTGCAGAAAAGCAGCTCTTATTTTTGACGAAAACAGGATAGAGTGTAAAAATTGCGGTCGCGCTTTTGTAAAGGAAAATGGAATATATAATTTTAAAGTGAACACCTGATTAATCCTTTCGCGCAAAACAGCAGATTCTTGTAAAAGGATTGTCATCCTGTTACAATTATGATACAAAGTTTTTATCCATGCTTTTCTATAAAGGGTTAAAGATAAGGAATGGATTTTACAAATGGTAGATAAAATATACTCTGAAAGTATTATTTCAAGGTTGTCTCAATATCTGAAATACATCGTACAATTAAAGGAAATGGGTAAGAGAACCATAACTTCCAAAGATATAAGTAACAACACAGGAACTAATAGTGCGGAAGTAAGAAGAGATCTTATTTATTTTAAAATAAAAGGTAAAAGAGGTGTTGGGTTTAATATCGATGATCTTATTAAATCCTTTAATAAAATCTTGGGCTACAATAGAGTGGTTCGTATTGCCCTGATCGGGGCGGGTAATCTGGGTAAAGCAATTTTAAAATATAAAATGCTGGAAAGATTCGGATTCAAAATAGATAATGTCTTCGATAATAATCCTGAAGTTATAGGTAAGATCATATCAGGATCCAGAGTGATGGATATAAATCAAATAAAGGATGTATTTAAGAAAAAGAATATAGAAGTATCCATACTGGCTGTTTCACCCGATTCGGCACAAAAAGCTACCGATATACTAGTGGAGGCTGGTGTCAAAGTAATAATAAACTATACGCCGGTTCCTATCAAAACTCCTACCAGTGTAAGGATTGAGACAACGGATCCCATTGAAAAATTATTACACACTCTGTATTATTTATCTCATACTGGATATGCGGAATATAAGTAATTTTCCTGGAGATATAAGAAAGGCATGAATAAAGCTAGAGGTTGTTTTATTACCATACTAGTTATTTTTACGGTAGTGGTTCTGATATTTCTATTCATTTTCCTTGTAAATCCCGGTGGTAAAAATATATTATTGCTGGGCATAGACGAAAGAGAGGATAGCAACAATTTCAAGGGTTTAACCGACACCATTATCATATATCATGTCAACGGCTGGGGAAAGAAGGACAGTCTTATTTCTATTCCGCGAGATGTACGGGTCAATCTGGAGGGCTATGGCTGGAATAAAATTAATGCAGCCTATGAATACGGCGGAGAGGAAATGATAGAGGGAGAAATATATAAATTGACCGGTATCCGGATAGATAAAATAATGGTAGCAAATTTCAGAGGTTTTAAAGAAATTATTGACATACTGGGAGGAGTGGAAATAACAGTGGAAGAGCCTCTTCACGATCCGTTATCCGGAACAAACTTTAATCCTGGAACTTATATCATGGACGGCGAGCAGGCTTTATCTTTTGTTAGAGATAGATCATCAACTTTGGGGTCTGACCTTGATAGAGTAGACAGGCAGAAATACTTATTGAGCGAAGTTATAAAACAAAAATTTAATTTTTCTATGATTTCCAGGGTTCCCCGAATTATCAAAGTTTTAAATGAGGAAACGAGATCTGATTTTACAATATGGGATTTTGGTTCTATGGGATTTATGTTATTATTTTCCAGTAAAGATGTAAATTGGTTAACCATACCTACAGAACCGGCCAATATAGATGGTATAAGCTATTTAATTGCCGATGAAGGCGAAGTAAAAGATTTTCTGAGCGATTATCTAAAATAAAGATGTACTGCTATTGGGCATATGTTGTTGTGATATGAAATTATTCAGGTTTTACAAATAATATATAAATAATACAATAGTATAGGTTATAAAATAGAAGTTATATGTAAAATTACTAAGGGAGAAAGTCATTGAGAGCTGATGCCGATTTAAGTATAGCAAATATTTCATCTCTTTCGGATAAAATCGATTTTTTACTACAGGTTTCAAAAAAATCAAAAAATCTTGATTCTTTTATAAAAAATAATGTACCTGCTGGTGAAAAAAACTGGTTAAGTGATTTAAAGAGCTGGAAGCTTAACAATAAATGGCTTTTAAAAATTTCCGATATATGCCTTAAGGATTACGACCAGGTTTTTTATGATTGCGGCGAAGAACTATTGGACCTTAACGATTCGGGAAACTATCAGACTTTTAGAGAAAGAATACTGGAAGAATTAATGTAGGAAAAAATATATTTAAATAATGGCTGATAGTAAAAGTACACCGTAGTTTCTATTAATATTTTTTACCATAGGAGCAATTATGATCCCCAGATATACCTGTAAGGAAATGGGTAGAGTTTGGAGTGAAGAAAATAAGTTTAACAAATGGCTGGATGTTGAAAAAGCAGTAGCTGCAGCCCAGGCAGAACTGGGTATTATTCCCGGTGCGGCTGCAGAAGATATAAATAAAAAAGCCAGATTTGATATATCGAAAATAAATGAAATTGAGAAAAAAACCAATCATGATGTGATTGCTTTTCTGACCAACGTATCTTCTTATATCGGGGACTCATCCAAATATCTCCATTACGGATTGACATCTTCGGATATCGGTGATACCGCTCTTTCGCTGCAGATACTTGAAGCGGTGGATTTAATCGAAGATAAAACTGAAAACCTACTGAATATCTTAAAGGCAAAGTCAAAGAAGTACAGTCATACGGTTATGGTCGGCAGGACACATGGAATTCATGCAGAGCCGATAACCCTTGGATTTAAGTTTTGTGTTTATGCTTTCGAGACAGCCAGAAATCTGGAAAGGCTGAGACAGGCAAGAGAAAATATCAGATATGGTAAAATTTCGGGTGCTGTTGGTACCTATGCCAATACCTCACCGGAGGTAGAGAAAAGAGTCTGCCGTATCCTCAATTTAAAGCCGTCTCCTGTATCTACTCAGATTCTGCAGAGAGACAGACATGCGCAGTTAATTTCGACTATGGCAATTTGCGGAGCCACTCTAGAAAAAATAGCTCTGGAGATCAGAAATTTACAGAGAACGGATGTCAGGGAAGTTGAGGAACCCTTTGAAAAAGGACAAAAAGGTTCTTCGGCCATGCCTCATAAAAAAAACCCTATTATCTGCGAAAGGATCTGTGGACTGGCGAGAGTGTTAAGGTCGAATACCATAGTGGCTATGGAAAATATTGCCTTATGGCATGAAAGGGATATATCGCATTCTTCGGCAGAAAGAATAATAATTCCCGATAGCTTCATTCTACTTGATTATATGCTTGATAAAACAATATTGGTAGTTGATAATTTAAATGTTATTGAATCGAATATGAGAAGAAATCTGATGAAATACGGCGGGATTATTTTTTCCCAGAGAGTATTACTAGAGCTCATAAAGAAAGGCATGGACAGACAGGAGGCCTATACTATTATACAGAAAGCGGCTCTTGAAGCCTGGAACAGCGAGGGTGACTTTAAAGAAAATCTAATGAAAGATAAAAAGGTAATGTCTTTCTTAGATAAGAAAGATTTCCAGGAGTTGTTTGATGTAGAATATCATTTAAGATATATGGATGAAATTATCGGCAGATTGGAAACTCTCGAATAACCGGAATTCATTTTAATTGAAAGATAATTTACATTTTTTTATTGCAGTGAAGACAAGGAATATATAAGAATGATTCAGCGGTTTTATCGGTATATCGATAATAATTTTGAATATTGCTACTACATTGAAACCTCAAAACCGCTTAACATACCAGAATTAAAAATACTAAGATGGTTGCTTGCCGAAACATTTGAACCCGAAAATTTTGCCGAAAAATCATTTTTGAATAAGGGAAATAAGAATGCAGTTGAAATAGGTCCGAGATTGAATTTCGAAACTGCATTTTCCACTAATGCAGTTGCTATTTGTAATTGGTGCGGACTAAAGGAAATTACTCGCCTTGAGCGTTCGAAACGGTACTTAATTCCCCGGGGAATTGATCATTCACAATTTATCCATGAGCACCATGATCGGATGACGGAATGTCTATATCCCAGACCTCTGGAAACGTTTGAAACCGGTATTACCCCGGAAAATGTTTATATAATACCGTTAATCAAAGAGAATGGGGAGAACGTAAAAAAAATTAATTACAGAATGGGTCAGGGAATAAATGCCCTTGAGAATTTTAACCGGAAAATAGGTCTGGGAATGGACCGGTGGGATATTCAGTTTTACTATAACCTGTTTGTTAATATCATAGGTAGAAATCCCACCAATGTGGAGTGTTTTCAACTTGGTCAGGCCAATAGTGAACATTCACGTCACTGGTTTTTTAAGGGCAAACTTTTAATTGAAGGTAAAGAAATTCCCCGGACTCTGATGGAGATAATAAAGGCACCGCTGGCAGCTAATATCTCAAATAGTATAATAGCATTCAAAGATAACTCCAGTGGTATTACCGGTTTTAAAATATGGACTATAATACCAGAGTACCCTGGAACCTGTTCAGCCTTTATTAAAAACCAGCTCCACTACCATATAATATTCACTGCCGAAACCCATAACTTTCCCAGTGGAGTTGCTCCATTCCCAGGGGCTGAAACCGGAACCGGTGGAAGAATCAGGGACGTTCAGGCAGCGGGAAGAGGGGGGCTGGTGGTTGCCGGAACGGCAGGATACTGTACTGGAAATTTAAATATTCCGGACTACTTTATTCCTGGAGAGGACAATGAATTCAATTATCCTTTAAACCTTGCTTCTCCTCTTAAAATTATGATCAGGGAAAGTGATGGAGCGTCGGACTATGGAAACAAGTTTGGTGAACCGGTAATACAGGGATTTACCAGGACCTTCGGTCTTAAACTCCCTGACGGACAGCGGCGGGAGTGGGTAAAGCCAATTATGTTTACCGGCGGAATTGGACAGATCGATCACCACCATATAAAAAAAGAAGCACCCCAAAAAGGTATGAAAATAGTACAGGTCGGCGGTCCTGCATACCGGATAGGAATAGGCGGGGGTGCTGCTTCCAGTATGGTACAGGGAGAGAACAGAGAAGATCTTGATTTTAATGCCGTACAGCGCGGTAATGCCCAGATGGAGCAAAAAATGAACCGGGTAATCAGGGCATGTATTGAAATGGGCGACAGCAATCCTATCATGAGTATCCATGATCAGGGTGCCGGCGGGCCCTGTAATGTTTTAACCGAACTAGTGGAGCCGGCAGGAGGCAGAATCGAAATAAGGAATATTCAAGTTGGCGATAAAACTATGTCAGTACTTGAGATATGGGGTGCCGAATATCAGGAGCGTAATGCTTTTCTTATAAAATCGGGGCGATTAAAGGAATTTGAGGCAATCTGCAGCCGAGAGAAAGTCAATTGCGAAATCCTGGGAGAAATAACCGGAGACGGACGGATTATGGTTCATGACAGCCGGGATAATTCCAATCCTGTCAATCTCGGTTTAAATGAAATTCTGAGTAATATTCCCCAGAAAACATTTGAACTGAACTATATTCCCGAAAAATTGGAGCCAGTAAGACTGCCAGTCCATGCTTCAGTGGGGGAATTTTTAAAGCTTATATTTAAGTTGCCTTCGGTTGGTTCCAAGGGATTTCTAGTAAGAAAGGTTGACCGCAGTGTAACCGGTTTAGTTGCCCGCCAGCAGTGCTGTGGGCCGCTGCAGCTTCCGGTTTCCGATGTAGCCATAATATCCCAGAGCCATTTTGGACTTACCGGTGCCGTTATGGCCATAGGTGAACAGCCGGTTAAAATTCTAGTTAATCCCGCTGCCGGTGCACGTATGGCAGTGGGAGAAGCACTAACTAACATAGTATGGGCTCTTATAAGTGATCTTGAGCGTATAAAGTGCTCCGTAAACTGGATGTGGGCTGCAAAACTCCCCGGCGGCGGTGCAGCTCTCTATAAAGCAGCGGTATCTCTCAGTAATCTGATGGAGGAGATTGGTATTGCTGCAGACGGTGGGAAAGACAGTCTCTCCATGGCAGCCCAGGTAGGGAATGAAACAGTAAGAGCTCCCGGCCAGGTAGTTATTTCCGCTTATAGTTCAATGCCGGATATAACCAGGGTGATAACTCCGGATATCAAGAGGCCCGGTGAAAGCAGACTGATGTTTATTGACCTTGCTCAGGGTAAAAACCGGTTAGGCGGTTCGGCACTGGCTCAGGTACTGGGGCAGATAGGAGATGATTCTCCGGACGTGGAAGATCCTGTTCTCCTGGTTAAAACTTTTAGAGCGGTACAGCAAATGATAAAGAAAGATCTGGTTCTGGCTGGCCATGACCGGAGTGACGGGGGACTTATAACTACGCTGGCGGAAATGGCACTCTCAGGGAACTGTGGAATAAAAGTAAAACTTGCTGGAAAAGGAGAAATAATTTCCCGTTTATTTTCGGAGGAACTGGGCCTGGTTCTGGAATATCTGCCTGAAGACGAGAATGAAATTACCGGTATTTTAAATAAATCCGATATTCCTTTTATAATTTTAGGCTGCACCCTGAAAAAAAGGCAGGTGCTCATTTACCATGATAAAAAAGTCGAACTGGATATGGATACACCCACCCTTCTAAGCTGGTGGGAATCAACAAGCGATCAGCTTGAACGGCATCAAATGAATATAAAGTTGGCAGAAGAACAAGTCCAGTTCCATGACCGGCCTGGTCTTTCATATAAACTTTCCTTCAGGCCGTCCGCTACCCCGCAGAAATTTTTGGAAAGATCGGAAAAACCGCGGGTAGCAATTATTAGGGAAGAGGGAAGCAATGGTGACCGGGAAATGACCTCGGCATTTTTTGCAGCCGGATTCCAACCATGGGATGTTACTATGACTGATTTGCTTAACGGCAGCATATCTCTTGAAAAATTTAGAGGAGTAGTGTTTGTAGGGGGATTTTCTTATGCCGATGTTCTAGACAGTGCTAAAGGATGGGCAGGTATTATAAGATTCAGCCCCAGGTTGAAGAAAATGTTCGATGCCTTTTATCTGAGGGAAGATACGTTTTCACTGGGTGTCTGCAATGGATGCCAGCTTGTAACTCTTCTGGGCTGGGTACCGTGGAAAGGGATATCCGAGGATAAACAGCCCAGATTTATCGCTAATCCTTCCGGTCGGTTCGAATCTCGCTGGGTATCAGTAAAGATATTAAAAAGTCCCTCCGTTATGCTTAAAGGTATGGAAGATTCTATTCTGGGTATATGGGTGGCACACAGAGAAGGCCACCTGTACTGTCCTGACCCCGGAATATTATCGGAAGTATCCCAAAAAAGTCTTGCTCCTATAATTTATGTGGATGATAAAGGAATGCCTGCAGACAAATATCCTTATAACCCCAATAGCTCTCCGGGTGGATTTACAGCCTTATGTTCACCGGACGGCAGGCATCTGGCCATGATGCCTCATCCGGAAAGAACATTTTTAATATGGCAGTGGCCGTGGATACCTGAAAGCTGGAAACCCGGATTAAAAGTTTCTCCCTGGCTTAAGATGTTTCAGAATGCCAGGAAGTGGTGTGAGGGAAACAGCTGATTCTACTGGAAATCCCTTGTTTATTTTAGTACTTTATTTGTTATAATAGCCTTGTTTGTTTAGTAAGTAAGGACCGGGTTTTTAAAAAATAAGAAAAGCATAAAATTTGAGAATTTTGAACTGGAATTAAAAAAGAATAAAAAAATAATTATATTAATTTAAAAATGTCAGAAGAAATAAGGTATAAAAAATTTAATGAAAAATGCGGAATATTCGGAATATATGCTCCGGGTAGAAAGGTGGCTGAAATTATATTTTACGGCCTTCAGGCTCTCCAGCACAGGGGACAGGAGAGCGCCGGTATAGCGGTATCCGATGGGGAAAATATTTTAATCTTCAAAGATCTGGGTCTGGTGTCGCAGGTATTCAACGAGCAGAATATAGCTCCTCTTCAGGGTCATATTGGAATAGGTCACACTCGTTATTCTACCACGGGAATGAATATATGGAAGAACTCACAGCCACTCTATCGAATGTTTAGAAATGAAAGTTTTGCCATAGTGCATAACGGCAATTTGATTAATGTAAAGGAAATCAGAAACGAACAGATGGAAAAAGGGATCAGATTCGAAACCACCACCGATACGGAAGTTATAGCATCGTTAATAGAAGGTTCGGAGAAAGAAAACATCGAGGAAGCCATTAAAGAAGCAATCAGCAGAATAAAAGGCTCTTATTCCCTGCTTATATTAACCAGAGACAAGGTTTTTGGAATCAGGGATCCCTACGGATTCAGGCCTCTGGTGCTTGGCAGCCTGGATAAGAATTACGTAATAGCTTCGGAGACCTGTGCACTGGATATAATTGATGCAAAATTTATAAGAGAAATCGATCCAGGGGAAACAGTGGTGCTGGATAAGGATGGAATAAGATCCCAGATGATGCTGCCGGTAGAAAGGATTTCGATGTGCGTTTTCGAACTTATTTATTTTTCCAGGCCGGATAGTTATATACATAACAAGAATATGTTTGAAGTACGGCACAGGATGGGGCAGGAGCTGGCGAAGGAATCAACAGTTGATGCCGATATTGTTATCTCCGTACCGGATTCCGGTACTCCTGCTGCCATAGGTTATTCCAAAGAATCGAAGATACCCTATGCAGAAGGTTTTATTAAAAATAGATACGTCGGGAGAACTTTTATTCAGCCGGTACAGGAAGTAAGGGAGATAGGAGTAAGGCTGAAATTAAATCCGTTAAAGGAAGTTATAAAAGGTAAAAGACTGGTGGTGGTAGATGATTCCATAGTCAGGGGTAATACTTCCAAGAAGATAATAAAAATGCTGTATTGCGCCGGTGCCAGGGAAGTACATATGAGAATCAGCTCGCCTCCTTTACTGCACCCCTGTTATTACGGTATAGATATGGCTACCGAAAAAGAGTTTATTGCCAATCATAAAAAATTGGAAGATATAAGAAAATCTTTAAACGTGGATAGTCTGAAGTATCTATCTATAGAAGGTCTTATAAAAGCAATCGGAGAATCGAAGGAGAAATTCTGTTTTGCTTGTTTCAATGGTGATTATCCGGTTCCCATTCCTGAAAATGTTGAATTCGATAAATATTCAATAGATAAAGAGGAGAAAATATCTTCCAATGTCTGAGAAAAATAAGAAGAAGGATCGTAAGAAATATTCCTACAGACTATCCGGCGTGAATATAGACAAGGCTTCAAATGTACTGGGTCAACTTAAAGAAACAATAACCTCAACCTTTTCGGATAAAGTACTGAGTGACCTCTCTTCTTTTTCCGGCCTTTTCCAGCTGGACCTGAAAGATTACCGGGATCCTGTTCTTACCTCTTCTACTGATGGTGTGGGAACCAAGATAATACTGGCAAAAAGATTGAATTGTTACCGGGATATAGGACAGGATGCAGTAGCAATGTGTATAAATGACATAATTTGCTGTGGAGCAAAACCCCTTTTTTTTCTGGATTATATAGCCTGCGGAAAAATTAACCAGGAAAAAATAAAAGTCATAATCGAATCTATTTCCAGAAGCTGCAGCGCGTGCAATACGGTTCTAATCGGTGGCGAAATTGCCGAACATCCTGGCATGAGTACCAGAGATGATATCGATATTGCCGGTTTTGCAGTGGGAATTATAGAAAGGGAAGCCATAATAAATCCCGGCCTGGTAAAAGAGGGAGATATAATAGCAGGAATATCATCTTCAGGCGTTCACAGCAACGGATTCTCTCTTTTGCGAAAGATAATCGATGATAAAGAGCTGGACCTTAGTAAAATTTACAGCTGGGCAGGCAGTATACCACTGGGAAATTTACTTTTAACCCCCACTAAATTATATTTTAAAATAATAGATAAAATGATTGAAAACAAAGTTAAAATCCATGGCATCGCTCATATAACCGGTGGGGGATTTTATGAAAATATAAACAGAATAATGCCCCAAAGTATGGATGCTTACATACGGGAAGGAAGCTGGAGGATTCCAGCTGTTTTTAGATTCTTTCAGGAACTGGGAAATATCAATAAAGAAGAGATGTTTAGGGTATTCAATATGGGTATTGGTATGGTTATCATTACTTCCCCTGATCAGTTTGATAGGGCAGCTAGTATTGCCCAAAAAATGAAAGAAGATATTTACCAAATAGGTACCGTTATCAGGGGGAGTGGGAGTGTAACGATAAAGGAAAATTAGGTAATATAAGGAGACCGTATATGAGAAAAAGAATAGCAGTATTTGCTTCCGGTTTTGGTTCCAATCTCCAGGCTCTTATAGATTATAATGCCGACCATGATTTAAACGGCGATATAGTTATGGTGTTTTCTAATAATAAAGATGCTTATGCTCTGGAAAGGGCAAAGAAAAACAAAATTAAAACAGTTTTTATGGATTCTTCCAAATACAGTAGCCGGCAACAGTATGATATGAAAATTATGGAACTCCTGAAGGAAGAAAAAATAGATTTAATAGTTTTAGCTGGTTATATGTTTATACTGAGCAGTGAATTTGTTCGCCAATTTAGAAATAAAATTTTAAATATTCATCCCGCACTTCTCCCTTCGTTTAAGGGTACTCACGGTATAAGAGATGCTTTCCAGTGTGGAGTAAAGGTAACCGGGGTTACAGTGCATTTTGTAGAAGAAGACCTGGACAGCGGACCCATAATAATTCAACGGGCGATAAACGTCAGGCAGGATGAGAGTATGGAAGAACTGGAGGAAGAAATACACAGGGTGGAACATAAAATTTATCCACTGGCGGTAAAATATTTTTGTGAGGATAAACTTAAAATAGAGGGGAAAAAAGTAAAAATTTTAAGTAAAAGTGATGCTGGATAAGGGAGAAAAATGAAAGTAAAAATAAAAAGGGCTTTAATCAGTGTTTCCAATAAAGAAGGTATCGTTGATTTTGCAAAAGCACTTCAGGAGCAGGAAGTAGAAATTATCTCAACAGGAGGAACTTTTAAAAGGCTAAGAGAAGCAGGTATAAAAGTAAAGAAAGTAGAGGAATTTACCGGTTTCCCCGAAATGCTGAATGGAAGAGTAAAGACTCTTCATCCCTATATACATGGAGGAATACTGGCCGACCGGGGCAGTGAAAAACATATGAATGAAATTTCCGCCTCAAAGATAAAATTGATAGACATGGTGGTAGTAAATTTGTATCCGTTCAAGGAAACCATATCAAAGATTAAGGTCACTATGGAAGAGGCTATTGAAAATATTGATATCGGCGGCCCCACTATGGTAAGAAGTGCTGCCAAGAATTATAAGGGGGTGGCAGTAATAGTTGACCCCGGGGACTATAAGAAAATAGAGGAAGAACTTAGAAATAATGAAGGACGTATCAGTTCCGGTACGTTATTCAGATTGGCTGTTAAAGCTTTTCAGCATACCTGTGAATATGACAGTATAATATTTAACTACCTTAAAAGTAAGATCGAAGATTTTAATAATTCGGATATACTGGTAAGAGATTACCTGGATGTGGACTGCAGCAGTCTGAGCGGAGCGGCTAAGAATAATTTCAGAGACAGTAATGGCAATTTTAAGGATACCCTGAATTTAAATCTTACCAAAATCCAGAATTTGAGGTATGGTGAGAATCCGCATCAAAAAGCTTCTTATTATAAATTTAATGACAGCGGCTCCGAAAATTTTACCGGTGCCCGGCAGCTTCAGGGTAAAGAGTTATCCTACAATAATATTTTGGACGGGAATGCAGCTTTTGGAATCGTAAGGGAATTTTCTGCTAACTGCGTAGCAGTAATAAAGCATAATAACCCCTGTGGTGCCGCTATCGGGGATTCTGTTGAAGAAGCTTACCGAAAAGCATATCAATGTGATCCTGTTTCGGCTTTTGGAAGCGTGGTGGCCAGCAATGTAAAGTGGACAGAAGAAGCAGCCAGGTTTATGCAGGATAAATATGTAGAGGTACTTATTGCTCCCGATTTTGACGAAGAAGCTCTTAAAATCCTGGCCGAAAAACAAAATTTAAGAGTGCTCAAAATAGATTTTAGATTAAACCATTATCTGGATAGTTTGAATTCGGATAAATTCAAATTGGAAAAAATAGACATAAAGAGTGTTGACGGCGGAGTGCTTTTTCAGGATCTGGATGAAGGTATAGACAGCAGAGATAATATGAAAGTAGTTACCGATATTAAGCCCGATGCCGGACAGTGGGATGATCTTTTATTTGGGTGGCAAATAGTGAAGAACGTCAAATCCAATGCCATAGTACTGACTGCTGGTAATAGTACGGTGGGAATAGGCGCCGGACAGATGAGCCGGATTGACGCAGCGGAAATAGCAATAAGAAAATCAAACGGGAGATGTAAGGGCTCGGTTTTAGCTTCCGATGCCTTCTTCCCCTTTGAAGATGCAGTAGAACTCGCTGCAAAAAACGGAATTAAAGCAATCATACAACCCGGTGGTTCGGTAAGGGATAAAGAAGTCATAGAGAGCTGTAATAAAAATAAGATTCCCATGATATTTACTGGAAAAAGGCATTTTAGACACTAATTAAGCAGAACTGCCTGCCCTATTTTTTTAACGAGCACTCCAGGCCGGAATAGCAGAAAGTGGGCAGTTCTTTTTTTCAAAGCTGGATAGGGGGAGGTGATAGGAAATGATACCTATCGTTGCTATTATAGGTGTCGTAAAAAGCGGAAAAACCTTATTTCTAGAAGAATTGGTAAGAGAGTTAAAATTAAGAAATCACAGGATTGGTACACTTAAACATACATCTCATACTTTTGATTTTGATGAGCCGGGAAAGGATTCATACAGATTAAAGGTAAGCGGCAGTGATATTGGCGGAATATTTTCAGAAGAAAGTATGGTAGTTATAAGAGATATAGACAGTAGTAAAGATTTTTTAAAGGTTGTTCTGGATTATTTTAATGATGTGGATTTATTATTGATTGAGGGGTATAAAGCTGGAAGATTTCCCAAGATTCTGGTTTTGGCTTCCTCGAGTATTAAAAAAGAAGCAGCTGATTTTAATAAGGAAGAAATAATGGCTGTAATTGGTACTTGTGAAGAAGTAAAAACTGATTTCAATTATTTTGGAAGATTCGAAATAAAAAAAGTAGCCGATTTTCTGGAGAAAAATTTTATAAAAAAAAGTGTCCCGGAAGAAATCGATTTGCTGATAAACGGAAATGCAGTTCTCCTGGATAATGGTATGCAGGAGGCGGTTAAGGATTTTTTGGGTAAGATAGAGAAAAGTTTAAAAAAATCGAAGAAAGAAATAAGTAGTATAGTTTTAAGATACGGAAGGAAAAAGGATATATTATTGAGTTAAGAAAACCCTCCCTGGAATATAATATTCAGGGAGGGTTTTTGTCGTTAACTTACTGAATAGTAGAAGTTGGGTTAAACCCCTGCTTTAATACCAGTTCTTCTGCAGGAACTTTAGTACTTTTATTATTGGTACCGTCCGGTTTTGAAGGATATCTTTCCAGGGTATTCTCTATAACCTCATCAATATTTTCCACAAATTCCAGTTTTAATCCCTTGATTATGCTTTTGGGAATATCGTCAAGATCCTTCATGTTTTTCTCAGGCAGTACAACTTTCTTTAGTCCTGCTCTTTTGGCAGCCAGGAGCTTCTCTTTAAGTCCTCCGATTGGAAGAACCCTTCCTCTTAAGGTTATCTCTCCGGTCATACCTACATCCCTTAATACCGGTATTCCCGTAAATGCCGATACTAGAGATGAAGTTATAGCCACACCTGCCGATGGGCCATCCTTGGGTATTGCTCCTGCCGGAACATGAATGTGTATATCTGATTTACCGAACAAATCATCATCTATCCCAAAATCTTTTGCCTTCGAGTGTATGTAGCTTATGGCTGCTTTTGCAGATTCCTGCATTACATCACCCAGTTTTCCGGTAAGTATCAGTTCACCGCTGCCCTTGTAATAGGTGGATTCAATAAGCAGAATGTCTCCGCCAACCGGCGTATAAGCCAGGCCGGTAGCCACTCCCACTCTATTTTTATCTTCTATTTCACTGGGTAAAATTTTTGAAACACCAAGATAATTTTTCACTTTCTCGACACTTATTACTTTAGGATATTTTTTCTTTTCCACTATTTCTCTGGCAATTTTTTTACAGATATTTGCTATTTCACGTTCCAGATTTCTAACACCGGCTTCTCTGGTATATTCCTCTATAATCAAACAGATAGCATCATAGGTAAATTTAACATTATATTTTTCTATTCCCTGTTCTTTTAGCTGTTTGGGAATCAGAAATTTTTCAGCTATATGGATTTTCTCCTCGGAACTGTAACCGGGTATTCCGATAATTTCCATTCTGTCCCTCAGTGCCGGGTGTATGGTATCCAGTATATTGGCCGTAGTTATAAACATTACATTGGAGAGATCGAACGGCACTTCCAGATAATGATCCCTGAATGAATTATTCTGCTCCGGGTCAAGTACTTCAAGAAGGGCAGAGGAAGGGTCTCCTCTATAATCCATTCCCACTTTATCGACTTCATCCAGCATAAATACCGGATTATTTGTTCCTACCTGAGTAAGTCCCTGGATGATTCTGCCCGGAAGCGCTCCCACATATGTTCTTCGGTGTCCCCTGATTTCGGCTTCATCCCTTATTCCGCCGATTGACATTCTTATGAATTTTCTCCCCAATGATTTGGCGATAGATTGTCCCAGAGAAGTTTTACCTACGCCGGGAGGACCAACAAAGCATAATATCGGACCTTTGGTTGTTTTAGCTTTCAGTTTTCTTACAGCCAGATAATCCAGTATGTGAGTTTTGACTTTTTCCAGATCATAATGATCTCCGTCCAGTATTTTCTTTGCTTTTTTTAAATCCAGGATATCTTTGGTTTTTTCGGACCAGGGAACATCCAGCATCAATTCGACATAAGTCCTCACATAAGAATGCTCCGGAGACATACTGGGAATACTCTCCAGTCTTTCGATTTCCTTTAATACCTTTGCTTCTGCTTCCCTGGGTAGTTTTTTCTTATGTAATTTCTTTTCCAGTTCTTTGGTGAGAGAAACAGATTCATCGAATTCACCCAGCTCATTTTTGATTGCTTTTAACTGCTGACGTAAATAATATTCTCTTTGAGTTTTGCCTACTTCTTTCTGAACCTTATCTCTTATCTGAGATTGAACCTCAAATCTCTTGAGCTCCTCGCCGAGATACTCGGTTAGTTTCCTCAGCCTTATTCTTAAATTATTTTCCTCCAGTATTTTTTGCTTCTGTTCGGTACTGGAGAGCAGATATGAAGCAAACAAATCAGTCTGGATTTCGGTTTTAGATATATTGGTTGCTGCTACTACAAACGCAGTAGGCAGGGGGATACCCAGCTGAATGAATTTTTCGACCTGCATCCTGATAGTGGTATTAAGATTTTCTGTTTCTTCATCTTCAATTAAAGGTATTTCCTCAAGTACCTCAGTTGCAACTCTAAAATATGGTTCGGTTTGTGTGTAGTATTTTATTCTTACCCGGGTGATACCTTCGACAATACACTTAATCTCATTTTCCGATGTATTGGCTACCTGCTTTATTGCACAGGCAGTTCCCACTTCATACAGATCTTCTTTATTTACTTCTTCCTTGTTCTCTTCTTTCTGGGCCACAACCACTATAATTTTATGTTCTCTGGAAGCGCTTTTAACTGCTTCAAGTGATTTTTTCCTGCCTACGATTAACGGTGTTGCCAGAAATGGAAACACCACGCTATTCTTTAAAGAAAGAAGAGGTAGCTCTTCCGGTATTTTTATGTTAGTTTTTTCATATCTTTTTTGTTCAGCCATTAAATTTTTCAACTCCTATTTTTAATTTCTCCTTTATGTATATTTTACACCAATAAAAAAGTTTTTTTATGTTTTATGTTATATACCAATTTTATATTATATACCATTGATCTGGTTAACATTTCACTTTAATTTATAATCCTATTTTATATAATATCTTTTTATTTTTAATTATAACAAAAATTTTCTAGAAATACTAAAATTATTTTCTGTTATTGGTAAAAATAAATTTCACTTAAAGTGAAATACCAGATAATATTTTATACACCTATTTGTATATAAAGTCAAGATTTTTTTAAATGAATAAGATATAAATCAGTAGCCCAATTTTCTCAGCTTTTTCTCGTCAAGCCCGAAATAATGACCTAGTTCATGAAAAATAACTTTTCTTATATTTTTTTCCAGATCCCGGTCACTGCCGCTTATTTTCTCCAGTGCTTTTTTGTAAATGGTTATTTTATCGGGCAACATACTGGTTCTTCCTGCCCTCAGGGTAGCCGGAAGCCCCTGATAAAGGCCCAGTGTATAGATTATATGGGAATTTTTTTTATTTTCCAGAACAGGATAGCTGTCTCCGTCTTCAATTATTATACTAAGATTTTTTATTTTATCTTTAAATTTCGAGGGAAGACTCTCCAGGGTATCCAGTACTACTTTTTCAAACTTATCTTTTTCCATTTTTTTTAAGGTAAAAAATTGTTATATTGATACTGAGCAATAAAATAACACAAAATTGATTATATATGAACAGAAAAGGGGGTATTCGTATATGTCTGAAATAAGACAGGATTTATCAACAAAAAACTGGACCATATTTGCGGTAAAAAGATCCAGGAGACCTACCGATTTTAAGAAAGTAAAAGAAAACAGGATTTTAAAAGAATATGAAAAAAATTGCCCCTTTTGTGAAGGAAATGAGCATATGACCCCTAAAGAAATTCTAACCACCAGGTCCGGCAGTAAATGGTCGGTAAGAGTAGTACCCAATAAATTTCCTGCTCTGGAGCCTAAAGAATTTTACGGGCATGCCGTCAGCCGGCATATAGCCGGCCCTTATATCAGTATCGAAGGGGTGGGGAGCCACGAGGTTATAATCGAATCTCCAAAACATAATGATAATTTATGCCATATGGAATTAGGCCAGGTTGAGGATGTAATAAGGACATACAGGGAAAGATTCATAGAGTTGAGTAAAAATAAAGACTATCAGTTTATAATTATTTTCAGAAATCATGGTAATAGAGCAGGTACTTCCCTGGGTCACCCCCATTCACAGCTTATTGCTGCACCGTTTGTTCCCAGTTTTGTAAGGGGTAAGTTGTATGAATCGGAAAGGTATTTCGATGATTCCGGAAAATGCGTTTATTGTGTCATGAAAGATTACGAGATGAAAGTCAAAAAAAGAATTGTTTATGAGAACGAAGATTTTATTGCCTTCGCCCCTTATGCCTCGGTAGTACCCTATAATATTATGATTTTGCCAAAGGAGCATAAGTCCAGCTTTACTCAGGTTACCGAAGAAAATATTAAATATCTGGCGTTAATTTTAAGAATTGTCCTGAAAAAATTATATGATTTACTGGGAGATCCTGATTATAATTATATAATAGACAGTGTCCCTGTCGATCAGAAGGAAAACAGATATTATCACTGGCATATCGAAATACTTCCCCGATTCACCACCAGGGCTGGATTTGAGATAGGATCCGGAATCAATATAAACACTGTTTTACCTGAAAAATGTGCCGGATTACTCAGGGAAAATAACACTTAAGAAAATAAGTTTATGAGAGGAATTTTGAAATGTTGGTGGCTGAATTATTGAATCCGGTTTATACATGGCTCAGATAAGCTTATGCTCTCCGAAAAGGAAATATATTTCCGGTTAACCGGATTTTACCATCTAACAGCGGAGCCAATACCTACCCGTCTGCTTACCAATAGAAGAGTTCTGAATATTCTTCTTAATCTGCTGCCGCTATTTAAGAAAAATGTTTTCATCTTGACCTTTAACTTTCTATTATCGTTTATTGTTCTTGATTCGGAATTAAATTAAAGGTTACAAAATTACTGCAGTATTGTTATGAAACCCGATAATATCCGAAATTATGCCTTAATAGTATTGAATTACAATCTTCAATGCTTATTATAACATATCTGTATTAAAATTATAATAATATTTTTTTATTTTAACAAAAAAATTATTATTTCAGGCCAGTCCTGAATTTTAAGAGGCCATTATGGCATTAATAGTGAAAATTCGGGTCAGTATTTTATGATATTGCCCGGAAATGAATGCCGGTCAGAGAAAAACCAATGGCATAAGGGAAAAGAGAGGGCCGCTTAAAAAGGATCCAGAAAATCAATTTCCAGAAATAGCATCTGCCTTTCTGCTTTATACCCAGCAACCAGATCGAACCAAGTAATGCTCTTATATGGTACATTCGGATTTTCGGCATTTTTCTTTTTATGGGCCTGTATTCCTTTAAAAAAGTTTTAATTCTTTCATAGTAAAACTTTGGAGTATAGATTGTAGATATAACTTTCTTATGACCATTTATAAGCACATTTTTATCCATCCTGGGGGTAAAATTTAAAACTCCGGCTTTGGTGTTGTCACCGGTACTCCTCTTGATTAATCTTTTGGTTTCTTTTAACCTCTGATATAGCCTGGTTTTCGGCAGGGCAGTAAGAAGTCCTACCATGGCAGTAACAATCCCACTCTTCTGGATGAATTCAATCTGGCGCTGGAAAATCGAAACCTTATCGCTGTCGAAACCAACAATAAATCCTCCCTGGACTTCCATACCGGTATTTTGGATTATTTTTACCGATTCTATTAGATTTCTGTTTTTATTTTGAAATTTACCGCATTCTTCCAGACCATCGGAATCGGGTGTTTCGATACCCACAAAAACAGTAGTAAAACCGGCTTCTGCCATTAACTTCATGAGTTCCTTATCATCGGCCAGGTTGATGGATACCTGAGTATTAAAAGTAAAAGGGTATCTCCTGCTTTTTTGCCATTCTATGATTGCTGGTAAATATCCTTTTTTTAATACGGGTTTATTTCCAATAAAATTGTCATCTACAAAAAATATACCGGCCCGCCAGCCCCGTTTATACAACGCTTCCAGCTCACTTATCAATTGTTCCCGGCTTTTTATTCTTGGTGTTCTTCCGTTTAGTTGTACTACATCACAGAATTCACAGTTAAAGGGGCAGCCTCTTGAGAACTGGATACACATCGAATTATAATTCTTGACATTAATTAAATTCCAGTCAGGTATAGCCGTTTTTTTAATATCCGGAAATTGGTCGCTGGAATAGATTTTTTTGGGTGTGCCGTTTTTTAAATCTTCGATAAACTCCGAGAAAATATCTTCTACTTCTCCTAGAAAGATGTGATCCACATCGGCAAATTCTTCCCATCCTGTGGTAAGAAGAGGACCACCTGCCACTACCGGTTTTTTAAATTTTTTAATTTTATTTATAATCCTTCTGGTCGATTCTTTCTGCACAATCATTGCACTTATGAAAATATAATCCGCCCACTTGATTTGTTCGTCTTTTAATATATCGGTATTCATATCCACTAATTTTCTCTCCCAGCTGGCCGGTAGCATCGATCCAACAGTCAGAAGACCAAGGGGAGGAAATGAAGCTTTCTTTCCCAATATTTTCAAAACTTTTTTAAAACTCCAGAAGGTTTCCTCATAATCGGGATAAACAAGCAAAATTTTCATTATAAATCTTCTCTTTTCTTTTTAACTTCTTCTTATCTCTTGACAAAATATCTGCCCATTCTGACAGATTGCCTTATTAATGTAAAGTAATATTAATATTTAAAGCCGCTTTGGCTGCTATTATGTCTTAAACGACTATTTTGGATTTAAGTTACAAAATATTTTTAAAAGACAGTTTGAATGATTTAAACCTCTTTGCCAATGGAAAAGCCCCTGGCCAGAATTTTGCCGCTGCCGATATAATTGTGGGTGGCCGGATCAAAGTAAAATGGTTTTAGTTTATTTATATCCGGAAACCCATCGGTGTCAAGTATGGATTCTTCTGCTTTTACATCCAGTATCTCACCGATGAATTGGGTATGTACTCCTAAATCGAAACTCTTAAATAATTTACACTCCACAATAAAAGGAAATTCTTTTCCATAAGGAGTATCAACCAGGTCACTTTTTACCGGTGTAATATTTGTTTTTAAGAATTTATCATGATTTTTTCCCGAAACAATGCCATAATAATCGGCATTTTTTACCATGTCTTCGGAAAGTATATTTACGGTGAAGGCTTTTTTCTCCATTATATTACTATAAGTATGCCTTGCTCTTCGCAGGGAAATGGCTACACAGGGTGGTTCGGAACAGCATATACCTCCCCAGGCAACAGTCATTAAATCGGGCCTGTTTTCACTGTCGTAAGTCCCGATTACCAGAACAGGGGTAGGGTAAATAATGGTTTTTGCTCCCAGTGATTTTTTCATGACCATCGATTCTCCTTTCTTATTTTATGGAAATATTCTAGGCAATATATATTAACTTTACAATATAAAAAAAGAATAGAATTAATGAAGGAGTAAAAGAATAAAAAGTTATTGACAATATGTATATAATAGTATACATTATGATTATTTTAATATACATTTAGTTTACTATTATATATTTCAAAAAAAATATATTCAGGCGAATTTATATAAATGGTAGAGGGAAAAGATTTAAAACTTAAGAATGATTTAAGAAGATGCCGTTTCGAGCATAATGAAATTTCCCAGCAGGAACTGGCAAATGCGGTTGGGGTGACCCGACTTACCATTCATTCCATAGAAAAAGGAAAATTCAATCCTTCCGTATCACTGGCACTAAAAATTGCAAATTTCTTTAAAAAATCGGTGGAAGAAATTTTTTATCTTGAAGAAGATTAGATAAAGGAGCAAAAAATATATGAAGAGACTATTGAAAATAAGCAATAATGTCACCCTGGTTCTGGGTTCGGTTTCCATGGCCGGCCTCATATTCACAAACACATTCTTCTTAATGCTCAGGAATATGATCGTTCATATGGGAGATGTAGAAAGTTTTATGAATAAGTTTTCCACTCCGGTTGCAGTGGTATATATTATATTTGGTTTTTTCCATCTCTCGGCTATATTTACTTTAATTCTGCAGCTGAATTTCTTTAAAAGGGATAACTTCCTTCGTGCCTTTTTGTTTTTTATGGGAATTACTTCTTTACTGATGTTATTCGGAGACTTTGCACTAGCCAGTGATATTTCAAAAGAATATGTTTTTGGGCTGCCCAGCGAGTTTAACATCTTATTTTTAAGTCAGGCACTTCATTTTGTTTTCTATATTCTTATGATTGTCCTTCTGGTATTAACCAGAAAGCCGTCAGGTAAAGAGAGTGAAGAAATAGTTTTAAAAGACGATTCGATATTTATCAATGCACAATATATCGGGGTTTTGAGTGGAATTTCCGGTTTGACTCTGATTACGGTTTTTTCTTTATTATATTTGACTGTGTATCGGGTGCCGCCGTGGGCGGTAGGTACTGGAATTATCGTAATAAGTCTGATAGCGGTAATTCCATATATTCTGATAGTTATTTACTGGCTGGTAATCAAACTCAGGGAAAGGGTAGTTGAGTGGTACGATGAAAAGCAGTATCATGATATAACCAGGGCCAGTCTGTTTACTCTGGTAGCATCTATAATAATAATGGCTGCCGTCTTTATAATCCAGCATTTTGCGGATACTTTTAATTTCCTGAGCGAGATATGGTTTCCTTTTTATGTATTTCTAGTACTGCTGTTATTTTCAACAAGTACTTTATATTTAAATAAAGACCTGGGATTGATTTCCAGGGAAGGCAGTAATCTGAATAGGGCAAAAAGAAATAAAAACCTGGGACTAACAGTTTTGATAGTCGGTTACTTAACCCTGATATTCTGGCTGCTGGCAATTTTATTAAGCGTGGATACGGGTAGGGGTTGGGAAAGCTATACGGCACTGGGTTTTTTCGTGTTACTGCTGGCTTCTTCGGGTATATTATTTTTGCTCAGTTTGATTTTTAATATTATAGAGTCTAAGGAAACTAGCCGACTGTCCAAAGGAATGATACTTACTTTAATCAGCTTTCCTCCGGTAGCCTTTTGCTATCTGGCCATAATGGTGAAGGTACTAACCGAAGGACATTAAGCAGGAGTGCTTTACGAAGTGTTTGATTGAATCTAAAATATAAATATCAGCATAAATAAATAAAAAATATCAAACACCAATGGATAATAAAGGGGATAAACAGGAAAGTAAAAATTTTATAAAAAAAGGGCTGATTTACCATAAAAAATCTTTGGGTTATTCATTTAGGTATGCATTAAGAGGTATTGTAAGGGTTCTTAGAACCGAAAAAAGTTTCAGGATACAGCTGCTGTGTGGAACTCTGGCCGTCATTGCCGGTTTTTTGCTTCATATCTCCTTTACCGAATGGATATTTATTATATTAATAATTTGCATAGTACTCTCTCTGGAAATGATAAATACCGCTTTTGAACTGATAATAGATCTGGTAACCGAGGAATATAAGATAATTGCCGAACATATTAAGGATATTGCTGCCGGTGCGGTTCTGGTTGCCTCCCTTATTGCATTCATTGGCGGGATGATAATATTTATACCTCATTTTATAGCCCTGTTCCAATAATGATAATTTAGGAAAATACTTATAATATATCCCCAAAAATATTTACCATATTCCAGATTTATGGTGAAATATATATTTTTTTATATATAATTAGCAGTAATTATTTTAAGTATCGATTAGGTGGGGAAATAATATGACTGGATCAAACCATTATGATATTGCGGTTATACCGGGAGACGGTACCGGACCTGAAGTGGTAGAGGAAGGTAAAAAAGTTCTTAAGGCTGCCGGGGAAAAATATAACCTGAATTTTGAATTTACCGAATTCGATTTCGGAGGGGACCGGTATTTGAAAACAGGAGAGACCCTTACCGATTCCGCCATTAGTGAACTGAAAAAATTCAGGGCAATATACCTGGGAGCCATCGGACATCTGGATGTAGCGCCGGGGATTTTGGAAGTTGGAATTTTACTGAAATTAAGATTTTCTCTGGATCAGTATATAAATTTAAGGCCGGTAAAACTTTATCCCGGTGTTGATTGTCCCTTAAAGGACAAAGGACCGGAAGATATAGATTTTGTAGTGGTAAGAGAAAACACCGGTGGACTTTATACCGGTCATGGGGGGATAACCAGAAAAAGTACTCCCTATGAAATTGCTACTCAGGTGATGGTTTACGATAGACAGATGGTCAATCGTTGCCTGGAATATGCTTTTAAACTGGCCAGAGCTAGAAAAGAAGAGGGAAAACCGGGAAAACTTACCTTGGTACACAAAACGAATGTACTGACTCATGTAGGAGATTTATGGTACAGGGCATTTATGGAAATGGCCGAAAATTTTCCGGATATTAAAACAGATTATAACCATATTGATGCTGCCTGTATGTGGACAGTAAAAAATCCGGAATGGTATGACGTTATGGTTACCTCCAATATGTTCGGAGATATAATTACCGACCTGGGAGCAATGATTCAGGGCGGTATGGGAATAGCAGCAGGCGGAAATATAAACCCAGAGGGGACATCTATGTTCGAGCCTATAGGAGGATCCGCTCCAAAATATACCGGGAAAAATGTAATCAATCCGCTGGCGGCAATAGAAGCCGGAAGAATGATGTTGAATCATCTTGGAGAGAAGGAAGCGGCAAAATCCATTCAAAGAGCAGTAGCTTATACCTGTACCAAAATAAAGAGTTTAAGTGCCGGTAAGATGGGTTATGGTACGAGTGAAGTAGGAGATATGGTAGCCGGACATATAAGCAGCAGTTAAATACTATTAAGCTAATACTGCTGTTTTCCAGGAATTATAATCTGCCTTAAATATCTGCCTTAAGATTCAGGTCATCTTTTATTAGTTGTAAAAGAATAAATAATAAAGGGATTTTAGCAGCAAGAATTTTTTAAGTTGACTAGCGGTATATTTTTTGACTTTTGCTTTCATTAATTAAATCCAGATAATCTTTATTATTAATGTCATACCTCCTGTCTTTCCAGCGTACTCCTCTGCCCAGTTTGGTCTGAAATACGGAATTAATACAAATAAGTATTAAATATACCATGGAAAGCGGATGTAAAAAGGTATCCGAAACTCTGCCTTTCAATCTGATGGCCATAATAATTCTCATGAGAAGAATAATAAAGATTTGTATGATAATAAGATTTATTACCGCATTGGGCCAGTCAAAAATCAGTATCCCCAAAGGAAATAGAATAAACGGAAACAGGTATAATGCCGAAATTATTAAAATAACTACTGCCAGGGTGAAAGTGTGGAAATCGAAAGCAGCAAACATAAACTTGGAGAATCCGGTTATAAGTTCACCAAACCTTCTATACATTCTGCAGTGAATGTTTTTACTTCCATCGAATATCATAAATTTATATCCGCACCTTTTTACCTGCTTGGATATATGTATATCTTCCAGAATTTTGGTTCTTATTGACCGGTGGCCGCCAATTTTTTTATAAACTTCTTTCTTGAATAATAGACATTGACCATTGGCGGTAGAAAATAAAGGATTTTTTGTTTTCTTCATCAAAAGCAGGGGGAACAGACTGAGAATTCCAAAATGAACCCATGTAATTACCATTCTTTCATGCAGGTTAACCATTATTTGTCTGGGAATTACCGACAGGCCATCCAGGTTGTTGTGGATAAGGCAGCCGATTATACTGGAGATGGAATTTTTGAAATGCAGTGTATCAGCATCGGTGAAAACCAGATATTTCCCTTTTGCATATTTTGACAATTGCCAGCAGGCGTAACTTTTTCCGAGCCATCCTCCTTTTAATGGTTTGCCTACAATTAGTTTTACTCTGCTGTCTTTTTTTTCCAGTTTCTTAACTATCAAGGGAGTATTGTCGCCGGAATTATCATCCAGTGCCAGTATCTCTATATTGGGATAATCCTGTTTTATGAGGGAGTTGATGCACCTTTTTATATTGAATTCCTCGTTTCTGGCCGGAATAAGTATGGATACCAGGGGAGGCGATTTTTCGAAATGAGGTGGAAGGGTATAGTTAGCTATATTTTTGAATAAAATGTTATTAATGACGAAGTTTAACAGGAACAGCGTCAAGATCGATGTAATAATATACTGGTATAACACAAATAAATGCATTACAGTAAAACAAAATTATAAGGCAAAATTATAAAGAAACTAAAATACAATCTTAAGGTATGAATAAAGAAAATACAAGTGGTTTGTAGAAGATTTTCAATCTGCGGATTTTTATAAAAATACTACTGATATTTTATTAGCTTATTCGAATCTGAAATTTTATGGTAATATTCGCCCGATTCTTTTATTTCTCTCTTCAGGTCAGGAGAATTAAAATCTACCGAAACCAGGCCGAATCTTCTGGATGGCCCGTGAGCCAGCTCGTAATTGTCAAAAGTGGACCAATGAAAATAACCCTTAACCTCTATTCCCTCATCGATAGCTTTTTTTATGCAGCTTAAATGATTATAAAGATTTTTGACTCTAAATTTATCATCGCTGGTGCAGGTCCCGTTTTCGGTAATAATGATTGGTTTGGAATATTTTTTGTGGAATTTTTTTATAAGATGGTAAATACCCATAGGGTAAATTTCCCACATATCATCGTATTCCAGGCCCAATTCATCCAGAGTTTTTCTTCCTTTTTCTTCATAGGAAATAACCAGGTATTTTGAAATTAGTATTCTTCCATAGTAACTAAATCCGATATAATCTACTTTTCCATCTCCGGCGAATAACTCATGAATATGCTCAAACATATAATAGTCCAGAAACCACTTTAAAAAATTCTGCCATGGGGATCTTTTCTTCAAGGTTTGAAGAAACATACAGGCCTGCGATATTCCCACTTCGATACGGGGATAATTTTTCTTTATATAATCATATACCATCTGGTGAGCTTTACGCATATTATTTAAAACTTTGTTCCTGAGATAAGGATTAAATCTTCGGGGAGGAAATTCTTTTAAAACATAAGCAAGGTCAGCATAGGCGGCCGGCTCGTTAAAGGTGTTTATGTAATCTATGTAATCGGAAAAAATTTCCAGTACTTTCTTTACATAATCGAAATAAAGTTCAACAGACTTTCCGGATGTCCAGCCTCCTTTATCGGTAAACCATAAGGGATTGGAAAAATGGTTTAGTACCAGCATAGTCTTTTTGTTATTACTTTTCAGGGTTTTAAATATTTCCATATAGTGGTCTAGTGCCTGGTTATCAAAAGAGCTGTAAGCTTCCTTTTGTAATTTGGACCAATCCATACTGAAGCGGTAAGCATTTCCCAGGTATAATATATACCGAAGGTCTTCTTTATATTTTCGGTAATGATCTATGGCGGTATCCAGTTTTGTTCCGTCGGATCCTATAAAATTTTTCCATTCCGTATCGCCGGCTCCTTCTATTTGAAAGGCTGATGTTGCGGTTCCAAAGATAAAGTTTTCCGGGAAATTTAAAGAATCCATATAATAAAAATAATATATTTTTAGTTAATTATAATATTTCCTTAATTAATTACTTTTTTAAAAACGGGTAACTGTGGCCGATGTTTAAGAGTTTAAAAATATAAAATATATTTTAAAGCTAAATTAGAAAAAAATCACCAATTTTATATAAAATTACATTAACTTAAGATCTTAAATTAGTTTTAACATTTTTAATTTAAAATACCTGAACTTCCTATAAATGAGTATTAAAAGGTATTATAATTTTTAATAAATTATTGCAATTCTCCTTGATTTAATAATAATGTATAATATGTTACAAAACCTTTTTTATTAATATAATAAGTGAGGTTATGCTATGCAAAAAAAGAAGCTCCTTTTAATTTTCGCAATTGCTACTGCCATATGCCTGATAAGCATATCTGCTCAGTGCGGTATAAAAAGAGAAGCTCCCACCGTAGAGCTGCAGATATATGACGGCCCGGATTATTCAGAATCCGATAATATGTGTTACTATCGTGTAGAAGCTATATTTACCGGTACTCCTGAACCCGAAATTGAGTTCAATACTGATAATAATGTTAACCCCCTTGGATCCGATAAAGTGGAAGTAGGAGTAGAAGTCGGAGATTCCTACACTCTAGTAGTTACTGCTACTAATTTAGCCGGTACGGCTACTGCTTCCATTACTCTTTTGGGTGAATGCGGTGCAGAGGCTGCCCAGGAAGAAACTACGGAAGAGACAACGGAAGAGGAAGGAACAGAAGAGGTAGCTGAAGAGGAAGAGGAGACTACCGAAGAGACGGCGGAAGAAGAGGAAACAGCAGGAGAGGCTCCTACCATAGCTCTGGAAATATATGAGGGTCCTACGCCTGCCGATGGTTTATGTTTTTACAGAGTAAAAGCAACAGTTACTGGAAGTCCCAGTCCCACAGTTACATGGAGCAAGGATGACAGCGGCGGCGCATGGGGAACCAAGAAAGCCCAGATTAATCTTAACAATCCCGGTGATACGTATACATTAACCGCTACGGCCACCAATTCATCAGGAACCGATACTGCATCCATAAACCTCACCTGGGGATGTCCGGAACCTGAAACTGAAGCAGATGTTCCGGTAGTTTTAACCGAAGGTGGATATATAGTGTGGGGTGAACTTGTTAAATATCCTCATGACAGTATTTTTGCCGGTGATTCCGATACGGATAAACAATGCAGGGGATATATGAGCTTTAATATTGCCGGGCTGGCCGGAGCTACAATTACGGAAGCTTCATTATCTATGAGTCCCGAACAGGTATGGGGCGATCCTACTTTTCTTGGGTCCCTCTGGATCGATTCTGTGGATTGGGGAGCAGATCCGTTGGTAATGGCCGATTTTAATATATTGCCGTATGTAGCCATTCAGTCATTCAATAATCCAGATATTAACTGTACCAGTGCAAACCTGAAAACCGAGCTCCAGAAAGCTATTAACGATGGAAAATCAAGATTTCGTATTAGAATTAGATATACTACACCGGCAACTGATTCCGATCACCAGTGGGATGGCTGGGACTATTTGATTAATGAAGTGGTTTTACATATTAGCTACACTTCATAGGAAAGTCTGGAATAAATAGTTAAAAAACGAAGAGCGAAGTTTTTTCTTCGCTCTTCGTTTCTGTGCTTTTGGAACTGAACCACCAAGCTTATTTACCTTACTCACAAAATACTTTAACTGTTTCTTTGCCTTCTACATTTACGGTAAGATTATTAAGCTGGGTAAGAAGGTCGTCGAGATCCTCAGGCTTGATTTTGGTAAAATCTGCATTGATACCTTTTTCATGTAAAGCTTCATTTACTTTAACCTGTGCGTCTTTGGGAATAAAGGAAGCCAATTTCAAACCTGCCCGGATTAGCTTTAAGGGTATCCTGATATTTACTTTGTCCTGAGTATTACTTTCCGGCCCTGGTTCAACCATTACCCTTAAGTATCGGTGAGTTTTCCCTGTATCCTCTGAAACGGATTCGGTATCTTTTGACAGAGCCGATAATAGTTTCTCAGCTTCCTCTACACTTATTTTTCCTTCCGAAAGCATTTCCAGAATTCTTTTTCTTTCCTCATTCATTTTTATCTCCTTAGTTATTATAAATTAACATAAACAGTACTGTCTTTTGTTTGAATATCTATCTTTAATCCTGATATATGGCCGATTAATCCGAAGAACATTAGAAAGGAATAAAAGATAAATTTTCCTTTCCCGGTGGGCCAGAGTAGTAGTGCCGTCAGTAGTGTCAGAGGAGTAAGTATTACAAACAGCGGCAGTATAATTAACCATAACAGAAAGAGAGGCAGCCATAATTTAAAATTTTTACCATTTTTTCTCTTAACCCGTAACTTAAACGTAAGCGGTATCATTTGCTTCCTCCTCCCATTTTTTTTATGGCATCCTCTACGGATATTTCTCCCCTGTCAAGCTGATTTAGTACCTCATTTTTTGAAGCCGGGGGATTAATCTCCACGAATTCAAGCTTTTCGGCAATTCTGCCCAGCCTGTTTTTTACGGTGGGGTAACTTATTCCGAAAAACTCTTCCATTTCTTTTATGGAGCCAAAGCACCTTATAAAAGCAGTTACAAAAATTTGATCCTCCAGACTAAGTTGAGCAAGGGGAGGAAGTTCGAAACAGCCTTCGATAGCTACCCCGCTATGTTTCAGTCTAACCCGTTCCACTTCCACTACAGATCCCCGGGTTAATTCGGTAAGTTCTTTCCAATCCTGAGTCATTTTTTCTTCCTTTACATTAAAAATTAAATTTCTTAATAAATATAATAGAAAATATTAATAATGTCAATAGTAAAATTAATTTATTTAATATTTTTAGATATAAATTTTAAGATACTTATCTTAGTGATTATCTTTATAGGTCGGCTCAATACCAAACTTGAAATATAAATCCGATGCGGAGTATAAAATACTGATTTCTAACTAAGAACCCTCTTTTTAAAATCTTTGATTCCTATCCACAGGAAAATTGCGCTGAAACTGGTTAACTGCTCACATTGGATAACCACACAATTGGAATCACTCATTTAAACTTACTTTCTATTTTTTAATTTAGATTCTGAGCCTCTTTTAAAAGCCTATTAATTTTCAGGTTTTTCCAGTTCAATGAATTTATTGGCAACATCTTCTAATATGCTTATTCCATTTTGCATTTTCAAAACAACTTCTACATCGTTTTCTCCGGACTGAAGCATCTGGAAAGCTTCTATTACCTCATCCATTCCATTAATACTTGATTCTTTTATATCCGACAATTTCTCATCTTCTCCGGGAACTTCTAAATTAGAAACTTCTGTCCTTATATCCTGCATGTTAGAAATGGAAGATGATAGAGCTGCTCCTGAAGCAGTATTAGCTAAACTTACTTCATTAACGAATTTTATATTTAAATTACTTATATCTGAAATAAAATTCTTGGATTCCTGGTCGCTATAGGGGCCTTGCTTACAGGAGATTGAAAATAAACTAATAAACAATACGGGGATGATATGAACCCCAAAAGTTGAACACACACTTAACTAAATTAGCGCCAACTGA
>CAZSVM010000012.1:0-77581 GCA_964610315.1 uncultured Actinomycetota bacterium
TATATTAACTATTTTTAGTATACAATATGTCTAAGTATGGGGTTCACCCCAATTTTTAATTACAAATTATACATACAATAAAAATATCAATAAATTTATCTAATTACTTAACTATTTTGAAAATAAGACAACCTATAACTTCTTCCTAAACCATTCTATAGTCTTTTTTATACCCTTATCAAAAATTACTTCTGGCTCCCAGTTCAATATTTTTTTAGCTTTAGATGCATCCGGTCTTCTAACTGTGGGGTCGTCTACCGGTAAATCATGAAATACTATTTTACTTTCACTTTTGGTTAACCTCTTTATGCTTTCAGCCAAATCCAATATTGACATCTCGGTAGGATTTCCAATATTTAATGGAAGATGATAATTGGTCTGGGCTAATCTAAATATCCCATTAACCATATCTGATATATAGCAAAAACTTCTGGTCTGACTTCCATCTCCAAAAACCGTCAGCTCTTTTCCTTCAAGTGCCTGGCAAATAAAAGTAGGAATCGCTCTCCCATCATTTTTTCTCATTCTGGGCCCATAGGTATTAAAAATCCTAGCAATTCTGGTATCAATTCCCTGCTGCCTGTGGTATGCCATAGTTATTGCTTCAGCATACCTTTTAGCTTCATCATATACTCCACGAGGTCCTACAGGGTTTACATTTCCCCAGTATTCTTCTGGTTGTGGGTGTACCTTTGGATCTCCATATACTTCCGATGTTGAAGCAAGAATCATTATTGCCCTTTTTGCTTTAGCTAATCCTAAAACATTATGTGTTCCTAATGCGCCTACTTTTAGGGTCTGTATTGGAAGCTGCAGGTAATCTATTGGACTTGCAGGAGAGGCGAAATGGAAGATATAATCAACATCTTCATCTATCCTTATATATTCAGTTATATCATGATTTATAAACATGAAATCTTTACTGCTTATATGCTCAATATTTGCCAGTGAACCAGTAATTAAATTATCAATACATATAACCCTAAATTCTTTTTCTAATAAATAATCACAGATATGACTTCCAATAAACCCGGCTCCGCCAGTAACAACTGCTGATTTTTCATTATTTGATTTTGTAATAGTGCACCTCTTTTATTTAGTTACAAATTTAATTTATCTTCCTATTCCTATATATTTAAAGCCTTGTTTTTCTAATCTGCCCTTATCTAAATAATTTCTACCATCAATTAAAACAGGGCTTCGCATCATATCTTTAATTTTAGCATAATCCAGTTTTAAAAACTCTTCCCACTCTGTTGCCAGTATAAACATATCTGCACCCCTTACTGTCTCATAAGCACTACTGCATATTTCTACCTTCTTGCTAAGTGATTCAGGAGCTGCATTTACAATAGGATCATAAGCTTTAACTCTCACTCCTAAATTCACCAAATCATTCATAATCTTTATAGAGGGTGCTTCTCTTGTATCATCCGTATCTGGTTTAAAGGAAATACCCAAAACTCCAATTATTTTACCCTTGATTATTTTTAATTCATCCTGTATCTTCTGCTTTATCTTAAGTCTCTGCTCTCTGTTTACATTTACAGCTGCGTTAAGGATCTGAGTAGAGAGCCCATACTCTCCTGCTATATTGCTAAGTGCTAAAACATCTTTTGGAAAACAGGAACCACCCCAACCAATACCTGCATCTAGAAACATCGGGCCTATCCTCTTATCAAGACCAATACCTTCTGATACTTTTACAATATCTGCTCCTACTTTTTCACATATATTTGCTATCTCATTTATAAATGAAATCTTGGTTGCTAGAAATGAATTTGCAGCATATTTTATCATTTCTGCGCTGGTAAGGTCAGAAATAACTACAGGTATTTTTGTATTTTTTGGAATTAACCTTTCGCTATCCCGCCAGTTAAAACTCTGGTTAATTATTGGTTCATATAATTTAATCATCTTATCAATTGCCTTTTTTGATGAAGATCCAATAACTATTCTATCCGGGAAGAAGGTATCACTTATAGCACTGCCTTCCCTGAGAAATTCAGGGTTAGACACCACATTAAAAGAAATCTTTTTATTACTGCTGTTATTATTCCCCAAGCTATCAGAAACAACCATGGAAACCCAATCTCCTGAGCCGATAGGTACTGTACTTTTATTTACAATGATTTTTTCTCCATTTATATACTTACCAATTTCATTTGCAGCTTCTTCAACATATCTAAGATCAGTCTGACCATTTGGAAGTGAGGGTGTCCCAACACATATATAAATTATCTCAGATTTTGTTACTGCTTTAGAAATATCTGTAGTAAATCGTAATCTATTTTTTTGAATATTATCTTTTAAGAATTTCTCAAGATTGGGTTCATAGATAGGGGGTTTTCCACTATTTAAAAGATCAATCTTCTCTTTTATTTTATCCACACAAATTACACTGTTACCAATCTCAGCAAGACATACTCCTGTTACTAGCCCGACATAACCTGTTCCTATAATACAAACATTCATCAGTATTTATCTCCTGTTAATATTTTGTTGATACAATAATTTCTAAACTATTGCTGCAAGAATTTATATTTTCAATAAATCTTTATTCTTTATATACCAATCAATTTCTTTTTTAAGTCCTTCATCAAATCTTACCCTGGCTTTAAATCCAAACTCTTTTTCTGCTTTTTTTGTATCAAGATACCTTCTTGGTTGACCATCAGGCTTTGTTGTGTCCCAGACAATTTTTCCTTTAAACCCTATAATTTGTCTTATTTTTTCTACTAAATCTTTTATGGATATTTCAAATCCTGCTCCAATATTAACTGGCTCGGGCTTATCATATTTTTCAGTGGCTAATACTATCGCTTCTGCGCAATCTTCTACATATAGAAATTCTCTTGTAGCTTTACCAGTTCCCCATACTACTACTTCACCTTGATTATTAATTTTGGCATCATAGAATTTCTTAATAAGTGCCGGTACGACATGCGAAGATTTCGGATTAAAGTTATCTCCAGGACCATATAAATTAACCGGTAGTAAAAATATGGAATTGAAATTGTACTGCTGTCTGTATGCCTGAGACTGAACCAGCAGCATCTTTTTTGCCAGACCATATGGAGCATTGGTTTCTTCAGGATAACCGTTCCATAAATTTTCTTCTTTAAAAGGAACAGGAGTAAACTTTGGATAAGCACAAATAGTTCCCAGCGCTACGAACTTTTCAATTCCGGTAAGTCTAGCTTGTTCCATTAGTTGAATTCCCATTATCAGGTTATCGTAAAAAAATGTAGCTGGGTTTTCCCTATTTGCGCCAATTCCTCCTACAACAGCAGCCAGATGAATAACTATATCTGCCGCTGCATTATGATACATTCTTTTAATCGCATTTATATCTCTTAGATCATATTCTTCTATAACCGGAACAAAAATTTCCTTACAATTTCTTTCCCTTAATTTCTTTACCACATAGTTACCTAAAAAGCCCATACCGCCAGTAACTATTATCTTTTTATTCTTTAAATCAATCATCTATTTAAAAATATACTACTGCGAATATTACTAAACATTAAAGATTTTCTGGGAATTTTTGACACAATTACAATATTGTAACATATTTTATAGATATTGCTGACATTGTCAATGTTCATCAATTCAATTATTTATTATGTATATAGATGATGTTAAAAAGACTTAAAATATTCTTAATATGATACACTCAATTTCTTTTCTTTATTGAAATTAATTATCTTTTCAAGAGCTTTATTCTTTATTCTGTAGCAGTGCCTGCAGCTTAAAAAAAGTCCTCGCTCAATATAATTTATTGGTCTACCAAAAGTGTAGAATAAAAGCAGGATAGTTTTTTCCCTTTCTTCCAACTTATTTAGTCTTCTTACCAATTCCTTTCTTCTCTCAATGCTATCCAGAAAACCCAGACAAAATGGTTCTCTATACCCGATATTTAATTTACTTAATTTAGGGCAAATTATGAAATTAGACTTAAGATAATAGCAATCATTTAAAGTTTTTAAGGTACTTATCACTTCTTCATACGAATCAAGCATTCTGCCTCTTCCACCATCTTTTCACACTCAAATAATAACTTATAATACTATAAAAGAAAATTACTTTATTATATTTATAGCATATACTTAACATTTAATGAAGTTAGCTTGATTTTATCACAAATATTAATAACGTGAAAATTATTTCTTTTAGTCAAGGCAAAAAATTGTAGAGAAAAAAGTAAAGTACAATGTTTTCCTAATACAAGAAATTTCATTCAGAAAAACTTAAAAAATCTATACGCTTTTTACTTTCAGCGGCCTCCACCAGTTTTCATTCTTTATATACCAGTATACTGTCTTTTCAAGCGCTTCCTCGAAACTATAGGTGGTATTCCAGCCGAACTCTTTTTTTATCTTGGAACAGTTAACGGAATAGCGGCGGTCATGGCCCAACCTGTCGGTAACCGGCTCAATCATATCCTCTGATTTTTCCAGTATCTCTATTATCTTTTTTGTAAGCCATATATTGGGCCTCTCATTTCCGGCACCAATGTTATAAATCTCGCCAGTTCTCCCATTGTGAAGTACGCGGTCCAGCGCACTGCAGTTATCATCCACATAAATCCAGTCTCTTACATTCATCCCATCTCCGTAAAGCGGGACCTTGATATTATCGATAAGATTGGTAACAAAAAGCGGGATTACTTTCTCGGGATACTGATAGGGTCCAAAATTATTTGAAGTTCTGGTAATAACTACCGGGGTACCATATGTTTTATAGAATGATCTCACAATCATCTCCGCTCCTGCCTTGGAAGCAGAATATGGATTATTCGGCTTAACCGGATCCTCTTCTTTAAATGAGCCTTTTTCTATTGATCCGTAAACTTCGTCTGTACTTATCTGGAAATAAATACTGCTGTCGTATTTTTTTACCGCTTCCAGCAGGACGTAAGTGCCATAAATATCGGTCTGAATAAAAACACCCGGATCTTCTATCGAGCGGTCCACGTGGGATTCGGCAGCGAAATTTATCACGGCATCTATTTTGCGGGACTTAAAAATTTCATCTACAATTTTTCTATCGGCTATATCACCTCTTATGAATTTGTAGCCGGGATTATTTTCAATATCCCTTAGATTTTCCAGATTTCCTGCGTAAGTTAATTTATCAAGGTTAATAATCTTATATTCCGGGTATTTTTTAATTATGTAATGTATGAAGTTACTTCCAATAAAACCGGCTCCACCAGTTACAAGCAGCGTATTAAAACTTCTCTCTTCCAATTAACCCTCCTAAAGCCTTTTCAGTTCATATTATTATTTATATCCATAGATCTATAGTTTCTTCATGAAATCTTCAACAGTTAAACCAGCCTTATCAATTAATGCCCGTAAAGTTCCCCTCGCAACTTCCGGATGATTTGGTATAGATAATGTTGATATATTTTCTTCTTTTGTAAGAATTATATGACTTCCACTGCTTCTTGCCACTACCCACCCAAATTTTTTAAAAACTCTTATAACTTCCCTGGGCTTTAGCAATGGAGCTTTCGGCATTAAACTTTAACCTCCACCTGGCGTGTAGATATTGTCAGAGGAATACCCTTTTCTGCTCTAACCTCCAGACATTCTCTAATTGCATCCTGGATATTTTTTTCTGCTTCTTTTTCAGTTTTCCCCTGACTTATGCATCCTGGTATAGAGGGACATTCGGTAACATACATACCGTCTTCATCCCTAAAAATAGTAATTACAAATTTCATATATCCTCCATAGATAATAAGATAAAAGATAATTATTCTCTATCCGTCTTTTCTGTCCCAGTTATATGGTATTTCAGAGCTGTGTGGATCTACTCTGAACTCATCAGGCTCCTGGTAGTCGTAAGGTTCTGAAGGGATATTTATACATATTGCCTCATAATTTGTAACACACTTAAAACCGTGATAAACAAATATCGGAATTTGAAGAAGTATAGGGTTATGCACCCCCATAAAGAATTCATTTACCTCCTTATATGTAGGTGAATCTTTCCTGCTGTCATATAAAACAACTTTCATCATACCCCTAACCACCACCATATTATCAGTTTGTTTCTTATGATAATGCCACCCCTTAACCACGCCAGGATAGGCCGTGGTCATATAAACCTGCCCAAACTTTATAAACAGATCGTCATCCGAGCGGAGCATCTCCATAAGTCTACCTCTTTCATCAGGGATGACTTTAAGCCTCTTTACTTTAACTCCTTCTATCAAAACCAATCCTCCTCATATAATACATAATAAAAAAATTGCAATTCTCTTAGGGAACTGCCGCTTTAAAGTATACGGCTGTGAAGTATAATATCAATAAATATATTTTCTTACAATATAACTACCCGGGAGCAGGAAAAGATAACCGTAAAAAAATTATTACGAATCTAAAACAAAATTAATTAGAGGTTAATTTCCTGAAAGCCTCTACGGTAGTTTTTATACTGTTATTCCAGGAAAATACTTCTTCCACTCTTTTTTTATTTAATTGTCCCAGTTCTTTTGCTTTCCCCGGATTTTCAATTGCCCATACTATTTTGGCCGCCAGATTTTCAACCCGGTCATCGGCTGCATAAATACCGTTTTCTCCCAAAAACCTGCGGTTATTTTTCCCCTCGAAACATACTACCGGAAGCCCGGCACCCATGTAATTTATAACTTTACCGCTGGCCTCTCCCGCCTTTTCAACCTTGGGTTCAACTGCAATATCACTGATAAGCAGATAATCAGGAAGCTTAAAATAATCTACCATACCGGTAAAGTGAACATTCTTTTCTACCTCTAATTCCCTTACTTTTGCAGCGGTCTCTTCCACGGGATAACCCACTATCAGGAAATGGGTATCCTTTCTTCCCTTCAGGACCACCGGAATGGCCTCAACCAGATTCCATATCCCTTTGGCGGCAAGCAGTGCTCCAGTAAATATTACCAGTGGGGCGCCGGAGGGTATCCCCAGTTCATTCCTCAGTCCTTCCTTGGGAAGCTGGCTGAAAAAGTCGGTATGAACCCCATCTATTACCACCCTTACCTTATCGGGACTTATATGAAATCTATTTTTTATAATATCTCCGTTGGACACCGAGCTGCATATAAAGAAATCGGGCATCTTACAGATAAATTTTTCCAGGGTATGGAAAAACCACCTGACTGGTCTTTTGCCCTTTATCCAGTTAAAAGTATCCAATTCCGAAGTCAGGCTTCCCTGTACATCGAATACCAAGGGAACTCTTCCCAGGGTTAGAAGATATTTTATGAGCCCGCCTACAAATGCTCCCTCATGAAGGTGCCCGTATATAACATCCGGTTTTTCTTTAAAATATACGGCCGCTGCTTTGAAAAAAAGAAGTATGTCGATATAAAACTTATGTATGGAAGGGCCCGCTTCCAGTTTCCGGTACCAGGGAATATTTATTATCCTTCTAATATCAAGGCCTTCCAGATTGCGGCCATTATGATAGGTTACTATAATATTCTGGTAACCGTAATTTGCCAGAGCCTTCATCTCTCCCAGTATCCTCATATGGCAGCCTCTGTCGGCAAAAAAAGGTGTGGGAACTATATTAAGTACCTTCATATTATTTCTTGTTTTCATTTCCTGAATTAACTTACATTACTCTAGTCGATCCGGATATTAATCTTTTTCTAATCCCATATATAATAAAAAAATTCTAACTTACCATTGTGTCATTGTAAATAACAAATCTAACAGAAACAAGTGATTTGTTTTTGTCTTTATCAAGAAAATTAAGTAAAATTAGGCTGTGAATAAACAAAAGTTAAAAAAATTAATTAAAATATTTAGCCAATATCCCAGTCTAAAACTGGTATATCTCTTTGGCTCACAGATTTCAGGTAAAACTGGTCCTCTTTCTGATTATGATTTTGCATTTTACATAGATGACAAAGAAACTAAAGCATATCATACTGCTTTTGAAATCGAAGGTGAAATCAGCACCCTCCTGGCCACGGAAAAAGTAGATTCAGTAATTTTAAATTATACAGATGCACCAGAACTTAAATATTCTATCATAAAAAATGGTAAGATCATTTACGAAATAGAACCATATAAACTTCTTATTGAACCTAGAATATTAAATGAATACTTTGATTTTCGCTTTTTACTAAGAAAATATCAATTAACGAAGACTTAATACAATATGACTGGATTGGATGTAATTGAAAAAGGCATAAGTAATATAAAAAAATATCTTTCTATTCTTGACAGTTACAAGGATATATCAATAGAAGATTTGCAAAATGACCTGATATTACGCGGCGCAATTGAAAGATACCTGTATCTTGCTGTTCAAGCAACTATTGACCTGGCAGAAGCTATAATTTCATATAAGGAATTGAGACGCCCGACAACATTCTCTGAATCATTTGAGATTTTAAATGAACATAATTTGATTTCAAAAGAGGTAAGAATAAATATGGTTAAAATGGCTAGATTTAGAAATCTTATTGCGCATGACTATGGTGATATTAATTACAACGTCGTTCATGACATTTTAATAAATCATTTAATAGATATAAATTTATTTTTAAAAGAAATTACTTATAAAATAAAGTTATAAAGAAAAAGCTTAATGATTTTTAAACCAGTTATAGGTCAGCTTGAGCCCTTCTTCTATGGATATCTCCGGGCACCAGCCCAATACCTTTTCAGCCATCTGATAAGAAAGCTGGCATCTTCTTTGCTCACCCTCTTTAGGGGGACCATGAACCTCTTCTATATCATCTTTTCCTGATACTTCCTTTAAGATTTTAAACAGTTCTACCACATTGGTTTCCTTGCCAGTACTTATATTTAAGGAACCCACAAAATTGCTTTCCATAGCTTTAAGATTTGCATCTACCGCGTCTCTCACATAGACATAATCCCTGGTCTGAAGTCCGTCCCCGTTAATAACCGGATCTTTACCTCCCAGTATTCTGCTCGAAAATATGGCTACCACTCCTGCTTCTCCATGAGGATCCTGCCTGGGACCATATATATTGCCATATCTCAAGGATATATATTTTAGGCCATAGGTTTTATAAAAATAATACAGATAATTTTCGGTGGCCAATTTTGCCACTCCGTATGGGGAGATGGGATTGGCAGGATGCTTTTCATCTGCCGGAAAATATTCCTGTTCACCATATACTGTCCCTCCCGAAGAAGCAAAAATTATTTTCTTCACTTTATATATATTGCAGGCATCAATCACATTAAGCCCGCCCATTATATTTATATCAGCATCCATCATAGGATCATCAACCGATACCCTCACACTTATCTGAGCAGCATTGTGAATTACGGCATCTGGTTTTTCGGATTTCAATATATGGTGTATTTCTTTACTCCTGATATCACAGCGGTAAAATTTAGCTTCTTTTGGAATATTTTCTTTTTTTCCACTCGAAAGATCATCGACTATAACTACCTCATAATTCTTTTCCATCAGCCCATCGGCTACGTTTGAACCTATAAATCCTGCTCCACCAGTTATAAGTACCTTCAATTTGCCTCCTTTGTAACTTTACTGAAAATATAACTTAATATAACTTCATTTAATAATAAAAAGAAAATTACAAGAAAATTTTATTAAGTAAAACAGTTTATATCACGATGAAAGATTTTTTTAAAGGCTACTTGCCAGGCTTTTCCTTAAAATTTTTTAAATCATAAAAATCACTAACTTTTCCATCTCTTATATCTCTTTCTATAAATTCTTTTGGTCTGTCGCCAGCATTTCCAAAACCACCGCCGCCAGGAGTTCTAATAATTACGGTATCACCCTTTTTAAGAGTTATATTTGAACATTTAGATGGAACGGGTTTACCATTGATTAAAAATTTTCCTGTTTTGCCACTTTCACCACCGTTCCACCCCCAGGGAAGAAATTTATGTCTGTCTGCATGAGAAGAGAATATTACATTATTTTCAAGTATCTTAATTTCCCTTCTAATACCTAAACCTCCCCTGTATTTACCCATACCACCTGAATTGGGTATAAGTTCATAGCTTAAGACTCTAATCGGAAACTCTGTCTCTAACACCTCTATGGGAAGGTTTGAAGTATTTGTAATATGAACCTGCACACCATCAAGACCATCTCCACTTTCAGAAGCGCCGGAGCCTCCTCCCACTGCTTCAACATAAACGAATTTATCTTCTTTAGATAAAACTATAGCAGTGCTTGCATCATTTGAGCCTGAAACCGCTTTCCCTGGCATAGCTTTATTAAAAGCACCGATAAGAGTACCAGCTATCCTCTGGCAGGTATCTGTTCTTGCTCCTACTGCTGACGGTTCTTTTGGATTAACTATACTGCCCAAAGGTGCTTTTATGCTTAAAACTCTTTCTAAACCTTCATTTGCAGGTAGCTCAGGGTCTAAAAAAGCCTTTATTACATAATAAATTGTAGCGAGAAGAGCAGACCTTACCACATTTATTGCTCCTCTGCTCTGACAACCTGTTCCTGAAAAATCAATTTCTAAATTCTTACCACTAACCTTAATACATACCCTTATGGGAATAGGTTTATCTGAGACCCCATCATCGTCTAGTTTATCCTCAAAAAAATATTTTCCATCCGGGATTTCTTCTATTCTGGATCTCAGTCTTTTTTCAGTATAGAATAGCAACTTTTCAATCGAATTCTCTATGACTTTAACACTATACTTCAAATAAAGTTCATCAAGATATCTTATTCCAACTTTATTGGTGGCTACCTGGGCTTTTAAATCAGTGCATCTTTCCCAGGGAATTCTACAGTTTTTTACTATAAAATTTAATAGGCTTTGATCAGTTTTTCCATCTTTTACTAACTTTATGGGTGGTATTCTTAAACCCTCTTCATAGATGGATTTGGCATCCCCTGCAATTCCTCCTGGTCTTGCTCCTCCGATATCTGAGTGATGAGCTATATTGGCAGCAAAATTAAATAGCTTATTATCTTTAAAAAAAGGAGAAATGACAGTTACATCAGGAAGGTGGGTTCCTCCAGAATAAGGATCATTGGCAATAAATACATCACCTGGATTTATATCCTCATTAAAACGCTTCAGTATCTCCTTCACTATCCCCAACATGGATCCCAAATGAAGAGGAATGTGTTCTGCCTGCGCCACCAATCTCCCTTTAGCATCAAATATCGCAGTTGAACAGTCCTTTCTTTCCTTTATATTAGCCGAAAAGGCACTCCTTACCAATACCTCACCCATAAGTTCAGCTATAGTTTTAAGGCGATTTCCTATTACTTTTGCAGTTATTATATCAATACCTTCCATAATTAAAATTTATATATTCTTATGTTTAATTTTATATTCGAACTTACGAAAAACATTTTATTCCACGCTAATAATAAAGCTACCATTACTTTCTACTCTACCATTATCTCCGGGTGGAATAACTATAGTTGAATCTACCTGCTCTATTATAGCGGGACCTTTAATCTTATATCCACAAGGAATACTAATTCTTTTATAGACTGGAGTTTTAATTGATTTTCTATCCTCTATGAAATAAACTTCTCTAAATTCTTTAATCAGTTTATTATTATCTTTCTGAGCTTTATAAAATTTATGTTTAAGTTTTAAAGATAAAATTCCAATGCATCTTAATCTTAAATTTATAATCTCTATTTTTTTATCTTTAAGTTTATATCCATAAAGGTTATTATGTTTTTTATAAAAAATCTTTTTTATATTATCCATCTTGCATTTATCCAAATCAGTTACATCTTTTTCTAAAACCGGAATAGTTATCTCGTAATTTTGCCCTTCATATCTTATATCCAAAAACCACTCTAACTTCCGTTTGTAGCGGGGAATATTTTCTTTTTTAAACCAATCTTTTGCTTTACTTTTAAAATCTAAAATAATCTTATTAAAACTTTCTTTTTTAAACCCTTTTATAGTTTTTACAAAATCCATGGTAGCGTCACTATAGAGAAGTCCTTCTGCAGAAAAAGCCCCCGGTGTTTTTGGAATTATAACCTCCTTTATTCCCAGTTCTTTCGCAATCAGAGCTGCATGCATTGGCCCTGCTCCGCCATAGGCTACAAGTTTTAACTCTTTAGGATGAAAGCCTTTTGATATTGAAATTTTTCTAATTGCCTCGGATATATCTGATATTATTAGACGAACTATCGCCCACGCTCCTTCAATTAAAGACATCTTTAATGGTATGGAGACCAAATTTTTAATAGTTTTTTTTGCTTTGTCTAAATTAAGCTCCATTTTGCCACCAAGCATAGTTTTTACTCCCAGAGTGCCAAGAACAAGATTCGCATCAGTAACTGTAGGCTTCTTTCCTCCTTTATCATAACAGGCAGGACCAGGGTCTGCACCTGAACTTTCGGGTCCTACCTTTAGAAAACCACCTTCATCAACACTAGCAATACTTCCGCCACCGGCACCAATGGTAAGAATATCAATAACTGGGAATTTAACAGGATAACCCAGAACCTCTTTTTCTGTGGTTTTTATAGGCTTTGATTTAGAAATAATTGCCACATCTGTACTGGTCCCGCCCATATCCAGAGTTATAAGATTACTGCTATCTGCACTGTTGCCATATAAAAAAGATGCTCCTGTCACCCCTGCCGCCGGTCCGGAAAATAATGTTCTTACCGGAAGCTCTATAACACTTTCAGGAGATATTAAGCCCCCATCAGATTGACATATGTATAAAGGAGCTTCTATTTTAATTTTTTCTAATTCGGATAAAAGATTTTTTAGATATCTTTTAAACACAGGACCAATATAAGCATTCAGAGCTGTAGTGGCTAATCTTTCATACTCTCTAAACTCAGGAATTACTTTGGAAGATACAGAAATATAAACTTCAGGTAAATTTTTTTTTAATATATATTCGGCTTTTTCTTCATTAGCACTATTAGCATAGGAATGTAGAAATAGGATTGCTACAGACTTTACTTTCTCTTCCTTAAATTTATTTATGCTATCTAAAATTTCATCTTCCACCAGTAAAATTATTTTTTTACCATCTTTGTCAACTCTTTCAGTCACAGGTATTCGTAAATACCTAGGTATTATAGGTGGAAGTCTCTTCATATGCAGGTCATAAAGATGAGGTCTTTTTTGCCTGGCAATTTCAAGTAAATCTCTAAAACCCTTTGTAGTGAGAAGAGCAGTTCTACTCCCCTTTCTTTCAATTACTGTATTAATTCCAATGGTTGACCCATGACGTATATCATAAATTTTATTTTTATCTTTAATTTCTTTTTCAAGCCCAACAATTATTGGAAGCCATGGGGTATTTTTCTCTGACGGAATTTTAAAAACATCAATTTTTTTTCTTATCTCGTCATAAATTACAAAATCAGTAAAGGTACCTCCAACATCAACTCCAACCCTATACAATAGGTTCCGCCTCCCAATATCTCCAATATTACTGTTCACTTATATATTCTTTATTTCTAATAGCCGGAATAGAAAGGTCCACATTACCGTACATTCTAATTCTTACTCCTTCTATATAAAAAATAACCCCTTCTATATCAGGAATTTCCGTTAGGGTGTTTACTATGGAATAAATTATATATGGGTCCAGTATTCTGGTGTCCAGGCTGTTTTCCAGAAATTCCTGGGAAAGATCGATTTTAGCTATATTCTCATTGGTTTCCGCATCAAGCAGTTCTGTCCCTGCCGGTATTACCGGAAAATGATACGATTTTGAGGGACCCTTAAGGAGCTCCTGAACTGCGTTCTTCGCTGCCATATCCGGACTCCCTGCATTTATGGTTCTCTTCTCGGAAACCAGCTTTTTCTCCTCTCCAAGGCCGGAAAAATAAAAATTAATTTCAAGTCTTGCCGGATAAGTTTCCTCTATTTCTCTATCATTTCCCTGCCTGGTAAAAAAAATTTTTATTTTCTGCCAGAAAGACAGGCCGCTTTGGGAACCACTGCTGCCGGTAACCTCATCGTTCCCGCCGGAAGTAAGCTCATTTTGGTTAGTATTTTCCTCTCCATTTTCTGCACTATTTTCCTCTTCATTTTTAGCCTCATCAATGATGGCCGACGGTTCCTGATTCTGGTTGATTGGCTGAACCTCGCCGGAAGCCGATAAATCCGGTACCGCTTCATTGTTTTCTTCTCCACTGAAAAGGGAGGAAAATTTGCCTTTTAAAAAACCGGGATTATCGATACTATAAAATATGAAAAAGCCAGCCGCAATCAGGAGAATCAAAATTAGTGTAAATTTCAAAACTGGACCGGAGCTTCTTTTCCTTTTCTTTGTTTTTTTATTTCCGGCATTCATAAATATAATGATATTAAAATAACAATATGTTATGTATTTATCCGTTGATAAAATTTAAATAGTAATTTCTTACCTTAACAAAGAGATCGGGATTTTCTTTTTGAAGAACCTGAAATATTTTTTCATCTATTAATTTCAGATTGTTTATGCTTTTACGAAAAGCTTCTATTAAAAAATAAATTACATCTTTATCCTTCTTATCGATAGAGTCAATTAATTTTTGAAAATCTTCTTTTTTCTTTTCAATCTTTTTTTTATTTTCCTCTATATCTTCATAGTCCTTCTTACTGAGGCACCCGCCGCACCAGTCAAGGCAGCTCTCATCCTCACCACTGAAGATCAACCTGCCATTTTTATATTCTATTATCTCCGGGTTAACTTTAAATACATTGGCATGGCATCTTGGACATTTTACTTTTTTCTCATCGGCAAAAAACTCTAACTCATATCCACACCGGGGACAGGGTATGATATTGGTTTTAAAATTTTTTAAGTACGCCGTATCTTGTCCCGGACAGCCCGCTTTTAGTTTTGGCATAATTATCAACCTTTTTAATAATATTTACCTCAAACATTTGTACTTTATAATTTAACATTATATATAACTGTATAGAGTTTTAAAATATAAAGGGAACTTACCACAGCCCATGCACCTTTTTTTCAATTGACTTTATATATCCTGACCAGGCTCGCTTCCGGCTGGCAGTAAAATCTAAACGGTGAATATTTTCCCTCTCCCAGTCCTCTGGTTACATAAAGAACTATATTTTTAAAATAAAAAAGACCGGATGCAAATTTTGCTTTTATTTTACACCCCGATATTATTGCTCCAATCAACGGAAATCTAATCTGACCCCCATGAGTATGCCCACAAAATATGATATCGACTTTTTTCTTCACCAGATTGATTATCGAATCAGCATCAGGAGTATGTATAAGTACTATGCGCAGTTTACCTCTTTCATTCATCTCGTGTATTTTTTCCTTTTTTAACTTAAATACATCTTTATAGATATCCTTATAATTAAATCCTTTCCACAGGGGCAAATCATTATCTCTGGATCGAAAATCAGAAAATGCTTTATCTATATCGATTTTATCTATTATAGGGTCATCCAATCCGATAATCCAGATACCGCCTATACCGCTATGTCCAGGCTGGAGTTGAAGCAATTTGCTCTCATTCATCAGAACCTCAATATCAATATCTTTTAACCTTTGAGCTAGGTATGAAATATCATTTCCTTTTTTATACACCCGTTTTCTTTTAAACATATTTTTTATAAACTCAGTAACTGCCTTATCATAATGATCATGCACTCCAAAAACAGCATATTTACCTAATTTTGCCTGTAAAGGAGAAAGCATACCAGTAAGATAATCTATATCATCATTGCCTCCTAAAAGGTCGCCAGTAATGAAAATAAGATCCGGGTTTAATGAGGATAAATTTCGGACAAATTTAAATAATCTTTTACCCTTGAAATTTCTTCTCAGATGAAAATCAGACAGATGCAGGATAGTTAGAATCGGTTTACCAGCAGGTTTATCTAATTTGTCGCTGCTGGTTTTTTCGGATATGTTTTGTTTTGAAAAGTTACCCCGGGATAGATTATCTTGTGCTTTGCTGCCCTGCAGCATGCTGTTTTGAGGCTGGTTTTTCCTTATGAATATATCCACTTCCGACAATCTAAAATTTGTGGGTTCATATAAGAATGCATACAGAAACAGCAATATAGTTGCAACTGCTATTACCGGAAATATATAGATAATCCACAGCATTGTTTATTTTCTTCTCTCTATTCTCTATATAAAAATAATCAGTTAAAAATCTATAAGATAATACCACAAATTTTCTATAATTTAACTCTTAAATTTAAACCAGGCTTAATTAAATAATTGACATAATGAATAATGCATATTAATATTATTAATATTAATATATTATTAATATTCTCGCTGACATAGAAGAGGTGCACATAATGGATAAAGAAAGAACATCAATACTCCTGGATAAGGACGTTATGTTAAAACTAAAAAGCCTGGCTAAAGTTTCTAATAGATCTACTTCTTTTATAATTAGAGAGGCAGTTAGTGAATATGTTGCCAAAAAAGTACCAGAGACAAAAATCAACATAATTGGAATTGTTGATAGCGGCGATCCTCATTTTGCTGAAAATGATGAAGAATATCTAAAGAAAAGTTTTGGAAAGGATTGAAATGCAAATCATTTTAGATACCAGTGCTGTTATTGGTTTAATGGACAAAAAATATAAAAAGCATGAAGATTTAAAAAAAATATTTGTAGAAAAAGATAATTTACATATTCTACCTTCTACTACTATTGGTGAGATATGTTATATGTTAAATAGTAGATTCGGAAGTAAAATAGAACTTATTTTTCTGCAAGAAATTATAAAGACCAGTTTCCAGTTAGAAATATTAAAAGATGAAGATATTATAAGAATAATAGAAATATTAAAAAAGTATGAGACTCTAAATATTGGTTATGTGGATGCCTCTATTGTTGCCATAGCCGAGCGGCTTAAAATTAATAAAATTCTTACCCTGGATAGAAAGCATTTTGAATTAATTGCGCCGAAAGGATTTGACTTCTTTGATATATTGATATGAAATTCCTTAGAGTTTGGTGTAAGTTTTTCTTAAAATATAAAAGTAAAGATTAAGTTACCTTAATCTTTTAAAATATTCTTTTTTTATTAAAAAAGACAGTAATAAAAATTCTATATTTTAACATAAGGAAAAGGATAGAAATGGTTCTGTTGGTTGGCGCTACCGATTTTCTAGGACCTCCGGTACTGGAAAAATTATTGAAAAAAGGTTATGAAGTAAGCTGCCTGGTAAGGACATCAAGCGATGCTTCAAAACTGGAGGATACGGCGGGAAAAACAGGTGAAAAGGTTACATTCGGTACCGGCACCCTGCAGAGTGCCGATTCCATAATCTCAATTTTAAAAAAGACGGAAAGCGCAGTTTATATGGTTGATCTTGAGTACACCAACCTTCTGAAAAACTTTCTGGATGCAGCCAGGCGCACCGGGTTGAAAAGAGTCGTTTTTATAAGTTCCACCACAGTGTTAATTCCTCTGGAGAGTAGAGTAAAGGACCAAAAAACAAACTCCGAAAATCTGATAAAAAGTTCGGGGCTGGATTACACCATATTAAGACCTTCTATGATTTACGGCTCGAAAGATGATAATAATTTTTCAAAAATGATTGAATTTATAAAAAGGAGAGGATTTTTTGTAACCTTTGGGAGGGGGAACAATTTAATTCAGCCCATATATATCGGAGATGTGGCCGGTGCCGTTACCTGTATTCTTGATAATAAGAAAACTTACCGTAAAACTTATAATATAGCTGGTAGAAATCCGGTAAAATATAATAAGATGCTGGAAATGGTGAGGTTCAAACTAAACAAACAGTTCAAGGTAATAAAGGTTCCTCTTAGGTTGGGTAGATTTTTAATTTCCATTTATGCCCGAATCTCCAAAAATCCCTCTCTGGTTCCCAGCCAGATAGATAGAATGGGCGTGGATAAGGCGTACTTGTATAAGGAAGCTGCTGCTGATTTCGACTTTGCTCCCACAAGCCTTGAAGTGGGTCTGGAAAAACTAATAGAAGAATTAGGCAGTAACCGATAATTAAAGATAAATTAAAAAATATTTCTTCATCTTGCGCCTTTGCCGCTAATTGCCGCTTTTACCGTAACTAAAATTATCTTTAAATCCAGCCATATGGAAGCATCTTTTATGTATAATTGGTCATACATAACCTTATCCGGAATGGAAAGTTCATCTCTTCCGCTTATCTGCGCCAGCCCGGTTACTCCGGGCTTGAACTTATCCACCCCTTTTTCTTTCCGCAGTCTTATAAGCAGTTCCTGATTATATAAGGCCGGCCTGGGCCCTACAAAACTCATTTCTCCTTTTAATATATTTACCAGCTGGGGAATTTCATCGATACTTAATCTCCTTAGAGTTTTCCCCACCCTGGTGTTCAGTCGGCTACAGCCCATCAATCTATCGGTTGGTATATCGGGAGTACCCTCTTTCATGGTTCTGAATTTGAAAATTGTAAAATACCTGCTGTTTATACCCACTCTTTTTTGTTTGAATATTACACTTCCCCGGGAATCAACTACAATAACTAAAGGAATAATAATCCAGAGGGGAATAAAAAGCACTATTAGAATAATTGACAGTACCACATCAAAAATTCTTTTTGCAACTTTGTAAAGCATAGGCTGTATAAACTTGTTTCCCGCTATTCATATAATCTAGGCCACATTTTATTTTCATTGAAATCCGGGGTAATTTTTTTCAAATCCCTGAACAGATTTTTATAATCATCAACCTGGATCTCTTTTTCAATATTGAACAATATGTTAATTATCTCATCCTTGTCTAAACCATTTACTTTACCATTGTTTCTGGCTTCATATATGTGCTTGTATTCGGTGGCAACCAGTTCCTCCTCTTCACTCACCAGTTCCTCGTCAATTTTTTCTCCGTCCCTTGGGCCGGTGTATTTTATCTCGATATCCTTGCCCGGTTCCATTCCATAAATTCTTATTATGTTTTTTGCCAGGTCCAGTATATTTATGGGTTCCCCCATGTCCAGCACAAATATTTCTCCTCCCTTTCCCATTATGCAGGCTTGTATAACCAGCTGGGAGGCTTCCGGTATGGTCATAAAATATCTTTTCATATCGGGATGAGTTACCCTTACCGGACCGCCAGATTGAATCTGTTCTTTAAAAAGGGGAACCACACTCCCCATACTCCCCAGAACATTTCCAAATCTCACGATCATAAAGCGAGTGTTCCTGATCCTGGATAAAGACTGTAGATACTTTTCGGAAAGTAATTTAGATATTCCCATCACATTTCTGGGTTTTACCGCCTTATCGGTGGAAAGCATAACGAACCTTTTAACTCCAAATTCAATGGAAAGTTTAGCCAGTATTTTAGTACCCAGATAGTTATTTAAAATAGCAGCCTTCGGATTGAGCTGCATTAAGGGTACGTGCTTATAGGCAGCGGCATGAAATAGTATATCCGGTTTATACTTTCTAAAAACGCTCCTTAAAGCCTGCTTATCCCTTATGTCCACCACTACCGGAACTGTCGAAATAAACCCAAATTTATTATCAAGCTCCTCCAGTATTAAAAATAAATTATTTTCAGAGTGATCTACCAGTATTATTTTTTCCGGCTTAAATCTTATTATCTGCCTGCATATTTCTGAACCTATGGAACCTCCTGCCCCGGTAACCAGAATAACCTTGCTTTTTATTTCAGATACTATTTCAGGAATTTTTATGTCTATAACCTCTCTTCCCAGAATATCTTCGATTTCTATATCTCTTACCTGGTAAAGATATACTTTTCCATCAATTACCTCATACAAACTGGGTAAAGTTTTGCAGTTTACTCCGGATTCCCTGGCTCTTACCGCTACTTCTTTCCTTATACTACCGGAAGCCGAGGGCATGGCTATTATAACTTCATCAATGGAATAATCCTTGATTATATTTTCCATTTTAGATATGGATCCCAGAACGCTGATCCCGTGTATTTTATTTCTTATTTTTGAATAATCATCATCTAGAAACCCAACAGGCATATATTCACTATTCTTTTGTCTGATCATTTCGCGGACAATCATTTCTCCGGCATCGCCAGCTCCCACAATCAACACCCGTTTCTTTCTGGTACTTAGATTGCCAAATTTCAATTCATTAAAAAATCTCTCTGAAAACTTGGAAATTATTATAAGAATAAGGGTTAAAAGATAATCAATTATAAATATACTTCTGGGGAAAAACGGAAAAGAAAAATTTATATTAAGACCAAAAACAGATATTGGATAACTCATGATATAGAAAATAACCGCCAGAACTACTGAACCCAGAGTAATAGATTCGATTATAGCTAACATATCCTTTAATGAAGCATACTTCCAGACCCTTCTGTAAGTCCCAAACAACCATAACATGAGGATTTTAACTACAATTACAATAACCACATACCAGATCATAGATTTGGAATATTGTGAAAAAAGACCGGCGCTGTCTATTAAACCTATCTGGCCCCTTAAAAAAAAGGAAATTACAAACGATGAAAATATTATTAAGGCATCAAATGCTACCTGTCTTATTATTTTAAAAACAGACCTGTTTTTCATTGACTCACTTCAAAGCTAAAGCATAATAATATAAAACCTACTTTATAATATCGCTATAATCTTCTCCTATTATCAATATCAAATCTGCATCAGTCTTATAAAAATCCCAGGTTTTATTATATTCGTAAATCTCCAAATTATCAAAAACCATTGCCAGTTGCTCAGCTTTTTCTCTGGAATCTTTATTATATATAATTATGCTTTTCTTAAAATCAAAATTCTCTGCATTGGACAGAGCATATATTCTAAAACCAAAACTCTCCAGATATTTCTCAATTTCACCGGCAGCACCGATTACACCATTACCGTTAAATATTTTTACTTTTGTTTTTCTGGCAATGGTCCTGTCTACAATCTTACCTACATCTATATTCACTTCCAGTGGTATTACACCCTTTTCTGAAAACCAGGTAACTCTCTCATGTACCATATCGTATTGTAGAGTATACCTCCCAGCCTTATCAGGTGCTTTTATTTTCATTTTTACCTCAGTTTCCTGGCCATAAGAAATATTAGTGGGAAGAAGCCCCCTGTCACCATCCCATATAACCACCTCTCCGGTGTCTCTATTAATCCAGTGTGTTCCCAGATCTACTCTTTCTCCTCCTAAAAATTCCCAGATTAGAAACCCGGTATTTTTTACTTTAACAGTAACTTCGAACTCCTCACCCGCATCCAGATAATTGGGGGTTTTTCCCTCATCATCATATTCGGCACCGTAAGAGACATCAACCGATATAAATTTCTCCAGAGGGGGAACTCCCTGAAAAGAAAACCAGGTTACCCCTTCCTGTACCAGATCTATCTGCAAAATATATTCCCCCGGCTCGGAAGGAGATATTACGGTTAGATCAAAAATTACCTCATCGCCCACATTAACTCCATCCTGAAATATAATGCTTCTCTTCCCGTCAAAAACTACCATTTTTTTACTATTAAAATCTATCCAGTGATAGCCAAGATAAACCGGATTATCGCCATTTTTATTCCACTGGAGAGCACCAGTATTCTTTACTTTTATCTTAAATTTGTATTCGGTGTTCTGGGTCATTAAATCTGTTATTTCATCCACCTCCGTATATTCTGCATTATATTTGCTGGCTGGTTCCCCGTTTATAATTCTCTGCCACATAGCTCTGGCTTCTTCGGTATCCGGAATCTGGACACTAATAGTTCCCTCATTTATCCAGTCCGAATGAGAGGGTATAATAGCTGTTTCAAAATTTTCGGAATTAAAGGACAGGACCGCTTTTGAATATTTAAGGATGGTTAAAATATCAAGATCCGTTCTTGTATTTTCGGCCAGAATATTAAAATAGTAAGGGACACTGGATAAATATTTAATATTTAACTTTTGGTTTATCAGTTCTCTAAATAACTGCTGCTGCCTCTGAATTCTGCCGATATCCCCCAGTTCCGTGGATCTGCTTCTGGTATATGATAAGGCTTGCTCTCCTGTAAGATGGTGATTACCGACAGAAAAATTAGCCCCGCTCTTGGGATCAACCATAGGTCTGCCAATAGTAATATCTACACCGCCCAGGGCATCAATTAATTCCACAAACCCATCAAAATCAAGGGTTACATAATGATTTACTTCAGCTCCCAGAAAGGAGTTGATCGTTTTTATCATAAGCTCTTCCCCGCCATAAGCATAGGCAGCGTTTATTTTGTCCTCTCCGTGATCCGGAATTTCAACCAGGCAGTCTCTGGGAATGGAGAGGACACTGCAGGTATTTCTTTCAGGATTTAAATAAACCAGCATTATAATATCGGCTCTACCTGCATCATTTTCTGCATCTCTGGTATCCCGTCCCAATATCAGGACGGTAACCGGATCCTCCGGTGATTCTATGGGAGCAAGCATACTTTCAATTTCCGCAGTGGTGCCTAAATTTATGGTCCTGTTTATCGAATGTATATAATAAAAGAAACCACCCGTACCTATGCCGCCAATAAAAATCAGGGAAGATAATACTATTATTATTACTCTTATATATAAAGGTAATTTTTTAAATCCCTTACCGGTTATTTTTTTCTTTACATTTTTTTCTACATTGATTTTATTTCCCGCATTGCTTCCATTTTTCGGTTTATTTTTATTTTCTTGTTTATCTTTTCTCATTTATATTAATTCAGGTAATAAATTTCCCAATGGACATTAATAAAATAATATTAAATATAGCTTATTCCACTATTTTTATATCCGCCCCCAATAAGCGTAACTTTTCCTCAAAATCCTCATAACCTCTTTTTATATGATATATATCGCTTACTTCCGTAGACCCTTCGGCTACCAGGCCTGCCAGTACCATAGCTGCACCGGCCCGGAGATCAAATGACCTCACCGGAGCTCCTGATAATTTATCAACTCCTTTTATAATCGCATGGTGGCTATCAATTTTTACATTGGCTCCCATTCTGTTTAGCTCATCCACATACATAAACCTGTTTTCGAATACATTTTCGGTTACTATAGATATTCCCGGAACAGTAGATAGAAGAACCGTAATTATGGGCTGCAGGTCGGTGGGAAAACCGGGATAGGGAAGGGTACTTATATTTACCGGCTTATAGATACCGGCAGGGCTGTTTACTTTTATATTGTTCTCATCCATAACCGTAATATTGGCACCCATTTCTTTTAACTTAAAATAAAACACTTCAAGATTCTTCCATTTTGCATTCTCAATTTCTACTCTGTCTCCGCACAAAGCTGCTGCCGTAATAAAAGTACCTGCTTCGATACTGTCAGGCATAATTTTATAATCTGTTCCTTTAAGATTTTTGGTACCGCTTATGGTAATACAATCAGTCCCTGCTCCCCGGATGTTTGCACCCATCGAATTCAAAAAACAGGCCAGATCTACTATTTCCGGCTCCCTTGCTGCATTATTTATAATGGTCCGGCCTTTTGCAAGACAGGCGGCCATCATTATATTTTCGGTAGCCCCTCTGGAAGGAAAATCAAGATCCATTACAGCGCCGCAAAGTCTGGCTCCGTTTTGGTTACTGGAGATATGGCAGTTAATATATCCGTGCTCCAGTGAATACTCAGCCCCTAAATCTTTAAAGCCTTTCAAGTGAAGATCAATTTGTCTGGAACCAATATTACAACCTCCGGGAATGGCCACTTTAACCTTACCAAACTTACTTAATAATGGTCCGGCCACCAGTATGGAGGCCCTCATCTTTCTAACCAGTTCATAAGGCGCTTCATAACTGTTAATACTTTCCGGATTAATTTCGATTACTTTACTTTTCCCATTCACATTTACTTCGGCACCAAGGTTCCTGAGTACTTCTATCATAATGCTGACATCTTCGATTGCCGGTACATTCCTCAGTATGGTTTTGCTATCTGCCAGTATGGAAGCCGCTATTAGCTTTAATGCGGAATTCTTGGCACCGCTTATTTTAACTTTTCCGGACAGTGTCTTTCCACCGTTTATAACAAATTTTTCCATAAGAGAGATTTCCTCCTAGCAAAAAGTAAAGGCTATTATAACAAATAAAGGTGAATTAAAAAACAACAGTGTTCCGCTCCCCACGAGTTTGATACGTACTTTATTTCCTGAGGGTTTTTAGAGATGCTATAGCTCTGGCTACCTTCTTTGTTTCTTCTGTAACTTCCTGTATTATCTTGTGTTCTTCTTTTAATTTATCTATGGTTTCCTTTTGCTTCTCGACTGTTGTAATTATTGCTCTTGCAGTCAGGATATTTGCTTTATTATATAAAAAATCCAGATAACCCCCTTCTATACCTATATACTCAGACCCTTTTTCGTTAACTATTTTCACTATGCCTATTCCCAGCTGGGTAACGATAGGTAAATGCCCCGGTAATATACCCATGGAGCCGGTTACGGCCGGAATGACTATAGAATCAATTTCTCCCTCATAAATCTGTTCCTCAGGGGTCACTATGCTTAAATTTATTTTCTTTTCCGGCATAATTAATCACTTCCTGAACTAATTTTGCATAGATTTTATATATGCATTTCCCGATTCATTAACTCTCACTGTTATCACTGCTGCTTATCGCCTGTTACCGGCTCCTGCTGCTTATTATTTTCTCCGCCTTTGCTTTTTTCTTTATTATCTTCAACAGTTTCCGCCTTCATCCCCTTGGCCTTCTCCTCTACCTCCTCTATGGTTCCTACCATATAAAATGCCTGTTCCGGCAGGTCATCGTATTTGCCCTCCATTATTCTTTTAAATCCCTCGATAGTATCCTTAATTTTTACGTATCTGCCTTTTTTACCTATAAACTGCTCTGCAGTAAAAAAGGGCTGGGATAAAAACCTTTCCAGCTTTCTTGCTCTACGCACGGTGAGTTTATCTTCTTCCGAAAGTTCCTCTATTCCCAGAATAGCTATAATATCCTGAAGTTCCTTATTCCTCTGCAGGATTTCCTTTACCTGCCTGGCTATATAATAGTGCTCATCTCCCACAAACTGAGGATCCAGCATTTGAGATGAAGATTCCATGGGGTCCACTGCCGGATACAGGGCATGCTCCGCTATCTGTCTGGAAAGAACTACGGTAGAATCAAGATGAGTAAATACCGTAGCCGGCGCCGGATCGGTTAAATCATCGGCAGGAACGTAAACAGCCTGGACCGAGGTTATAGAACCCCTCCTGGTAGAGGTTATTCTTTCCTCAAGCTCCCCCATTTCACTGGACAATGTGGGCTGATATCCTACTGCCGAAGGCATCCTCCCCAGCAGAGTAGATACTTCCTGGCCGGCCTGAACAAACCTGAATATATTATCTATAAAGAGCAGCAGGTCTTTTCCCTCGTAATCTCTGAAATATTCAGCCATGGTAAGGCCGGTAAGTGCTACCCTTAACCTGGCTCCGGGGGGTTCGTTCATCTGTCCAAACACCAGAACGGTTTTATCCAGTACATTCGATTCCTTCATGGCCAGCCACAGGTCGTTACCCTCTCTGGTTCTCTCGCCAACACCGGTAAAAACTGAAAAACCTCCATGCTTTACAGCTATATTATGAATCAGTTCCATTATTATTACCGTTTTTCCCACACCGGCTCCCCCAAACATCCCGATCTTTCCGCCTTTAACAAAGGGGCACAGGAGATCTATTACCTTTACCCCGGTCTCCAGCAATTCAGTGGTAGGTTCGATATCCTCCAGCGGGGGCGCATCTCTATGAATGGAAAGTTTCCTCGCCGCTTTTACCTTTTCTTTATTTAAATCGATGGTCTCTCCCAGCACATTAAAAACTCTTCCCAGAGTCTCTTCCCCTACCGGCACCTCGATAGTCTTTCCAGTATTTATTACTTCCATCCCCCTGTCAAGCCCATCGGTGGCAGACATGGCTATAGCTTTTACCTGGTTATTTCCTATGGACTGCTGGACTTCGGCTACTATTTTCTCCGGTTGCCCTTTTATACCCGCATTTGCCGGTTTGTATATCTCCAGAGCAGTATATATATCGGGGAGCTTTCCCGGCGGAAATTCTATATCCAGTACCGGCCCCCTTATACTCACAATTTTACCCTTTCTTTTACTATCTGATTTACCCTCTGCCATAAACTTCTAACTCTCCTTTTACAGCCAATTTTTTCCAAAAAAATATATATTTTTAGCCTTGAACTTAAATTTTTTTAATAACCTGCCTGTTTAAGAGCCTCCACCCCTGAGACAATCTCCGAAATCTCTATGGTTATCTGCTGCTGTCTTACCCTATAGTATTTTTGAGTTAAATTCCTTATTATATCATCCGCATTATCACTTGAATTTCTCATAGCTGTCATTCTTGCTCCTGTTTCACTGGCAGTAGACTCCAGCAGTGCCATATAAACAATAGAGTAAATATATTCCGGCAGGAGCGATCTAAAAATTTCCTGAGGGGATGGCTCATACAGGAATTCAGGTGTAATTCTGCAATAACTGCCGCCAATCTGAATCAAGTTCTCACTCATTCTCTCGGTCATTATCCCCTCTTCGAATGGAAGAGGGAGAATCTGCTGAGTAGATGGTACCTGTTCGGCTGCATTTTTAAATCTGGTGTAACATATTATAACCTGACTGACTTCTTTATCTATATAACTCTTGATAATATCGTTAGCAATTCCCCTGGCATCCAAAAATTTTGGATGATCGGATAAATTTTCAAATATACGATTCATCTCCATACCGGCATACCTGAAATAATTTTTACCTTTGGTACCTATTATATCCAGTATTACTTTCTTACCTTTACTCTCCGCTTCTTTTATAGTCCTTTCGATTAATCTTATTACATTCGAATTATAACCTCCGCAAAGCCCTCTATCTGCAGTAATACCTATAATCAGTACCGGTTTTTTATCCTCATTCTTATCCATCAAAGGGTTGGATACCGGAGAAAAGCAAACAATATCATCGATAAAATCTTCCAGTTTTTTAATAAAGGGTCTTGCTTCCAGAATTCTTCTCTGGTCCGTTTTGATTTTGGAAGAAGCAATCATTTCCATTGCTCTGGTTATTTTTCTGGTATTTTTTATTCTGGTTAATCTGTCTTTTATATTTTTTGTCTGATCCAAATATTATCAACTCCCCTGGTAACCGGATTTTTTCTTAAATTTTTCCAGAGCTTCTCTCATCTTTTTTTCCAGCTCATTATCAAAATCTTTCATTTCGGTAATTTTTTCCAAAATCTGAGGATATGAATTGCGGATATAATCCAGATACTCCGATTCAAATTTTTGCAGCTTACTTATTTCTATATCATCCAGGTGGCCATTGGTTAATGCATAAATAATCATGACCTGGTCCGCCACGGCCATCGGTTTGTACTGTCTTTGTTTTAATATTTCGATTATCCTCTCTCCTCTATCCAGCTGTTTTCTGGTTTCCCTGTCCAGTTCGGTACCAAATTTTGCAAAAGTTTCCAGCTCCCTGTACTGGGCCAGATCCAGTCTCAGTCTGCCCGCTACTTTTTTCATGGCCTCAATCTGAGCATTTCCTCCCACCCTGGAAACCGAAATTCCGGGATTTATAGCCGGTCTTATTCCTTCATTAAACAAATCCGCTTCCAGATATATCTGCCCATCGGTTATAGATATTGCATTGGTAGGAATATAGGCAGATATGTCTCCCGCTTTTGTTTCTATAACCGGTATGGCAGTCAATGAACCGCCTCCCCTGGCATCGGAAAGTTTGGCAGCTCTTTCAAGAAGTCTGGAATGAATATAAAATATATCACCGGGATAAGCCTTTCTTCCCGGCGGCCTTCTGAGCAGCAAAGATAATTGCCTGTAAGCTGCAGCCTGCTTGGAAAGGTCATCATATATAATCAGGGCATGTTTTCCCCCATACATAAAATATTCACCCATGGCACATCCGGCATAGGGGGCAATATACTGAAGGGATGCCTGGATTTTGGCCGATGCACTTACTACTGTGGTGTATTCCATTGCACCCATTTCTTCAAGCTTATCTATAATCCTTACCACTGTCTCTGTTTTCTGGCCTATAGCCACATATACGCAGAATACATCAGTATCTTTTTGATTCAAAATAGTATCAATTAAAATTGCCGATTTTCCTATACTCCTGTCGCCTATTACCAGCTCTCTCTGTCCCCTTCCTATGGGAATCATTGAATCTATGGCCTTTATTCCGGTCTGAAGAGGTTCCTTTACCGGCTGACGGCTTATTACACCGGGACCCATAAATTCTACCGGCCGGAAGTTTTTGGTTTTAATCTCACCCTTATTATCCAGCGGTTTTCCCAGGGGGTCTACTATTCTTCCCACCAGTTCCTCACCCACAGGCACCTCTAAAATTTTTCCGGTACGTTTTACTATGTCTCCCTGCTGGATTTTAGTTGAATCCCCGAGGATGATAACTCCTATTTCCTCTTTATCCAGATTAAGGGCCAATCCATAAACCTCATCCGGAAAAAGAATCATTTCTCCGGCCATTACTTCCGAAAGGCCGCTTACCGTAGCAATACCGTCCCCCGCGGTAAGAACTTCACCCGTTTCTTCAGCTTTGGGCTCTATTTCGAATTTACTTATTTCCGAACTTATAATATCGGCAATTTTATTTACCCTGATCTTCAATATTAAATTCACTACCCTTCAATTCTATCGATTTTAATTTTTCTCTTAAATCATTTATTTTACCCTTGACACTTAAGTCAATTATTCTATCACCGATTCTGATAATTACCCCTCCTATGATATCAGTATCTATTACATTTTTAATTTCTACATCCATTCCTGTCTCTTTATCTACTTCTTCTTTGATCTCTTTAATTGTTTTTTCATCCAGGTCAGAGGTACTTATTACTTCGATTTTCATCTGCCTTTTTAATTTTCTGACAAGCTTTACAAATTGATCATATATCTCTTCCAAAATATCTACTACATCCAGAATAACTATAATTAGAGCCACCGATTGTATTTCATCACTGGCCTTATCATTTAAAATCCCCAGTATCTTCTTTATTTTCTCCGCTTTATCAACCGAGGAATCGGTTAAATACTTTTTAAGTGTCATATTGGAAATAATTTTATTTTCCAGCTTACCAAACTCCTTTTCCAACAAATCCACAGTATCATTTGCTCTGGCAATATTTAGTATGGATTGAGCATATAAATAGGCAACCCTTTCTAAATCTTTTTTATTTTTTAATATTTTTTTTGTCAATTTATAATTTGGTCGATTTTTTTAAACTTTTTCCCATTAATTTCTGGAGTTCTTTTTCCAGTACGATTTTAGATACCATCTTTTCGGCAGCATCCAGGGCTATTTTCACCATTTTATTCTTTACCTCATTTATGGATCTTTCTTTTTCGGCTTTTATTTCACTTAAGGCATCCTCCATCATTTTCCTTGATTTTTCACCGGCTTTTTTTTCTATCTCCTCTTTTATTTTTTCCGCTCTCTTTTCGCTTTCTTCTATGATTTTGTGTGCCTCATTTCCGGCTTCCTCCAATTTTTTTCTTTGATCTTCAAGATACTTTTCCGCTTCTTTTCGCTGCCTTTCGGCCTCATTTATACTACTGCTTATCTCGGACTGTCTTTTTGAAATCATATTGTTTATCGGCTTAAAGACAAATCTCCATAGGGCAAGAACCAGTATTCCAAATACTATAATGGACCAGAATATGGTACTGCTCATGGGATTTAAAATTTTAAGCAATTCTTCCAAATTGTATTCACCACTTTTTAAATAATTTTCATTATACAAAAATTACCGCAATAACCGTTAACAAACTCCAGGAATCACCCTTCTTCATATCCAGGGGCAATGATTCCTGAAAATTTATATCGCAAATTCTATACCACAAATATCAGCAGGAAAGCAACTACCAGAGCATACAAAGCAATTGCCTCTGCAAAAGCAATTCCAATAAACATAGCGGTTTGAATTATTCTTCCGGCTTCAGGCTGCCGCGCAATTCCTTCCACGGATTTCCCTACTATATTACCAATGGCAATTGCCGGGCCGATGGCACCAATCCCCATACAAAGCCCCGCTGCTAGTACTGCCAGTGTTTTTGGATCCATAATATTACCCCCTATTTATCTTGTAATCAGTTTTGTAATAATAATTTCTTAAAATATATTGCATGGATGATTTTTCATTTTCATATTTATTCTCTATGGCCAACAACCTCCCCTATATATATGGACGAAAGAATAGCAAAAATATATGCCTGGACTGCGGATATAAATATTTCAAAAATAGTCATGACTACGGCAAAGGGAACAGCTGCGGTAGCGATAAAATAGTTTTTAAAATATATAATAAGTCCCAAAAGTACATATATAATGGTATGACCGGCCAGCATGTTAGCAGTAAGACGAATAAACAGCGAGAATGGTTTTGCTATGGAACTTATTACTTCTATGGGAGTTACGATTGGATACATCCAGGATGGAACATAAGCAGGAGCAAAAGTTCTTACATAACCTTTTATCCCATTTTTGGCAATATTGGAAATCTGAACTATTAAAAATACTAAAACCGCGATGGTAAGAGGTACCAGCGGATTGGAGGTCGGCGTATAGGCTCCCGGTATGATACCAATCAGATTATTGGAAAGAATAAAAATAAATATACCGCTTATTAAAGGGAACCATCTGTCCCCTTCTTCTTTACCCATTACATTATAAATCATATATCTCTTTATGAATTCCACCAGCATTTCCACTACAACCTGTCCTTTCCGGGGAACTTTCTTTGCTCTTAAAGCCAGCATAAAAAATAAGATAAAAAATAACAGGGCAGCTCCGAACATGGACAGGGTAAGATTGGTAATAGATAGATCTACTCCCAGTACTTTTATGGGAATTATAGTTTTAAGGTAAAAATGTTCCAGTATTTGCAAATTATTCTCCTGACTTACTGCCTGAATAACAGCTTTTTATAAATAATTATTACCTCGATATTAAGAAAGATGGTGAAAAAAATTATAAATGCCAATCCCAGCACTATTAAATTCATGAAATTAAGTTTGAACATAAGATAAAAAACCGCACCCACAAAAATTATTTTTATAAAAAAAGCAGGTAATATATATTTTAGTATGGCGGAAGACCTTCTCCTGTTCAGCCAGTAATAAAAAAATAGTGTGACTATAAAGGTAATGAAAGCCAGAAATCCAGCAGCGGTTACGGCCAGAAAAATATTCCTGGCAAAGATAAAAAAGCTTATCGCTGCAATTGCCAATAATAAAATTAAACTAAAAATAGTAATTTTCCCTATTTTTAAAAGATCACTGCTTCTTACCATCATCCCATCAAATCCTTATCCCCATCCTGGTTACCTTGTCTTACCGCACGCGTCCGCGTCATTCAGGTTTTTAAAGATTATACTCTTAAAAATTTTCTTTTCAATTAGAAATCAAGCCTTACCAGTTCAACTCCTGATTCGCACAGGAGTTCGGTAGCAAGAGGGTCAGGGTAGTCCTCAAAATAATATATTTTTCTTATACCGCAGTTTATTATCATTTTGGCACAAAGAACACAGGGCTGATTTGTGCAGTAAATAACAGAATCTCTTATCTGCACTCCGTGGTATGCAGATTGCAGAATGGCATTCTGTTCAGCATGAAGGCCGCGGCAAATTTCCTGTCTCTCACCGGAAGGTACTCCCAGTTCTTCCCGCAGACAGGTTCCAATTTCAAGACAGTTTCTTACTCTCATCGGAGCACCATTATAACCGGTGGTAAGAATTCTCTTATCTTTTACGATTATGGCACCGACTTTTCTTCTAAGACAGGTAGATCTTGTGGCTACCTGCCTGGTTATCGATGCAAAATATTCATCCCATGTGGGGCGGGTTATTACCATTCTCAGTATTCTTTATAATAAATTATAAAAAATCTTATCCTGATCCTGCCTCGGTTTACCATAACAGGCTCTTTAAAATATACTAAATCTAATTTAATAAAATGCCAAGTATTTTTATAAAACATCAGATGTACAGATGCAGAACCGATATCGATTTTCATTAAAAGAAAAATATTATATACTAAAAACAACTTATATATATCTCTCTTTATGAATAGGATAAAAATTAACAATCTGGATAAATTTGACAGACCCTCGGTAATAAAAAAAATTGCCAGATTTCTATCAGAAGGCAGGATAATAATTCTTCCCACCGGCACCATATATGGAATAAGCTGCAAATATAATGATAGGCGTGCAGTAGAAAGGATATATAAAATCAAAAAAAGAGTGGCAGACCTGCCCTTTATAATACTGATTTCCAATGTAGATGATTTGAAAATTTTGGCGACGGATATAAATCCGGCCGCAGAAAGTATAATAGGAAGATTCTGGAATATCAAAAATCCGCAATCTCTTACACTAATTTTCAATAAAAAGAAATATTTAAGAAAATTTATTACCGGCGGTAAACCCACTATCGCCCTGAGGATGGCGGAACCTAAACTGTTAAGGGATATAATAGATATCTGCGGCCCTATCACATCCACCAGTGCCACTATTTCCGGAATAAAAAAATTCCCCCGGAAAATAGAGGACATACCCGCTGACATCCGAAAAGGGGTGGATCTGGCAGTAGAGTATCCATCCATACTGCCGGGGATGCAGTCGACCATTATCGATGTAACCGGCAATACTCCAGTCCTGATAAGAGAAGGTAAAGTGAAGTTCGAAGATATTATTGGCTATTGATAAAATTTAAAGATTCGGATATTTTTTGATTATCCGGTTAATTGGAATATAATATTACAAAGTTCAAGATTATAATAATTATCTGAGCTATTTAAGAGTTGTGTTTACAACTCATGTTTTAAAAGATTTTTAAAAAGGTGACAGAAAATTTATGAAAGTGGTTATAGCTTCGGATCATGCCGGTTTTAACTATAAATCCAGTTTAACGGAAGCAATAAAATCCATGGGGCACAGCGTGCTGGATATCGGAACCAACAGCACTGAAAGCGTAGACTACCCCGATTTCGGAGAAAAAGCCTCCAGAATGGTAGCCTGTGGGCAGGCTGATATCGGAATACTTGTATGCGGATCCGGAATCGGTATGGATATAGTGGCCAATAAGATAAAAGGCATACGATCTGCCGTATGCTGGAATGTTGAGACCGCAGAAGTGGCCAGGAGCCATAACAGCGCAAATGTACTATGTCTGGGGGAAAGATTTTTGTCCCTAGAAAATTGTATCGAAATAACAAAAACTTTTTTGAACACCCCTACCAGCAATGAAGAGCGGCATATTAGAAGAGTTGATAAAATAATGAAAATAGAAGAAAGGAACCAGGTCTGCGATGACTAATCCCAAAAAATACCAAAACCATACTTTAAGTAAAAACCCGGATATTGAAGTGGAAAAAATAATAAATAAAGAAATAGAGAGGCAAAAAAGCAAACTTATCCTTATAGCTTCCGAAAATTTTACCTCTCAGGAAGTTATAAAAACCATGGGTTCGGTCCTTACTAATAAATATGCAGAAGGTTACCCCGGTTTCAGGTATTACGCCGGCTGCGAGAATGTCGATGAAGCCGAGCAGCTGGCCATAGACAGAGCCAATAAATTATTTGGCTCCAATTACAGCAACGTACAGCCCCACAGCGGAGTAAGTGCCAACCTTGCGGTTTTTCTGGGCATCCTGAATTGCGGAGACAGGATACTGAGTATGAATTTAAAAGACGGGGGTCATCTTTCTCACGGCCATAAGCAAAACTTGAGCGGCAGATATTACGAAATACATACTTATACTGTGGATCCGGAAACGGAAATCCTGGACTACGGAAGCATCAGGAAAATAGCCAGAACCGTCAGGCCCAAACTTATTATAGCGGGAGCCAGTTCCTACTCCCGGATAATCAATTTTAAAAAGTTCAGAGAAATTGCTGATGAAGTGGGCGCCTATCTTATGGCTGACACTGCCCATATTGCCGGACTTATGGTAAGCGGTTTTCATCCCACTTCCATAAAAGTAGCCGATTTTACCACGGCCACTACCCATAAAACTTTAAGGGGACCCCGCGGGGGACTAATCATTGCCGATAAAAAATATGCCGGTCTTATAGATAAATCCGTTTTTCCCGGTGTTCAGGGAGGTCCGCTCATGCACATAATTGCTGCCAAAGCGGTAGCTTTAAGAGAAGCTCTGGAAGATTCGTTCAGGGATTACAGCCGGCGTATAATTGAGAATTCGAAAGCTCTGTGTCAATATATGAAGGATGAAGGTTTCAGGATCGTATCCGGCGGAACGGATAATCACCTGTTCCTGATAGACTTAACCGATAAGGGATTAACCGGTTTTGATGCAGTTGGAATATTAACTTCGGTCGGAATAACCATCAATAAAAATGTAATACCCTTCGATAAACTGGGCCCCATGATAACCAGCGGTATAAGAATCGGTACCCCTGCAGTGACCACCCAGGGAATGGGTGTAGAGGAAATGTATAAAATCGGTGAGTTGGTTTCGTCGGCCCTAAAGAATAGGAAAAATAATACCAGGCTTAAAGAAATAAGCAAGAAAGTTAAAAGTCTTACCGCAGATTTTCCGGTTTATACCAGAGAGTAAAATATTTAATATTTAGTGGCTTCTTACAATATCTTTTACCTTCATAAGTCTTACCGTATTGGAACGTTCGGTCTCATCCAGCTTCATGTCTATGAAACTTATAGTTTCGGCTATGCTGGGTATTAACTTATATTCCAGGGCATTAACCCTTCTTCTGGTTTCTTCGATTTCTATAGCCATAAGCTGTAACATTTTCTCCTTTTCGGCCAGATTGAGAAGGCTGTCTATAAATTTATCGAAATCATTAAGAGCAATATCCATCTCCCCCGAAGTATTTATATAACCATAAGGAATGATACTATCCCTTAACTCCCGGACATAAACCGGTATATGAACACTCATAACATTTTTCCTTTCCAGGGAAACCGATATTTTTTTTGAAGGCAGCAGTAATTCCTGTTCTGTCTGATAGGAGCCGGTACCTGCTTTTGCCAGTACAAATCTTTCCAGTATGGACCGGAATTCTTTTTCTATGGAAAACCGGAGCTCCCTGACTTCATCGATTATCTCCAGCCACTGCCTCATAAGCTCGTCTCTCTTATCTTTAAGAAGTTTATGCCCCCGGCGGGCAAGATTTAACCTCTTTCTTAACCGCAGCAGCTCCATTCTGGTGGCATTTACATTTAAAAGCATTTAACCACCCTCATTATCCTGTTTTTCGGTTTTAAATTTGGCAAAATATTTATCCAGATACTCGGTTCTTATTCTCTTCAATTCTTCCCTGGGGAAGACGCTTAAAAGTTTCCATCCCAGATCAAGGGTCTGGTCTATGGTTCTATTGTCATACTCACCCTGAGAAACGTACTCTTCTTCGAATTTTTCGGCAAATTTCAAATACAGCTTATCCATATCGGTCAGTGCCGCTTCTCCCAGGATAACTGCCAGTTCTTCTACCTCTTTTCCCCGTGCATAAGCTGCATACAGCTGATTAAATATATCGGCATGATCTTCCCGGGTCTTTCCCTGTCCTATTCCTTTATCTTTCAGCCTGGAAAGCGAGGGCAGTACATCAACGGGAGGGGATATTTTTTTCCTATGGAGTGACCTCGATAATATAATCTGACCCTCGGTTATATACCCGGTAAGATCCGGAATGGGATGAGTCTTGTCATCTTCGGGCATGGTAAGTATGGGAATCTGGGTTATGGAACCTTTCTTTCCCTTAATCCTGCCCGCTCTTTCATAAATAGTAGCCAGGTCGGTATATAGATAACCCGGATAGCCTCTTCTTCCGGGAATTTCCTTCCTGGCAGCAGAAATTTCCTTTAAGGCTTCGCAGTAATTGGTCATATCGGTCAAAATTACCAGCACATGCATATCTTTTTCAAAAGCAAGATATTCGGCACAGGTGAGGCCCACCCTGGGGGTTGCCACCCTTTCAATAGCCGGATCATCGGCCAGATTGAGTACCAGAACCGCTCTGTTCATGGCACCGGTTTTTTTGAAATCATTGATAAAATATTCCGATTCTTCGAAGGTGATCCCGATGGCTACAAAAATTACGGCAAATTCTTCATTATCGGTGAGAACCGCAGATTGTCTGGCAATTTGAGCGGCTATACGGTTATGAGGCAAGCCCGCTCCGGAAAATATGGGAAGTTTCTGCCCCCTTACCAGGGTATTCAAACCATCCAGAGAGGATATTCCGGTTTGTATAAACTCATTGGGATAATCCCTAGCATATGGATTGATTGGCGCCCCGTTTATATCCCGGCTCTCCTCGGGAATAATCTTATCCTTATCGGTCATCGGCCTGCCCAGACCGGTAAAAACTTTACCCAGTATATCGGGAGAAAGATAAATATGAGTACCCCTGCCTAAAAACCGGACTCTGGTATTCTGGGAATCTATCCCGGCGGTACCTTCGAATACCTGTACCAGTGCATTATCTCTATCAACTTCAAGTACCCTGCCGCTTCTTATGCTCCCGTCATCAAGTTTTATATCCACCATTTCCTCATATTTAACTCCTTCCACACCTTCCACGTGAAGCAGGGGACCGGAAATATTGACAATACTTTTATATTCTTTTAGCATTTTTACTCCTCTACTATTGAAGAAAATTCTTTGTCTATATCCTGTTTAATCTTATCGATATCACTTATGTTCTCATTTTTTACATATTTCATTCTGGCTATTTTATCTTTGACTTTCATGTTCTCTATAGCCTTTATATTGACGTTCATTCTTAAATAATTGGCTGCCTGGTTGTAGAAATATATTATTATACTTATCATTTTATATTGCTTCTCTATTGATGAATAAGTATCCACTTCGTGATAAGCAATCTGGTGCAGGAAATCCTCCCTTATCATTCTGGCAGTAAGCAGGACCAACCTGTCCAGACCCGACAGAGCCTCCACTCCTATCAGCCGGACAATTTCTTCCAGCTCTGATTCTTTCTCCAGAATTTTCATAGCCTCCGCACGCAGGTCAAAGTAATCTTCGTGAACATTTTTGGCTACATAATCTTTTATATTATCAATATAGAGAGAGTAGGAATTTAACCAGGATATTGCCGGAAACTGTCTGCTGTATGCCAGGTGTGCCTCCAGGGACCAGAAAACCTTTACCACTCTTAAGGTAGCCTGAACCACCGGATCGGATAGATCTCCTCCCGGAGGAGATACGGCACCGATAACCGATAAAGCACCCGACCTCTGGCTGTTGCCGGAAAGACATTTTACCAGACCGGCTCTCTCATAAAATGAAGCCAGTCTTGCCCCCAGATATGCCGGATATCCTTCTTCTCCAGGCATCTCTTCTAATCTGCCGGAAATTTCTCTCATTGCCTCCGCCCATCTTGAAGTCGAGTCAGCCATTAAAGCTACCGAATATCCCATGTCCCTGAAATACTCAGCTATGGTTATTCCGGTGTAAACAGATGCTTCCCTGGCGGCAACGGGCATATTGGAGGTATTGGCAATCAGTACCGTCCTTTTCATCAGGGAAGCCCCGGATTTGGGATCAACCAGTTCCGGAAATTCCATAAGAACATCGGTCATCTCGTTGCCTCTCTCACCGCACCCTATATATACAATAATCTCGGCATTAATCCATTTTGCCAGCTGATGCTGAATTACGGTTTTACCGGAGCCAAAAGGCCCCGGCACGCATGCTGTACCACCTTTGGCAATAGGGAAAAACATATCTATGATTCTCTGGCCGGTAAACAGGGGCATATCCGGACTTAATTTGCTTAAATAAGGTCTGGGTTTTCTTACCGGCCACTTTTGCATCATAGTAACTTCTTTGTTCCCATCTTCGTTTTTTATGACCGCCACCGTATCTTCAATGGTAAACTCTCCTGACCGAATGGATTTAACTTCCCCTTTTACTCCTCCAGGGACCATAATATAATGCTTTACTACCTCTGTTTCATTGACATACCCCAGAAAATCCCCGTAACTTACCATATCGCCTTCTTTTACCACCGGCTCGAATTTCCACTTCCGCTCCCTGTTTAGTGCCGCTGCGGTTACCCCTCGGGCAATAAAATTACCCGTTTTTTCATATATTTCACTGAGCGGCCTCTGAATTCCGTCATAAATAGACTGAATAATGCCCGGTCCCAGCTCGACGGTCAATGGCTCTCCGCTGGGATATACCGGTTCCCCTACACCTATACCTTCGGTTTCTTCATAAACCTGTATGGAAGCAAGATCCTCGCTTAGCTCTATTATCTCACCCATTAATTTCTTATCGGAAACATGAACAATATCAAACATTTTAGAGCCGAACATATTCGCGGCTACAACCAGCGGACCCGCTACCTTTACGATTTTTCCTAAACTAGTCATTTACTTACTCCTATTTTTTTCTCTGACATTATATCTGCTCCAACCGCTTTTATTATTACCTTTCTTAAACTTTTAACTGCGTAATTATTTCTTTCTCCCAGTCCGGGAATTACTACTATGGAAGGCTGAAATTTATCCGCATAATTTTTGATTAAATGATCCAGCTTTAATGCTACAGTTTCGGTAATAAAAATAATTCCATAATCATTATCGATAATCTGCCCCAGTTTTTTCTCCGCTTCATCGGTTTCCTTAAAATCACCCCTTAAAGGATAAACATCTACTCCCACTGCCTTGAATATAAGCATAATATCTTTTTCTCCCAATGCGGCCATCTTTACATCCATTTAAACCTCTATTCTATTTTTTATTTTTCCCATATCGATATCATAGAGAATGGCGGTAAAAATAATATTTAAATACTTTAATTCCAATTTTTTCCTTAGGAAAAATTGAAAAATTTTCTCTAAATTGGAGACCGTATATTTTACCGGCTCGAAAAAATCAATATAAAATAAATCCTCTTCCCTTTCAAAAAAGGAAAATGTACCCTCTGTGTATAGAGTATGATCTCCTTTAATTACCATGTCCGCATAATCGGTCTGTTCCATTTTTTTTACAAAAAAATCTATACTTTCATCTTTAAACTTAATCATAAATTCTATCGGGAAGAACCCATTACGGTGTAGAAAATAACCGAAATCCAGACCCTCTTCCAGGTGCTTACTCCGGTAAATACTTTTTATATTAAGTATATCGATAACACAGCGGAGATAATCCGAAATCATTTTACTGTTTAGTTTTTCGGTAGAACGGAATATTTCTTCCAGATAAAACTTTTCCATTTCGAATTCCAAAATCCGGTGATTTTTTTGCTTGTTCATTATTCCCACCGCAAATTCAAGGGTTCCGGAAAATGGCTGGCTCAGATCCTTGTAATTTCCGGCTGCGGCAGCATTTTTTAAACTCTCATAAGAATAAAAAATAGGGATAAAGAGTTCCTTTAAATCGGCATCCAGAATAATCGATTTAATTACGGTTTTTATATTATGCAGATTCTCTTCAAAAAACAACAGTTCCGCCGCAGTCTGATGACCATCTTTTAATCTCTTGCTTAGAAACTCAACCGCATTGCCGTATTCACTGACTATAATTCCTTCAAAACTTCTGGAATTTTCCAGTTCATTTACATACCGGGAATAAACGGTATCTCTCAATACCCTGAAAAATTCATCCAATCCCTGCGATTTCAGCATTCGGTCAATTCTGCTTTTATCCACAAACTCTATTTCTCTTGCCTTCAGTTCCGCACAGGCAAAAAGATAATCACTGTCATCTTCTATATCATAGTTTAACGGTCTCAACTATTTCTTCTCCTTGTCATTTCCAAATAAAAATAATGCTGTCTCCATCCTGATATCATCGATCTCCGAATCTATCAGAATATCGGGAGATATATTATATTCGGCTTTCCCTTTGATTATCTTGATTCCCCTTTTAAAATCAGGCTTTCCTTCCGCTTTTTTTAGATTGGCTATAGATTCAACCATTTCATTGTCAATATTTTCTTCATCACTTCCGATAAGGTAATAGCCGTCATTTATATTCAAAGCTTTCAGGTTTTTTTCCAGAAACTGCTTATAATTTTTTTTATCCATACTCAAAAGTTTTTTCTTTGCTCTTCCGATGACGTCATCAACAAGGTCAATTTTATACATAAGTATTTTTTGGTCCAGCCCAGATTTAATTTTGGATAATTCGATATTCAAAACTTCCTTATATCTGCGCCAGGACCTGAGTTTACCATCACGGTGTAACTCTGCCGCTCTCTCTTTTGCCTTCTCTATTATTTCCGAAGCTTTCTTTCCGGCTTCATCCAGTTCACGCTGTTTTTCTTTCCGGGCATCCTCAAGAACTTTTTTGGAAACGTTGTCCAATTCCGACATATTTATTCACCCGTTAAAATTGAATTAAATTATTAAGGAAGAAAGTTATAAGGAGTCCCAGCACAGCATAAGTCTCCACCATTGCCGCATAAATAACTCCTTTCATAACTTCCCTGGGTTTTTTGGCTACCAAATTTACACCGGCCGCACATACTTTTCCCTGATGTATCCCCGAAAGCAGTCCGGTAAATGCGACCGGCAGTGCGGCTAAAAATAACTGCATACCCTGGGTGGTAGTTGTTACCCTGGAAATATTTCCTATGAGCAGGAAGGTGGCCACGAATCCATAGAATCCCTGGGTACCGGGAAGCACCACCAGCAGGAAAAGACTTCCGAATTTGGTAGGATCTTCCGAAAGAACTCCGGCGGCTGCCCTTGCCGGGTATCCAATTCCTACAATCGAACCAATTCCGGCTAAAATAACTGCCAGGCCCGCTCCTAACATTGCCATCACTACACCAAGTGATAAATCTGACATTTTTCCTCCTAATACTAATCGATTATTGTTATATATTTATGTTCATCCCTTAAGGCTTTAAAAGGTCTTCCTCCGCCTACATAAAATTTGGGGAAAAACTCGACATATTGAAGTCTTAAGGTATGAACGAAACCGCTTAAAACATTTATTCCGATATTAAAGATATGTCCGAATATCAAAGCTATAACCAGCAGCACTATACCGGCAACCGGAATGGAAAGAAGTTGAAATGCTATTTTGTTTACCGCCACCGCAATACCGGCGGTAACCAGCCCCAGTGCCATCAATCTGATATAGGAAAGAAAATCACCCAGAAATGAAGTCAATCCGTTGACTATAGTAAGGTTTAAAAATCCCATAAATATTCTGAATCCCCAGCTCTTTTGATGCCGCGCCCCGAAAAAAATAATCGTCAGGGCACCGGCCAGAACGGGCCATATAAGAAATTTTGCCGTACTGGCAGGAAAAAGGGGATGGGTGATAAGTTTCATATTTACCGCCATTTGAGAAGACAGTAAAATTATTATCAGCGGTAAAATAATGATTATCCAGGGTAAACCATCCAGAAATGCACCTTCCCAGTCCCTGTTTTTAATACTTTCAAAAAATCTGATAAAAAGGCCGAAAGTAACCTGGACTACTCCCAGAATTAGGGCCAGCCTGAAAAAATTCAGTGCCGCATCGTTGGAACTAACCGGATCTCCCAGAATAGCCAGTTTTTTAAAAAATCCATCTATACCCAGATATTGAGGCAAATCACCAAACCACCCATTGAAAATGGTTCCGGCAAAAATTGTAAAAATTCCTCCGGCAAAAATCAGCATGAGGAACTTCCTGACGTTTTTTAATTTAAAGGCAAAAATTAAGGTAAGCATTACCAGTACTATTCCATACCCCGCATCAGTCAGACAAAGTCCGAAAAATATGGCAAAAAATAGCGAAACAAAGGGAGTAGGGTCGACCTCAAAATACCGGGGAACCCCATAAAGATCCACTACTATCTCAAATGGCCTGAACAGCGGTTTGTTTTCCAGAATAACCGGAATGTTTTCGTCCTTTTCCGGCTGAATTTCCGTTACTCTTACCGATTTAAAGCTTTCGATTATAGAAATGATTTTTTTCTTATCCGATTCTTTTACCCACGCGGTATGAAAAGAAACAGACTCCGTAGAAAACCCCAATCTTATGGCTTCTTCAATTTCCAGATTGTTTTCGATGTAATCCAGATAAACAGTCAGTGATTTCTCGTACTTATCGGATATTTTTTGCAGTTCGGATTGTAAATTCTTTTTTCTCTCCCTGTTAAATTCGATATTTTTCCCGATCCTGCTTAAATTATCGGCAATGGTACCCCTGTAACCGGTTAGTTCCGATTCCTCAAAGGTAATACTGTTCAGATATTCTTCCGCCTCTTTTTTAAACTGGTTATGATAAGCTAAGATCACATAGGCAATATCTCCATCTCCAGATACCTTCTCACCGGAAATTTTGTGCTCATTTAAATTTTTTATAACTTCCTCAAAATTATGTCCTTCGTATTTGATAATTCCCAGCTTTATGGTATAAATTTCGGTTTCTTTTATATCTTCAAGATTACCTTTGTAGCAGGACCACACTTCCAGCTGGTTAATCCTGGGTTCCATATCGGCAATTTTTTCATCCACAGTTTCTATTTCACTTTCAATTTTCAGAATATTACATACCAGCTTGTCGAAATCTTCACTCCTTAAAATCTTCTCATATTCATTTCTTCTGATTACCAGCTTCCCTGCCCGGGATAGAGCTTTTTTCAGTTTCCTATCCTTACAGGAAACAAGAATATCCATAACTTTCTTTACTCTGGTATGATATTCCTGGCTTGTTCCGGAATCAGGTATCTCCAGACTAATTTCTCTGGTGTATGGTTTGACTTCAATAGAAATGGGAGTCTTTTGTAATTTCTTAAGAACAGCTTCCGTATCGGATTTATGTGAAATAATAAAAAGTTTACTTAATTTAGCAACTGCCATTAATCTAAAATCCTCTGAGTAATTCTCTCAATAGCTTTTTCATAGTTAGATTTGAAAATACTTTCTATTTTCTCCTGTTTTTTACTGTAATCTTTTTCCATCTGTGCCGCTTCTCCGGCTGCCTCATTCCTGGCTTTATCTTCGGCTTCCGTAAACATGACTTTTACTTCTTCTTCGGCTTTTTTTATGATTTTTTCAGCTTTTTCGTAAGCATCTTCTATAATCTGCTTATATTCCTTTTTAGATGAGGCTAAAATGTCTTTTGCTTTTTCTTCGGTTTCTTTTATTTGATTAATAATATTTTCAATCATTTTAAAAAATAATATTAAAACCTTCGATATTATCAGTAACTATACCATAGATACATGTATATGGCGGTGCAGACAAATTAATAAAATGAAGTGTTAACCATTTCAATATTATCAAACATAGTGGCCCAAAATTAGCTTAAGAAGGTTACTTTAACCACTAACCCGCCACATACATGTCTCTAAGATATAACCACCTTTTTATTCTAATTTAATCTCCGAAATGCCTTCTTAACCCTGTTATCCTGTAATTACAAGTATATTAAATAAGACAAACACTGTCAATCATTCTTATAACAAATTATCCGGTCTTTTTTAAGTTTAATTTTTTAATATATTATTAGAATATCTTCTTGACAGCAGAATCAATAAAATAACTTAAAATTAAATCCATTAAAGAATAACCGGTTTCTTTTCCTATTATATTAGGTTCCCCTTTTATTCCACCCAACTGAGCAGCTATATTTATGGCATCTTTGTAATTTCCGATATCATCGATCAAACCCAGCTCCAGGGCTTCCGTTCCCAGGAAAACCCATCCCGTAGCCAGCTCTTCGACTTTATCCACATCCATATTTCTGGCCTCGGCAACATCGGAGATAAACTGTTCGTAAATCTCCTTAAGCTGGGCTTCCAGCAGCTTTATCTCTTCACTGGTAAGCGGCCGATCAGGGCTGCCCACGTCTTTATACTTACCCTGCTTTATAGTGGTGTATTTTAAGCCTAATTTTTCATATAAATCTTCGTAGTTGGGGATTTGCATTATTACGCCGATGCTGCCTACCGAAGAAGAGCGGTTAGCAACTATCCTGTCAGCTGCACTGGATACGTAATAGGCTCCGGAGGCGCAGGTCTCACTAACCGATACCACAACCGGTTTTTCTACTTTTCTAATTTCCTCAAATATTTCCTGAGAGGCCGCCGGACTTCCGCCCGGACTATTTACCCTGATTAGAATTGCTTTTACACTGGGATTCCTCTGGGCTTCGTCCAGCTGATCTATTATTTCTTCAGGAGTAACCGATCCCCCACTGAGCAGGTTCGAATATTTCTCAGCAGAAATTACTCCCTCCAGTCTGATTTCATAAATGGAATCACCGGCGCTATACGAAGAAGCACTCACAAAACTTCTGCCCAGCAGTCCCATAACAAAGCATCCTGCCGAAAACATAAATAGTACGAACAGGCAGAGGAAAGTAATACCCACTATTTTACCCGCACTCCATCTTGCCAATATAAACACTCCTTACTGCTGTCCTTAACCAAAAAATATAAAGGCCAATTCAAACAATAACTATTCTAACTATAAACTTAAAACAAAATCTTTATTAAAGTCGCATAAAATTTAAATTTATAATATAAAAATCTTCGGTTTTACTTTAGCAATAATATAATAATTATGGAATAGCTTCAAATAATTTTTACAAACATAATTCATTAAAGAAATAATCCAATAATTTGTATCCCTGGTCAAAATTCAGGCTGGTTCTTTTAGCGGTAAATTCATTAAATCTTTCCAAATTATTTCCCGTTTTCCCGGTGCTGTCATAAATCAGAAAGGGAACCGGTTCCGAAGTATGGGTCCTCAAGGATAGGGGTGTATAGTGATCGGGAAGTATCATCATCTTATAATCCATCACTCTTCTATCCAGGGCCTTTTTTATAGGTCCTATAACCTCCCGGTCAATAATCTCAATGGATTTTACCTTATTTTCCACATTTCCCTGATGGCTGCATTCATCGGCGGCTTCCAGGTGAAGATAAACAAAATCCTTGCCGCCCCTGGTAAGCTCGCTTACGGCGGCATCAGCCTTACCTTTGAAATTGGTATTTATGGTTCCAGTGGCCCCCTTGACTTTAACCGGTTGAAGTCCGGCCAGTATGCCGATACCTTTCACCAGGTCCACTGCCGATATTATGGAACCCTTTAGCTTATATTTGTCATAAAAGCTATCCAGAGCAGGCTTTTTGCCCTCTCCCCATATCCATATCGAATTTGCCGGATTCAGGCCCTTTTTTATTCGTTCTTTGTTTATAGTATGCCCCTCCAGGATACTGGCGCTTCTAATCATCATATCCAGAAGTTTAGCGCTGCCCGGACCCCGGGGTAAAAAATCCGAAATCTTTTTACCCAGTATATCATGAGGAGCAGTAAGAATATTTTTATCCGGACCACCTTCCCATATAATTATATGTCTGTAGCTTACACCGGGATAAAATTTTATTTTATCGGTTTGAAGCTTGCCACCAACATACCCGATCAATATTTCGGACTTATCGGTGGGAATCTCTCCCGCACTGTAATCCACCATAATCCTGTCGGCATAATTATCTTCCCGGGATAGTGTAACCAGATTACATCTGAAAGCAACATCCTCCTCCGAAAGGTTGATGCCCAGACTGACCGCTTCCAGGGAGGAGCGGCCGGTATAATACATCCGGGGATCATATCCCAGTACCGACAGATTGGCAGTATCACTTCCTGGAGTCATCTTATCGGGGATAGTCTTTACCGTGCCCATCCTGCTTCTGGGAACAAGGCTGTCCAGAGCAGGGGTTCTGGCATATTCCAGGGGGGTTTTATCTCCCAGCTCCGCTATCCTGTAATCTGCCACTCCGTCCATAAGTATTATTATATATTTCATATTATCCCTATAAACTTTTACCAATAATTCCGGTCATTAAGATTCATCACCTATTTTTTAGCTACTCCTATAAACCCAGAATACCGGAGACGGCATTCTTCATCTGAGAGGGCTGGCAAATTGCAGGGTGAAGAATTTTTTTTCTTTCCAGATTCTTTATTGCATCCGGGATTTTCAGGCCGGAAATTTCCGATAACACTTTCAGCAGAGAAAATTCATCCATACCCTTGTATTTTTTATCCAGGGCAGTGCATACACTTCCTGGAAATTTGAAGGGGCTTGCAGTGGAAGCTATGATGGTTTTTGCCTCATCTCCACTGTCCTTTAAATATTTCCGGTAAACATTGTATCCCACCGCAGTATGGGTATCTATCAGATAGTTAAAATTGGAAAATACATATTTTATGGTTTCGAATGTTTCCTTATCGGTAGCAAACCCACCGTAAAAATCGACCATCTTATCCTTCATTTCACCGGTTATTTTAAACTCTCCCCGGCCATTGAGATCTTCCATAAGATTATTTATCATACCGGTATCATTTCCGGAGATATCGAAAAGCAGGCGCTCCAGGTTACTGGAAATTAGAATATCCATAGCCGGGGAACTGGTGAAAATCAACTTCCTTTTTCTATTGTATACCCCGGTTCTTATAAAATGGTAAAGTACATTATTTTCATTGGAAGCACATATAAGTTTTTTTACCGGAAGCCCCATTTTTTTGGAATAATAAGCTGCCAGAATATTTCCAAAATTTCCGGTAGGAACCACTATGTTTACCGCTTCATCCGGTTTGATTTTTCCTGAATTTCTTAAATTGAAGTATGCGTATACATAATAAACAATCTGAGGAATCAGCCTCCCGATATTAATAGAATTTGCCGAAGAAAGTATATAACCCCCTTTATCCAGAGTTTTATTAAAAGACCGGTCGGAAAAAATTTCCTTTACCCCTCTCTGGGTGTCGTCGAAGTTACCCTTAACGCCGACCACATAGGTATTATCTCCCTGCTGGGTGGTCATATGTCTTTCCTGTATCTTGCTTACCCCATCTCTGGGATAAAATACGATTATTTTGGTTTCTTTAACATTGGCAAAACCTTCCAGGGCGGCTTTACCGGTATCACCGGAAGTAGCGGTAAGTATAACTATTTCTTTATCCATATTATTTTTAGCTGCAGCTGTTTTTAACAAATGGGGCAGTATGGATAAAGCTATATCCTTGAAAGCAAGAGTAGGTCCATGAAAGAGTTCCAGAAAAAAAACACCGCCTTTTTCCATGATTGGCGTTACTGCCGGATCATCGAATTTTTCATCATAAGCTTTTCTGATACAGTATTTAAGTTCCTCTTCACTAAAATCGGTAAAAAACTTACTGATTATATATAAAGCAATATTTCGGTAATCCAGCGGAGATAAACTTTCAAAAGACTGGTCGATTACCGGTATTTTTTCCGGCACGTAAAGTCCCCCGCCGTCCGCCATACCTTTAACAATAGCACGGGAGGATTTTATCCTGTCATTAATTTTGCGGGTGCTCTGGTAATACATTTTTTAAAAACGAAAAACAGATCTTAATTTAAATCTTCCACCCTGATTACACTTAGAACTTTGCCTACTACATCCAGTTTTGATGTTTCTTTGATTGATTTGTACAAATTTTTATTGATAACTTCATGGGTAATGAATATAAGTCTGGCACTTTTCTCCCTGCTGATTTGTTTTTGAACCATCGAATTAATGCTTACCTTATTTCTGCCGAATACTTCCGCAATCTTTGCCAGTACTCCGGGCCTGTCCACTACATCCATAAGAATATAGAATTTGCTCACTGTATCATCTATGGGTATGAACTTTTTATTTTCGAAACAACTACAGCCGTAAATTATCCCTTTCTTCTGGCGGTCGAAATTTCGGGCAATCTTTACGATATCTCCTACTATGGAACTTGCTGTGGGCCTATCCCCGGCACCCCTCCCATAACTCATAATCTCTCCCACATAATTACCATAAACATATACGGCATTAAAGGTGTCCTCGATGGAAGCAAGAATATGATCAGTAGGTATCAGAGCCGGATGAACCCTTACGCTTATCCTGCCGTTTTCTTCCATACCGATAGCCAGAAGCTTTATTCTATAACCCATATCCAGAGCATTTCTTATATCGTCCGGTAGGATATTGGTTATTCCTTCTTTATAGACATCGTTTAAGGTAACCCGTGAATTAAAAGCTATGGAACCCAATATGGCCAGCTTGCAGGCTGCATCATAACCCTCAATATCCGAGGACGGATTGGCCTTCTCCGCATATCCAAGTTCCTGGGCTTTTTTAAGAGCATTTTGGAATGATAAATTATCCTTCTCCATCCGGGTTAGTATATAATTGGTGGTCCCGTTAACTATCCCCACGATTTTGGTTATATTATTGGAAGCCAGAGAAGATTTAAGAGGTTCTATTATGGGTATACCTCCTCCCACACTGGCCTCAAATAATACATCCACATTATTCTTCTCTGCTGTCGATAGAAGTTCTCCACCCCTGTTGGCCATAAGATCCTTGTTGGCGGTTACTACATATTTCCCGGCATTCAAAGATCGGCAGACGTAGTCATAAGCAGGGTTTATACCCCCGATAAGTTCAACAACTATATCGATATTTTTATCTTTTATAATATCATCTGCATCACTGGTTACTTTTATATCCTTAGATCCCTTCAGTGAAGAATTTTTTATTTTTTTTAAATCTTTTTCCGCGACTCTTGTTATATTAATATTTTTCTTTATTTTTTTTGCCAGATAGCCCTTCTGCTCCCCAATGAGCGAAAAAACACCGCGGGCAATATATCCGAAACCAATTATGCCGATATTAATATTATCCATATTTGTATTTTTATTTTTCATATAATTTGACATCTCCCATCACCAAATCCTTATAAGTTTGCCTTTTTATCCAGGTCCAGCTTTTACCGTCTTCAACGGCGACCACAGCACTCCTGGGCTGGCAGTTATAATTGCTTGACAAGACATAACCATAAGCACCGGTGGTTGCTACGACTATAAAATTACCGCTGGTAACGAGCGGTAATTTTATGTCGTTAATTATCACATCGCTTTCACAATGTTTACCAACTATAGAATAATGCATTTTATCAGTTTCCTCGATATGTTTACTATCTTCCATTTTATTGGCAATATAGGCGCTATACCTGGCCTGATAAAGCATGGGTCTTATATTATCAGACATACCGCCGTCCACTAAAATATATTTTTTAGAGTCGTTAATTTCTTTAATCCCACCAACTTCATAAAGGGTAACTCCGGCATTTCCAATAATGGATCTTCCCGGCTCGATATAGAGCCGGTCCAGTTTGATATCAAATTTCTTCTGGTATCTTATAATGGCGCTATGAACCAATTCAGCCAGGTCTTCTATACTGGAGGGTTCGTCTTCCGGAATATATTTAATACCCAATCCACCCCCTATATCTATACCGGCTATGGATAGGCCCACTTTATCCTTAACCTCTTTTATAAACTTTATCATAATTTCAATCAGCTTGTCGTAGCAGGATAAATTAAATATCTGCGAACCTAAATGGGCATTAATGCCGGTAAGTTCAAGCTGACTGTACTGCCCTGCTCTTTTTACTGCTTCCAGAGCCGCATTATTATGTATACCAAAACCAAATTTGGAATCCATCTTCCCGGTCTGTATATATTCATGGGTACCTGCTTCGATCCCGGGATTGATTCTTAACATAATTTTTTGTTTTGTATTACTTTCCCGACACAACTTACCCAGAGTTTCAAGTTCGCCAAAATTATCTACCATAAAGTACTCCACTTTATTTTCCAGTCCATATCGGATCTCTTCGATAGATTTATTATTACCGTGAAAATATACCCTTTCAGCCGGAAAACCGCTGCCAAGGGCAATAAAAAGCTCTCCTCCCGAGGATACGTCCAGACCCAGGCCTTCCTCTTGCATAAGCTGGCACATGGCGGTACAAATAAATGCTTTGGTGGCGTAAATAATATCAGTATCAATATCAGAAAAATTAAAATTCTTCCTGTAACTGCGGCATTGTTTTTTTATAGTGGCAATATCTATAATATACAGAGGCGTTCCATACTTTTTCTTTAATTCCAATATATCATTTCCACCAATAACCAGATGACCTTTATCATTAATTTCCGAAGTCAGGGGAAGTATCATTTTATCTCCTCTTTTTATTCTCACTTTAAATTTTAACCCAGTATAGCAAATTCTATGTCAAATTATAGAACTAATTAAATTATTTAATTGAATATTAATCAAGATGTATTTTGCCTTACATCTTTTTGGGAGCACTAACTTTAAGCAGTTCAAGGGCATTTTGCAGTACCTGTTTTACCAGCAAAATCAAAATAAATCTGTCCATATCCACTACTGTCTTATCTCCAGTCTCGTTTACCACTCTAAAATGATTATAGAAATAATGGAATTCAGCCGCCAGCCGGTGTAAATACTGGGTTACCAGATAGGGGGCATTATTCCTGCAGCTGGTGTAAACCACATCCGGGTATAAAATCATTGTTTTTGCCAGTTTTCTCTCGCTTTTACTTTTAAACTCTAATTTTGAGGTATCCATTTTATCAAGAGAGAAATCATTCAGGTCCAGATTTTTCAAACCGGCTTCTTTTATCTTTTCCATAATGCTCTGGATACGGGCGTGCGCGTACTGAACATAAAAAACCGGGTTTTGATTCGATTTCTGCTTGGCAAGATTTATATCAAAATCCATAGGAGTATCGAAGGAACTCATACTGAAAAAATATCTTACCGCGTCTTTTCCTACCTCCTCTATCAAATTCCTTAAAGTATAAAAATCACCTTTCCTCCTGGACATTTTTAGAGAGCGCCCCTTATCTACTATTTTTACCAGCTGCCCTATTATTATCAATATTCTATCTTCTTCCAATCCCAGGGCTCTTCCGATTGCTTTCAATCTATCCACATAACCGTGGTGATCCGCTCCTAAAATATACAAAATTTTATGGTAATCTCTTTTCACTTTATTTATTAAATACAATATATCCGAAGCAAAATAAGTAGGATTTCCATCTTTTCTTATTATTACTCTATCCTTATCATCCGCATAACGGGAAGTTCTGAACCATAATGCGTCCTCTTTCCGGTAAACCAGATCCTTACTTTTTAAATCTGCCATTACTTTCTGGAAGTTCGAATTCTCATACAAAGAGCTTTCATAAAACCATCGGTCATACTCCACACCCATTAATGCCAGCGTTTCACCTATATAGGAAACCATGATTTTTATTATCTCTTTTTTAAACCGTTCCTTATCTACTTCTTTTTCCCCGTTTTTCTCGACCATAAACCGGTCATGGTAACTATCTATCAGCTTTTCAACCGCTACGGACACTACTTCTTCCGGATATCCGTCTTCAGGATAAGGGGTTTCCCGGTCGAAATGCTTTAAATAAATACATCTTGCACAGTCGCTGAATCTTTCTACCTGGGTTCCATAATCGTTGACATAATACTCCCTGAATACTTCATATCCGTTGGCAGCATAAATATTTGCCAGATTGTCCCCTAAAACCCCCCATCTGCCGTGCCCTATATGAAGATAGCCGGTAGGATTGGAGCTTACATATTCCAGCTGTACACTTTCTCCCTTACCGCTCCTGTTGAATCCAAACTTTTCCTTTCCGGTTATTATTTCCTTTAGAGTCTCTTTTATAAATTCATCCTTCAAATCAAAATTGATAAATCCGGGCTTTACCACACTTATATGGCTAACCTGATCCCACTTAGAAATTAACTCTTCCTTAAGCTTTTCCGCAATTTCCATAGGATTTTTCCTTAAAGCCGGCGCCAGTACCATAGCCGCATTTGTGGAAAGATCTCCAAATTTTTCATTTTTTGGCTCTTCTACGACCAGTTTATCCAGGCCAGGCTTGACCTCAGCCAACCGGCTGATATGTTTAAGGATTTTTTGTTTTAATTCATTTATTATCAATGGCTGCTCTCTTACTATCTGTTATCTTATATTGGAGCCGACGACCGGACTTGAACCGGTAACCTGCTCATTACGAATGAGCTGCTCTACCAGTTGAGCTACATCGGCAAATCGATTTAAATATACGGTATTTTCAGGTATCCTGCGGGTTAATTTTACCGTTATCCTCCATACTGCTTTCCTCTCCGGCATCCCCTTTGATTTCTACTCTCTCATTGGTAACCTCCACTTCCGAAAGAGGAACGGATTTTCTGGTTTCATTATCGAATTCCACGATTATGGATTTCTTTAAAGGATCATATCCGCATACTCCGCCGCAGCCATGGCTGCATTTCACTTTTATTCCCCTCTCCGGCGCGCTTTCAATAAATTCCTTATAGGAATCATATTCATATTTCAAGCAGCACATTAATCTTCCGCAGACGCCTGATATTTTAAAGGGGTTTAAAGGAAGATTCTGATCCTTGGCCATTTTTATGGAGATCGATTCAAAATCGGTTAAAAAGCTTTTACAGCACAGATTCATTCCACAGGGACCCAGCCCCCCTACTATTTTTGCTTCATCTCTTACTCCAATCTGCCGCAGCTCTATCCTCATCTTAAAGAAGGTGGCCAGTTCCTTTACCATTTCCCTGAAATCAACTCTTTTTTCCGATGTAAAATAAAATATCATTTTACTCTTATCGAACATTACATGTACATTTACCAGTTTCATTTTGAGTTTGTATTTTTCGGCCAGCTGGCTGAATTCCTCGAATCCTTTTTTTTCTTTGTCACGGTTTAATTCATCCACAGACAGATCGTAATAAGTTGCTTTTCTTATTACTCTATTTAAAGGATTGATAATTTCGCTCTCACTTATGTCAACCGGAGGTGCGACCACTTCTCCGATTTCTTTTGTTCCCTCCTCAATATGACAGATGACTTTATCTCCGACCCCTAACTTAATTCCGGCAGGGTCATAGTAGCGTATAGTATCACTTCTTCTAAACATTACTCCTACAATCAAAGACATAGCTTTCACCTCTTATCTATATATGTTCCGAAGCTGAAGGAAAATATTGTCCAGAGCTAACTCGGAATTAATAGAATAGTTAAGATAGCTCTTATTTACTTTTATCACTTCCATCAATCCAAAGATTTTATCTATTTTAACATTTTCGATATTCCTGCCTATAAAAGAATAATTATTTTTAAAATTCAGGTTTATCTCTCCCGCTCCGAATTTTACTGCAAGAATATCTTCAAGCCAGGCAGATATTATATCAAAAATTCTGCTCATAACTAAATTATGGAATTTATTTACTTTTCTTTTATGCCTCGATTTCAAAATCTCCAAATATTTACTTATATCGCTTTTATCGAAATCAATTTTTTTCACTTCGGTAAGTTCTTTTTCCAGATCTGTTTTAACGGCAGCTTCCATTTTTTTAAGTACCTCAATCAATTTTAAGGTAAGATTTAAAGATAGGGCAGAAGTCCCCGTACCGCCCATTTCAAGGGCCAACATATTTCCAATACCTTCATTCAAATATTTATCTATCACCTTAAAATCAGCCTTATTCTGAGTATTTTCATCGAATTTGAAATTCCAGCAGTAGACCAGGCATCTTGATATGACGGTGGGAAGCATCACCGATATATCCTCAGTCAGTAGTATGAATATACTATTATTATCCGGAGGGTCTTCCAGAGTTTTAAGCAGTCTGTTGGCAGCTTCCTGATTCATCAATTCGGATTCTTTAATAATACATACTTTTTTCCCCGGATTATAAGAGCTCAGCCCCATAAATTTTTGCAGTCTGGCAATTTCTTCTATTCTTAATATATTGCCTTCCGGTTCTACAATCAAAACATTGGGGTACACCCCCCGGACTGTGTTCCTGCAAACCGAACAGTTTCCACATCCATTTTCGGGGCAATTAATGGAAGCGGCAAATTCCAGGGCAAGTCTGGAAAGAAGCTCCATGCTATTTCCGTAAAAAAGGTAGGCATGCGAGATATTGTCTCTTTCTATCATTCTTGAAAGTGACTTTATATTTGATTGATTAATATCATTCTCAATTAAAAAATCGATATTTCCCGGTATTTTCATTTCATACTTTCCAGACGCATATAAACCTTGCTTTTTATTTCTTCAAAGATGCTTTCAACGCTCTTCTCTCCGTCAATGACCACGAACCTTTCTTTATTTTCCCCGGAAACATTCAGATACCCTCTGTAAATTTTTTGCTTGAATTCATCCTCTTCCAGTTCGATTCTATCTCTTTTTTTATTTGCATGATCCATCCTCTTCTTACCCCCGCTTACCTTTACCAGAAGCAAAAAAGTTATATCAGGCACCAGGCCGCCACTGGCCCACAGACTCATCTCCAGAACCTGTTTTTCACCCAGCCCTCTGCCTATGCCCTGGTAAACTACTGTGGAGTCAAAGAACCGGTCGCAGATTACAATCTTCCCCTTTTCTAAAGCCGGTACTATCACTTTTGAGGCCAGCTCTGCTCTGGAAGCTAAAAAGAGAAAGGTCTCGGCCTTTGGAGATATATCCAGATTTCCTTTAACCAGAAGAATCTTTCTGATTTTCTGGCCTATTTCCGTTCCGCCGGGTTCTACGGTAACCATTACCTCGAAACCTTTACTTTTAAGATAATCTCTTAAAAGCTTTATCTGGGTAGTTTTCCCTGACCCATCGGGCCCTTCAAAAGTTATGAATAATCCTTTTTTCATCATGAATTAATGAAACAGCCATTTTTTAACCGAACAGCGTATAAACTGAATAATCGTATATTACATATTCTATTTTTTTAATATCTGCCAGATTCTCCCTAATGATAATATTATCTTTAGTTAATAATATCTTAATAGCAGGAAATTTAAAACTTTAATACGAATTTTTGAATTCGGATAATAACAGAACGGAACAATCTTCTTTTCCGGCATTCAATTTCAGTTTTCTGTCGGCAGTTACAAGCGGGCAATCAAGCGACCTGGATAGCGCCAGATATAAGGAATCGTAAATGGAATTCTTAATTTTCCTTGACAACTCAAAAGCTTTTTTCTGAACCGTAATATCGGTGTTGATAATAAAAATAATGTCATTCAGTTCCGATAGCATATCAGCTATTTTCACTGCCGGAATTTCCAACTTAAAAACAAAGAAGTTCAGAATTTCATAAATCACTAAATCGGGTGAAGCAACAATTATCTCATCCTTTATAATCTTGTCATGAATACGATTAGCAATCTCAAGATCAGCCTCATTTTCAAAATAGTACCATTTTATAATTACGGAGGCATCAAGAATATATTTTCTCCTTATATCTTCTTTAATTAAAAATTCCTTTAATTCCATCTACTTTCCGGTAACTCTCTTTTTTATCTCTTGGCCGCGCTCCAGCCTCATTTTCCTTAACTCTTCCGTTACATCGACTTTTTCTTTTACGGAAGCCAGTTTCATTATCTCATTTCTGGTTTTTTTTAGTCTCTCTACCGCCTTTTTTTTACGTTCCGCAGCCAGCTCCGATTCAATAGTATTGAAATAAATTTTTGCTGCATCTATTATAAACCGGGATCTTGTAATATTTTTAATTTTCTTATATCTGTCTATCTCTTCCAGGAAATCTTCAGGAATCGATACATTAATTTTCACCATTATGGCCACCTTAAAGAATATTAATTGATATAATTAATTCCATTCAAAATTATATTCTCAATCCAATAATATGTAAATATAAATTTACATCTTTTTAGGTATAAGTTTAGGGTTAAAAATAGGGGGACAATTCCTAAAAAGTATTAAAAGCTAAAAACATCAAGCCTGCAGTTTTTATGGTGCCTTTAACTCTCGATTCTAAAATAATATTCGCCTTGATAAGTAATGTTTAGATTTTCCTTGCTGCAGGAGAAGGTTCTCTTTTACCGCTTATTCTTTTCCATATATTGTCTGGCCTGATACATGAAAGCTTCCAGGCGGGTTTCCGTTGTCTCCTGTTCCAGACCATCAAAAGCAAGATTTAACCAGGGTATTTTATATTTTTCCCTGATTCTCTTAGATACAGCATTAACCAGATTTCCGGGAATACAGGTAAAGGGCAGCACATTTATAATTCCATGGGCACCGCTTTCGATCCAGTCTACCGATTTTCCAATACTGAGAGCCGCCTCCCCGAACCACTTTATTATATAAGGTTCGGCATTATCCCATATCTGGTAAATATCGGCTTCCCTGTCTTCCCTCAGGAAACCCTCCAGCGGTTTTTCCAGCCTGTGATGGCAATACTGCAGGAATTTATTGAGTATTCTGTTGGAAACATAAAATTTTATTCCCCTCATAAAATCTCCGGCAAGTTCGGCCCGCTGTTTTCTGTAGTTACCGTTATTTTCACCGCCGTTACCATTCATTCCAAATGATTTTATAATTTTATAATAGAGATCCGTTTGTTTGGTTATAATATCTATCTTTCTGGTAGCAGTGGTATGGAAAGGCCACTCCCCGAAGGGAGGAATCTCCACTTCTCCGCCCAGCGCCTCCACTTCCTTTATAATTTCATTATTACTGTAAGGATGGTTCCTTACGAATATCTCTCCTACTATTCCAATCAGGGGTTTGTTTACTTTCTTAACCGATATTTTTTCAAAATCTTTTCTGGCGTTTTTAAGGATACCGGTCATTTTATTTAAAATCCTGATTGTGGAATCGTTCTCTATGGACCGGCAAACCTCTTCTATATATTTCCGGTAAATTTCATCCGTTTCTCCCTTTTTGATTTCATAGGGTCTTGTTTTCCTCAGCATCTTATTCAGATAATCTACGGTAAAAATACCAAACATTCCCTTCAAGGCCAGTATAATTCCCCTCAATCCCTCCATGTCATATTCTCTGTAAAACTGGTTGTTTTCGGGAGCTCCGGGGGCAATTATGGGTACGTCCTGGTAGCCCAATTCCCTGATTATAATTTTCTGCATTTTATTGTATTGTCCGAAACGGCAGGGACCATAGGTCTGGGCCATCAAAAAAGCTGTTTTCCTAGGATCATTATGTTCCAATGTCTTTATAATGTCTCCGGTAGTTATAATAAAGGGGTAGCATTCCTTTCCCAGCGTATATCTCCTGCCCAGCTTAAGGGTTTCGTCATCCGAATATAACATCTCGGCATCGATACCTGCTGATTTGAAAGCATATTTCAAAACAATAGCTCCGTCTCCCATGTATGGTATGTATAATTTCCTGCCCTCGCTTTTCTTGAAGACAGCATCTTTTTTCTCCGATTTTACCTGCTCCTGTAAATGATCATGCTTATTTTTCACATTCATCAGGGAATCTATGAATGCTTCGCACCGGGTTATAACTCCCGCACCGGCGGAGTGCTCATCTACTTCCAGCTTTAAAAAGGGCCTTTTCATTTCTCTCTCAAAATATTGGAGTATAAAAGAATCGGGTCCGCAGCCGAAATTGGTAATATAAACGGCATAGAGCCTTTCGTCCCGGTTAATTATACTGGCTGCGCTCATAATCCTGTCCCCGAATTCCCAGTATAGATTGGGCCATTGTTTCGAAATGTCGACGGAATCCACCGGAAGGTAATCAAGGGGAATCACTTTAAAGCCAAGCTCCCTCAATTTTTTGGGAACATCCATGCTGACTGCCCGGTCGCAGCTGTTATAGGACCGGCTGGATATTACAATGGCAACTTCATCATCCTTTAAATTGTCCAGTATTTCCTTACCTCTATTTCTAATGAACCGGTAAAATTTATTCTGGGCAGAATAGGCCTCTTTTATTGCTTTTTTTATCGATTTTTTATCCTTTCCCAGTTCTTTTCCCAGACCGGTCAGTTGTTTTTCCTTAATATATTCCCTGAAGCTGAAGTTAAGAATAGGAGTAAGCACCTTAACTTCTCCGGTATCCATGGCAGATTTCACCACTGACCAGGCACCCTGAATAAAAGGACAGGGATAGCTTCCGGTCCGGTCCCCTTTGATATTATTTTCTTTGGTGGGCATATCCCTGGTGGTGGGCAAAAACAGGTAGTCTACCCCCTTTTCCAGAAGATTCTGCACGTGTCCCAGCATAGTTTTCATTGGAAAACAGGTTTCGGCTACCGAATACTGAAGCCCGTCATTAATTATTTTTTTATTGGTACTGTCCGATAGGATGAGGTCAAAACCAAGTTCGGAAAAGAACGCGCTCCAGAAGGGGTAGAATTCGTGGGTAAGCATGGAATAAGGGATACCCACTCTTTCCGCCCCCTTATTATCTTTGGGTTTATAGGAATTCAGGAGAAAATTTTCACGTTCGGCAAAATAGTCCGGTATATCATTTCCGCCAGATTTTCCTTTTTCGTATTTTTCGCAGCGGCCTCCGTAAAACAGCGGAGCCTGCCCTTTAATAGAAACCTTTTTTATTTCGCACCGGTTGGGACATCCATTGCATTCGAAGGAGCTGTGAGTGTAATTGACTGCGGATATGTTTTCGAATCCCCTGAATTTTGTATTTTGGCAGGAACCTTCCAGTACCGTAATTGCAGTTCCGATTGCCCCAGTTACTTCATGATTTTCGGGTACTATTACTTCCTTACCCAGATAATTTTTAAAAGCAGCTATAACCGACCTATTATAGGCAACTGCGCCCTGAAAAAAAATCTTATTACCTATTTTTTTTCTTCCCACCACTCTGTTTATATAATTCATGGCAATAGAATAGGCAAGGCCGGCCAGAATATCCTCTATGCCTGCTCCTTTTTGATAGTGGGAATAAACGTTGGTCTCCATAAAAACGGTACAGCGCTCTCCCAGGTTTAAGGGATTTTTTGCTTTAAGTGCAATGTCGCCAAAATCTTCGATTTTTATATCGAACCTTTCAGCCTGTTCTTCAAGAAATGAGCCGGTTCCGGCAGCGCAGACTTTATTCATCTCAAAATCGACAACCACTCCATTTTCCAGCGATATGAACTTGGAATCCTGCCCCCCGATTTCAAAAATGGTATCGACGGTACTGTCTATATCAGCGGCAGCTCTAGCCTGAGCAGTTATTTCATTTATGACAATATCGGCACCCACAAAATCACCAATCAGGTATCTGCCCGAACCGGTAGTTCCCACACCCTTAACTCTAATTTTATTTCCTACTTCTTCTCCAATTATTCCGACACCCTTTCGCACCGCTTCCATGGGCCTTCCTGCCGTTCTCAAATAGACCTTTTCAATGAGCCTCTTATCTTTGTCTATGGCCACTACATTGGTGCTTATGGAACCGACATCGATACCGATATAGGCATCCACTTTTTCCTGGCCAAAATGGTACCGGTTAAGTTTTACCGGGGGAAGTTTTTGCTCCGCCAGGGTGAGAGGAGTAAATGTTTCACTTTTATATTTGAAATTCTTAAGGTATTCATCAAGTGCAGTAATCAAACTGGAAATATCCGGATTTTTTACTGCCGATCTTGAATTCAGGCTTAATACCGTTCCAACGGCACCTATGGATGCCCGGTGTTCGGGAATTATTAATTTTTCTCCCAGTACATCTTCAAAAGCCTTAATCATAGCCTGGTTAAAGGATACTCCGCCGCAAAAAACTATGGGGGCAGTAAACTTTTTCCCCTTAACGATCCCAGATTTGAAGCTGCGCGCCATTGCATAACACAGCCCCAGGATAATATCTTCATCACTTGCTGCTTCCTGCTGCAGGTGGATCATATCCGATTTTGCAAATACGCTGCATCTTCCGGCAATAGTGGATGGATTTTTTGATTTTAATGCCACCCGGACAAATTCCTCTATGGTCAGACCAAACCGGGAAGCCTGCTGGTCAAGGAAAGAACCGGTGCCTGCGGCGCATAATTCGTTCATGGCATAATCACCGTAAGCAAGATCGATAAATTTGGAATCCTGGCCCCCGATTTCTATAACCGTTTTTGCATCAGAGTATAAAAATTTTATGGCACTGATTATGGCTTCTATTTCATTTATAAATTCAAAACCAAGTATGGAGGCAATCTCTTTTCCACCGGAACCGGTAATACCTATACCACTTATTCTATCCCCGTATACGCTTCCGGCTATCAGTTCCATATCTTTTTTCATTGATTTTACCGGTTCGCCGAAATGCCTGGTATAAGGAAGAATCTCTATTATTTCCTTTTTTTCATTGATGATTGCTCTGTTGATACTTATTGACCCTATATCATAACCAATGTATAGCCCCACCAGTAATCCACTTATCCCTTCTAAATTAATTTTGGCGTTAAATAAAATTAAGAAGCTTAATTTTTAAAAAGCACTATAATATATATACTACATCCTATCAAATAAAGACCAATTTAGGCCATTGATTTTATATGCTAACATAATAGTTATAAACGTCAATAAAGCAGTTTTAGTTTCATATTTGTTTTTACGAGACTGCAGCTTTTTTTGGTTATAAACAGCAAAAAATTAAATTAGACAATTTCGTTTCATAAATTACAGGTTTTCACCCAAAATAAGCAACTTCTTATACAATATTAACATTTAATATGTTAAAATTATCTACGAATACGGTAGAGAAATTATGGCAAAATTAAGCTACTTTAAAATTTTAATAATTTTTATTTTAATTATTTTCATAATCCCATTCATATCTTCCTGTGATCAGACTTTAATCGATATTTTTACCCAGATAAATGCCGATTATTCCGGAAGCCGGACCATTGATATAGCGGTAAAAACGGAATATATACAAAAGAGCGATATTATCCTGGGTCAGAATCAATATCTGTACGATAAAATACTGGAAAGTCTCCCGGAAGGAGAATCCAAAACTTTCGAAGAAGGTGAATATACCCATTTCACCTCCACGGCTGAGTTTAAAGATATAAATTTTCTCCAGCATATCTCCATAGACAATTTCTCCGAAATCCCTCCGGAAAGATTTTATGCCAAACTTGAAAAAGTCGATTATTTTTTTCACAGTGAATACTTCTTCGAAGATTATATAGACATGAAAATAGACGATACCCTGCTGGCCTCCTCGGATATAAATTCCGATTATAACCGAATAGCCGATCTGGCCAAAGCGGACAGTGACATTTTAAATATAACCTACCAGGTAAAATTCCCGGTAAAAATAACCAGCCATAATGCGGATATAATAGGGGAAGGTAACATTGCCATATGGAACCTAAAATATGGCGATGAAAAGACCATATATATAGAAGGAAAGAAAACAAAACTGCTTACTTATTTCTTAATGGTGATTTTGGGCATTATAGTTCTCTTTATAATTTTTATAATTTTTATGATAATTTTCAGCTCCAGGAGAAGCAAAAGGCAGCCTCCCTATAGAAAACCTCTTTATTCTTATGACAATTATTTCAAAAGAGATAAATATTTCAGAAACGATGACTAGTAAAAGGGAGAGCGGGAAGAACCGGGTGAAAATGAAAAGCAGCACTTTTGAATTATCCACACCCCTCACCGAAGAAAAAATTAAAAAATTAAAAGCGGGAGATATTGTTTATTTAAGCGGTACCATACTGGGAGCCAGAGATGCCGCCCATAAAAGATTTGTGGAAACTATTAATTCCCGCCAAAAACTGCCTGTCGATTTAAAAAACAGTACCATATTTTATGTGGGCCCGTCGCCAACCCCTCCCGGTAAAAAAAGCGGAAGTATCGGCCCCACCACCAGTGCCCGAATGGATAACTTAACCGAACCGCTTTTAAAGCAAGGCCTTAAGGTAATGATAGGAAAAGGCACAAGGAGTGACCGGATAAAGGAACTTTTAAAAAAATATAAATCTGTTTATCTGGTACTGGTAGGCGGTATTTCCGCTTATCTTTCCACCAAAGTTAAAAATATAAAACCCATTGCTTACCAGGATCTGGGAGCGGAAGCGGTTTATGAGATTGAAGTAGAAAATTTACCCTTATTCGTGGCTTATGATATTTACGGCGTAGATATTTTTGAGTCCGCTCTTCTGGTGGAATGACAGCCCATGAAAACTGCCAGCGGAAGCGAAGCCATGTGACAGGGTTCATATTCGATATTGCAGGCCAGAGCAGTGGTTCTTCCGCCCAGACCCTGCGGCCCTATCCCGGTTTTATTTACTGCATGCAGTATTTTTTCTTCCAATTTTTCATATCTTTTATCGGGATTTCTCTTTTTTAGATTTCTAAAGGCGGCTATCCTTGCCAGTTCGGTCACTTCGGAAGAAGACCCTCCTATTCCGATGCCTAATATTACCGGAGGGCAGCATCTGGTAACCTCTTTTTTGACCCTGTCCAGAATAAGTTCTATTATTTCACCCTCTCCGGCCAAGGGATTAAGCATATAAAGATAGGAACAATTTTCACTTCCTCCTCCCTTTAAAGCGACTTTGAGGTGAAGATCAGGGTTCGGGGTAAAATTTAGGTGAATCAGTGCCGGGGTATTTCCGGAAGTATTTTTTCTCTCGTATAAGGGGTCGGAAACAACCGATTTTCTTAAGTAACTGCTGTTATAAGTATCTGCCACTGTCTGATCCAATATCCGATTTAAATTCCCGCTTTCTTCTATACAGATATCCCTTCCAATATCCATATCGATATAAACCAGGCCGCAATCCTGACAGAGGGGGAGATTTTGTTCCCTGGCAACTCCGGCATTTTCCAGAATAAGTTCCAAAATCTTTCTTGGTCTGGGGCTGGTTTCTTTGTTGACAGCATCTTTTACGGCTTCCATAATGTCATCGGGAAGATTGAAGCTGGCTTCAATCAGAAGCCTCCTGATTTCCTCTGCTATAGTTGTAATTTTTATATTTCTCATTTTTTCCAGGACAATCCGGATTTATACATAAATCCCAGGGTTTTCTTCCCTTATTTATAATTTTAACCACCGGATAATTACAATGTTTGCACTCTTCCCTGGTGGTAACCAGTAAGCCCTTCTGAGGGAGGGAAAATGTGGTTTTGCACTCAGGGTAAGCATTGCACCCTACAAATCTCTTTCTGGTCTTTCTTGAAGTTCTGACCATTAAATCCCCATTACAATTTTCAGCCGGGCATTTACCCACCATTAAATCTTCTCTTATCCCTTTTTTTATCTCCTGGGATATCTCTTCTTTCTCATTTTGAAGATTAGCCATAATATCCTTCAACATTTTTCTGGATCTGTCCACTACATCTTCTTTGGTTTCATCTCCGCTTACAATACCGTCCATATACATTTCCAGCTCCGAGGTCATATCCGGAGAGGATATTTTCTGGGCATGCTTCTTAAGCATCTTAACCACGGCAATAGCTTTCTCGCTGGGACAGAGAGGATTCCCGTTAATATAACCCCTCTGAAACAAATTCTGTATAATGGTATGGCGGGTTGCTTTGGTTCCCAGACCCAGTTCTTCCATTTTTTCAACCAGTTTACCCTGGGTGTATCTGGTAGGAGGTTTGGTCTCCTTGTCCAGTAAATCCCTGGAAGTAACCTTAAGGATCTGATTCTCTTCAAGTTGGGGAACATAAACATCTTTAAATTTATAATAGGGATAAAACTCCATCCAGTTGGCTTCTATAATATTGGAACCGTTGGCAATAAAGGGCTCTCCGTTTATGTCAATATAGGCGGTTATATTTTTAACTCTGGCCGGGGGCAGCAGGGTGCATATAAACCTTCTTACGATTAAATCGTAAAGTTTCCATTCATCACTACTAAAGTTATTTCTCTCCGCAACCGACGTAGGGTAAATGGGAGGATGATCGGTTGATCTTTTTTTACCGCGGCTGGCCACTATATTCTTCTGGGCAAGTACCTTTCCACACATGTGGCTGAACTCACCGGAAGTACCCAGCATTCTTACAATTTCTTTTAAATCGATAGAGGAAGGATAAACCGTATTATCGGTACGGGGATAACTTATATAACCATTCATATACAGATTTTCGGCAATACTGATAGTTTTTGAGGCGGTAAAACCTATGGAGCTCCCGCTCATTATAAGGGCGGTGGTGTTGAAAGGAGCAAGAGGTTTTATATCTCTTATATTTTCACTTACTTTCAGTACAACTCCTTTATCTCCCAGTTTTATATATACAGCCCGCGCGTCTTCTTTTTTGAGGAATTTTTTTGTTTTATGACTGGCTTCGAATTCCTCACCCGATTCGGTCATAAGTTTTACACTTACCACCCAGTAAGGAGTGGGAACGAATGATTTTATCTTCAACTCCCGGTCAACAATAAGAGTAAGAGTAGGGGTTTGTACCCTTCCCACCGAGAGGAATTTATCTTTGACCTGATAAGTAGCCAGGGATATGAAACGGGTTAGTGTGGCTCCCCATATCAAGTCTATATCCTGCCGGGCTCTTCCGGCAAAAGCCAGGTTTAAATCGACTTTACCCGGTTTTGAAAACGCCTGGTTTATATCTTTAGGAGTAATTGCCGAAAACCTTGCTCTTCTGGCAGCAACCAGTACATTAATTTCTTTTACCAGCTGCATGGCATCATAGCCAATCAGCTCGCCTTCCCGGTCATAGTCCGTAGCTATGATAATCTCACCGGCATTACCGGAAACTTTTTTAAGGGCATGGATTATTCTCTTATGAATGGGAACTTTTTCTATTTGGGCATCAATAAGTTCAACAGGATCCACCTTGAACCAGTTTGCATATTCTTTTGGATAATCTACTTTCAGTATATGGCCCTTCAGTCCCATTACTTTATAATCCTCATTATTGAGCTTAAAACTATAGACGGGAACCCCATATACCTTTTCCTCGCCCACACCATTGCCGGAAAGTATTCTGGCGATCCTTTTGGCGGCTATTTCTTTTTCGCTTATAATCAGCTTCAATAAATTATCCCTGTTGAAATAAGAAAGTATTTTAAATTCTAATTCAATTTATCTGAATTTGAAATAATAACATTAAAAGAAAAATAAATAAATCTTTCCCTGCATTCGAATGTTATTTTTTAACTGCCTGCCAATAGATAGAAAAACCTATCCTTCCCTTAAGCTGAAGCAAAGTGCTTGTTTTAATTTTACAAATGTTGTTTTAAAATAACTAAAACGCTTTCGATAGCCAAGGGAAAAGATTATGAACTCAAACATAGAAATTTTAAGCAGCATAATAAAACTTAAAGCAGAAAAGGATGCCGTCATACTGGCCCATAATTATCAAATAGGCGAAGTCCAGGATATTGCCGATTTTGTGGGGGATTCCCTTCAATTAAGTGTGCAGGCATCAAAAACCGGAAAAAAAATCATAGTTTTCTGCGGGGTTCATTTTATGGCTGAAACTGCCAAAATTTTATCTCCCCCAAAAAAAGTCCTTCTTCCCGATAGAAACAGCGGTTGTCCCATGGCCGACATGATAAATGCAACCCAGCTTAAAAAATTGAAAGATAAACACCCCGGCGCGATAGTGGTTTGCTATGTTAACTCATCTGCCGAAGTAAAAGCCTCAAGCGATATTTGCTGTACATCCTCCAATGCAGTAAAAGTAGTAAAATCTATCCCTAAAAAAAAGGAAGTAATATTTATACCGGATAAATATCTGGGAAGTTACGTGCAGAGTCAGACCGGCAGAGAACTTATATTATGGAACGGATACTGTCCCACTCACGTTATGATTAATGTCAAAGATATCATCCAGCTTAAAAAAGTGCACCTGGATGCGGTAGTTATAGTACATCCCGAATGCACACCGGAAGTAATTGATATCGCCGATAAAGTAGCTTCAACCGGAGGAATGCTGGCATACGTGAAAAATAGCAAAAAAAAGAATTTTATAATCGGAACGGAAATCGGAATAATATACAGATTAAAAAAAGAAAATCCGGATAAAACTTTCTACCCGGCTTCTGGTAATGCCATATGCCCCAACATGAAACTTATAAATATAGAAAAAATACTGTGGTCACTGGAAGACGAGAAATATGAAATAAAAGTTCCGGATGAAATAATCAGGAAGGCAAAAAAAGCTATCGACAGAATGATAGCCATAAAATAAAATATGTTACCAAGATATTTGATAAACCCATCATTTTCTCAGAAAATCCATAAATATTCTGATTGTATTATCGTGGGCAGCGGAATAGCCGGCCTCTCCACCGCAATGAGGCTGGCAGAAAAGAATAATATAAAAGTGATTACCAAGAGTTCCCTTTCCGAGTCAACCACCTGGTATGCACAGGGAGGTATTGCCGCCGCCATCAAAAAACCCGATTTCTGGAAATACCACTACCAGGATACCATAACCGCCGGCCAGGGTTTGTGCGACCGGAAAGCAGTAGAAATCCTGGTTAAAACCGCCCCCAAAATGATAGAGGATCTTATAGAGATAGGTACCAATTTCGATATCTCCGAAGGTGAAATCAGCCTCACTACCGAAGGGGGGCACAGTTTTCCCCGGATACTTCATGCCGGAGGAGACGCCACCGGAGAAGAACTTGAAAAAAAATTGGTTTCTTTTTCAAAAGGTTTAAGAAAGATAAATCTTCTTCCCGAATATTTTGTCCTGGATGTACTTGTTTATAAAAACAGTTGTGCCGGTATCATGGGTATGGATTTAAAGACCGGCAGGGTTGAAATACATCCAACCTCCAATATTGTCATTGCCAGCGGCGGAATAGGGCAAATTTATGATCTCTCCACAAACCCTTCCATATCCACCGGCGACGGCATTGCTATGGCCTACAGAGCGGGAGCCTGTATTATGGATGTAGAATTCATTCAGTTCCATCCTACCGTATTTAAGACAAAGGATTCAAAATTATTTCTAATAAGTGAAGCTCTGAGGGGCGAAGGGGCCTATCTAAAAGATTGCCGCGGAAACCGGTTTATGGTGGGAAAACATCCCAAAGCGGAACTTGCTCCCCGGGATATTGTGGTAAAAGAAATGATAAGAGTAATGGACCAGTGCGGCTCCGACTATGTTTACCTGGATGCCACCCACATACCGGAAGGTTACCTTAAAATACGTTTTCCCAATATAATTTCGAAACTTAAGGAAAACGAACTGGACTTAAAGAAAGATTTAATCAAGGTATCACCGGCAGAACATTACCTTAACGGAGGAATCAGAACCGATTACGACGGAAGGACCAATATAAAAGGTCTGTACAGCTGCGGTGAGGCAGCAGCAACCGGAGCGCACGGAGCAAACAGGCTAGCCAGTAATTCCCTTATGGAAGGCCTAGTATACGGGTGGAAAATCTATAAGGATATAGAAAAGAAATTAAATCAAAAAAGCAAAAGATACCAAAGTGAAGTAAACGAAGGTATAAAGAGTATCCTGGGTGAAGTGGAAACGGAAAAAATAAAAACGGGCAGGCCAGGCCATAAGAAGCCGGATGTAAACACCCTTATTTCGAAATTGAGAAATATCATGACCAAAAAAGTGGGCATATTGAGGGATGCAAAAAGCTTAAAGGAAGCGGAAGAATTTGTGAACCTTTATATAGATAATAAGTATCTTTACAATAAAAAAGATAAGAATACTCTGGAATTTATAAATATGCTGACCGTAGCCGGCCTCATAATAAAAGCGGCCAATCTGAGGAAAGAAAGCAGAGGCACACATCAGAGAAACGACTTTCCCAAAAAAGATGACCGGAACTGGAAAAAACATATAATACTAAAGTAAGATAAAGTTTGTTTCGAGAATGTTTAAAAATGTGAAGATGAGAGTAAATAATGGAAAATAGGATTTCAAAGAATGAAATTATAGATATTATACGGGGAGCCATTTCCGAGGACCTGAATGATGCCGGAGATATTACTTCCCGGTATATTATTCCACCGGATAAAAAATCATTTTCCTATATCGTGTGTAAGGAAACCGGCGGCGCCGTTTTAAGCGGTCTTGATGCAGTAGTTTTCACTCTGGAAGAAATAGACGGCAGTATAAAGGTTGACCGGTTAAAAAATGACGGAGACAGCCTGAAATATATGGATAAAATCTGTAATATCAATGGGTCTACCCTTTCAATCTTAAAAGCGGAGAGAACCTGCCTTAATTTTATCCAGCATATGTCCGGAATTGCCACCCTTACCGCTAAATTTGTAAAGATTGCGGAACCGTACAGAGTTAAAATCAAAGATACCAGAAAAACAAAACCTCTTCTCCGCAGAATCGAAAAATATGCAGTACTCTGCGGGGGCGGCTACAATCACCGTTTTGGCCTTTTTGACGGAATTCTTATAAAAGATAACCATATAATTGCAGCAGGAGGAATTTTAAAGGCCATAGAAAAGGCCAGAGCAGGCGCCTCCAATGCTTTAAAAATCGAAGTAGAAGTCAGGGACTTTAACCAGCTTGATGAAGCTATAACCGGCAAAGCGGATATTATAATGCTGGATAATATGAATGCTGATCAGATGGCAGATGCGGTCAAGATAATAAGAGAAAAAAGAGGCGACTCCTGCGAGGTGGAGGCTTCCGGAAATGCCAATCTGGAAAATCTTGAAGAGATATGCAAAACAGGAGTTGATATAATATCAGTGGGGGCAATCACCCACTCTGCCCCGGCTGTCGATTTTTCTCTGGAATTTGAAGAAAATATCTGAGGGTGAAAATTATAAAAACTGAGGATTTAAAATAAATAATCCAATAATTAAGATTTCGTCAGTTTACAGTTCGAATCCTTCCTCCCCAGCCAGTCAGAAAATGGGGTGCTTTCTGCCAAAATCCTCCATCCGACTTTAGCTTCAAATCGGAATTTTTTACCTTTCAAAATAAAGTTCGAGCCGATATTTTTTAGAAATGCTAATGTTTCATCATTATTTACAATTGACACTAGATTTTTAGCTTTGTAACTAGCTTTTAGCATCTCTTTCATTGGTTCGAGCCAATTATTTCCTTGTTGTTTAAAATCTTTAACTTTCTGTTCAGCTTCCATCTTTTGCTCGATAAGGCTATTTTTCTTTTCCAAATATTCCTCTGAATTGATTAATCCTTCAAGATGTAAATCTAATAATTTGTCTATCTTTTTATCAATTGTATCTTTTTCTTTTATAAGATCTTGAACAAAAATCTGGTTTTCCAAACTTATTTTGCTTTTCTCCTTATCTAATTTAGTGAGCATTTTGTCTATCCAATGACTAGGTAAAGAAACTTTTTGAATAATTTTCTTTAGTTGTTCAATTAAGTCTTCTTCTCTTAAATATCTTTCAATACATCTGCCTTTCTTTTTAGTACACCTATAATAATTATGGCTTTTTTGTTTTTCAGCAGTAATAGAACACCCACAAGTTCCACACTTCATAAATCCTGTAAAGGAAAAATTGTGTTTTTTTATTCTATTTTTCTTTCCCCTATCTGACATTGCCATTTGCACTTTGTCAAAAATTTTCTTTGAAATAATTGGCTTATGCATACCTTTATACATTTCACCATTGAATTTAATAATCCCATAATATATAGGATTTTTAAGCATATGCTGGATACAGGAAATAGATAAGCTATTACCTTTATAGCTTCTTAGGCCTTCTTTTCTTAAGATTTTTGCGATTTCTTTTAAAGTATAATCCCCAGTGGAATAAATTTTAAATATATTTTTTATAATGGAAGCCTTTTTAGGATCAGGATCAATACCTTTTGTTTTTCTGTCATTTATATATCCAATAGGAGCAAAAGAGGGCCAAAGTCCTTTTCTTAGCTTTTGTCTTATTCCTCTTTTTACATTTTCCGATAAATTGTCTACATAATATTTACTTTGTCCGAAAGCAATGTTTAGCATAAACTTTCCCTGGGGTGTATTCTCAAACCAAAATGTTGGAAATTTTAAATCTTTTATTTTACCTGTATCCAGCATGTGTATTATTTTCCCTCCATCCATAGAATTTCTTGCAAGTCTATCTGGGTGCCAAGCTAAAACACCAGTAGCATTTCCTTTCTCAATTAGTTTTAGCATTTCAGCGAACATAGTTCGCCCAGGTTCTTTTGCAGTTTTCGCCTCGCAAAACGAGGCAACGATTTCCAGTTTTTCTTTGGCGGCAAATTCTTTTAGTTCAGCAAGTTGTGATTCTATGGAGAGAACCTGTCGTTCTTCTCCTTCTGTCGATTTTCTACAATAAATAAAATATTTCATACACTTATCCATTAAGAGAAAATGAGAAAAATCCTGCTTTTAGTTGCGTGCTTTGCACGCAAAAGAAAAAAATTCCGATTTGAAGCCAAAGTCGGATGGAGGATTTTGGCAGAAAGCACCCCATTTTCTGACTGGCTGAGTGCCTTCGAAAAAATTCGAACTGATTTTAAGAGTGGCGGCTGAAATCCTCGCGCGCCAGCCGCCACCGGAAGGCTTACGTTTCTAAAAACTGCAAAAAGAATCTGAAAAAATATCGGCTCGAACTTTATTTTGTCCAAAAGCGGGATTTTTCTCATTTCCTTGATTAAATTCATATTGCTTGGTAGTATTATAATACGGATAAAATTTTAATATACTGAAATACTACCAAAACTTTATTTATATGACAAGTGGAAGAATAATCAGCAAGAATATCAAGAAATTACGTGCTAAACTTGGCTTAACCCAAGATGATTTAGCCAAGAAAGCTGACATTAAATATACAACACTTATGAAAGTCGAAAGCGGTACTGTTAATAAACCAAGCGTTCAAACTATGGCTAAAATTGCCAAGGCTTTGGGTGTTCATATTGAGGATTTAATCAAATAGCTCTATGGAAAATTTTGATTTGGTAAAAACCATTAAAGAAATCGAAGATTATTTAATCCCTTTTTTGAAGCTCGACCCTTATGAGCGTAGTTTGTATTATCACCTTTTCAGACAAACACGCCTCATCAACAAGGAAGAGACAATTTTCGTTATAAGCTCGGCTCCTACAAGTGTGGGATTAACAGAATATTCTGCTCGAAATCGTCTGCGAACAATGGATAAGAAGGGTTGTATCAAAATTATTGAAACTCGGAGAGATGGAATAAAAATAAAAGTACTTTTACCCGCCGAGATGGAGGGTTGCGTTGTTGAGAAAGAAATTGAAACTAAACCAATTGACATAGACACTATAAATTTTTATTCTGATCCAAAATATAGAATAACTATTTTGAAACGAGAAAACGGAGAATGTTTTTACTGTTTGAAAAAAATTACAGAGGAAAACTATGTGCTCGACCATTTAATTTCTCAAGCAAATGGCGGAGATAATTCATATCGAAATATTGTCGCAGTATGTTACGAATGTAACTCAAATAAAGCGGGAAAGAACGGCGACGACTTCGTAAGAAGTTTGTATCGAGATGGTATCCTTAGTCAGAAAGAGTTAGAAAAAAGATTGGCTGTGATTGAGCAAATTGTGAATGGAGAAGTTAAACCGGAATTATAAGAACTTGCCGCCAAAGAACAAAATCTGTAAGATTTTGTTAGCAGGCTACCGCTCGCGAAAAACTTGAAATTTTAGCCAAGAAAGCTGACATTAAATATACAACACTTGTGAAAGTCGAAAGCGGTACTGTTAATAAACCAAGCGTTCAAACCATGGCGAAAATCGTCAAAGCGCTGGGTGTTTCAATTGAAGATTTAATAGAATGATATTATGAGCAACTTAACTAAAGAAAACATACTCGACGAAATCCGCCGGACAGCAAAAGAAAACGATGGTGTCCCTCTAGGTAGAGGAAGATTTGAGAAAGAAACCGGTATAAAACCCTATGACTGGGGCAAGTATTGGGCTAAATTTAGCGAAGCTCAAATCGAAGCTGGTTTCGATCCAAACACTCTTCAAATTGCTTACGATACTGAGTTTATTTTGGAAAAGTATGTTATCCTTATAAAAGAACTTGGCCGCTTTCCTACTCCTGGTGATTTGTTAGTAAAAAGCCACAGTGATCCAGATTTTCCGAGTAAAAATACAATGCTAAAGCTAGGTAACAAGAAACAAAGAGCCATAAAAATACTGGAATTTGCTACAAAGAAGGGATATAAAGGAGTAGTTAAACTCTGTAAAGAAGTGATTGATAATTATAAAATAACCAAAAAGAAAGATGACTCTATCGTAGATATAAAAATAGGAGAGGTGTATCTTTTTAAATCAGGCCGTTATTACAAAATCGGTAAAACTACTGATACTGTAAGGAGGGGCAAAGAAATTAGGATTCAATTACCTGAAAGAACTGATTTGATTCATTCAATCAAAACTGATGATCCAAGCGGTGTAGAGGCATACTGGCATAGACGCTTTGAAGCAAAAAGAATGCAAGGAGAGTGGTTTGATTTAAGCTCTGCTGATGTAAAAGCATTTAAGCGTTGGAGACGTATAGTTTAAAAATATGGATCAAGATATTAGATCACAATTGGATAGAGCAAAAGAACTATTACAGGAATTAGAAAGAGCTTGCAATAATGAATTACAGACAAAAAATGTTTCTGGGAAAACAAAAAATTTATCTCAGGAAGTTTTACTTAAAATTAGACATTTACTAGATCAAGCCATCTATAAATTCTTTAAAAAACATTATTTAAATAATCTTTCTGATTCTGATAAAAAATCTGCAAGAGTTTATTTTCCAATTGTTTCAAAGAGAGAAGACTTAAAATCTGTTTTAGGTAGAGCAAAGATGAGTAATATTGAAACAAAATACCGTAATTTCTACCAGTTCCTAGACTCTATCCAGCCTTACAATAAAAATTATTTATGGTTAAAATATTTAGCTAAATATTCATCAGAAAAACATATTCGTTTAACACCCCAAACAAAAACAGAAACAAAAAGGGTAACAGTTTCTTGTGGTAATAGTTCAATTTCCTGGGGGCCAGGTGTAACCTTTGGTAAAGGTGTTAGTGTTATGGGCGTTCCAATTGATCCCACAACGCAAATGCCAATTCCAAACAATGTTGCTGAGACGAAAGTAGAAAACTGGGTATCATTTCTTTTTAAAGATAGCAATGTTAATGTCCTCTGGTTGTGTAAAAAATCTGTTGAAGAAGGAGAAAAAATCATTCAAAAAATTTTGGAATATTCATAATAAAAAAATTTGCCGCCAAAGAAAAACTTGAAATCGTTAGAAACGTAAGCCTTCCGGTGGCGGCTGGCGCGCGAGGATTTCAGCCGCCACTCTTAAAATCAGTTCGAATTTTTTCGAAGGCACTCAGCCAGTTAGAACGATAATCCAAATCAACCAGTGCATCAAAGGGTTTTTTCAAGGTATACTCTAGTTTTTTGCCTCTAAGCTGCAAGTTCGAAAGTAAAAAATTAATAAGTTGTCTTTTTTGCTCAACTTTAGAACTTTCAAATAGTTCAGGTGCTCTAGAACATAGATTTAACAAGGTTATAAGTGTAATTGAATAGGTTTCATCAGCTTCTGTTATTCTTTTTAATCTTTCGTCTAATTCATATTGTTTTTGTTTAAGTTCTCTTGCTTTTTTATCGTATTCATACTGAGTAATTCTCCCAAGAAGTTTTATTGGCGAAAGTAAATTTAAAGTAAGTAATAGAGGTTGTACTATGAAAGGTTTACATGCAAAAACTCGAAGAAAAAAGATATATACTTTTAAAAAGGGTGATACACCATATAAATTACTGAAAGAGTATGGCTGTATACCGATTGATTAAAATTCTTTACTATAGAGAACTAAACATTTGAATAATAAGTCCTGAATGTACACAACATCTTTAAAAACCCAGAAAAATAATCTATGGAGGTTTAGTTAGTACTTGACTTTGAATTATTTAATCCAAGTTCAACTTTGCAGATCTCAACTGCACCAGCATAATCAGGAAAAAGATATCCGTGAGTTATTCCTTTATCATCTTTCAAAAATTTTAGACATTCCCTACGGAATTTATTAGGTATAAAAATTTTTGCAAGAATAATTTCTTTGTCTTCTTTAGGATATTTTTTAACATAATCCAATGTATTTTCTTCAACATCTATCTCTTTTAAAGATTTGGTAAATATCCCTTTTTGTCTGTCTATTCTTTTATCTAATCTATCATCATGAGCCTTCGATAAATCGAGAAATTTAACAAGTGGAGTTTTTTCTTTTGAGATTACCTCTTTTTTGGCATTTTTTATTTTTAGTACATGCAAATAACGTTCTAAATCTTTATTCAATGCATATATAACCCTATTATCACATTGTTCGTTTGTTCTTTTTTCATAGAAAGCAAAATAAGCCGCTATATATGGTTCTTCAGTCCAGTCAAGAAGAGGGGTTAATAAACCATAATGCTGTCCAATTGCCCATATTTCATCTTCTTCTAAAGAATCAAAATCTGGAGGTGGAGGTTGCATATCTTTTAATTCTTTTAATTTTCGTTTGAATTTTTTAAGTAGGTTTTTAGAGATGGTATCTCTTTTAAAAAGAGTGATTAGTCCTTTATTATAGTAATCTCTATCAAATTTAGATTTTAATTTCCAATCTTTGCGTTGTCCTCGCCAAATATAATAATCTTTGGATTTATCGAATATTTCTACTACATCGTGAAATTCTTTCAATGAAAAAAGATTTAAAGTTTCAATACCATTATTATAGGTTCTTTTTTCGAAATTGATTAAATCCTTATCTTTTATATATTTTTCCATTGACTTAATTTACTTGTTTTGTCTTTCAATTGAATGATATTTTAATATACTAAGGTTACTTCTCATGCTTCAAATTTTATTGAATATTCCTAGCTTCTTACAATTTCTTAAATTCCTTTTTATATTTATCTCTTAAATATATAGATAAAATAATTAGACCTATTGGAATTATTAGCAGTAGAGTGTGAATGATTATTACGTTTGAATAATTGACTCCAGTGTACCATTGAAAGATATTTGCTAAAAAACTAATAATTATAAAGTTTAAAGCATTTAAACTAATGGCTAAAACTAATATAGAAGAAAATATAATGTTACTTTTTATATGAAATAGAATTATTGAGAATATCAATATTACTAGTAAATTAATTATAAAAGAAACAAAATAAAAAGGATGTATGTAAATATTTAAAATATAAAATGTACCAATATAAGAGTAATTATCCATGTTTTTAACAAAAATCCACAATGATATCACAAACATTAGGATAAAATAAATAATTGATAAAAATACTTTTAAATACTTCATTTAGCTATATATATTTATAAGATTTTTTAATTATATATTTTTATAAAATAAATTAAAATTTTTTATTGATTTTTAGATGAAATCTTTATCATGAAGCTATTTTAAGGTTAGTTTTTAATGAACTTATTTGTGAAGATAATTCAATAATATTATAGTAACATTTAGTTCTAAATGTGTTCAATATCCCCACAAACTATACTTCAAATTCCTTAAATCCATTCATAGCCTCTTCTATATCTTTGTTTGCCAGGGTAACATAAATTTGGGTAGTACTTATATCCGAATGTCCTAAGATCTTCTTTAACCTCATTACATTTTGCCCTTGCCTTATAAAGCTAGTTGCAAATGTATGCCTTAAAGTATGCGGTGTTATGTCCTTATCTATCCCAGCTTTTTTAGAATACCTTTTTACCATAAATTGAATATACCTAACTGATAGTTGGCTTCCCTTAGAAGAGTCAAATCTGTTTCCTTGGTTTTTATCTTTAATAGTAGTGAAAAAATACTTGCTGTTTTTAGGTTTTGTTTTTTTCCATTCCTTTAAGGCCTCTGCTGTATTTATTGGTATTGTTATATCCCGATCCACTCCACCTTTGCCGTTAACTACTCTTAAATTGCGTTTTGTCAGGTTTATATCTCCTGGCTTAAGGTTTACCACTTCCGAAACTCTTAGGCCCATATTTGCCATTATAGCCAAGATAGCCTTATTCCTGATTCCAGTTATATATCGCTTGTTAGGGATTGATAGCAGTTTCTCAACTTCTTCAGGCTCTAAAACCACTGGTAGTTTTTTTCTTCTTGCATTCATAATATAACCTCATTTTATTACGTAATTTGTGTATTATACGTAATATATCACTATAACATCATGAAGTCAAGTAAAAAGCGTAATAAATAACAAAAAATTTGATTTGAAATAAGGAGCTAATTTAAACTGAGAAACGAAATCTGTAAGAAATATAACCAATTGATGTTAAACAACTGAAATTATTCAAACTTAGGAAAAAGGTCTAATATCTAAAGGCAGTCCAACACGCATAAAGAATCGGGCAAATGCCTGAGATAAATGCTCTCTATAAGGTGGCAAAAGTCTCATTCTGTTACCACTATTTAAACTGATCCGTTTTAAAAATGGTAATAAAACAGCGTATGTGCTTTTAAAATCTACAACTAAATAATCAGTTTTACCATTGATATTGCATTTATCTAATAAATGCATCCCAACAACAAAACCTTTCCGAAGTTTATCTCTCATTTTTAGGTTTCTATACTCTGGTTCAAAATCACTTAATTCAGTTAAAGTGTAAAAAGGACAAACTAATGCTAATTTAATTTTTTCTTCTATCAGATCACAAGACTGACTTAAAACAATAACATCATATTCAAAAACATTTGCCTTTATTGATTGGCCTGTTTCATAAGCTTCAACTTTTGGTTGGAATATTTGACATTTTAAAATGAAGTCACCCTGTTGTAATTCTTCTTTTGGACTAACCTTTTCATACCAAGGGTACTTATTTTTAATAAGCTTACAAATCATAATCCAATTATTTCATCACAAATTGAGGGCTTACCTTTCTCAATTTTCTCTATAATTAAATCAACTATATACTCTTTTTTGGGGGGCATTAAAGGACTAGAAACCTCCAGAAAATACTCAAGATTAGACTGAAAAATAGGAATTTCATTTCTTGTAGTTTCATTTCCAGATAAAATGTTACTTACAGCAGGATATTCTTTTGTATCTTTTAATAATTTGAAGAATTTATCATTTAAAGCTTTGAAAAATTCTAAATCTTCATCTATAAAACCTTCCCATTCATTATAATAATTAGATGTTGATACATTTCTTCTTGGTAATGTTACTTCAAGAACTGGTGACATTTTAATACTCCGGATTTAATTCTTTATTAATAAACTCTTCATTCAACAAAGAGAAAAATAATTTTTTTTCCTCCAAATGACCTTCTTCAATGTTTTTAACTATATCGTTCTTAGGATTTTCTATGTAGGTATCAATATCAATAACTGAACCTTTAATATTAGTAACAGTATCAATTTTTTTAATTAGAGCATCATTGATAACTTGCAAGGTACTAATAAATTTGTTAGAGGGCACGTTTATACGGATTGCTGACTCATAATCCTTAAGATTTGTATCGCTTAAGTTAATGGAAAGATTAACTTTTTCTAAAATATTAAAATCAAATCCGTTAATATATCGTATACCAATTCGGGTATAATAATCTATTATTGACATTTTTTTTAGTCTACTTATTAAATCTTTTATTTTACCAAAAAAAATAGCCCATCCGTCATAAGGTCTTGTATTTATTAACGAATAAACCCGACCTCCAATTTGAAAAATAAATTTGTTATCTTCTGATGTTAATTTGTAATAAGGTTTATATCGAAGATTAGGATCAGTCTTCCTTACCATTTCTGGAAGTTGCAAAATTGGTAACTCTTGTAAATTTGAATATTCTTTCTTAAATTCATTATAAACAATACCAAAGATCGCATCTTGCGGGATCTGAGAATCAAAACGTAATTCAACGATGCTTTCGATGATTGGACATGGATTAATTTTCTTAGGTAATTTAATTAAATCTAAGTCAATAGTCATAATATATTGCTAATTATATATTAGTTTAAATATAAAATACACCATATTTATTTCATTTATATGCATATATTTTATATCATATCTATTAATTTATTTAATTCATAATTGTAATTAACTTATTCTTAATTTCAGGTTAATATTGATATGAACCCCAAAAGTTGAACACACACTTAACTAAATTAGCGCCAACTG